>NZ_JAVJSK010000011.1:0-85447 GCF_040219495.1 Phaeodactylibacter sp. | reverse complement strand
TCTAGTCGAAAACTAACATTTTTTTGGTTAGACGAGGCACGAAAACCGGAGTTTAGCCTTAGCTAAATGAGGATTTTCGGGACGAAGTATAAGCAAAAAAGTGTAGTTTGCAGGCCGATTACTAAAGTCCCAACACGCTCTTAACCAAAACGCATTGAATCTTTTGGCGAACAACCAATCAGACCGACAGGGCTCCGGCAGCCCGATCAATGCCGCTGACAAGAGCAGCATCTTATTTGAACAGCTTCGCAGGGCTGATGTCGCGGCTATACAGGAACTGGCTGCCAAAGTATTACCGGAAGTTCAGCATAAGGTCAAAAAGTTCGGTTTAGCTAAAGAAGATGTTCAGGAGATCCTCAATGATTCGATTCTAATCACATTGAAAGCCATTCGCCAAGGCCGGTTTGAGCTTCAGGATTACCATCCGGCCGCCTATACCAAGAGTGTTGCCCGCAATTTGATTGCCAATCGGGTACGTTCTAAAAAGACAGCCCTGGAGCTTCAGGAAACCATGGGCGGGCAGTCAGATACTGACCCGGAAAGCGACATCATCAGTAAAGAAAGACGGGCAATTGTACGTGAACTGCTCTCCCGGTTAGGAGAAAACTGCCGCAGGGTGCTATTGCTCAAATACTTTGAACGCCTAAAAGACAAAGACATCGTTACCGGTAATCTGACCCCATACTCTACTGTGAACTCCCTGAAGAGCAAACGAGGGCAATGCCTAAAGAAACTAGCCGAAATGGCACAAAAAGCAGGTATCACTAAAGCCTTTTGAAAATTTCGACTTATGGATATAAACGAGATTGATCAATATTTATCCGGTGAAATGAAAGCCGATGAGCAAACTGCCTTTGAAAAGAAAATGCAGGACAACCCCGCTCTGTCTGAGCAGGTAGCCGACCTGCGCCTCTTGACAGAAGGCATTGAAGATGTGCTGCTGGAAGACCGGATTTCAGAAGCCCTTACCGGCCTGCCAAAACCTGAAAAGCAGAACCGTTCTTCCTGGTGGCTTGGCGCAGTGCTCCTCGTGGGCGCAGCTATTCTAGGGGTGGTATTCTACCCGTCTGAAGAAACCAACCGCCCCCCCGCTGAGCTGCCCTCCTCTGATTCAACAATAGCTACCGACAGCTTGAGCACAGCGGAGGAAGCCATCCCGCCGCCGCCTCCTGTTAAAAAAGAAAAAGAGGTCCCTCAAGGCCCTATCGCGAGCAATGAGCCCACTGAAGCGCTACGGCCTCTACCCTACCCGGCCCCAAAGCTCAGAGGCACCGGACAAGAAACCGACAGCGTACGTCAAGCCATCCTCAATTCAATTTGGCACACCCCCTACCCACCGGAAAGTCTGAGTGTTACTGACCGGTTTCAACCAATTCATGAATTGCTCCAAAACCGGGATTTCTCTAAATCCTATGCCCGTTTGCAATTCATGGAAAGGCAAACGCCGGAAAATGACACCTTGTTTTTTCTGAAGGGGTACTGCCTTTTGGAAAGCGGGGAAGGCAACGATGCGCTCCGCTATTTTGACCAAATCAAGAACAGGCAGCCGTTCGGAGCAGATTTACTGGAATGGTACCGCGGTCTGTCTTTGCTGCTTATGGGCGAAGATGAAAAAGCAAAGCGCACCTTCCTTAAGATTTCGGAAACCCCGGATCACCCTTTTAAGCGCTACGCTGCAAGTGCGGTGGAAAAATTGAAATAGATACAAACTCCATTTATTGCAAGCTAGTGCTCTGTAAAGTATCAAATAACGGGTAATCTGTGGCCTCTTTTTGCCCAGTTCTGCGTCACGCCTGCTTGTGTCTCGTCGCCTGTGGGCTCTGGCCACCGGAGACCGAAGTATCGATACGCAGGCAGGTCACCACTCCTTAGCTACACGAAGAAAGAGAATTAGAGGGTTCCCTTTCTGAGGTCGAGGATCCTGGCGCTCTCCCGCTATTGAACGGGACATATCTTGATCTGGCCAAAAACCTAACCCATGGTCTTTACAACACCTACATTAATGAACTCTAGTAGATAAACATTATCTTCTGAGCGCGCTTAAAAAACCTTATTCAGATTATCCACCAACCCATAAAAGATGAAAAACATCTCCATTTTAACCTTCCTTTTCACCCTAGGGGCTAATGCTTATTCCCAAAACAACTCCTTAACAGTATTGGACAGCCTTTTGCATATTTATGACCAAAAGTACCAAAACAATGAGTTTGAGGAAGCGCTAACGGCCATTATTGAAGCGGACTCCATCGTATTATCCGATTGGGGAGCAGGCGACCTGCGGTACGCTGACCTGCAACAAAACAGAGCGCTTGCCCTGTTAAACATGGAGCGCCCTTCTGAATCCATTCCCTTTTTTCAAAAATCCCTTGACATTAGAGAGGCGGCTTTGGGGGCAGCGCACCTCAAAACCGTGCGTAACCTTGCCGGGCTGGGAAGAGCACACGCACAGATGGGGCAATTTGAGCAAGGGGAAAAACTACTGTTCCGCGCCAAGTCTGTCCTTGAAGAAACCGGCACCACCGATGGCATTGATTATGCCAGGCTAATGCTTGATTTCGACTACCTGTATTTCAGAAAAAGTGACTTTGAAGAAGCCCGGAAATATTCCCTCAAAAGTCTTGAAATACGGGAGCAGAAAGGCTTTACCAACAACCGGGATTATGCCTCCAACCTATTGAACCTGGCCATGATCCACAACCGGATGGGCGAGTACCTGACAGCGGAAGGGTACTTTCTAAGCGCCAAAAAAGCCTTTGAAGTTTCGGTAGGTAAATTGCACCCTGCCTACGCAGCTTGTCTCCTGGATTTTGCGATCAATTACCAACTAAAAAACGAGTTCGAAAAGGCGGAGCAATACTACCTGGAATCACTCCGCATCACCGCAGAAGCTGTAGGTAACAACAGTCTGGATTATGCTAAAAACGCCGAAGGGCTTGCCCACCTTTATACCCGGATGGGCAACTTTGAAAAAGCCAAACCCTTGTACCAACAGTGCATGACTATTAAAGAGGCCCACTTTGGGCCTGCGCACCCGGACTATGGTCTTTGCTTGCTGAATATGGCAGGTTATTATTTTTCTACTGGCAACCTGAACGAAGCAGAAAAATACTCCGAAGAGGCCTTAAGCATTATGGAGCCCGTACTGGGGAAAAATCATCAGTATACGATTTCAATCATGATGAACCTCTCTATGCTTTATGAAATACAGGAGAAATACGAACAGGCAGAGCCTATGATGGCAGAAGCCCTTGAGCTGTTGGAAACAAAACTTGGGGCCTCACACCCAAGCTACGCGGTCAATCTCATGAACTTAGGCAGTTTACAAACCGCCCAGGGCAAATATGAAGCTGCAGAAAGCAACCTGCTTTCTGCTCTGAGCCTACTACAGGATGCCGTCGGAAAAGAAACTCATGAATACACTTCATGCCTTGATGGATTGATCTCTTTACTGGCAAAAACGGGCCAGTATATCAGGGCGCTGACTTACATTCATGAAAATAGCGACATCCAGAGCAACATCATTTTACGTGGGGCGCAGCACCTTTCGCAAAGTGAACTCACGGCCTACACCAATACTTTTTCCGGATACCTGCATCAGCATTTTGCAGTGCTCCAAAAGGCAGCTCCAGGACCTGGAAAAGCCACTGAAAAAGCATACGATGATGTTCTTTTCTATAAAGGCTATTTGCTCGCTATGGCCAGCCGGGTGAAACAACTTTCTATACAAGACCCCGCCCTGTCGGCCAGGCAGCAACAGCTCTCCGAGCTCAGGCAACGACTCTCTGCCGAATACGCCAAGCCACCTGCTGCACGTACAGGGGTGCAAACGCTGGAAGACGAAACCAACGCCATTGAAAAATCGTTGGTCACATCTGTAGCCAGTTATGGAGAAACGTACCGTCAGGTCTCCTGGCAGGAAGTACAGCAAATACTCCAGCCCAATGAAGCAGCCGTAGAATTCGTGCGCTTCGAACAGCGTACGGAAGAGCCGCCGGGTTATGCAGCGCTCATTATTAAGGCTGGGGAAACGAAGCCGGTTTTTGTCCCCCTTTTCCAGGAACAAAGCCTCATCCAACTTATGAGGCCCGTAGAAAAGGGGCGCATAAAAAGCATCAACCAGATCTACGCCTGGAGCACCAATCCGACGGCGCCATCCATTTATGAGCTGTTATGGGCGCCTCTGAAAGCGGTGCTCAAGGACACTAAAACGGTTTATTTTTCACCCGATGGGCTGCTGCATCAGTTGAACTTTGGCGCTATCGCGGCCACTCCGGACAAAGCCCTGACCGAACAGTACCATTTAGTCAGGCTCCGTAGTACCCGTCAACTTGTATTTGATCAACAACAGCGTTCTGAAAACGGCCCTGCTGCCCTCTTTGGTGGCATTAAATACGAGCCGGATATTCCCCCCTCCGAAAAACCGGAGCGTACGGCCACCAAAAAAGCAGCTCAGCCTTACAACCGCACAACACCCCGATCCAGGGGAGAAACCTGGGCCTACCTCGACTGGACCCAAACCGAAATCGAAACCATTGGGCTGATAGCCGAAGACGCCGGCATGGCAGCTGATATGTTCACCGGTCATTCTGCTACCGAGGAATCCTTCAAAAAACTAAGCGCGGGTATTGCCCCCCCTCAAATCCTGCATATTGCTACACATGGCTATTTTTTCCCGGCGCCGGCAGAGGAGGCTTCAACCGGTAATGAGTTCCAGGCTTCGGAACACCCTATGATACGCTCGGGCCTCATCCTGGCCAATGGCAACTTCGCCTGGAAAAATGGCGAACCTATTGCGCCCGGTAGAGATGACGGCATACTGACCGCCTATGAGATTGCCCAAATGAACTTAAACGGTACCGAGCTCGTAGTCCTTTCAGCCTGTGAAACCGGACTGGGCGAAGTCAGGGGCATCGAAGGTGTGTACGGGCTGCAGCGTGCATTCAAGCTGGCTGGAGCCAAACACATCATTATGTCTCTCTGGCAAATACCCGATTTCCAAACCCAGGAATTCATGACCGCCTTTTATTTCAATTACCTCACTAAAGCATTGCCGATACCAACGGCTTTCCGTGCAGCACAGCTGGAACTTCGGAACCGCTACCCGGAGCCCTTTTTTTGGGCGGGGTTTGTACTGATGGAGTAAAGGGATGTTATAGATTTACCTTGTGGTTTGCAAAAGCCCGGGCGTCAGTTTAATTGACGTCCGGGCTTTTATTTACGCCCCCTCTCATTTTTTTTCAAAAAAAACAGCTGTAGCCATTGACCTTTTTTGATTGCCCTACATAAGGAAGCGAAACGGTTCAGAAAGGGCAGCATTCGTCCTTTTTCAAAACCTGAATAACCCTTAATCTTTAAACTATTGATCATGAGACAAGTAATTTTACTCCTTTCTGTCATGCTTTTCGCTTCACCATTTTTTGCACAAATCACCATTGAGCGTTCGGATTACACCCTTACCACTAATGGAGCAACTGTCGACGCATGGACTATGGAGACCAATGGCGCAGCAATCCCGGCTGAAGGCCCCAATGTGGTGTGGGACTACAGCGGGCAAGCCTTGACGGGCCTTTCAAATTATACGAAGGAGCCTATTGCTTCCGACCCCGTTTTCCCAGACGCGAACTTACTGGAAGCTTCCACCGGACTTGCACTTGACCTGGTAGAACAAGGCGTGGATTTCTATGAAAGACTGGACGATGAAGGCTACAGCGTATTAGGCAGGATCGTTGAGCAGCTTACCCTCCCAGCCCAAAGCCTGACTGGGGGCCCCAATGACACCATCACTTTTTTGGGCTCTACCAATGTGTATGAAGAACCCATCTACTACCTTAAATTCCCGCTCAATTATGAAGACTCCTGGAGCACTGAAATAAATATCCAAGGTAATTTTTTGATGACCGTCACTGCTTTCGGGCTTGACCATGTGCCAGCCAGCTCAAATTACAACTATGCAGAGACTGAAAGTGTTGTGGGTTTCGGCACCCTCATTCTTCCTCACCCTGATGGCCAGGGTACAGTCAGCATGGAAGCCCTGCTTCTTAAAGGGACAACTGTACGGACAGATAGTTTTTTCCTCGCCGGGCAGCCCGCCCCACAGATCATGCTTGATGCTCTTGGGCTACAGCAGGGCGCTGTCACAACGTATTCTAACTACAACTTTTTCACAAAAGGAATAAAACAGAGTGCGCTGTCTCTAAGAACGGAGGGGGGCCAAATCACAAGGATGACTATAACCGATGAGATAAAAGACATTGTCAGCTCCATTGGATTTACCCCTGAAGACCTCATAGATACTCGTGTTTTCCCAAATCCGAATACCGGTACCTTCCAGGTTAGCTTTGAAAAGGCGGACGCCCGCAATTGGACCATTAGCCTCTATAACCCGCTTGGACAATTAGTGAAGCAGGAAATTATTGATGCGCCCCATGGACCTATCACAGAGGAAATTTCATCGCCGGCTTCCGCTTCTGCCGGGTTATACCAATACGTCATCCGAAATGCAGATAAAAGAATCCGGGCTTCTGGCCAGGTCCTCCTAAGATAATCCGGTATAACCCTGGAAAATACAAACCCTATAGCCCGTTGAACCGCCTTTCCAAGCAAATAGAAGAAGGTGATTCAGCGGGCTTTTTTATGTTTAATAAGTTAGGGCGTGCTGGGGAAAGCCCACCCTAACGCTAAGTCAAGTATTAGGCGGGGCTTCACCACAACCGCCTAATTTCAACCCAAGATAAGTTAGGGCACAAGGGGAAAGCATGCCAACGATTATCCTTCCCACATTTTTCGTAAATTCGCGAACAAACGATCGTTTGTACATCCAAATAAAACCAAACCATGCCCAATACCAACCTTCACAACTACCTCCTTGGCCAGTGGATGCCCCACGAGGGCGAAGGCTTTGCCCAATACGATGCTGTCACCGGTGAGCTAATTGCCACCTGCGGGAGCGAGGGGCTCGACTATGCCGCCATTATGCAATACGCTCGCCACGTGGGTGGTCCCAATTTGCGGAAAATGACCTTCCGCGAGCGGGGGCAGATGCTCAAAAAGCTGGCACTCTACCTGCACAGCATCCGCAAAAAATACTATCCGCTTAGCTACCGTACGGGCGCGACCAAGGGCGATAGCTGGATTGATATCGATGGCGGGATCGGCACCTTATTTGCCTACGCCAGCCTGCGCCGTCAGTTCCCTGACAAGCCTTTCCATATTGATGGAGAGGCGGTGGGGCTGTCCAAAGAAGGGACGTTCATCGGCCATCACATCATGGTGCCTAAGCATGGCGTTGCTGTGCACATCAATGCCTTCAACTTCCCCATCTGGGGGATGCTGGAGAAGCTCTCGGTCAATCTGCTGGCTGGCGTGCCTGCCGTGGTGAAGCCCTCTGAAATTACGTCCTTCCTTACCGAAGCTATGGTACGCGACATCATTGCCTCGGGTATTTTGCCTGAAGGCGCGGTACAGCTGGTGTGCGGAAAAGGCCACGGCATTCTGGATACTCTGAGCGAACAGGACACGGTCACGTTCACGGGCTCTGCCTCCACCGGCCGCAAGCTGAAAGCCCTGCCTAATATCATCGAAAATGCCGTCACTTTCAATATGGAAGCCGACAGCCTGAATGCAGCTATTCTGGGCGAAGATGCGGTACCCGGCTCCCCCACTTTCGACCTGTTCATCAAGGAGGTGCGGCGGGAAATGACGGTCAAATGCGGGCAGAAGTGTACGGCCATACGGCGCATCATCGTACCGGAAAACCTGGTGGAAGATGTGCAGTTGGCGCTAAGCCAGCAATTGCAGAAGACGACCATCGGCAACCCCACAGTGGAAGGGGTGCGCATGGGGGCACTAGTCAGCAAAAAGCAACTCGAAACCCTGCGGCAGCGCGTACAGGAACTGGCCGGAGAAACCAATATCGTATACGGACAGACCGACGGCTTTGAAGTCATGGGCGCCGATCAGGACAAGGGCGCCTTCTGCTCCCCCATCCTGCTACTCAACGACGATCCGTTCAATAAGCAGGGCGCCCACCATATTGAGGCATTCGGGCCGGTGAGCACCCTCATGCCCTACAAGCAGCTCGATGAGGCTATTGCGCTGGCGAATATGGGAAAGGGCTCCCTCGTGAGCACTGTAGCCACTGCTGATGAGACCATTGCAACCGAGTACGTGATGGGCGCGGCGGCTTACCACGGCCGCATTCTCATCCTCAATGAAGAAAGTGCCAAAGAAAGCACCGGGCATGGCTCCCCTATGCCTCTGCTGGTGCACGGCGGGCCAGGCCGGGCCGGTGGCGGAGAGGAGATGGGCGGCGTACGGGGCGTGAAGCACTACCTGCAGCGCACAGCCATTCAGGGGCACCCCACCATGATCACGGCAGTGACGGGACAGTACCAAAAAGGTGCAGCCTACAAAGAAAAAGCCATCCACCCTTTCCAGCAGCATTTTGAAGATTTGGAAGTCGGTGAGACGCTCATTACCGCCAAACATACCGTTACCGAAGCGGACATCGTCAACTTTGCGAATGTGAGCGGTGACCACTTTTACGCCCATGTGGACGAGACCTCACTGGAAGGGACGATCTTCGAGCGGCGGGTGGCGCATGGGTACTATCTGTTGTCCAAAGCAGCCGGCCTGTTTGTGGACGGGCGGAAAGGCCCCGTTTTGCTCAATTACGGCATTGAAGATTTCCGTTTCACCAAACCGGTTTATCCGGGCGCAACCATTGGCGTGCGCTTCAGCTGTAAGGAGAAAATCCGTCAGGAAAAGCGGGACGAGGAGGACATCCGCAAAGGCATCGTCAAATGGATGGTGGATGTGTACGACGAAACCGGCGAGACGGTGGCGATCGGCACTATTCTTACAATGGTAAAAATGCGCGACCAGCGTTAATGGTCCATCCAGGCTTTAAAATCCCCCGCCCGGTCGATGCTCACGATGGTATCCTGTTCCTCATCGGGCGGTGGATTTAGTTTTAGCTTCACGCGGCTGCGCGACCAGGCGATCATCTGCCCGATGGCGGTCATGCTGACGATGTACTTCCGGTTGATCCGGAAAAAGCGGCTGGGGTCCAGATTAGGCTCCAGGCGGTCTAAGCTAAGGTCAAGGTCATAAGTCTTCCCAGCATAGGTACGAAGGAAGGTGCTTTTGTGGGCAGAGAAAAAATAGGCAACCTCAGCGGTTTCCACTTTCCTAAAAACCTCCCCCACCTGTATCAAAAAGCGCTCCCGGTAATTGTGCCGGGGCTGCATCGCCTCTTTCAGGGCACTGAAATCAATCGCAAAAGCCGTACGCAGGGACTGGTACTTATTCAACGCCTCTTCCAGGTCAGTGCGGCGGATAGGCTTGAGGAGGTAGGCAATACTGTTCAGCTCGAAGGCCTTGATGGCGTATTGGTCGTAGGCCGTGGTCAGGATAACCGGCGTGGAAACCGGCACCGATTCAAAAATGGAAAAGCTTAGCCCGTCCGACAATTGAATATCAAGGAAAATCAGGTCGGCGCGATGAGTGCGCAGCCATTGGGTAGCGTTTTTTACGGATCCCAGGGTTGCCAGGATCTCTGTATCCGGGGCGATTTCCAAAAGCAGCCGCTCCAGGCGTTGTGCGGCTACCGCTTCGTCTTCAATGATTACTGCTTTCATCCGGTTTCCATTTTGATTAGCGGCAGGCGGGCTTCATATCGATCAGACCCCATGATGAAGGCCGGGCGCTCCGCACTCACCATTTGATAACGCTTAGCCAGATTGCGCTGCCCAAGCCCTGCCGAGTAAGTATTCGAAACTTTGGGCTGTAAGTTATTCCTTACCACCAATTGCCCGTCTTCAACCGACACCTCAATGTGCAGGGGCTGACTGGCATTAGCGATGTTATGCTTGATGGCGTTTTCCAGTACTACCTGCATAGACAATGGGGGCATAAGCTGCTCCAGGTATTCTGCGGGCACGGCCATTTCCACCCGGACGCCTTCCCCATACCGCATCTGCTGCAGGGACAGGTAAGAGTAAGCAAAGCGCAGCTCCTCTTTCAGGGCTACCACTGGTTGTTCGATAGTTTCCAAAACATAACGATAAATCATGGAGAACTCATCAATAAAGTCCTGAGCTTTGGCTTTGTCCTGCTCGATCAGCCCTGACAATACATTCAGGCTGTTGAACATAAAGTGTGGATTGATCTGATGCTTGAGCACCTCAAAACGGATTTGCGAAAGCTCCTGCTCCAGCGCCTGCGCCCGCTCCTGAGCGGCACGGTTTTCCCAAAAGGATGACATCCCTTCCAGAATGGCCATAAGCACGATATTGACCACCGAAAAAATCAGAGCATTATAGAGTAAGACCTTGGAGAGTGGGTTTTGGTAAGGGTGGAGGGCATTGGCTGTGAAGGTCGCAGCAAAACCTACCAACAACGCTACAACTACCGTCAGCAACAATTGCAGCAACAGGCGCTCCGGCACCCGGGCACTCCACGGCACCCACCGGTTGAGCCACTGAATCAGCCAAAGGTCAGGAAAAGCCATCAGACTGCCGGCGATAAGGCTAAGCAGGATACCCCGGCCCAGGCGAATGCCGAAATGCGCCCAGCCTGACAAAGGGTAAAAGCCCGTAAAGTGGTTGTAAGACACCACAATTAACTGCACCCCAACAGCAAGCGCCAGCATCAGGAACAATAGCTTCCTGATTGGGAACGGACTGGAAATACGATAAGCCTTCATGATGCACTGCTTCTAAGGTGGGAAAATACAAAACAGAAAAGACCGAAGGAATGATAAAAAGCAGCGGTCCTGACGAAGCTGCGCTTGTCAGGACCGTCGGGTGATTCTTGCTTTCAATTAAAAGGTTTTACGAATGCCCACTCTTGCGGAAAGGTAGCGTAGGTCTAGTCCGGTAACCGTCGCCCCGGTATCCAAATCCCGGTTGAGGGCGTGGAATTTTACGCCAGGCGTCAGGCTCCATTTCCCGCCAATTGGGATATTCACGCCGGCGGCGGCTTGTATGCCCCAGCCGTGCCCGGTATCACCGATTATTTCCCCACTATTATCCTCCACTTCCAGGTGGTTGTAAAGCGCCCCTGCTCTCAGGTAGTAGCGGATGGCAGACTGTGGGAAGGGATGCTCAAAAGTCAGCCCCATCACGTAGCCCGTTTCCTCGTAATCCAGTTGATCATTGCCGGCAAAGTGTGCCCAGCCCCAGCCGGCGTAGAGCCCGGTATGTTGCAGCAGGCGGTAGTGTAAAGTGGCTTCCAGGTTGAGGCCCGTTTCCAATTCGGTGCCGCCGAGTTCCTGCATAGGGAAGCCGGCTCCACCATTCAGTTCAAAGCTCCACCGGCTGCCGTTGTCTTGTGCCTGGGCATTGATAAGGATAAGGGCGAAGAACAAAGTGATGATTAACCATTGCGTTTTCATGATTCTCTAATTTTGGTGACTGTTTTTCGTTGTTTACAGTTCAAAAGTAGCCCCCTTTCCACCCCATTAAAAGGAAAACCGGACGAGGGTGTGCAAGTGGCGACCGAACCTGCTGTGGTGCAGGATGAATGTGTATGATGAAGTTTGTTACATTTGCGCCATGAAGCGCATACTCTTTACCGGGCCGGAATCTACAGGCAAATCCGCCCTCGCTAAACGGCTGGCTGAGGAATGGGGCACCGTTTGCGTACCGGAATACGCCCGTACCTATCTGGAGCAATTGGGCCGTCCTTACACCGAAGCGGACCTCCTGACTATCGCCAAAGGGCAATTGCAATGGGAAGACCAATATGCCGAAAAAGCTTCTGGTTTCCTTTTCATCGATACGGGTATGCTGGTGATAAAAGTCTGGTCGGAATTCAAGTACAACCGCTGCCATCCCTGGATTCTGGAGCAACTGCAACGCCGGCAGTACGACCTATGGGTGCTCTGCGGCATTGACATCCCATGGGAGCCTGGCCCCATGCGGGAAAACCCCAACGAGCGGGAAGCCCTGTACGGCATCTACCGGCAGGAACTGCGACAGCTAGGCGTACCCTTTATTGAACTCTGGGGCAGCCGGGAAAAGCGGGTGGAGCGGATGCGGGAACTACTTACTCATACCGATACCTAAACTCATAAGCTCCCGGCACCGCCTCAAAAGTCACAGCCCCATTGACCTGCTGAACGTTCGAAAAATCAGAGTGAGACAACAGCGGGCCTCCATCGGCTTCGACCGCAGAAAGATTGGCATTAGGCAGCTCGATTACCGCTGTGGTATTGGGTGGAATGGCTACGTTAAGTACCAGCTCACCCGCCATTAAGGACCAGCCGGAGGCAATCTTGCCGTAGGGGGAATCCAGGGAAGCTTTGGCGTATCCTAACCGGGCATCAGGCTGAGGTTGGATGCGGATTTTTCGGTAGCCAGGCTCCAGCAGCTCAATGCCGGCCACTACTCGGTACATCCAGTCGCCGATAGCGCCGTAGGCATAGTGGTTGAAAGAATTCATCCCGACATCCTGAAAGGTGCTGTCGGGGCGCTGCCCGTCCCAACGCTCCCAGATGGTGGTGGCGCCCATCGTCACCGGATACAGCCAGGAAGGGTAGGATTTTTGCAGCAGCAGATCATAGGCGACTTCCGTGTAGCCGTGATCGGAGAGGACGTGGCACAGATAAGGCGTGCCCAGGAAGCCGGTAGACAGGTGATTTTTACGCCTGCGGATATCGTCAACCAGATGGGCGGCAGCTTTGGCACGCAACGGCTCCGGCAGCAATCCAAATTGTAGCGCCAGCACATAAGCCGTTTGGGAATCGGAGGCAATACGGCCGGATGGGGTAACATATGCTTTCTGGAAAATGGCCTTGACCGCTTCGTAGACGGCCCGGTACTCCATCTCCTCTTCTGTTTTCCCCAGTACGCCAGCCGCCTGAGACAGTAAATGAGCGGAGTGCGCAAAAAACATCGTGGCGATCATATCCGGATCGGTGTAGCCATCGGGGGCGGTGTGGTTATTGCCGTGGGGCTTGTAAAACAGCCAGTCACCAAAAACGCTCCCACCTTTCCACATCAATGCATCACCAGCCTGCTCCCGGATGTACTCTACGTAGGCCTTCATCGAGGGATACTGCGCGGATAGCAAGCTCGTATCGCCATACACCTGGTACAAATCCCAGGGGATGATCGTCGCCGCATCGCCCCAGCCGGCGGATACACCATTATTACGCAGCACGTCAGGAATCACGAATGGTACTCCCCCATTCTCCAACTGATCGGCGTGCAGGTCTTTCAGCCACTTGGTGAAGAAAGCCGCTACATCCATATTAAAGGCAGCGGTGCGGCAGAACGCCTGCGCATCGCCCGTCCAGCCCAGGCGCTCGTCCCGCTGCGGGCAATCGGTTGGGACATCCAGAAAGTTGCCTTTTTGCCCCCAAACGATGTTGTGCTGCAGCTGATTAATGAGGGAATCAGAGCATTCGAAGGTACCGGTCGGCTCCATCGCGGAATGAATAACTACCGCCGTCACGTTTTCCGGTTGCAATTCGCCGGGGAAACCCTCCAGAGCGATGTAGCGAAAGCCCATGAAGGTGAAGCTTGGCTCGTACACTTCCGTTGCCCCACCCCTGAGGGTGTACGTCAGCGCAGCTTTGGCGGCACGCAGATTGGCGGTGTAAAACTCCCCTTCCTTGTCGAGCACTTCGGCGTGCCGGATGGTCACGGTGGTGCCTGCTTTGCCCACTACCTTCAGGCGCACCCAGCCCACCAGGTTTTGGCCAAAGTCGGCCACCAAGGTACCGGACGGAGTGCGGAAGATGGTGTCCGGAGCCAGTTCCTCCACCTTCTGCACCGGTACGGAAACGGCGCCAATGAGGTTGGATTTAGAATGGCCCGCCACCGTTACCAGCTGCCAATTTTGGTCGTCGAAGCCCGGTTGGCTCCAGCCGGTGGGCTCCAGGCGGGCATCGTAGGTTTCGCCGTTGTAGATGCTATTCATGCGGATGGGGCCTTCGTCAGTACCTGTCCAGCTACCATCCGTCAGGATCATCTCTTGTCGGCCGTTTTCGTAAGTGACCTCGATCTGTGCAATGGCCCCTACCCTTTTACCGTAGAGCCCCCAGTTATCCATCCAGCCCATCGCACCCCGGAACCAGCCATCGCCCAGGTGAAGGCCCGCTGCATTGTCGCCATTTAACAGTAAGTCTGTCACATCGTACACCTGGTACTGAATGTGGTCATCATAAGCCGTCCAGCCCGGCGTAAAGACCTGATCGCCCACCTGCTGCCCGTTCAGGAAAAACTCGTAGAGCCCACGGGCCGAGACATAAGCCCGGGCGCGGGCAATCTTCCCCTTTAGTTTAAATGCCTTCCGCAGCAGATAAGCGGGCCCATCCTTTTCCTCCACCTGCTCGGGTTCTATCCATTCGGCCTGCCAGTCGTCAGCGCGCAGCAGCCCCATTTCCCAAAAGGCAGGAGCTGACCAATCCGATACTTTGCCCTGATTGCTCCAGACTTTCACCCGCCAGTAATAGTGCTGACCAGAGGCCAGGGCTTTACCCTCATAAGGCAGGAGTACCGAAGTGCCTGAGGTGGTTTTGCCGGTGTCCCAGACCAGGTTGCTCTTTTTAAAATCAGGCCCGGTAGCCACCTGAATCGCGTAGGCTGCCTGCATCAGCCCGGGGTCATCGCCCCAGAGTTTCCAGCTCAGCCGGGGCTTTTGGGCGTCGATGCCGATGGGGTTGGCTTTGTGCTCGCATTGTAAGCCGTAGATGCTCATAGAATGTAGTACAGTAGTGAGTAAGCACGTTAATACTGTAGTGGTTAGAATTAGTCGCATTTTCTTGGAATCTTGATTAGTAAAACCAGAACGCTCATTTTCTGAGGCTTCTCTAAAAATCGGACTAAAGACTCAACATTCCAAAGATTTTGAAAAGAACACAATGAGAAAAAAGAGGCTATTTGAGATGCTGGAACCAATAAAACAAGAGGCTAATTAGTGGTTAAATATCAAAACAATTAAACAGCACCCTACATTGCAGGTTGCCAAAAAAACAGCTACCTTTATTTTTGGTTGATTCGACAAAAGAGCAACTTAAAATGGTGGAGGTACTAAATAGCGCTAATCATTTGCCTTAGAATCCTTCTTCCTAAAAGCATTAACCTCACTCGATAAGACTAGTACACCGTGTAATAAATTTTCAAGCATTTTGAAGGGCTCTTTTTCCCTCACTCATCGTTGCGTGCTCGCCTTCGTAGCTTAGGCTACGAGGCTCCGCAGCGCCTTGATTGAGGAAAAAATACCCTCGTTCAAAACACTCACTAACCTAATACACAGTGTACTAGTGCCTCAAGCCATAAAAATGCTGTCATCATGAATAGAATTCTCTCCTATATCTACTCGAAAAGATATCCTATCTTTTGGTTACTGATCCTATTTGGGTTATCCCCAACTATTTATTGCCAGTCCATACCCTGTGATGGCCGGTTAATGATAATCAACGGTTATGGCAATGCCAACGTCTATCCCATTGTGATTGACCGGGAAAACGGAGTCAGCGGAGTGGGGCAACCAATCGTGGAGCGGGAGACCCCACAACAAAGATGGAACCCGGAAGCCTATGGTTATCGTTGGAAGGATAGTACTTTTTACGGTGCGATCTTGTTTGGAGGTTATACGTCCACCGCTAATATTTTTTCTTTGTCTAAGGATGGTACAATTTCCTTCACTGTAGATACATTTCCCTCCATCGAGGATGGATTTGTTTTAGAAGCAGGCTGCATATCAAATGATCAGCAGCACTTTCTATTGCTGGAAGATAGAAGACTCTTACCAATGCAAGGAGGCGGCTACAATCTTACTCTTCCGAATCTATTGCATAAGATTGACTTGGAAACTGACCACTATACTATTGAAGAAACCCTGCTGGTTCAAGGAATAGCTGAATCTGACACCATAGGAATCATATCTACAGACATTGCGATGGATCCAGGCTCAGGATTGTGCTTCGCTTTTGATAGGTTTACCAGTAAGATGGTGACCATTGATCTTGAAACGGGGCTATTAGATAATGTAAGCTACCCTCCAATAGATTTTCAGCCTTATGGAGGCATTATGCCCAATGGATTATTCTTTGATGCCTTCAACCGGCTATATGGCATAGCCCATGATATGTATAATCATTATGATGGCAGTTATTTATACGAATTCGATAAGAGCAACGGCACCATCGCCCACGCTTACCCCTTTACTCCGCCCAGTGATACTTGCAAAATTTATGATGGCTGCTCCTGCCCTATGACTGTAGCTATTGAGAAGGCACTCGGCCAGGAGGAACTCAGGCCCTGCCAAACAACAGAGGCCGTGATAAAAATCGCTTTTATGAACCAGGCTGTCTTAGCAAATCCAGCCAGCCTGCGGGACAGTTTCCCAATTGGGGTCGAAATACAGGAAGTACTCTACAACCCCTATGGCGGACAAGTCACCGGAATCGGAACGAATATGCTGGACATTCAGGACCTTCAGCCCAAATTTGGCGTGGACAGCATCGTTGTGCGGCTCTATGTGGCTGAACAGATGCCCGGTGGAGCATACACCTGTCAGGCCAGCCTCTATGATATCAACCTAAGCGAAATGGGGGACAGCCGTACCTCCATATACTCTGATTACCTGCCCAGCCCGGCTTACAATGATGCCACACCTTTCTCCGTTACCCCTTTTGAAGACCTTGAGCCCCGGTTGTCTTTTCAGAAATGTGAGGGCCTGCCTGTTGTGCTGCGCCTCTTTGAAAACACCAATGGCTTGAGCTTTCATTGGCAAGGCGGCTCTACGGCTGATACGCTCTCAGTCAGTGTATCGGGGCTTTATGATGTATCCGTCAATACGGGCTGCGAAGAGCTGAACTACACGGTAGAGGTGACAGACAACATCCTGCAGGTCAATCTTGGGCCAGACCAGCAACTGCACTTTGGGGAGGTGCTAACGGTCATGCCGGACTTGCAAAACTCCAGCCCGATTAGCAGCTACCTATGGTCTTCAACCGATACTGCTGCACTCTCCTGCCTCACCTGCCCCGTAGCAGAGGTACTGCCGGTACAAAACAAAGCAACCCTTTCCCTTTTTATTACCGATGAAAACGGCTGCACCGCCGAAGATAAAATGGCCATTACAGTAGAGCGCCCGGTCTATATCCCTACCGCCTTCAGCCCAAATGGCGATAGCAGGAATGACTACTTCACCTTGCTCACTCCTATAGACGTAGAACTGGTTTACTTCAGGGTGTTTGACCGCTGGGGCGGACTGTTGTGGGAGCAAAAGAATGGGACGACTAATGGGACAGCACATAGCTGGGATGGCCAGTCAGCAAACGGTGAACAGGTACCTTCCGGGCTCTACTTATGGTCGGCCAGGTTGAAATATCCGGATGGTATTATCCAGGAGTTGTCGGGCGAGGTAAGTTTGATGAGATAAGTGCGCTCCGAGGAGGAATCTCTATTCAGGAACCTCTCTTAGGTTGCCCCGCACCTTGAACCGCTGGCAATAACGCTTGTCCGGAGTATTAGACAAGCTGTACACTGACAGTATTGCTTCACAAACGGGTATGTGTTATGTACCAGGGTACAGAGCGGTGAGGTCAACTGATCCACTCCAGGAAATTTTCCCGGTTGATCACCGCAAATTCGGAGTTGGGGTAAGTCGCTTTGAATACGTTTGGCAGCTTAGCCTTTTTCCTGGGATTCCATTTAAATTCATAAGCATGAAGCTTCCCTTCCCTATCCTCAATCCAATCTATTTCCTGTTGATCGTACGTTCTCCAAAAGTAGTTATACACCAGCATTTTTTCGTATTGCTGATGTTTGATACGCTCGCTTATGATGTAGTTTTCCCACAATATGCCCACATCGTTTCTGTTTTCGATTGGCTTCATATCCCCTATCAACGCATTCCTGATCCCATTATCAAAAAAATACCACTTCTTGCCTTTGACTATTTCTTTTCTCAGGTTTCTACTCCAAGCGCCTACCGAATGAATGATATACACCTTGCTCAATAAATCCAGGTATCGCTCTACCGTGTTTTTACTGATCCCCAACTGCTTGCCCAATTCAGTAAAACTCACTTCACTTCCTATTTGATAGGCGATCAGGCGCAATAACTGAAGGATCTTTTCTGAGTTCCGGATCAAATCAAATTCAAGGATATCTTTCAGCAGGTAAGACTTAATCAATTCATCCAGGTACGCTTTTCGCTCCTGTAAATCTTCCAGATGGATCAGCTCAGGGTAATTCCCGTAAACCAATCTGTTCCTGAGGTTCGCCTCCTTTTCAAAAATATTTTCCGTCTGATTCAATTCCTTTTCTGATAATCCAAAAAGATAAAAAGTGTGCTTTCTCCCCGTCAATGGCTCTCCGGTAAACTTATCTAAGTCAAAGGCAGAAGAGCCCGTAGCCAGTATTTTTATACCCGCTATCGTGTCTACCATTAGTTTTAACACATTGCCTATCTCCGGAATTTTTTGGGCTTCGTCGATAATCAGTAATGACTTTCCTCCTATGATGTTTTTATACCTTTGAGTACTCCTATACTCCAACTGCCTTCTGACATCCTGATCCTCTCCGTGCAAAAGCAGGTAGGGTTCGGATATTTTATTTAGAATTTGTTGGATTAGTACCGTCTTTCCAACTCTTCGCGGCCCCAGAAGCACGACTACTTTATTTGGGCGCAAATACTTTATGACTTCATCCTCAATTGCTCTTTTCAGCAGCTTCACTTGTTTATTTTTGCTTTAATATACATTAACTGACTAAATTTAGCCAAATTTAGTCAGTTAAAAAACTATTTTTAGCTAAATATAGTCAGTTAAAGACCCTTTACTAAGTCCATCTGACATGAAGGACAGGAATCAATATTACGCGAACAGATAAAAATGTGTTGAGCTTAAGGCGTTAATGGATTGTGGTCGTTAGCAGGCTTAAAAGCAAGGTAGCAGTTTGGGTCTATGGGTTGGTGAAATTGGGTACAAGATAGGGAAAATGGACGAATACCGGACTTAGCAACTCGTGGTTTCACGCTCAGCGTCTACAAGGCTTTACCCAAAAAGCGAAACTGGAAAAACTTACGTAAATTGAAGGAGCTCAAACTTAACTTACCATGGAAAAAACAGCCAACATTCACCCAGGAGAAATCCTGTTTTTTGAATTCATGGAGCCGCTGGAAATAACGGCTTACCGGATTTCCAAAGACTTGCATATACCGCAGACTCGCATTTCGGCGATCATCAAGGGGAAGCGCAGGGTAACTGCCAATACCGCCCTTCGCCTCAGCAAATACTTTGGTACTTCAGCCAAATTCTGGCTTGGGCTTCAGGACGACTATGATATTGAGGAAGAACGCAACAAGAAAAGCGTGGAGCTTGATGCGATAGCAGAATTGGAAGTAAAATCATGACAAGGGCTGTCAGATAACCTGAGCCTGAAAAAGAAAGCGCATTAGGGCAAACGCACCAAAATTTGAATGCGGTTGGAGCACGTTTGGAACATGTCGCGGAACACGTAAGAGCGGGTGGCGGCTGCCGAAATTGCATGTTCGACGGAGGAGTCCCGCAAATCGGCCGTGCCTTGGTAGGCGGCACCTGGGCGCTCAACCTCGCCCGGCGCTCTCCTTTCGCCGGGCGTGCTTGTTAGGTTGGTCTTGGGTTTCGAGCGTTGCCGGTCGGTTTGGCTTTGGGCAAATCTTCCATTTTCTTTTGCCTTGACGCAAAAGAAACAAAAAGTCAAGGCTGTGCATCGTTCTTAACGGGAAAATCGCAGGCAGGCGACTCGCGCCTACAAACTCGCCTTTTTGCAGGGTGGGTTGAGGTGGCGCGGGGAATAGCTTGATGTTATGTTTTCACGTTGATAGTGCATGTTGGCTCAAACAGTGTATCCACGCCACTGCGTGGCCGTCGCCTGCCTGCGATTTTCCCTAAACGCTGCAATGCCGGGGGCCAGGCTGTGGCTGCTGAGTGCGGTCCTGGGTTTCGAGCGTTGCCGGTCGGTTTGGCAGGCACGCCCGGCGCTCTCGCTGTCCGACGTAGTATGAAACGAAGTCGGTCATTTCGCCGGGCGTGCTTGTTGGGACGGTCTTGGGTTGCGAGCGGTGCCGGTGGGTGTGGCGCTATTTTTGAGTAATGAAAACGGGCCCGCAAGTGGCTAGCTTAAAGCGAAGAACAGACTAAATCGCCATGCCTGAGAGCCTTCATCGCCCTTTTTCATGAAAACTTAGTTTGGTGCGTTTGCCCTAAAAAGCACATAAGCCCCCTTGCCCACCCCCTCCATTTTACCTACCTTTGCCCGTCAATTGATGGCAGCGGTGAGATTTACCGTTGCTGTTCGGGGTGTTTCCTGGTTAACACCGGGATTCTGAGATCATACCCATAGAACCTGCCCGGGTAATGCCGGGAAGGGAGACGAGTACGAAGCGTTTTCCTGCGCAATCCGTTCTTTTCTTATGGGATGAAAGGCTGCCCAATAGTGGATTGAGCCGAAAATATTTGACAGTTAAAGACCAGGCATCACAGAAGGCTTGAGCATGAAAATACTATCAAATAATTCGGTCTAGTCGCACTAGCGGTCCTGAAGGCAAACACTCGCCCGACCCCTGGGTGGAGTGATTCTTTCAATTTTCATCTGTTTTTTTCATGTTTTACCAATCTGTTTTTACGACGTTGCTGCTGCTTGGGCTCTTAGGCTCACTGACGGCGCAGACTACTATTCAAGGTACCGTTACCGACCCGGCGGGCATGCCGTTAACCGGGGCTAATCTCCTGCTGCTGCCCGGCGACCGGGGTGCAGCGAGTGATGCGGATGGGCAATTTTCCATCTCAAACGTACCGGCGGGCGACTACACCCTGCGCGTGAGTTATGTGGGGTACGAAACCCTGCGCAAGCCCCTTCAAATTGCGGACGGTCAGAGCAAGCTAACCTTTCAGCTTACCCTGGAGCCCCGCGCTTTCACCGCCGAAGAGCTGACCGTGCGGGCGACCCGTGCTGGTGCGACTACTCCTATGACTTTCCTGAATGTGGATAAGGAGGATATTGATCCGGTTAACCTGGCACAAGACCTGCCTTTCCTGCTGCGGTGGACGCCCTCAGTGGTGTCTACTTCTGATGCTGGCGCGGGTGTGGGCTATACCGGTATCCGCATCCGGGGCACGGACCCTACCCGCATTAATGTCACCGTGAATGGCATCCCCATCAACGATGCGGAATCGCAGGGCGTGTTCTGGGTGAATATGCCGGACTTTGCCAGCTCTGCTTCTGACATTCAGATACAGCGGGGCGTGGGTACGTCTACCAATGGTGCCGGTGCTTTTGGCGCGACCATCAACATCAATACCACTGAGCTGAAGCCCGAGGCCTACGCCACGCTGAATGGCTCCGTGGGCTCCTTCAACACGCAGCGGGCCAATGTGGAATTCGGCTCCGGCCTACTCAACGGCAAGTTTACCCTCGACGGGCGCCTGTCCAGTATCACCTCCGATGGGTTCATCGACCGGGCCTCCTCTGACCTTTCCTCCTACTACCTCTCGGCAGCCTATTTGGGCGAAAGCAGCAGCCTGCGCTTTGTGACCTTCTCCGGACGGGAGCGGACCTATCAGGCGTGGTATGGCGTACCTAAGGATTTTCTGGAGGTGGACAGCCTCCGCACCTTCAACCCCTCCGGTACAGAAAAAGAAGGCGAGCCTTACGAAAATGAGGTCGACAACTACGGTCAGGACCACTATCAGCTAATCTACAACAACCAAATCAGCCGCAACTGGAGCTTCAATACCGCCCTGCACTACACCCGGGGCGCAGGCTACTTCGAGCAGTACAAGGCAGGCGAGGCGCTGGCCGACTATGGCCTGTTGCCGGTAGACCTGGTGGATACGGTCATTACGCAGACCGACCTTATCCGGCGTTTGTGGCTGGACAACGACTTTTACGGGGGCGTGTACAGCCTCAACTACATCAGCGATGACAACCGGCTGGATGCCACCCTCGGCGGCGGCTACCACCACTACTTTGGCGACCACTTCGGGGAGATCATCTGGGCTGAATATGCCTCAAATAGCGAGAAAGACTTCCAATACTACCAGAATGATGCCACCAAAACGGACTTCAACATCTACGCCAAGTTCAACTACGAGCTGCTCGACGGGCTGCACGCCTATCTCGATCTGCAATACCGGCGCGTCGGCTATGAATTCCTCGGTTTTGACCGGCAGGGCAACAACGTGGAGCGGACCGAAACGCTGGACTTTTTCAACCCCAAAGCAGGCCTGTTCTATCGCATCAGCAGCCGTTCAGAAGCCTTTGCCTCCTTTGCCGTGGCCAACCGGGAGCCCAACCGTAATGACTTTGTGGAGTCCACCGCCGACAGCCGGCCGGATCCGGAGCGCCTGTACGATACCGAGATTGGCTACGAATACCGCTGGGACCGGGCAGCCATCAACCTGACGGGCTACTACATGCTTTACCGGGATCAGCTGGTGCTGAACGGAGAGGTCAATGACGTGGGTGCATTTACCCGTGTGAATGTAGACCGCAGCTACCGCCTGGGGCTGGAGGTCGCCGGTGGCGCTCAGCTTGCCGATGGGCTGCGCCTGGATGGCAACTTCACGCTTAGCCGCAACCGAATTGCAAGCTTTACCGAATTTGTGGATGTGTACGATGAGAACTTTGGCTATCTGGGGCAGGAAGCGTTCACCTATGAGGAGACCGACCTGTCTTTCTCGCCCGATATCATTGCGGCGGGCGGTTTGTCCTACGAAGCGCTGCGCCTGAAGGACAAGACCGATCTCATCTTCACCCTGCAGACCAAGTACGTCGGGCAGCAGTACATCGACAACACCTCCGATGAGGACAATGCCCTTGACGCCTACAGCTTCAGCGACTTCCGCATCAACTTCAACTGGCGGCCGGGTTTCCTGCGGGAGCTGTCGCTCAAGCTGCTGGTGCAGAACGTCTTTGATGCCCGGTACGAGACCAATGCCTGGTCCTACCGCTATCAGTTTGACGGGAGCCCGGCCCTGGATCAGGGCTTCTTCCCGCAGGCGGGGCGGAACTTTTTGGTGGGGCTGAGTGTGGGGCTGTAGTGGAGATCGCCGGTTTTGCTT
The DNA here is from genome assembly GCF_040219495.1 of Phaeodactylibacter sp. GTDB lineage: Bacteria > Bacteroidota > Bacteroidia > Chitinophagales > Saprospiraceae > Phaeodactylibacter. Next base: position 62,382 of record NZ_JAVJSK010000011.1, on the reverse strand, counting down.
TGGTAAGGCCGGCGATTTTGTCTCCTTTAAAACAAGCCTTCAACGATTACCAATTTTCACCACCTTCCCCACTTCCAGCACACGCCCCCGCTCCTCCAACCTCCAGGTGTAGACGCCCGCCGGGTGCCCGCTCAAATCCAGTGTATTGAAGCCGGCCGACAGGCGCTGCGTGAGGACGGGCCTGCCCATAACATCGTATACCACGGCATTGGCTTGCACGGGCAGCCACCCCGCCCGCAGCGACAGGCTGAAGCGCTCCCGGAAGGGGTTGGGGAAAGCAGTGGCAAGTGGGGCTGTTTCGGCTTGCTGGGAGACCGTGACGGGCTCTGTAAACTCCAGTGTTTTGCACTTCGTATCATTGCCATTGGCGTTGCTGACCGTGAGGCAGACCTCATAGGTGCCTGGGCCGGGGAACGTATGAGCGGGCAGGGTATCCATACTGCTGCTGCCCTCGCCGAAGTCCCAGGACCAGGTGGCCGGCTCGTAGTCGCTCAGGTCATAAAACTGCACCATGAAGGGCGTGAGCGTATCCTGCTCATAGCGCCAGCGGGAGAGCGGGAGGTTGTCGATGCCGAGGGTATCACAGGGGCTGCCGTCTATGGGGCCGAGGCGGTAGTTGGGGAAATTGGGGATGGAGCCTAAATTGAATGTGGGCAACTCTAAACCATGTTGTTCTATGCGGCAATCCGGGCAGGGCGCATTGGGATCGTGGATGACGTGCATGAAACGGGTGCCGACTCCACCGCAAATGTATACTTTACCATCGGGACCGCGTTGGGATTGGTAGAAAGTGGTGGGATTAAAATCAATAAAACCGTCGTACTCGGCAACCAGAGCCCGGCTCGATAAAATATCATCCGCCCATAGATCATATTGATACAAATGAATGCCAGAACCCAAATATAGGTAACGAGAACCGTGCCCTACTGTTCCGCCACCGCCAAAACCAATTTTTTCGTAAGCTTCATTTCTTGGGTTGCTCAAGAGCCCTGTGCAGCGATTGAAATCATAAATCGAAAGATGATCTCCCTCTCCACCTCCTATGCTATGATAACGGATGTGTTTCATTCCATCTGGCGTAAAGAAGGCTTGCCCAAGCCCAATACTTGCTCCCCCTCCAATTTCCTGGAGCCCTAAGTATTCAAATCCAACCGGTGATAGTAAAAAACGATGGATTTCATTAAAAGTATAACGAGGAACGAGAACCCACCAGTCCCGACCATTAGCATGCCGACACGCACTTAGCTTTCCAAAGTCGAGCGTATCCAAAAGCGCTATCTCTTTTCTAATCAATACTTTCCCATCTTCTCCATTGGCATTTTTACTGATTACAGAAAAAAATAAATTTTCACCTGCTAATGAAAACGGAGCATCCAAATCAAAGGAATTGTAATGAGTATTAATTAAAGCAATAAGACTATCTGATCCTGGTAAATCAAGAGCTAGACCTGCCTGAGGAGAAAACCAACCACTCTGCTCTCCATTAGGATTCCAATCATTGCCGCCCTCCATTTCAGCGTGCTCTTTATTATAAATACTCTTTCCATCAAAATACAAAAAAAGTTCCCCTAGGCCATCACTGTAAGAAACATTATTTTCCCAAAGATCTGCTTGCCCTTTATGCTGATGATCCAGGACCTGAAGGCTTTCATCCTCAAATCTCCACCACATCAGCCCAAACTCATTCGTTGTATCTGTGCCTTCCCCACCGCTGTATCCCATCATCCAATTGTAGTCGTGTAATTGGGCATATAAGAGAGGGCCACAAAACAGAAGTAAACAAACTATAAAATACCGCATAAGACAATAGTTTTACCGATTACCAATCTTCACCACCTTCCCCACTTCCAGTACACGCCCCTGCTCCTCCACCCGCCAGGTGTAGACGCCCGCCGGGTGCCCGCTCAAATCCAGTGTGTTGAAGCCCGCGGAAAGGCGCTGCGTGAGGACGGGCCTGCCCATCGCATCGTATACCACGGCATCGGCTTGCACGGGCAGCCAACCCGCCCGCAGCGACAGGCTGAAGCGCTCCCGGAAGGGGTTGGGAAAAGCGGTGGCAAGCGGGGTTGTTTCGGCTTGCCGGGCAGTGGAGACCGGCTCCGTAAACTCCAGTGTTTTGCACTTCGTATCACTGCCATTGGCGTTGCTGACGGTGAGGCAGACCTCGTAGGCGCCGGGGCCGGGGAAAGTATGAGCCGGCAGGGTATCCGTGCTGCTGCTGCCCTCGCCGAAGTCCCAGAACCAGGTGGCCGGCTCGTAGTCGCTCAGGTCATAAAATTGCACGGTGAAGGGCGTGAGCGTATCCTGCTCATAGCGCCAGCGGGAGAGCGGGATATTGTCGATGCCGAGGGTATCGCAGGGGCTGCCGTCTATGGGGCCGAGGCGGTAGTTGGGGAAGTTGGGGACGGAGCCGGCATTAAAAGTAGGCAGCTCCACACCGCGCTGCTCTATGCGACAGTTTGGGCAGGGGGCATCGGGATTATGTATAACGTGCATATAACGGGTGCCTACTCCACCGCAAATGTATATTTTACCATCTGGGCCACGCTTCGATTGGTAGAAAGTAGTAGGATTAAAATCAATAAAACCATCGTACTCGGCAACCTGAGTACGAGTTGATAAAATGTCATCTGCCCAAAGGTCATATTGATAGAGATGGATGCCCGCTCCAAGGTATAAATACCGGGACCCTTTTGCTACTGCCGCACCTCCTCCTCCTCCAAATTGATCAAAAGCTTCCTGACGGGGATTGCTGAGCAACCCTGTGCAACGGTCAAAATCGAAAATATTCAAGTTGTCCTGTTCTCCACCTCCTACACTGTTATACCGGATATGCTTATTGCCATCTGGAGTGAAAAAGGCCTGACCTACCCCGATAATCAATTTATCCCCGATTTGTTGAGTGCCCACCCATTCAAGTCCGGTTGGAGTCAAAAGAAACCGGTGAAATTCATTAAAAGTATACCTGGCTACAATTATCCACCAATCACGACCATTCGCATGTCGGCAGGCGCTCAATTTGCCAAAATCCAGAGTATCTTGTAAGGCTTCTTCTTTTCGAAGTATGACTTTACCCAAGCCATTATTTTCCAAAAGATCAATAACTGAAAACAGTAAATCTTCTCCTGCAATATTTGAGATTGGAGTTAAATCAGGAAATGAGTTCGTAGTAGAATTAATAATGGACATAGAATGCTCTGAATTAGGAATTGGGAGAGCTAAACCGAGTTGTGGTGCTATCCACCCAGTTGGATATTCAGTTTCGTGCCAATTGGAGCCAATATCCATGGCAAGATGCTCTTGGTTATAAATATTTTGACCATCATAGTATGAGAATAGTTGTCCTGTGCTATTACTGTACGATACATTGTTTTCCCAAAGTGTTGCATACCCCTGATGTTGGTGATCAATAATCTCTAGGTTTTCATCTTCGAACCTCCACCACATCAGCCCAAACTCATTCGTTGTATCTGTGCCTTCCCCACCGCTGTATCCCATCATCCAATTGTAATCGTGTAATTGGCCATGTAGGAGAGGGCAACAGAATAAAAGTAAATAACCAATAAAATACCGCATGATTCGTATTTTAGAAAAGCCATGCCACCTGAAAACCTCAAGCAGCATGGCTTCTTTTTTGAAGCAATTACTTAATGACCTTTACGCTTTGGGTGCTGCCGTCTATCAAATGAATAACAGCAATGTACAGCCCTTTTGGGTAAGTGCTCAAATCCGCCTCCAGAAAGCGATCAGTTACTTGCAGGTTGAATTGAGATAGGCGCTGCTTGTCCGCATTGAGGGCATTAATAAGCACAATGTCAATATCACAATATTTCTTGGCATCCCGCAGCAAGGCGGATTAAGTCAATGTTAAGTTTTGCCCTCGACGCTTAAAGCTTCAGCGATTTCCGCATCAACTTCAACTGGCGGCCGGACTATAGCGCTAGCATGCGGCTCCAGTGTATCTTCTCAAAGTTTTTGAAAAAAACACCACCCCGTGCAACGCCCGCTCCCCCCTTTGCATATAGTCAAGTGTAAACCGTACGGTAGTTTTTTCATTTAAGAACCGACAACATTAAAATTGTTATGAAATTTTCAATCCGTTTAAATATACTGCTGGTCTTTATTGCTGTCCTTTTTGCTGCTTGTGAAAAGGATAATATGGACGAAATCGTCATTGATGAGCCAGATTACCAGCCGGAGGTCAATGAGACCAACCCCCTCTTCCTGGCTATGAGCACCAACAACCCTGAGGGTTTAGAGCTGGGGTGCCTTTCGATCCTTTACCCCTTCGATATGGCTTTGGAGTCAGGAAGTACCATCACTATTAACTCCGAGGGTGAATTTACGGCGTCGATAGACACTATCGCTATGGACCCGGCAGTAGACTTTATTTACCCTTTGGATATTCTGAATGGCGAAGGCGAAACGGCACAGGTTGCCTCCATTGAAGAGTTGGGCCTCAGCTTTGTGGCTTGTATACCCTCCAACGGCTGGGATTATGGTAGCATAGCAGGTAATCTTATTCCTGCTTTTTCTTTTACTGACTTATGTTTCGACCTGGTCTACCCCGTTGCACTGGAAGACCTGGAAGGCAATACGTACACGGCTGATAGCGAATCAGAACTTATCGATTTGAGTGCTACGGTAGATGACTTGTACTTTACGCTTCCAATAACCGTCCTGAATGTCGACGGGAGCGAAATTGAAATCGAGAGCTACAACGGGTTCTTCAATCTCGTCGAAAGCTGTGATGGTATGGGCGTTAATCCTCCGGTTGTGGTTAACGGCCAGTTTGAGGTCACCGGATTTGGGTGCTGGGAACTGCAATTCCCTTTCACGTTGGAGTTGAGCGATGGCACGACTACAGAAGTCAATACAGAAAGTGAGTATGCCACCACTATTCTGAATGCAGGTGAGGAGTTCCAGTTGATCTATCCATTTACACTTCAATCCCTGTTAGACGATGAGGAGCTCACCGTTTCAAATGATGATGAATTCATTTCAGCTCTGGAGTCCTGTGGAATCATAATTGATATTGGCGACGGCGGCGACTGCGGTTCGAGTGAGGGCCATATCATTCTGTTTTTCAATGAAGGCAGCTGCTATACTGTTAACTACCCCGCTCAGGTGCAGGCGGAAGGCATAACGTATACGCTGAATAGCATCGCTGATTATTTTGATGTGTTCGGCATGTATGCTACACAGGTGGATGCCATTGAAATCATCTACCCCATTTCCGCAACCAATACGGAAACCGGTACCGAAACCATACTGAATAACAGGGATGAAATTTGCGATTACGTCAATGCCTGCTTCGATGACGATAACAATTTCCCAGGATGTGACAACCCGAGCGATGACGATCAAACCATACACGTACCCTTGTTTTTCAGTGCCTATAACTTCTTCAGTGTATTCGACTGCCCATTCGACTTCGAGTATCCGGTACAGATAGAAGTGGAAGGCACGCTTTACAATATCAACAACAGGGATGATTACATGGCAGTGGTCAGCCCGTTCAGTCCCGGTGAAGCGACACTGATTTTCCCAATCACCGTGATTGAGGAAAATGGCGCTACCCTAACCTTGAACAGCAATGCCGACGTTTGCAGCTTTATTTCAAGTTGTGAATAGTATCTGGTTGTAGACTATATCAGCGTGTTGGAGCTCCGGAAAGCTAACATCCGTTTTTCGGAGTCCAACATTAATTTTCGCATTAGTAACTACCGACATAATGACATTGATGAAAAATAAAGAATCGGGTCTTCAGTCCACCGTCAAGCCAGTCCACGCTTGCCAAAACGACCTGCCCCGTGGTTGAAACAAACGTCATAAATGCTGCGGTACGGCGCGACAAGGGGGCTTTCAAAATCATCTATGAAAGCTGTGCCCCTTATGCCTTTTCCATCATCAGGCGATACATCTCAAGCACCAACGACCACAAAGATATCCTTCAGGAGGTTTTTGCGCGACTGTTCCTAAGCCTGAACACCTTTGACACTTCTAAAGACTTCAAACCCTGGTTACGTAGAATTGTCATCAACCAATGTATGCAGCACCTCCGGAAAAATAGGAAAAGGTCCGTTGTGGTCCCACTGACACCCACTACCAGGGAACCCAACGAAAACCTGGAAGCTCAGCTAACAAAGCTATCCAAATCAGATATCGAAATGTTGCTTTCGCAAATGCCGGATGGCTACCGGCAGGTCTTTATGCTGATTGCCATTGACGATTACACCCACAAAGAAGTAGCTGAGCTGGTCGAAATCAGCCCTGAAACCTCCCGCTCTCAATACCTGAGGGCAAGAAAATGGCTTAAGAAGCACCTGATCAACAACAACTATAAAACATTAGCGAATGGACTCTGATCAAAACAAACTCAACAAGCGCTTCTCGGAGAGCGATACGGGCCTGCCGCCGGAACTGAGCTGGGAGCAGATGGAGGAGGGTATCCTGGAAAAGATGGAGGCTCTGGAAGCACCGCCTTCAAATGGGCAGTCCAATGGCGATATTATCAGGATCGTGTCCACGCTGCTGTTGTGCCTGTTGCCTGTCCTCTTCTTCAATAATGGCTTGTTGCTGGACTTCAAAGGCTTGGCCTCTTCTGAGCCCGGGCAACCGATAGCAGATGCAGCCGCACCAGCTGCTTCATCTTCTTCCCTGCCAGTTACTTCCGCAAAGGATAAAGGTGAGCGTACAGACGACGCTTTGCTACAAATGGACCAGCAAACATCAGCAGCAGCCACTAATGAAAGGCCTGAAACAGCAGTAGCATTACCTCCCGTAAATGGCAGAAAAGATCAGCGTACAACAAGCTCAGAAGCACCATTCAAACCTTCCCCTTCTCTGTTGCCTGGTAACAGCCTTTCTTCTCCAAAGAAGAGTTTAGACAGCACTGAAGAATCACTGAACGATTCCGGTCATACGGCAGGCATTACAGCAGAAACACCAGCAATACAGCCCCCAATCGCTGCACTGGCGAACCTGGCTACACTGAACTTAGCGCCCCAAAGGAAAGCAGCAGAAACGCTCCTTCCGATAGCAGCGAATACTGAAGCTGAAGCCAGCCTGATACCCGCCCGTCAGCTGTCCCTGCACAGCGGTGTTTCCCAATGGAACCCGGGATATGGGCAGAACTTACCCGAAAATGCCAACTATGAACAGTCCATCCTGTCCTACTACACCCAGCTGAGCTACACCCACCGGTTCGGCAAAAACTACACCCTGACTGCCGGGCTGCAATACCAGCAGCTGGAGACTCAACTGCAGTGGAGTCAGCGCATAGAAGACTACACAACGGTTACCCTTCAGGATACGATTGTCGAAATACAGGTCAGCACTTTAACGGGCAATTCCACTGCCGTACGCGGAGATGTGGAAGTCAGTGTAGACGCCACCCGAAATATCCGCCATTACAATCAATACCGCATCCTCCAAATTCCACTCGCCATCGGTAAATCCTGGACTTTTGGCAAAAGATGGCAAGCTGGCCTGTCGGTTGGCAGCGCGGTCAATGTGCTCAGCCACAACAAAGGCCGCTACATCTATCAGGGGGAGCTACAGGAAATGGACGGGCCAGCCACCAGGCTCATCGACAACCGCTGGGGCATCCATGGGCTGGTGATGGGAAGGATGGGCTACCAAATCACACCAAGCCTGGGCGTCATGATCGAGGCGCAGTACCAAAGGGGCCTAACCAACTGGAGCACAGTTCCAGGCTTTGAAATACGGCCAGAGGTACTTAACCTTGGAGTTGGGGTCTTTCGTAGGTTGTAAAAGGATTGGGTGGAGGTTTTTGGCCGCCTGCTCTTTTGAAGAGCCTGGAGGGCTTGGGAGGAGCTTCAGTTCGGGCCTCTGTAGTAATCAAGGCAGACTTTACTTTCGGTCCTGTTGACTGGCTGTAGGAGTCTAATGCATCCTTTTGCTGTCATTCAAATATTCCTCTTTTTAAACCCTTAAAATCAACCATCTTTCAGCTATATTTGAACCATTGTATGACATTGCTCTAATTCTTTAACATAAAAGGATATGACAGCGCGCCAGCTTAACCACCAACAAAATAGCATCTGGATTTTTATTTTCCTGGGTTACTTACTGATTTTACTCTTCTCCGCCAATGCCCACGAAAGCCTGTTCTACCGCCCGCGCAGCGTGCATCAGTGGCGGCAGGCAGACAGTGCCAGCCAATCACTGAATTTTCATCAGAATGAAGTCTCTTTCTGGACACCACAGCTGCACAATCAGGCTGGGAAAAATGGCTACGCTATCGCAGAATTCCCGGTCACCTATTACTTCATCAGTATATTGTATGATTGGTTTGGGGTCCATGAAGTGTTCCACCGGGGCACCCACCTCCTGATCGTTATGGCAGGCTGGTGGTTTTTGTTCCTGATCGGGAAGCGGTTGACGGGTAGTGGCGGTCTCGCTCTGTTTCCGGTAGCCCTGATGAGCACCTTTCCAGTCTTCTTTTATTACAGCAACAACTTTCTGCCTAATGCCCCGGCAATAGGGCTGGTTTTGATTGGATGGTATGCTTTCTTCAGATACCGGGACAACCCAAAGCTGGTATGGCTTTACTTGATGGCTTTTTTTATGCTCATCGCCTGTCTGCTGAAGATTTCGGAAGGGATTAGTTTCATTGCCATTCTTGCGGTTGGCCTGCTCAGCTTGCTACCGGGGCGCTTGTTCCCCAACGCTTTCATACCCCGAAATCACCTGCTGCACTGGGTTGGAATTGCCGTGGCCGTCATCGCTTTGAATGTAGCCTGGTACGAATACGCCCGTTATTACAACGATGTATATGGCAACAACCAAAGCCTGATCGGTATTTTACCCTTCTGGGAAATGAATAAGGACGACTGGCAACTGCTGGAGTATATGGTAGAGGACGTTTGGCTTCCTCATTTGATGCACCCGGCATGGTTGTATACGCTGGGCGCTATGACGCTTTTGTTCCTGGGGCTCTTCCTAAGGATGCATGAGCTGTTGCGCTGGATTACCCTCCTTTTGCTGGTGGGGTGTGGAGGCTACGGGCTGCTCTTTTTGAAAGCCTTTCCCATGCATGATTATTACTGGCTAACCTTTGCCATATATCCGACATTTCTGCTGATCACCTTATTGGAATGGGGAAGGCGGGCGTTTCAGGGGCGGCATTGGCTCATCAAGGCTGTCCCGGTAGCCGGCCTTTTCGTGCTAAGCATCCTGGGGCTGATGCAGAACCGCGAGATTCAAAAAGTGCGCTACACCGATGACCGGTTCCGGAGCGGACTGCCCGAAGGTTCCTACGAACTGGAACCCTACCTCCGTTCCATAGGAGTAAGCCGCCATGCCAAGGTGGTGAGCGTTCGGGACAAAAGCCCCAATATCACGCTTTACCTGATGAATAATCCGGGATACTCAGAGGCTTTCAACGGCGGTGACTATACCGTAGCCGGGTTTCAAAAAGTAGGGGCAGAATTCCTCATTATCAATGACAGCAGCTATCTGGAAAAACCCATGTACCAACCTTTCTTAAAGAAACAAATCGGGGCGTACAAGGGGATTTTGATCTATGATATTCGGGAATAGCAGGAGTTAATTGAGGAGCTTTGCTATATCTAAAGCTTATAATGTAAATAGGCTCAGGTATAAAAGTTCAGTACGCTAACGGTTTGAATTTCCCCTGCCGTGACCTTTTATTATGGAAACCAACTCCTCAACAATCATCTCCACTGCTTCAATCAGAGGGCTTATTTCATGCTCTGAAAAATCTCTAAAGTCCCTGTAGTCTGCATCCTGCCTGAGGTTAAATAACCTGGAATAAATTAGCCCGTATTCTTTGGGAATGATGGCAGTCTTGATTAACGCTTTGTTGAAGGCTGTCTTAACTCCATTATGAGTTCCTGCCTTGATATTATTTGCGATGAGGTAAGCTGATGCAACGTAAAAGCAGGCGTAATAAAGTCGGCTAACGGTTGTGTTCCAATGATTTTTTTCAGCAAGAATTTTAGCCTCATCGATAGATTCCATTGCCCGATCTATCCTATACTGGGCTAAAGCCTCTTTTGAATAGCTCATTATGCAGCTTTTGAAACGAATACCTCAATACCTTCCTCCTTCACATACTTATACAGCTCTGACGCTTGATATTTATGCCAGATATCTTCATTTTCAATGATGTAAGAAATGATCTGTTCTGCATCAAGCTCAATGTCGTATAAAAGCGCTCCTATCTTATTATAGATGGATGGGGAAACTTTTTGCCGGGTAATGATCAGGAAATCCCAGTCTGAGTCGGATTTATGATCCCCCCGCGCTCTTGAGCCAAAAAGGATCACTCTGGCTTCCGCATCTACCTCAGCTACTTTTGCTTTTACCCTTTCAGGTATTCCGTTAAATTCGGCCCTTTCCATAATCTCGCTCTTTTGGGAAAGTTAAGCATATAGCGGTAAAAAATCAATCCATCTGCCCTCTTTGTCCAAACTTAAAAATATATTGGGCTGCATCATATTCCTGTATAATATCTTTAGGGTAATACCCCATTGTAAAAGCACTCAACAAAACAAGCCATGGCCAACAACACACTCATCGTAGACGAACGCCAGAAAGACCTTGGAAACTTCATGGTCGGCCGGTTGCTGCCCTTCCGCAAGAAACGGCAGGTGGGGCCCTTTACGTTCATCGACCATATGGGGCCTGCCCGGATTGGCGATGGCATTTATGTGGATGTGGACCAGCATCCGCACACCGGGTTAAGTACCCTGACGTATTTGTTTGAAGGGGAAATTGAACATCGGGACAGCATAGGAAGCGTGCAGGTCATTAGGCCGGGAGATGTGGGGTTTATGACTTCAGGCAAGGGGGTGACGCATACCGAAAGGACCCCGCAGGATCGGAGGGACGGGAAGATGTCCACCCTGCACGGGTATCAAATCTGGGTAGCCTTGCCTAAAGCACAGGAAGAGATGGAGCCCCGGTTTGATTACTATCCAAGTAAGGATATTCCCTCCTGGACGCAGGGCCCGTTGCAAATTAAACTGGTGGCCGGCCAGGCTTTTGGCAAATCCGCTCCGCTACAGGGGTATTCTCCCTTTTTCATGGTGGATATTTTCACTGCCGAAGAAACGACGTTGGATTTAAGCGGGCAGCTCAAGGGAGAAGTCGCATTTGTTATCGTAAAAGGGGCAATCAGCAGTCAGGGGCAAAAGGTAGAGGCAGGCCAGATGCTGATCAGCAAAACGGATGAGGAATGTGAGATCTGTCTTGATGCCAACTCCCAAATTCTGCTTTTCGGAGGCGAGCCTTTGCCCGAAGAGCGGTTTTTAATGTGGAACTTCGTATCCCACAGCAAAGACCGCCTAAAAAGAGCCAAAGCGGAATGGATAGATAAGCAGTTCCCTAAGGTGCCGGGGGACAATACCTACATTCCCTTTCCTGATTTTATAAGGTGAAAATGGCCAACAACAAATGGATAGCAGACGAAACGCAAACAGCAAAGCTATGAGTGTAGGCTACGACAAGCACTACCAAACCGAAAACCTCTTCGGCGCCCCCTACCCCGAGCTGGTGGCTTTTTACGCCGGCCTTAGCCACCGCGGCAAGCTTTTGGATGTAGGCTGCGGGCAGGGAAGAGACGCTATTGCGCTGGCCCGCCTGGGGTATGAAGTGACCGGAATAGACCACTCTGCGGTTGGCATTGAGCAGATGAATAAAATTGCTTACCGCGAGCATCTGCCCTTAACTGGCATCGTTGGCGATATTTACGAATACACTGCTTTCGACCAATATGATTTCATCCTGCTGGACAGCCTGTTCCACTTTGGGAAAAAAGAAAGAGCCCGGGAGGTTGGTTTGCTGGAACGTATTTTGAAGACCGCAAAGCCGGGCGCCTACATTACAGTATGCATACAGGATGTAGGGAAAAAAGTAGAAATACTGAATGCATTGCTCTTCAGGTTCGAGGAAATTGATTTAGTGGACAAGACCAGTCTTGTTTACGAATTCAAGGATCAGGCTTCCAGTCACACCTCTACCACAAAGTACAAGATGCTCATAGTCCGAAAACAGACCTAACAGTTGGGTGCCAGAGCACAAGACAATATTTGCAGCCGCCCGCGATCAAAAACAGACTGTCGATGTTAACAACACATGGGCAATTTCTTTCTCTTTCTGATCCTCATATTGATCATCGGCGTACTGCCGCTGTCGGTTTATCTGTTGCGCAGCCTGCGCGAAAGCACCAACGGCACCGGCCCCCTCGATGAAGACCTGACCCGCACCGGCGAAGGCGCGGAAGCTATCGAATGGTGGGAAGCCCGCCGCAGCACCTTCAACCGAAGCCTGCTCGCCTCGGGCGCGGTGGTCCTGCTTGTCTACTATGCGCTCATGCGGTGGCGGGTAGCCGCCTTTACCGGAGAAGCCTTTCAGGTGCAGCCCCGGCAGGTCCTCTTCCTCATCGTGATTTACCTGATCTATATGGGCATTGCCAATCTGCTGTATAACATCGGCGTATTTGTGGAGCAGGCACAAAAACCTGCCACGCCTTCCGCTTACCGGCACCGTACCTTTCAACTCATTTACTGGGTGGCTATTGCAGCGCCTTTTGTCGTAGTTTTGTGGAAGGCGCTAAGCCCGGTTGCCCGGTAAGTTTTGCTATCTTTAGCCATTCGAACCAAATACGCACAACCCCATGGCAAAAATACTCGTCACCGGCGCCAACGGACAGGTAGGGCGCGAACTGCAGGTACTGGCCGCACAGCGCTCCGATATACAATTTATCTTCACCAACCGGACCTTACTGAACATTACCGATGGTGATGCGGTCGAAAAGTTCTTCAACGAGCAGCAGCCGGATTACTGTATCAATTGCGCAGCTTATACGGCCGTGGACAAAGCCGAAACGGAGACTGATTTGGCGAAAGCCGTTAATGTCACCGCCGTACAGCACCTGGCCACTCAATGCCATAAGCATGGTGCCCCCTTTATCCACTTCTCCACCGACTACGTCTACCACAACAGCCTCAACCGCCCGCTACGGGAAGACGACCCCACCGAGCCCAAAGGCGTCTACGCCCAAACCAAGCTGGACGGAGAAAAAGCAGCCCTGGAGGCCCACGACCACAGCATGATTGTGCGCACGTCCTGGGTGTACTCCACCTTCGGGCACAATTTTGTCAAAACGATGCTCCGCCTGGGCGGGGAGCGCGACCGGCTGACGGTGGTGTTTGACCAAATTGGCAGCCCGACCTACGCCCGCAGCCTCGCCGATGCTATGCTCAAGGTCATCCAACTGCACCGCATGGGTACGGTAAGCCAGGAAAAATGGCACGGCATCTACCACTACAGCAACGAAGGGGTTTGCAGCTGGTACGATTTTGCGAAAGCAGCGATTGACGCCAAAGGGCTAACCTGTGAGGTACTGCCTATAGAGACCAAAGATTTCCCTACGCCCGCGCAGCGCCCCCCCTTTAGCCTGCTCAACAAGGCCAAATTCAAATCGGCATTCGGGCTCGCCATCCCCCACTGGCAGGACGACCTGAAAGCCATGTTGGAGCGCCTGTAAAAAATGACTAGCTGACCACTCGACTTTAGAATTTTTGACTTAATTTCGTCCTTCTTTTCCAGCCCCGGTCAAAGTATTCATCGGATAACAAGAACGATCAAGATCAGACATGAGCTATATTATCAGTGGCATTCAGCAAATGGGGGTAGGCGTAAAAGATGCCGACGAGGCCTGGAAGTGGTACCGAAAATACTTTGGCACCGATGTACCCGTTTTCACGGAAAAGGCTGAAGCCGGGCTGATGCTCCCCTACACTGGTGGGCAGCCGCGCAGCCGCTATGCGATACTTGCTTTGAATATGCAGGGTGGTGGTGGGTTTGAAATCTGGCAGTATACCTCCCGTGAGCCTCAACCTTCTGCTTTTGATATTCAAATGGGGGACTACGGCATTTTCGCCGGGAAAATCAAGACGCCCAATGCACAAAAGACCTATGATTATTATCAGGCTAACGGTGTAATCTGTTTGTCCGGAGTGCACCGGGTTGGGCAGGGAGCCCTCAACTTCTTTGCCCAAGACCCCTACGGCAATGTCTTTCAGGTTGTGGAAGCTCAAGACTGGTTTCAGGACCGCAAGCAACTGACTGGCGGCATCTATGGTGCCATCATCGGCGTTTCCGACATTGATGCTGCGTTAAAGCTGTACCGTGATGTCCTGGGCTACGACGAGGTCATTTTTGATGAGGAAGGCACCTTCACCAGCCTCGGGAAAGTACCCGGCGGTCAGCATCCGGTCCGTCGGGTGTTACTGCGGCACAAAGCCGAGCGGGCCGGCGCTTTTGCTCCCCTGCTTGGTCGTAGCGAAATCGAACTGGTACAATTAAAAGGCGGGCGGGAGCCTCGTAAAATTTATGGCGAGCGCCTTTGGGGCGACCTCGGCTTCATCCACCTTTGTTTTGACGTACGGAACATGGATGAACTCAAAGCCAAGTGTACCGGGGCGGGCTTCCCCTTTACCGTAGACAGCAGCAACAGCTTCGATATGGGCGAGGCCGCAGGCCGTTTCAGTTATGTAGAAGACCCCGATGGCACCCTCATCGAATTTGTGGAAACCCATAAGGTGCCCATAATGAAAAAACTGGGCTGGTACCTTAACCTCAAAAAGCGTCAACCTTCCAAACCCCTGCCCCGCTGGATGATTAAGGCGATGGGGCTGTCAAGGGTAACGGAATAATCATGCAGCGAATCCCTTCTTTATACTACGCAGCAAGTGACTTAGGCGGTCGCGGAGTCTTCACAGCAGCCGAGGTGCCGGAAAGAGCCTTACTGGAAATATGCCCCGTTATTGTGATGCCCAGGGAGCACCTCAAACATCTCGACCAAACCGGGCTGTATGACTATTACTTTCTCTGGGGTGAGCAGGAGAATGCCTGCGCTATCGCGCTAGGGTATGGATCGCTCTACAATCACAGCTACACGCCCAATGCCGTATACCTGCCCGACTTTGACGAGCAGGCCCTCCACTTTATGACCTTACGCTCCCTGAAAGCCGGCGAAGAAATCACAGTCAACTACAATGGCCATCCTACCGATGAGGACGAAGTCTGGTTCATGGCCAGAAGACTGGAAAGCTAAGAGCTCCTATCGTCTGGTATCTCTGCTAAAAACTACGTAGCTTCCGCCTAACTTAATTTCGGGCTCCCCCCTCAACAAAGGCACAGAACCCTACTGTTGATGATGCAGTAGCAGTTCTTTTCAGAAAAATAACTATTTTTCGGTAATGGTAGCGGGCATGACCCACTGCCCAATTCATAAAACCCAGCCCCATGCCAGCTCAAAACGAAACACTCATTACTTTACTCCGGGATATTCACCAATCCTGTATTTCCAAGCTTCAAAACATCCAAAGCACTGATACAGAGGAGGGTACCCGTCTATCCGAAACACAGGCGCAAATCGCTCAACTGGAGAAAGACTTCAATAACGAAGCGCTTTGGGCACATGCGGTAGAGTACGACAACCATGAGCTTTTGCAGGCTATTGTTGCCGTTAAAATGGCGCCGGAAACGGAAACCGGTCACTTTCTGGACAAAGTGGAACACCTGCTTTTGTTTCTGAAAGACAACCTCCTTTCCAAACTACAGGCCTTTTCCAATCAGGCTGACACTTCCGTCTGGAACCAAAAAATGCTGGATGAACTCCTCAAAGTCAGGCGGGCACTGCGGCAAACAAAGAGCACCCTCACCGAAGCAGGGCATGACCTGGAAAGCGATGAAGAACTAATCATTCTCGAAGAATCCTTCACCCTCCTGCTTGCCGACTACCGCAAGCATTTGCGGGAAAACAGCGTACAGAGCAACGAAGACCATATCCGCTTGATGCAACTCCTCTCTGACCTGATAAAATCAGCCGGAACGGTTGCAGATTTCAAATCAGCCTACCAGACCCTGAATGATTTTGTGGAGCGCCAAATCCCTTCCAATGAAAAAGAGGACTCATGAGTAAGAACCTGTCTGGATTTCACACTTCGGCCAGCTCTGGTCAATTTTCGCCCCGCTCAGCGTTCCGCTCCGGCCTGCCAAAATCTCGTGCGGACTCCGGTGGCCAAAGCCCACAGCCAAAGCGGTACGGGCAGGCCGGTCGCGTAACTATGGCAATGCGCCCTCATCGAACCTTGATCAGAACAACACCTGCCGGCGTTCGCACCAAAAGCAAAACCCCAACAAGCGCTCGGTATCGACTTCTTACCACAGCACTATGCCTTTGTTTGGGTGCAGTCAGTTGCGGTCACGGCGCCGAACCCACCAGTACCAGTGAATCGGCTGGGGAGATCAGGGTCAGGGACAGCCTGGCTTTAATGGACAGCCTAAGGGCTCGTGTGGGTGGATGGGAAGCCCAGCTGCTTGAAGCCCTCACGGATTTCAAGATCACTTGCCGGGTTAAGGAGGACAGCCTGATGGAAGCGGGGCAGGCGATGCTCAACGACTCTGCATTCCTCCTCCTTCGCTCAGAAGTAAAGGCCCTGTCTGACAGCCTGCGGACCAGTTTGGTATTCGGCACGT
Source organism: Phaeodactylibacter sp. (assembly GCF_040219495.1). Lineage (GTDB taxonomy): Bacteria > Bacteroidota > Bacteroidia > Chitinophagales > Saprospiraceae > Phaeodactylibacter. The sequence continues at coordinate 45,843 of NZ_JAVJSK010000011.1, read as the reverse complement.
CGACTTCTGACGAAGCACAACTTCAAACCCTGCAACTCATCAACAGCCTTACTGCCGAAAGCAAAACAGCGGAGGAAGTACAGCAGGCCCTTCTTCTATTTTGCGACTGGGCCCGTGTAAAAAAAGATTCAACCCCTATTATCCAATGACCAAGCGAAACACTATGCCTTACCTATTCCGAACCCTGGCCCTCTGCTTGCTTAGCGGGCTTTTTGCTACAGGCCTGCAGGGTCAAAGCCTGATTGAGGACGCCGCAAGGCTCGTGGAAGCCAAACGCCTGCTGGAGCAACCGGTAGACAGCCTCAACGCCGATTCCATCGCCCAGGCTTTTGCGAATACGATGGCCATCCTGCAGCAGTACGATGCCTCTGATATGCCCCAAAGTGAGACGGCAGCAGAACTGCTCAAGACCGCTGAGCACTACCAACACAATCAGGTGCTGGCAGAGTGGCTCCCCTTCAGACAGCTGAAGCAGTACGCAGAAGTACCGGACAGCCTGTCTATGGCCAGGTACAAAGCACAAAGAACCCGGTTGCAACGAGCGCCCAGAGAGCAAATGGCCCGCGCTTTAAAGAGCAATGAAGGCCAGACTATGGCTGACTACCTTTCAATTTCCAAAGCCCTGCAGCGGTACACCATTCCACCGGTAGAGAGCCGGCTGGCACTGAAGAGCGCTGCTAAAACCAGCAACCGAAACATCGATAACGGAATGGTGAACACCAGCGTACTGCTGGAGGGCGTGTTCCACTTTGTGCTCGAAAGGGCCCAACAGGAAGTCGCCACCAACTTCCTCGACCGCTTCCTGGAAAAGGAAGTCCCGCCCGTCAAACTCCTGTTCCCAACGGTGTTCAGCGAAGTCAGCAGTACCAGCTTCAGCTATTCCCAGTCTTTCCTGGACCGGGTGCGCAGTGCTTTCTATCAGGACTTACAGCTCTTGAGCGTCCGCCTGCCCATTATCCTGCTGGAAGACGAGCGGTTTGAAGCCTTGCAGACTGACCCCATTATGTACAACCTGCTGACCGTCTATACCATCATCGGGCTTTCGCAGAACGAGATACCTTTGGGCGACGTCATGAGTGTTACCCACCGCAACCTTTTCAGCAATTACGAAGAAAATGGGAAAAAACTCAACTTCACCCTTGCCGATACCATGAAGCAGGGCTCCGGTTTCGACAAGCTGCACGCTAAAACGAAAACCGTCACCAATCTGCTGAGCACAATCTACCTGGGCCTGAATGAGGCGGAGAACATTCTGGAAGACAGCCTGCAAGCCATTGAAAACCGAAGGCGGTCCAGTACAGACAGTACAACCGTTCAGGGAGCAACCCCCCATTTCTCTTACCTCTTTAAGCCGGCATACAACCTGGGCACATTGATGAGCGACGAGGCCGAGGGCTACCGGCTGAACTTCCTGCCCTATCTGTTGCAGGGGCGCCTCGACAGCGCTTACCTCATGGGTATCCGGAGTGTGCCCACATACGACCGCTACTTTGCGGAGGAGCCCACCGAACGCATGCTCATTGCTGCCGGTTTGGAAATTGCCCGCCGGCTGGACGGCGCATGGTACGAAGACCAAACCCTGGCCGATCTCCTGGACAACTGGGTGGCTGACCTGACCCTCTACCATCGCAGGCTCAATGAGTGGAAATACAAAGTGCTGCCCAAAGAACTTGACGCCCGGGTCTACCAGAACCTCGAACTCAAGCGGCAGACCCTCTTTATTGCCGTAGAGAACACCAAAGCCTATTGGGGTAACCGGGACAGCCTGAGCTATCAGCAAGGGCTGGCTTTCCAGGTCCTCGGCAATATGCTCAGTGAGCCCTACGATATCAACAGCCCGGCGGTGCGCATTGAGCTGCTGTCGCGCAAGGTCACCCGTCAGGGGCTTATCCGCGAGTGGCAGGAAGAACTGCAGTCCATCGAAGAGCGGCTCTTCTCACTCAACGAAAGGATCATGGGCGAGGATGCCGAACTGCCCCCTCAGCACCCGATCAGTATCTACCTGCTCGGGCAACAGCCCGCACACCCCTACTCCGGGCTCGTCTTCAAGGTGCAGCAGCTCAAAAATGAGTTGAGCAATTTAAAAACCGAACTCCGCAACGTCGATACCTCCTACGCAGCTGTACCCTACCAACTGCAGCGCAATGCAGAGCCTATGCTCTTTCTGACCGAGTCGGTGTCTCAACTGACTTACTGCCTGCGCTCTTCAGACCCGGTTCGGATGTGGATAGAACGCCCGGTGCTGGACAGTGCACTGAATGACTCTGACCTCCGGCCGGCCTTCCTCGGGCTACTATACCAACGTATGCGGCAGGTCAAGCAGATCCGCGACATTTCACCGGACGGGCTGGCACAGCTGGTGCAGCTGACCGTAGCGGACCTGCCTGCCCTCACTTCGCCAGATACGCTGACGATTGAGCAGGACACCTTGCTGTTTTACCGCAAAGCCGCTTTTGTGGTCAATACCCTCAACCGAATTCTCGAACTCCCGCTGATGGTTGACCCCAACAACAACGGGCAGCTGCTGCCATTGGTAGAGAGCAACCCCAGGCTCAAGCCGGTACCTGAGATTTCCCAAAAACTCCTTGATATGGTGTACCACCTCAACCGCCGCGACCATCGGCAGGCGATGGGGGCAACGCTGGGCCTGTTTACCAGTCTGGCGCCGGTATTTCAGGGCGACCCATCGGGGCAGAAGGAATTGAGCGAATTTCTGAGCTTCCTCACTGAGTACGGCTACTTCATTGCCGGGCTCGTTGATGCCCAATCTACCAATGAAGTCCAAAGCCTGATGGAGGGTATTGCTGACCCGCCGGGCAGTTCTCGCCTCAAACGGAAAAAGGACGTAACCGTAGCCCTGAATGCCTACCTCGGTGCCTCCACCGGGCAGGAAACCTGGGAACAAAACAGCAGCAATACAGAAGAGACCTTCATCAATGTCATGCCAACCATGCCCATTGGGTTTTCCATTAGCCGGAGGTTGGGCAAACGCCACATCGAGATCAACGAGACGACCCTTCAGACCAAGCAGCTGGACGGGCACTCGATTTCCCTCTTCCTGAGCCTGATTGACCTGGGCAGCTTTTTTACTTATGTGCCGGGCGACACCCAGTTTGGAGAAACGGACCTGACCTTCAAAAACGTCTTCAGGCCAGGGCTGCAACTGCACTATAATTTCAAGAACTCTCCCTTCTACACGGGGGTTGGCGCTCAATACGGGCCCCAATACCGGGAACTGCAGGGCGAGCAGATCACCCTGCAGTCGACCCGCTTTTTCCTGAGTTTCGGCGTGGATGTCCCTTTGAAAACCTTGTTTGTCCGGTAAGATTGTTAAACCCAGGTCAAACAAGCAGAAGACATAGCATTTTTCCCATTGGCTTCGTACCTTTAGAACGATGCTACCACACCAACTCACCTGGACATACGCCAGCGATACCGGGCAACGGTATACGGTCGGGCTTTTCCATAGCATTCGGGAAGGGCATCTCATGGTGTACTGCAATCAAAAGGTGGTATTGATTGACTTTAAAGTCTTTGACACCCGCTCTTATCCCCTTTTTCTGGATGATGAGCTGTTTCATATTGATATTGAGCGTAAGAACGGGAAGTTCTTCTACGGCTTCCGTATGGACAAGGAAGTGGATACGCCCCGCAACAAAGCCCGCCGCCTTCTGGAGCAGAAGCACTGGAAGCAAACGCTGGTTTTTGTACTGCTGCTGGCACTTGCCGTAACGGCGGTCACCATCGTGGGGCGTAGCCTGAAAGAAGAGACAACCGATCCGGAGGCACGCGCCGAGCTGATCCGCTATCATGGCAAACCAACAGAATGCCGGGTCGAAGGCATTTATCAGCATGATGACCAAACCACCGTCCGCTACAGCTTCAAAATCAACGATAAGTCTTACAGTGGCCGGGAGGTACTGCCTCCGCTGGCCCAACCGATCCTGCCCAGCGGGCTGCCACTCCGGGAAGGCGATCAGTTTGCGGCCCGCTACGTGGGCGACCGGCCCGGCTGGAATGCGATACAGTTCGACCACCCCACAACGGAACAGATCAAAAGTTACCGGCAGCTTGCGCTGGAACAACAGGCGCAGCAACACCCGGAACAGTCCCTGCCTTTCATCGAGTGCCTACTTGATATTGCCTATGCACAAAACGGGTTGTCCGGATATGCTGCTTTCATTTTTCAGACCGCTACGGCCACCGAAAACCCTTTCGCCAATGAGCTGACCTACAAGCGGCTGGTACGTTCTCTCGATTTTCAGAATGCCCGGCAGCGGCAATGCTTGTAAAACCGGCCGGGTTCACCTATTTTCGCAAAAATGATCAGTTTGGACCCAATCATTCCACATATCGAAAGCCTTATTTTTGTTTCGGATGAGCCCATCACGCTGAAGGAAATCCGCGACTGCCTGGAAGCGGTGCTGGAGGCTACCTTTACGGACGAGGCGCTGATGGAAAACATCACCGCCCTTCAGGAACGGTACGCGCAGGACCACTACGGCTTTGAGCTTGCCCTGATTGCAGGGGGCTATCAGTTCCTGACCAAGCCCGCCTACCACAATACGGTGGGTACTTTTTTGCGGCAGACCACCCGGAAGCGCCTGTCCAGAGCAGCCTTGGAAACGTTGTCCATCATAGCCTACCGGCAGCCGATCACCAAATCGACGATGGAAAAAATCCGTGGGGTCAGTTGCGATTACTCCGTACAAAAACTATTGGAAAAGGAGCTTGTTGAAATTACAGGGCGTGATGAAGGGCCCGGCCGGCCATTGCTCTACGGCACAAGTTCCAAATTCATGGACTACTTCGGCCTGAAAAGCCTGGAGGACCTGCCTAAGCCCAAAGAGTTTAAAGAAGCCGATTTCGAAATTGGCGAAAAAGCGCCCATTGAAGAAGACATCGCCGAAGGCGACAACCTGAATGAAGAGGAATAGCAACATGAGTACAACCAACCCACCACTCGTTAATAAAGTAGCCAGCAGCGGCCTGATCACCCTAAAGCTGGAAACATTCTGGCCAGACGCTGAGCTGGCTGAAATGGACATTAAGGACTACCTGTTTAAGGAACTGCTGCTCAAGGAAAAGGACTTCCGGGAAGCTATGCAGGCCCACGACTGGGCGCAGTACGAAGGCAAGGTATTGCTGGTCGACTGCTCCACGGATGCCATCATCCCCATGTGGGCGTACATGCTCATTTCGGCCCATGCCGCCCCTCATGCAAAGGATGTTTTCCAGGGTACCGCTGAAGACTATTACCGCACTTACTTCACCCAAAAACTGAGCAGCCTGGATATGGCGCCTTATCAGGATCAGCGGGTTATCCTCAAAGGTTGCACCGACGGTAAGGCGATCCCGCCACAGGCTTACCTGGAGCTGACCAAGCGCCTGCGGCCCGTTGCCAAAAGCATTATGTTTGGAGAGCCCTGTTCCACGGTGCCCATCTATAAGCAGCCCCGTAAATAATAAGCCGGTTGTAAAAATCAAAGGAAAGGTGTATCTTATCTAATTATTCCTTTTGCTGAAAACGTGTTACCCATGAACAGTCGCCATCTGCAGTATCTCAATATTGCTTTAGCTGCCTTTTTAGGCATCGCTATCTTTACCTCATCTGATAAGCCGGAAGATGAAAGCCGGGCCTACCGGCCGGATACGGACATTCCACAGGTTGTAAAGCCCGTAGACCTGGACCGCGAATTTGACTTTGCGGGCGAACTCCTCCCTATGGACAATTTCGACGTGCGGGAGCGCCTCGACCGGGAGCTGCTCGTCAATACCTACTGGCACAGTAGTACCCTGCTGAACCTGAAGAGCACCTACAAGTTCTTCCCTATGATTGAAAGAAAGCTGGCTGAAGCAGGCATCCCCGAAGACTTCAAATACCTCGCTGTAGCGGAAAGCAGCCTGCGCAATGCGGTATCTCCGGCGGGCGCCCGCGGCCTTTGGCAAATCATGAGCGCTACGGGCCGGGAGCATGGCCTGGAGGTCAACAACGAAGTGGACGAGCGCTATCATTACGAAAAAGCCACCGAAGCGGCCTGCAAAGTACTGAAACAATACTACCGGAGCTTCGGTAGCTGGACTACAGCCGCCGCTGCCTACAACGCTGGTTATGGCAATATCAAAGATGAGATTGAAACCCAACGGGCAAAAACTTACTACGACCTTAACCTCAATTCAGAAACCGGCCGCTACATCTTCCGCCTCGTTGCTATCAAAGAAATCCTGAGCCGCCCCGCCGACTTTGGTTTCTATCTGGAAGCCGAAGACGGGTACCCGCCACTCGACAATTATGAGCTTATTATTGTAAACGAGACCATCAACAACCTTGGTGATTTTGCCCTGGAAAACGGTACTACCTACCGCATGCTCAAGGTGTATAACCCCTGGCTACTCGACTCCCGGCTAACGGTACGCCCCGGGCAGGAATATGAGATCCGGGTGCCTAAATAAGAGCTATAGGTCAATCTTGTAGACAGTGGTATGCCCCAGCCCAAAAATCCCGTACCCATTCTCAATATTGCTGTGGACCGTCACCGGCTCTGCGAAGGGGTTGCCGTCTGCTTCCCAATATTGCCCCAGAGAGCGGAAGTACAGAAAGGCATCCCGCGACAAGCTGGTGACCCGAATCCGCAACTTGCTCCCGGACATGAGCCCGATTGGCAGATCCTCCCAGGTATAGGTAGCAAAGCGGTAAGTACTGCCGTTAAAGGCGCCATCTGAACAAATCAATGCCCCCCTCCGGTCTACTTCAGCGTAGGAAAGGATAGGGTCATTGGATTCCAGCCAGACGGTGTAATAACCAGCAATGGTGTCGTTGTTTTCATCTACATACTGGTATTCCACCTCGCCCTGCAGTGCGTAGTAATGCTCACCCGGCTCATCTTGTATTTCAATGACAATCTCATCCAGTCGCTCTCCGCTCTCGCTGAGCGCTCCCTCTTCATCAACTATGACATCCAAAACAATTGGTGCCTTGGGCATTAGCTGCTGCGCCCTGACCGCTGGATAATCCGCTTGCTGTATATCAAGGGTGTACACTTCATCTCCCGCAGCCCAATCCGGACTTAGCACCGTATAATGCCGGCCATCATCTGGCGTATAGGAAAAAGTTACACCATCTACATTCGGGCCAGAAAACTGGATTTCAGCATCCGGAAAGACCGAGAACTCCTCTTTCGAAAGGACACTACGGCTGTTGGAGACCAGAACACCAAAGGCATCACTTTCGCTAAAGGCCAGGGCATGCACAGCCAGGCGCGGCTCATGCTCCGGCAGTTCGATATCAACAATTTGAGTGAAGGCATCTTCCCCGCAGGAGGAGAAGCTGATTGCCGTCAACAGACCGATTGCAAAAAATAGGCTATAGCGCATGGTTCTAGAATTTGAATTGGTAAGAAATAGATGGAATAATGGGCAATATGCTCACTTCCCGGAACACCGGCTGCTCCTCGAAGCTACCGTCCGGCTGCTGTACCAGGTCCCGATCAGCGAGAATAAAGTAGGGGTTGCGATGGAAGTAGGCATTGTACACTCCAAATACCCAGGTCCGAACGTGACGCTTCATCTGTTTCGTCATGCGTAAGCTAAGGTCCAGGCGGTGGTAGTCGGTCATGCGGAAGGCATTGCGCTCGCCCCCACTCTGAATGGTGGAAAACCCACTGAAAAAATCAGACCCAAAGTAGTTGATCGGGTACTCAAAAGTATTGAGTGTAACGGCATTACCGGTGCCATAAACCCATGCTCCGGACAGGGAGATGCGTTCATTAAAATCGTGGTTGACCACCAGAGAGAGGTCATGCCGCCGGTCGTAGCGGAAGGGGTAGCGCCGCCCGCCGTTGATTTCATCAAACTGCCGGTAGTTCCAGCTCAGCGTATAGCCCAGCCAGCCGGTGGTACGCCCAAACTTTTTCTGCACGAAGAGCTCCGCGCCGTAGCTTTCGCCTTCGCCCTGCGTGACTTTGTCCTGCCAGTCGTTTTCCAGCCCAAACAGGAAACTGGCCCCCTCTTTGTAGGAAATGACGTTGTGCATTTTTTTGTAATACCCCTCCAGGCTGACTTCTATCCCATCGCCAAAGGTCTTGGCTGCGCCCGCTGCCACCTGCCAGCTTTGCTGCGGCTTGATGCGCTCCGTGCTCGGTACCCACAAGTCGGTGGGCAAACTGAAGGACTCGCTCGTCAGCAGGTTGATAAACTGTGCCATGGTGGCGAAAGAGGCTTTCAGGGCCACATCTTTGGGCAACAGGTAATTGAGGCCGATACGCGGCTGCAGTGAAGTGTAGAACTCATCGCCTACCTTAAAGCCCGAGCCGTGCAGGCCTACGTTGGCTTTGAGCTTGCCCAGCTGCATATCATCTTCCACGTAGATAAACAGCTCATCGGAAAACTCATTCTGTGAGCCGATAAGCGTATCAAAACGCTCCTGATCAAAAGCTACATCAAGGCTTAGCGCGCCCGGGCGATAGGTGTGGTTAGTCACACCACCTCCAAAGCGGACGTAATGCCCCGGTGCAGGCAGGTAATCGAAGTCAATCCGGCCCGCCCAATCTTCTATCCCGGAAAAATAGTTGGCAGAAAAGCTCTCTTCTGTACCATCCTCATAACGGCTGCTCTGTTCCGCAATCACATCAATCTGAAATCGGCTGTAAGTCAAAGTGGTATTGGCAAAGAGCTTGTTACTGATCTGCCAGTTCCAGCGTAGCGCAGAAATGCTGTTGCCCCAGTCAATGCCGCCACCAAAGCTGTCCTCGTCATCAGACACGTCCGTAAAAAATACATCTGCCCCAAGGTAAGCACTAAGGTACAGGCGGTGCTTGTCATTGAATTTGTGCTGTAATTTGGCGTTAAAGTCATAGAAATGCAGCTTGATTTTGACGTCCTCCTCAGACTGCTGATTGGCCAAAGCCACAATAGGCCGAAACAGCAAATCGGCGTACGTCCGCCGGCCGGAGACGAGAATGGAGGTTTTGTCTTTTTTGATGGGGCCTTCCAGAGTCAGCCGGGAACTGATCATCCCAATAGCGCCCTCCCCATGCCATTCCTGCAGGTTGCCTTCCTTCATGTTGATTTCCAGGATGGAAGACAGGCGCCCACCGTAGCGCGCCGGGAAGCCGCCTTTGGTCAGGGTGACGTTCTTGACGGCATCGGCGTTGAAAACCGAGAAGATGCCCAACAGGTGAGAGGTGTTGTATATAGGCACACCATCGAGCAGTACCAGGTTTTGATCAGGGCTGCCACCGCGCACGTAGAGCCCGGTCTGCCCTTCCCCACCCGATTGTACGCCGGGCAGCAATTGCAGGGTCTTGAGGATATCGGTTTCACCGAGCAGTACCGGGGCCATTTTAATCTGCTCCACCGGCACCGTCACCTGGCTCATTTGGCTGCGCTCTTCGATTTTTTCACCCTGACGGGAGGCCCTTACCACTACTTCTTCCAGCTGTACGGCCCCGCCCAAATCAATATTCAGCGTGGTGTCCTGCTGCAGCAAAAAGGTGTAGGCGGCTGGCTCATACCCAATGTAAGAAAAGTTGAGGCCTACAGAATCTGCCGGCAGCGTCAGGCTGTAGAAACCATAGACATTAGTGACGGTCCCCTGATCGGAATAGTAGTCGTAAATATTAGCGCTGATGAGGGGCTCACCGGAGGTGGCGTCGCGCAAATAACCACTGATGGTGTGCTTTTGGGCAAAGGACAGTAGCGGCAGGGCTAAAAGCCCCAGCAAAAATTGGAGTCGTTTCATTTCAGTCGGGTGTATGGTGCTATTTTGGTTTTAGTATGTTTTCAGAACGTACCAATCCGCCATTCGCTGCGGCGTCAGAAAACCTTAACACCAGAAAGACGACATCAATATAAAAAGGGTTGGTATTGAAATACAAAAGCCCCCTGACCACATTAGGCGATCAGAGGGCTTAGATGCTACAAAAAATCCGTTATTAATTCGTCTTCACAAAGCGCAGAACCTGAGGCTGCTGCCCTTCGTAGCGGACTTCGATATAATACACGCCCCCAGAAAGCTGACTGACGTTCCAATCGGCTTGGAACAGCCCCGCTTCTACCTGACGGCTCTCCAGTATCTGGCCCAGCTGATTGCGCAATGTAAGTGTTGCTGCTACTGGCTGTGCAGTAGGTAACGCAACGGTAATGCGGTCAGAAGTCGGGTTCGGGAACAAGTGGGCTGCGTCTACCTTAGTAGTTTGCCCGAAGCTTCGTACGCCAGGCGCTGTGGTCTTATCGCGATCGGTCAGTGCCGCTGCGGTTGTCTCATCGGCAGCTAATGCCGGACCACCGCCAACAACCGTTACATTACTGAAAGTTACGGTCGTCTGTCCGCCACCGATATTGGCTGTGACCATGCCCACCTGCACGCATGCATCCATAGGCAGGTAAGTCTGCGCAACCAGGGAGAAGCTATTGCCGGTAGTGCTGGCGTAACCCCGGATATAATTCCCGATGCGTTCCAATTTCAACCAGAAGGTATGTGCGCGCCAGTGTGGCGTGAAGTTGTTCGGCCCATTCGTCGTAGTCCGGGTCATCCAGGGCAAAACAGACGATTGATTGGACAACAGCATAACCTGCTTGGCTCCGGGAGCCGTGCTCTCACGAATGGCAACCCCTCCGAAACCATTGCCGGAAACGTCTTCTATCTTAACGGTAATGGAACCGCCACCGCAGAGGGTCTGACTGGCGTAAGCCGTATTGTCATTGCTGTTGCTGTAGCCGTTACTTCCTCCACCGGTTACGGTAAAGGTGCCGCTATCAAAACCATAATCATTGCCATTGCCATCGTTTCCGATGTCATTGGCGGTCCATGGAGCAGGCAGATCACCATCAGGGCCGCAGTCTCCCAGACCGTTATAGGAAATCGCCCAATCGAAGGAGGCAATAGACCACTGATTGTCCCACTCGATATAGTAAGTCGTACCGGCCTGAAGGCAAGCTGTGACTTCAGAGGCAGCGTCCGCCAATCCATTGACGTCATCGTTGTTGGCAAAGCAGCTCAGGGTACTACAGTTGCTACCGGTATAAATGGAAAGCCGGGTATCAGCAGACGTGTAGCCGGAGGACCCAATAGTGTACTCACCGGTCTGAGCAGGTGTAAAGGTAAACCACCGGGCATCGTCTGCCGTTCCGCTTACCGGGAATGTACATCCGTTTTCCGCGCCGTTGCCTGTATCGACCGTTTCCGTTTCATTGATGCCAAGCATGGCAGGTATTGCATTCGTACAAGTAGTATTTTCGGGTGTTGGTGGTGTACAGGGGCTGTTAATGGCTAGTTCCAGGCCGCTTTCAGGGGCACCGCCACTAAGCAGATTGTCTCCATTGACAGAGATATCCCAGCTTACTTCATTCTGGAAAAGACCGCCATCTACGTTTACCGTATAGCAGCCGTCAGGCAGGCAGAAGGATTCTGAGTTACTGGATCCACTTGTAATCGTAGCAGAAGCCACGGTATTGTTATTCTCATCTACGATGTCTAGTATATTGCCATTCCAGCCATCGCCGAAGGAGTCAGCCATGTCTACGACTACTTCGTTGTCATTGCAAGTGCCGCCACCGCCACAAGACACTGTAGCTTCCCAGCCGGGTTCAGACTGTGAGGAATCTGAATCAAAAAGAACGGTCAGGCAGCCGTCCGTAGCGGTGGAAGTAAAGGAAGAACCTGGCGTAATATCATCCGCACCAGGACCCGCAACATCCCCACTGCCGGATTGCTCGCCACAACCATTAACCAAGGTGCCATTAGCATCTGTAATGGTTAAAAAGTCCCAACAGCCAGGAGACGAACCCCTTGTTTCAATATCCACACTACTGAAACTGATCGTAACCGATTCTCCTGGCGTACCCGGGCAGAAGTACACGCTACCGCTTTCGCTACTTGAATAGTTACCTGACGCGCCACCGGAGTCGTAGTAGTTTAATGTTGTGCCACAAGGCACTGATTCGATCGAGGTGCCGCTAGTGGGATGGATGATGTCCTGCGCCTGCAGGCTTATCAAGCCGAAACCAGCTATAAACAATAGGACAAGGCTCCAAACGGGGGCTTGTCTAAAAAAGTAATCATACTTCATTTTATATCAATTTGTTGAATAATAAATACAATATCCCTTGAAAGCTTATGCTTCAAGTTCGAAAAACACAGTAAGGGGGGGGGAGAAGACCGATTGGAAATCAGTCTGTTCGAATTGTTGTAGTACGGATGATTACTAACTAAAAGGTATGTGTAGCACTTATTAACCCAAATATAGCAATCCAGAAAACTAATCCAAATTTTGAAATTAAAAATTCATAATCTATCTGATTTGGTTTAAACTAAACCCAAGCTACAGCAACCGTTTGGTTATTGAAGCCTGACCCTGCCACGTGGCTCGAACAGCTGCAGCTGATCATTATTGTTAGCGATCAGTATTTTGCCGTTCAGCAGCGCAATGCGGCGAGCATCATGCGGAGTATACCAGCCACTCTCTTGTACCGTAAGTGCTCGGAAGCCCCCCATGCCATCCCCCATTAAGCAGAGCCCGGTACCGGCATCGTAGCGTACGGTTTCCACCTCAGCGCCATACAAGTTGCCAACCAGCAAAGCATCCAGATTACCATCCTGATCAATATCTGTAACCTTAATATCCTGAACGGGGGCAAATTGAGCCTGAACAGGCAGCTTGTGCTGCTCAAACTGCCCGTTGCCCATATTGATAAAAACGGTACTGTAAAAGCTGTGCACTTCGCGCTTGTTGGCTTTCTTCAGGGATTGCTGACTGTAGATGTCTTCCAGAGAAGCACTGGCAAAACCTTCAAAAGTGGGGAACTTCTCCGCAATGAACGGCATTTGCTCAGACGAGCACTCCCGGCCCCGCACAGGCACCTGTTTGCCTTTGTAGTAGCCCGCCAATACAACATCGTTGCTGCCGTTCTCATCAAAATCACTTTGATAGACCAGGAAGGGCTTTTCGGCAGAGGCTTTAAACTTAGCGTTCTTGCCCAGGTTGCCGGCCATGTAGTCCATATCGCCATCTCCATCGAAGTCCCCTTCGGCAATACTCCACCACCAGCCGCCGGTTTGTGCCATGCCTGACTGCGCGGTATGGTTTTCGAATACGCCGCTATTGTTGTTCAGCACAGTAAACGGCATCCACTCCCCGACCATCAGCAAGTCAGCATCCCCATCGTTGTCGTAATCTGAGAAAATGGCATCCGTCACCAGGCCCATGGGGTTGAGCCCTTCCGCCACCTCAGCGGTGACATCCGTAAACTTGCCTTTGTCATTGCGCAGCAGGTAGCTATTGGCAGGTGCAGGATACTTGCCCGGCACAATACGCCCGCCGATGAAGAGGTCCAGGTCCCCATCGCTATCGTAATCTCCGGCTGCTACGGCCTGCCCGCTTTCAAATAGTGTTGGCAACGTTCCTGAAGGAGCAGCTTTGAAATGCCCCTGCCCGTCATTCAGGTACAAACGGTCGGCATAACGCTGAGAACCAGGTGCCCACTCACTGCCGCCGCTGGCTACATACAGGTCAGCATCTGCATCCCCGTCGGCATCGAAGAAGAGCGCGCCCACATCCTCATGCCCCAGGTCTGCGGACCAGGGTTGCTGAGGGGCTGGCGCAAAGGTGCCGTCGGCTTGTTGCAAAAAGAGTACGCCCGCTTGCCCGGCGGCTCCGCCTACATAGAAGTCCTCTTTCCCATCTCCGTTAACATCGGCAGAAGCTAAGGCGGGTCCGTTGGTGGATTGCTTGTGGGGCAGCAGTATTTCGCGGCTGTAGTCGTCAAAATCATTTTCCTGATGGCGGAAGGCAGGGGCTTCTGCAACGGCAAAGAGCGGCTCAGGCAGAAGCTCGGCCTGAGGCGTACTCCGCTCCACTTTCTTGTAGTCCACGCTGAGCAACTGGTCGGCCTCAACGTCTTGGAGGACCGTTTCTGTGCCGTCGAACCAGCTTATGGTGAGTTCATCAATCTTCGCCGCTTCACCCAGACCAAAGTGCAGAATGGGTTCGCTGGCCGAAAGGTAACCTCTTGTAAAGGTTGCTTCCCTTAATTGTACTTGATCGCCGTATTTGATGGTCACTTTGGAATTTAAAGCCTGCCGGTTTTGAGCGTCCCCCGTCAGTTTCACCCGCAGGTAGTGGCGGGCGTTGCCCCAGCGGTTTTCGTAGATTAGGCCTTCCATGTCGTTGCTGTTCATCACCATGTCCAGGTCACCATCGAGATCAAAGTCAGCGTAGGCTGCACCATGAGTAAAGTTGGGGTCATCCATACCCCAATCTGCCGCCTTATTTTCAAAGGTGAAGTCGCCTTGATTATGGTAGAAATAGTTGGGTAAAGGGTTCGAAGGTACCATGTTAACCAGGTTCATTACGCGAAATTCCTTTTGCCCGGCTTTAGCCATTTGGCGTACTTTATTCAGAAAGTCGTTGTTGCGGATATCGCGCTGAATCCCATTCGTTATCGAGATATCCTGCCAGCCATCGTTATCAAAATCGGCCAGCAGAATACTCCAGCTCCAGTCGGTTTTGGAGATGCCCGCAAGTTGGCCAATATCGCTAAAGGAGCCATTGCCATTGTTCAATTGCAAGGTATTGAACATGTACTGATAGTGCTTGCCGTTGGCTACACTGGCCCAAAATACCTCTGGCTGCATGGAACCCATATTGGTTTTGGAACGGAAGTGGTCGGAAGAAGCCATATCAACCACTGCAATATCCGGCAAAGCATCGTTGTTAAAGTCCGCTACGTCGCTGCCCATGGCGTAGAAGGAGATGTGCTTGGCGCTTTCGTGAATATGGTCAGTAAAGGTGCCATCCTGGTTGTTGATGTACATCATATCCGGCTCGCCGTAGTCATTGGATACATAGAGATCCGGCCAGCCATCGTCGTTGAGGTCGCTGGCTATGGCGTTCAGGCCATAAGCGTTGTTGAACAGCCCTGCTTCTTCGGTGACGCTTGTAAAGGTATCCCCATCATTGCGAAAAAGGCGATCGGTAATCACCTCGCCCATCGTCGTCACATCCAGGTTGAAACGTGAAATCAGGCGGCTGTTCGGCGGCTGGTTGACCAGATAGATATCCAGGTCGCCATCTTTATCGTAATCAAAAAAGGTAGATTGTATGGAATAACCGCCGTGCGCCAGGTTCATCTCTTTCGCACGCTCGGTGAAGGTATTGTCGCCATTATTGAGGTACAGGCGGTTGCGCATGTTATCGGAATTGATCGTAGGCCCCATGCGGCAGACATAAATATCGAGGAAGCCATCTCCATTAACATCGCCCATTGTCACCCCGGCCGACCACTGCCGATCCTGCAAAATACCAGCAGCGGCAGTGATGTCTTCAAATTGCATATCGCCTTTATTGAGGTAAAGAGCATCACCTACCATGTTCCCGGCGAAAAAGAGATCAGGTAAGCCATCGTTGTTAATATCCCCTACGGCCACACCAGCGCCAGAGTAGATATGATCCCAATGCAAGTGGTTGAAGCCATTGGGTTGTTCTTCTATTTTATTGATGAAGTTCACCCCTGTCTGATCCGGAGTCAGCAACTCAAACAGCGGGCCATCGGCAGTCACTGCGGGCTCCTGTTGGCAACCTAATAACCCAAGGATAAGAGCCAGGCTGAAAAAACGTAAAAAACCAATTGAATAGGTGTTCATAGCAAGTCGCTCACTTTTCTGTTCTTTATACCATACCAGGACCTGCGCGATGCTACAACAGCCGCACAAAGCCTGATTTGTCCAAGTTACTTTCGGTAATAGTATGCGTAATTAGCACTCCTAGGGGGGAAATTTGGAAAACTTTCGCTCCAAAAGTATTTAATTTTTCTTAAAACACTAACTTGTTTGTCGCAAATTTGACATTTGAAGGTCAACAAGCCTAAAAACCCTACATTTATGACACAGAAAATACACCCCTTTCTCTTCTCCCCCATACATACCTCCACACTCAGCCTGTTCCGTCTTTTGTTCGGAGCCGCTATGGTGTATCAATGCCTGTATTATATCCGTATCGACTATGCTTTCCAGTTTATGGCAGGGCCTGAAATACTGTTCTCCTACCCTTACTTTGAATTTGTGCAACCTCTGCCGGTGGACCTGCTAAGGGGCATTCAATGGTTGATGCTCCTATCTGCTGTACTCATGACGGCAGGCCTTTTCACCCGATGGGCAAGTGGCTTTTTCTTCATCAGCTTCAGTTATTTCACGCTGATTGATAAAACCCTGTTTAACAACCATTTGTACCTGTTCATGCTATTGGCCCTGCTCTTCGCTTTCGTAGACTCGGAGCGCTGCTACAGCTTGCGCAACCGGTTTCGCGCAAAGCCGGTGCCCCCTTACGTTGAATCCTGGCAAATCTATGTGTTCCGGTTTATGGTATTCCTGGTTTATTTTTACGGCGGCGTGATGAAGCTCGACCGGGAGTGGCTTAGCGGCAATATCGCCGAATCCGCACTGATCGCCAAAGGAGTGGGAGACATGCCCCTTCTGAATGCGTTCTTCACCTACGGGGGGGTGGGCTATGACCTGCTCATTGGTTTTTTGCTGCTCTACAAGCCGACCCGGGCGGTGGCGGTCGTGTTCGTACTGTTTTTCAATCTGACCAACCACTTTTACCTCTTCGATGATATCGGCATATTCCCGTTTACTATGATTGCCTGTACGGTCGTTTTTTTCGACCCGGAGCGCACCGCGCATTTCATGAATCGTCTCACCGGCGCTCCTGCCGTCAGAAAAAAAGACCGGCCCAAGCCTGCTGCCGCTACCTGGGACTGGAGAAAAAAATGGATCGCAACGGGGCTCGGGTTTTTCCTGGCTTTTCAGCTGCTCTTCCCTTTTCGGTACCTGCTTTTTACCGACAACCCGGAATGGTCAGGCATTGCCGAACGCTTTTCCTGGCGGATGAAAATGCAAACCCGTGCGGTAGACCGCTTTGAAATGACAATACAGGATTTGCCCAACGGGCAGCCCCAACCGGTAACACACGAAGCTTTCCTTTCTTTCAATCAGCTCAAGCACCTGACCAATGACCCCTACAACATCATACAATTGAGCCAGTACCTGGCCGAAGAAGCCAAGCGCCGTGGCATGAAAAATCCAACGGTCCGGGCAGATGTGAGGGTGCGGTACAACCGAAGGCCGCCACAGCCCATGATTGTCACTGAAGCCCCTCTGGAGCAGCAAACGATTGACCCGTTTGCCCCGCAAAACTGGCTGGTGCCCTTGAAAAAGCAGTAAATCTGGCGGCTCCTATCACAGCAAACAAAAAGCTGCCCCGAACATACGCGGAGCAGCTTTTTTAGTTTGCCCGGGGGCTTAAGCCTACTCAATGACCACCCGCCGGTAAGCGCGCTGCTGACCGATTTGTACTTCCAGCAAATAAACCCCTGCCGGTAGCTCGTTGCCGTCAATCTCCTGTTGCCAGTAACCCGACTGGAAGTCGGATTGATAGTCTTTCAACTGCTGACCGATCAGGTTGTAAAGCTGACAGTGCAGGTGCTTAGAAGGCGGGGCAACGACCTGAACCGTAAAACGGCCACCGGTCGGATTAGGAAAGACGTTGAAGGCCTCGAGGTCAACCCACTCGCCTGTTGAAGTGATCATGATATCGAGCACTTCACTGAAGGTTACGGTATCGCAAGCGTTGGCAACAGTCAGGGATACGGTGTACTGTCCCGTCATGTCGTAGCTATACATAGGGTTAGGGTCTGTACTCGTTGTGCCATCACCAAAGTCCCATTCGAAGGACAAGTTCGTGCCCTCTGAAACGCTGGTGAAGGTAACATCGCCCTCTTCAGCAACATAAGTAAACCCGGCTACCGGAGGTTCTTGCAGGTTGAGGGTATCGAGCAGGATAAGGGTATCTGCGCCAAAGGCATTAGTGCCAATCAGCGTGATGCTGTAGGTTCCGGCGTCGTTGTACGTCACCGTGACCGTATCGCCGGCAGCTGTTTCGGGGGCTCCGCCGGGTAGCAGCCACTGCCAGGCTTCTGCAGGTGCACCTTCGGGGCTTGAGGCATACAGCTGCAATGTGAGTGGTGCGCAAGCCCCGGCAGGATTGCCAAAGCTGATCGTGGCTTCGGGAGCCTGACCTACAATTTCAATACTTTGCTGTAAAGTATCCACACCACAGTCATTCCCCGCAATTAAGGCAACCTCAAACGAGCCGGCAGCGCCATAGTTGTAAACCGGATTGACCGCTGTGCTGCTGCTGCCATCTCCAAACAGCCAGAGGAATGTATCGGCATTAAGGGCTGTATTGGTAAAGTTGACAGTCGCCTGGTCTATGGTATAACCGAAGTTAGCCTGCGGGGCGGCCTCTACCGTAATCAGGCCGGGCAGCTCTATGGTATCCGTACCGGAGGCATTAGCAGCAATGAGGGTAACGCTGTACACACCCGCTTCCTCATAGGCTACAACCGGGTTTTCATCCGTAGAAGTAGCCGGGGTCCCTCCGGAGAACTGCCACTCGAAGCTTTCTCCAAATTGGGAGGTATTGGTGAAAGCCACCTCAAAGGGCGCACAGCCGCTCGTACTTTCTACTTCAAACCCAGCTGCCGGCGGCGGTACCGTAATGGTTACCATGACCGTTGTGTCGGCCTGCCCGCAGTCGTTGGTTGCGGTGAGCGTAACGGGATAATCGCCCGGTGCGCTGTAGGTGTACACCAGATCGGCATCCGTACTGCTATTCCCATCTCCAAAGTCCCAACTGTAATCAAAGGCCCCCGTTGAGGCATTGTCGAACGTCACCGTAAACCCATCCGTACTGGCGGTAAAGGCAGCGTCCGGCACGTCAAGGACTTCCACTGTGGCGGAATCTATACTTACCCCAGCAGCGTTGCTGGCTTCCAGGTAGATCGTATAGGTACCGGCAGTGGTGTATAAAAATTCAGGCATCATTCCCGTTGCCGTTTCCGGTGATGCACCGGGAGCAGTCCATGACAGCGCGGTAGCATTAGCGGAAGCTACACTAACCGGGGTCACGGTGAATGGGAGACACCCTTTGACTGTATCCGACAGGATTTCAGCAGTCGGGGCGGTGATCACGAAAATCTGTTGAGCTACGGTATCCGCGCCACAATTATTTGCCGCAATTAGGGTTACCGTGTACGCACCGTCCATGGTGTAAGTATGGGTCGGCTCAGCCTCCGTACTTCCATTCCCATCGCCAAAGTCCCAATCATAACTTGTTGCACCGAGGGTATTGTTTTCCACCTCAAGCAAGGTGCTGCCCGGCACAACTGCCCCCTCAAAACCAGCGTCTGGTACATCTCCAACTAAAATGGCCAAAGTATCTGTACTGCTGCCGGCGGCATTGCTGACCTGCTGAATGATCGTATACGACCCCGCTGACGGGAAAGTGAACGCCGGATTAGGATCCGAAGAGACCGGCGGTACAGCTCCGGTAGCGGTGTAGGTAAAGGAGGCGGCATTCGCACTTGCAGTGCTACTCAGGTTAACGGTGAAAGGCGCACAGCCTTCCGTAGACTCGGTGGCAAATCCGGCCGTAGGTGCCGTCACGGCCTCTACCTCCCGGGCGGTGGTATCACTGCCACAATCGTTGCTGACAATCAACTGAATGGTATAAAGCCCATCGGTAGCGTAAGTATGCGTTGGCAGGGGTTCCGTGCTACTGTTGCCATCCCCGAAGCTCCAGGCATAACCGGATGCCCCGGTGCTGTTGTCTATGAGGGACAGGTCAAGGCTGCCCAAAGTGGTATTGGCCTCAAAGCCGGCTGCCGGTGCATCGCCTACCGTGACTTGCAGGGTATCATTACTGCTGCCGGCAGCATTAGTCACTGTTTGTACAATCTGGTAAGTGCCGGCAGCGGTATAGGTAAATACAGGATTGGGGGAGGTTGACCCGTTGGGCGTAGCCCCGGGCGCCTCGTAGCTGACTGCGGTGGCATTTGCGCTGGCCGTACTGCTTACGCTGACGGTGAAGGGTACACAGCCGTTGGCGGCATCCAGACTAAATCCGGCTACCGGGGCCGTAACCACTTCCACAACCTGCTGTGCCGTATCGGCCCCACAGGTACTGCTGGCCACCAATTGCACGGTGTAGGAGCCATCTTCGGTATAAGTATGTTGTGGTGAAGCCTCGGTGCTCATATTGCCATCGCCAAAGTCCCAGCTGTAAGTAGCGGCATCCTCGCTGTTATTGATTAAGTCCAGGTCCAGGTTGCCAGGCGTTACTGAGGCGTTGAAAGCCGCATCCGGGGAGGCTCCGACTGTAACCTGCAGGGTATCCGAACTACTGCCTGCAGGGTTGGTCACCTTCTGAATAATGGAATAGGTGCCAGGGCTGGCAAAAGTAAAAGTCGGGTCTGCCACAGAGGAAACCGAGGGCTGAGCTCCGTTAGCCGTGTAGACATAGTTATAATCTGCATCCGGATTAGCCGGCTGAATTTGTACCGTGAAGGGTGCACAACCGGTAGCTGCATTCAGGGCAAACCCGGCAACAGGCAAGGTGAGGATGTCTACTGTCTGCTCCATCGTATCCGTACCACAGCTGTTCCATACGATCAACTGAACGGTATAGGTGCCGTCTTCATCGTATTGGTGCGTGGCGGAAGCTTCAGTGCTCGTATCGCCATCGCCAAAGTCCCACAACAAAGAATCTACCGCTATGCTTTGGCTGGACACGGCAATGGTATCGTCCCCGGTAGTATAGGACAGGCCGAAATCAGCCGTTGGCGGCCCGCCTACTGTTACGAGCAGGGTATCACTGCTGCTGCCCGCAGCATTGCTCGCCGAGACGATCAGGAGGTAGTCTCCGGGCACCTCGTACGTGAAGGTAGGCGCAGCAGTATCCGATGTCAGTTCGACGGAGCCGGGTGCAGACCACAGGAGGGTGTCCGCATTCGCAGACCCCTCGTATGAGGGTTCCAGCACAAAGACCGAACAGCCTGAAGTATCGGCATTGCCTATTGCTGCCACCGGCGGAGTCACAATGGTTATCATTTGTTCGAGGGTGTCTGTACCGCAGCTGTTTTCTGTGACAAGCGTAACCGTGTAGTCGCCATCCTGTGCGTAGGTGTGTACGGGTTCGGCTGCACCGGAGGTATTCCCATCGCCAAAGAACCAGGTGTAGTGGTCTGCATTTGTACTGTTATTGACCGTCGCAATTTGCGGAGAGCCCAGCGTATCATCAACCACAAAAGCAGAAGCGGGCAGGCCGCCAATCACCAGGGTTGAAGTATCAAAGCTGGTCCCCGCAGTATTGGTTGCCTGCAGGATGATTTCGTAAGTCCCTGCTGAATCAAAGGTAAAGGTGGGATCGGCCACGGTGGCGGTGTCCGGGCTGGCACCGGTGGCTATCCACAGCCAGCTGTCGACAACACCCTGAGAGGTATTCGTGGGCATTACCGTATAGGGTGCACAGGAAGTATCCAATGGGATGGAAAAACCAGCCGTAGGCGGTTGAACGATCGTAACCGTTTGTGTAGCGGTATCGCTCCCGCAGTCATTCGTTGCGATGAGGGTAACGGTGTAGACTCCTGTGGTATCATAGGTATGCGTGGGGAAAAAGTCGGTATTCACCGGCGAACCATCCCCAAAGTCCCATTCAAAGGCGAAGGCCTCAAGGGAAGTATTTTGGAAGGATACGGTAAAGCTGCCGGGCAGGTAGTCGGCAAAAAAGCTGCTTTGGGGCCCGCCGGAGACGGTGATCATCTGGGTCAGCGTATCGGACCCGATACTATTGGTGGCAATCAGGGTGACCTCATAAGTGCCCGACTCGGCAAAGCTGCATATCGGATCGGGATCAGTAGAAGTAGCAGGGTTGCCATTCTCAAAAGTCCAGTGGAAGGTTTCCCCAAAGGAACTTGTATTAATGAACTGCATGAGTACCGGTGCACAGCCCGATAAAGATTCGCTGTGAAAGCTGGCCGTGGGTGGCGGCACGATGGTAATGTCCTCCGTATACTCTGCCATGCCGCAGGCATTCTGAGCCGACAGCCTGACCGTGTAGGTACCGGGCTCGGCATAGGTATGAGTCGGGGAATCATCTTCGGTTTCATTCCCATCCCCAAATTCCCATTTAACGCCGGTATAATTTTCTGTCAGGTTGCCAAAAGCGACAGTAAAGCTGTCAATATCATACAAGAAAAAAGGCTCCGGCGGCCCCTGCACTTCGATGTCCGTATTGAGGGAAGTGGTACTGCTCCCGGCTGCATTCGAGACCGTCAGGGTGACGGGGTATTCGCCCGGGACCGGGTATTCCACTGTGGGGTTTTGCTGATTGGAGGAAGCGGGTACGCCCCCGGGGAAAGACCACTGCCAGGTGTCGATATCGCCAAGGCTAAAGTCGGTGTATTGCACCGTGAGTGGTGCACAGCCCATTTCCACATCAGCGGCAAAGGCGGCAGTTGGTGGCTGGAGGACAAAGCAGTTGGAGACCACCTGCACATTATCGATGTATAAGTTGTTGCCAAAGCCGTTAGTATTCTCAATTTTGATGCGCACCTCCGGCTCTCCGGCGTAAGCAGACAGATCAATATCCAGGCAATTTGCGCCGAAGTTGCCCGCAAAGCACCAATCTGCAGGCACGCTGGGGTTGAACAGGTCCGTCCCGTCCGGTGTAGTAGCAAAGTTGCCACTGCCGTTTTCTTCACCGAAGAATATTTCATCCGGATAGGTATTCCCTCCATTCGTTGAGACCAGGACGCGCAGCTCATCGGTCAGTGCCAGGCTGTAGCGCTGATAAGCGTAGTCAATTTTCAGGCGCATGCCTGCTTCCGCTGAAAAATTAAGGATGGGGGTAATCAGGGCATCTCTTTGCCCCTCGGCGTCGTAGTTATAGTTGTTCATGTACGCCGCCTGTTGCCCAAACTGCGCTCCACCTATATTGGTGATGGTCCAGGTGGTGCCATTATCCGGATTTTCAACGGTCCAGTTATTCAGGTTGCCTTCCATGGCATCGTAAAAAAGGTATTTCGTATTTCCTTCTTGCACGATGATGGTGTTAGATACCGTAAAGGAGGAGCCGGCCGAATTGGTGGCATTCAAGGTGGCGGTATAAATGCCCGGGTTGGGATAAAAGACCACCGGGTGCTGCTGACTCGAGGAGTTGGGCACTCCCCCTGTGAAAGACCAGGACCAGGAAGTCGGACTATTTTGTGATTCGTCAATAAATTGAATAAAGCTGCCCGGGCAGGCTTCCTCCACAGGGGTCCCAATCTCTGCGACCGGAGGAGCTATGGGTGAACCGCAAGCGCCAAAGCAGCCCGGCACGCCCGATTGGGCATTGATGTAATTATTGATGGTGTTGATCGAAGTATTCGACCAGTTGTTGCTGGTATTAACCGAGGGCGCCATAATGGTATTCGAATTGCCCCCATCGTGAAAAGCATTGAAATTGTGCCCGATTTCATGGGCTTGCAATACCCGGAGCACCGCAGCGTTGGAAGAGAAACGCTCACAGGTATTGTAGCGGTCAGAGGTACAAAGCCCACCCAACCAGGCAACACCGATGGTGCTGCCATCAAAGTTGCGGTCAGTCCAAAGGGTCGCCAGGCTGTGGTTGAAGCCAAAGCCGCCCCCATTCCCCCAGTTAGTGAAGCTGTTTAGCAAGCTGGATGCGTTGTTGGACCCCGTCCAGGGGTCACAACTGCTACAAGACGAGATAAAAGTACCGTTGACAATGAATTCGATCTGATTGGCAAACTCATCATCGTAGTTAGTGCCTACATTATTGAGTACGCCAAGCATAAAGTTTTCCACTGCGGTTGCCGACCCTAAGGCATTAAAGAGCTGAAAATCAGCTGCCAGGCCCATACCGACGGAGTAGCACTGCATCATTTGCCGCCCAAGCTGAGGGGCCGGGCCAGGTTTAAAGCTATGGTCGTGTTCGGTCCCGCAGGTATGCGGTGTTTCGGGTGCTTTCAGGGCGCCTTCTTCGTACCAGACATAAGTGCCTTCTGCCAGCGTAGCATCCAGAAGCCAGGCCGGCTCAATGAAGTAGGTCTCAGCCTCCCATTCAATAAAGCCATAAAGGAAGTTTTTGTCTACTGTTAGCCGGGCCTGATCTGCTTCGGCGTGCAGGCTGTGCCCGCGGTAAGTCTTGTTCTCTCCGACAGGCAATTGCCGTTTGCCTCCGGGTTCCGCTACAATCAGCTGATAGTCCGGTGCCCGCAGGTCATGCGCGGCCACAAGCAGCTCGAAGGCCTCCATCTGCCCCAGCTTCAACGTGAGGTGTACTTCCCGGCCGCCGGCGCTTTGCAGCCGCTGTTGCAGGGCAGCAACCGGTGCCTTTCCCAGCTGGTAGTCCGAGAATTGCCCGTCCAGTATTTTGGAAGAAGTCGCTTCGAGTGGCTGAAATTGTAAGACAGATTGCCCCTCTAAGATGAAAACGGTAAGATTAAAGAGCAGAAGAATCAGTAGATGTTTTTGCATTATTCTTTGTTTTTGCAAGCTGGGTTTGGTTAGGTTATGCTTGTTTTGGGTAGCCTTCTTCTGTTGATACCGACAATGATGGATATAACTTAAAGGCTTCTTTTTTGGAAAAAAAAGGCACGCCATGAACTAGTTCATGAGGAAAAGTAAAGTGTCGGCTAGTGGTTGCAGGGGTATTGGCGTCAGACATTCTATTGTATGCAAAAATAAAATTTCTAAACTGAACAGAAAAGGTAGCTGTTCATTTAGTCGTTACCTGTACGTAAAAAAGCCCGTTTTGTATCCTGTAAGCCAGTTTTCTATACCTGGCCCAATGAAACAAGAACGTTAATACACACCTTTAAATAAGGGGAGCCCGACCGATTGTTTATTTTTACCATCTGAACACATTAGCAAAAACAGTCATTATGAAAAAAATCTTGCAATTTGCCCTGCCCGTATTTATGCTGTTAGCAGTCATGCAGAATACAGCATCCGCGCAACGCAGCGACAACGACCGCTACTTTGACGAAAGCCAGGGGTTTACGCACCGGTTATGGTATGGCGGGGGCGTCATTTTGAATTTCCTGAGCGTAAGTGGTGAGAGCGCCTTTACCATTGGTGTTTCGCCACTTGTCGGCTACAAAATCACGGATAACTTCTCCGTTGGGCCGCGCTTCTCGCTCATTTACACGAACTACCGGTTGCAGACCGGATTTGACCGGGTCACT
Source organism: Phaeodactylibacter sp. (assembly GCF_040219495.1). GTDB lineage: Bacteria > Bacteroidota > Bacteroidia > Chitinophagales > Saprospiraceae > Phaeodactylibacter. The sequence goes on along the minus strand of NZ_JAVJSK010000011.1, from coordinate 20,757 downwards.
AGCACTAATTTATTTGACTACGGTGTAGGCGCTTTTACCCGCTACAAGCTTTTCCGCAGCTTTTTTATCCACCTGGAATACGGGGCTGATAATGAAGAGCTGGTAAACGGATACGATTCATTTAATGATGAACTGATTACCTCCAGGGTCCTCCGCAGTAATGCCTACGTCGGAGTAGGCTATAACGATGGCGGTGATATTTGGGGCTATGATATCTATCTGCTTTACAATACGCTGGCCCCTGAAAACAACGTGCGCCTTCCCATCGAATTCCGCTTTGGGCTGACTTACAATTTCTGATTGGACCAACCTGCAAACTAAAAAACCGGCACCTGATTGCTCAGATGCCGGTTTTTTTTATCGCCGTCAATCCGTTATTAACGGCTACCTACCATTACTTTAATGGCTTGGGTGGCATTTCCGTTCTGCAAATGCAGCACGTAGAGCCCCGGCACCCAATTAGCCACCTCAAAGGTGTGGTCATTGGCACCGGTCACGGTTTCCACACGCACCGTTTCCACCAACTGCCCCTGACTGTTGAGCACCCGGAGGATACTCTGAGGCGCAACGGAGGCTTCCAGGAAGAACTGTACGTTCAGGTACTGCGTAGCTGGATTTGGCGCTGCTGCCAGGCTGCGGATCGAAGAGGCTGTACTCCGCTGCTCCACTATCCCCCCACCAAACGTCGGGGCTTCTACCCGGTTTACGGTGATGAAGTTGCCCGACAGGTCCCAGCAATCATCGCTGAGCATATCAGTACCGGCGTTACTGCCCGGGAAGGCAAAGAGCTCACCTGTATAGGACAAGCCCCAGATTCGGCTTACACCCACCGCAGTATTCTCAAAGTCGTAGGTACCGTCCAGGGATACATCGAGGATGTGGTTATCCGTATCCGTAATCAGGTACAGGTACGGCACGTTCTGGCTCGCGCCTGTTGTGATGAAAGTCAGCAAGTCCGGCATAGTGTCTCCAACGGTTACCGTGACTTCGTCCTCCCCATTATCCGTAAATACAGTGCCGGCTTCCGGGCCTTCGTAAACTACAGTGATGAAGTTTTCGGAGTACTGGAAGCAATCAGCAGAAGCTGGTGTGGTCGGTATTTCATTTCCAAAGTTGAGGCTAAGATCCCCTTCCAGGCTGACGCCCCAAATGTGATAGATCCCCGGCATCGCACCCTCAAAGTCGATCACATCAATCTCAATATCATCTACAATCACCTGATCGTTTGCATTGGTGATGATGTAGCGATAGATGGGGTCCTGACTGGTTGTGGAGACGACCACGAAGTCAGGCGCACTACCGCCCGGACAGAGGTAAACGGTGTCCGCACCGCCCACTTCCGAGAGCACACCTCCGTCGACAGCAGGCCCACGGGTAATGGTCAGGAAGTTGTCCGATAGCTCATAGCAGCTGTTTGACAGCTCAATCGCTGCCGCATCTTCTCCGATAATATCGTTGAGCAGGCCACTGTAAGACAAACCCCAGATCCGGAAAACGCCTTCAGGTAGTTGGGCAAAGTTGAAGCTGCTGCCCTCAATCGTATCAATAACGATATTGCTTTCATCCGTCAACAGATACAGGTAGCTGTTGAAGGAACCACTTGTGGTAACAAAGTCAACAGTACCATCGGTTGGGCCTAAGCAAACCAGGATATCCGTTTCACCCGTACCTGTTGTCAGGCTACCGCCCTCGGGCTCATCCCGCAGCACCGTGATGAAGTTGTCGGAAAGGCTGGCACAACCATCCGAGAGTTGAATATCAGTGATCCCCAACCCGGGGCCGGCTAACAGGTTGCCAGTGTAAGAAATACCCCAAATCTGAGCAACACCTGTACCAGAGGTTTCAAAGTCAAACTGATTACCACCTGGCACAAAGCCAAGAATGATACCGGCCTCGTTGGTCAAAGCATAGATATAATTGGCATCCGTTGCGGTAGTACTGTTGAAGAAGGTGATCACGTTTGGTTCGCCATCGCCCTGACAGATGCTGATCACATCCTGCCCTACGCCAAAGTCCGTGAATACCACACCGCCGTCAACGCCTTCTGCATTGATTTCGACAAACTGTCCGGTCAGGTCGTAGCAGTCATCAGAAAGTGGGTCAATGAAAATATTTGCGCCCGGCAACACAGCAATTTGCCCGGTGTAGGACACGCCGTACACCCGGTAGGTACCGCCCTGAATATTCTCAAAGTTGAAGACGGAATCGATGGCACTCACCAGGAAGTCGTTCTCATCCGTAATGAGATAACCATAGGCATTATCCGATGCACCGGTAACTTCAAAAGCGATTGAGTCCGCGATGCCATCCCCAACGCAAAGGTCGAGGTTGACCGGGCCGGCTACCGTACCAATTGTTCCGGCATTAGGCTCTACACGGGTGACCGTGACAAAGTTGTCGGACAAGTCATAGCAATCATCGGTCAGCTCAACCACCCCGGCATCGTCGCCAACCTGGGCGAGGATATTTCCGGTGTAGGCCAGGCCCCAAACGCGGCTTACGCCTACGCCCAGCGGTTCAAAGTCGTAGCTATCACCTGCAATCAGGTCAATAATCACATTACTCTCATCAGTCAGAACGTAGGTGTACGGACCGGCGGTGCCTGTGCTGTCAAAGGTAAGTACATCAGGCATGCCGTCTCCCGGACAAGTCACGATCTCGGTTTCTCCATCAGTAGTCATGACCATACCGCCCTCAGGCACCTGACTGAAAATAGCTACGAAGTTGTCAGAAACCGTAAAACAGTCATCAGCCAGCACATCCGTATTGACATCTGCACCGATCAAAATCGTAGACAGGTTGCCCGCGTAGGCCAGACCGTAAATCCGGTAATCATTTTCCGCGAAGGGATCGAAATCCACCTGGTCTTCGGTCAGGGTAGTCAGTATAATATCGTTTTCATCTGTAAGCAGGTAAATAAAGCTACCGGACACACCCGCGCTATCCAGGCTCACGATATCCGGCACACCGTTGCCCGGGCAAACGTACAGCTCAGTTGCGCCGCCCTCTATACGCACGATCCCTCCGTTCGGTACTTCGCGTACAATCGTAACGAAGTTATCAGATAAGTCGAAGCAGTCGTCACTCAGCGGCACATCGGCGGCATTATCGCCAGGCGCAGCTGTGATTGTACCGGTATAGGCGAGACCCCAGACCCGGCTTACGCCAATACCTCCGAGGTCGAAGTCAAAGGCATCACCGCTAATCAGATCCACTATAACATTATTGGTGTCGGTAATCACGTAGACATACAATCCGGCTGTACCAGTGCTGTCAAAGGTCACAAAATCCGCGTTGCCGTCACCAGGGCAGGTGGTCACCGTTTCGGAGCCCGAAGCGGTTGAAACCATGCCGCCATCAGGGGTTTCCCGAATAACAGTGATAAAGTTGTCGGACAGCGAAAAGCAATCGCTGCTCAATGCCACAGTAGCGGCATCATCACCAACGTTTGCTGTAATCGTGCCGGTATAAGCCAGGCCCCAGATTCGGCAGGTGCCGGCAGGAGCGCCATCGAGATCGAAAGCATCGCCGGTAGGCAGTTCCAAAATGATGTTGTTGTCATCCGTAATAACATAGGTGTATGGCCCACTGGAAGTATTGGCGCTATCAGCCATAATGATATCCGCAATACCATCGCCGGGGCAGGTATAAATGGTCGTTTCGCCATCAGGCATAGCCACAGTCCCGCCTTCCGGTACCTCACGTACCACGGTGATGAAATTTTGAGAAAGGTCGAAGCACTGATCAGCCAGGGTAACGGCAGAAGCCGTATCCCCTACCTCCGCAGTGATATTGCCGATGTAGGACAAGCCCCATATCCGGCAATTGCCGGCCGGTGCACCATCAAAATCGAAGGTATCGCCACCGGGCAAGTCAAGGATCACATTGTTCTCATCGGTAATTACATAAGTAAAGGGCGTAATAGCCGCCAGTATGCTGTCTACAGAAATGATATCTGCCACCCCATCACCGGGGCAGGTATAAACGGTGGTTTCGCCGTCTTCTGTCGTGATCTCTCCGCCAAAAGGCACCTCGCGGATCACATCCACGAAATTCTCAGACAGGCTGAAGCAGTCATCACTCAGCGTAGCCGTTGATGCGGTATCTCCGGGTTCTGCGATCAGGTTACCGGTGTAAGCCAGGCCCCAGACGCGGACGATGCCGGTCTCATCGGTTTCAAAGTCGTACACATCTACCGGGAAGGCATCCAGGATGATGTTTTGCTGATCGGTCACCACATAAATAAAGTTCGGCCCAACCACACCTGCACTGTCAAAAGCCAGCACATTAGCCAGGCTGTCGTCAGGGCAAATGTAAGCAAGGCTGCCACCGCCTTCCAGTTCTACGGTACCGCCCACGGGCACGTCCCGGACTACGGTAATGAAGTTGTCCGAAAGATCGAAGCAGTCATCGCTCAGCGTTGCTACAGAGGCAGTATCGCCTACCATGGCGGTCACTGCACCTGTATAAGCCAGGCCCCAAACACGACAGGTGCCGGCAGGTGCGCTGTCAAAGTCGTAGGTATTGCCATTTGCAAAATCAAGGATCACGTTGTCCTCGTCCGTGATCACGTAGGCAAACGGCCCCGGGTAAGTCCCCATGCGTTGGAAGGTCAGAATGTCAGCCATGCCATCACCAGGGCACGTAAAGGTTTCAGTTGTGCCATCGTCGAGACTAATAGTGCCCCCATCCGGCGTTTGACGGATGACGGTAATGAAGTTTTCGGACAGGCTGAAACACTCATCAGTCAGGGCTATATCTGATGCGATGTCCCCAACGGCAGCCGTGATATTGCCGGAGTAGGCCAAGCCCCAGACCCGGCAGGTACCGGCGGGTGCGCCGTCAAAGTCAAAGCTGTCACCGGCTGGTAGTGCCAGTATTTCATTCGCTTCGTCTGTAATCACATAGGTGTAAGCCCCCTGAGAGGTGCCGGTGCTATCGAAGAATACCACATCTTCAACCCCATCTCCCGGACAAGTGAAGACGGTCGTTTCACCGTCTGCTGTTGATACGGTTCCCCCGTTTGGTGTCTCTACAACTACGGTTACAAAGTTTCCGGACAGTTCGTAGCACTCGTCAGAAAGGGCCACGGCGGAAGCGTCGTCGCCCGCTCCAGCGGTCAGAGTGCCGGTGTAAGCGAGGCCCCATGCGTAGTAAGTGCCCTCGGTCAGGGCATCAAAATCGAAGGTATTGCCATCGGCCAGGCCAACGATGCTGAGTTCATCGGTCGTGATGACGTAGGCGTAGGTGCCGGTAGAGGTGCCCGTTGTTTCGAAACCGATGGTATTCGGTGTGCCATCGGGGCAGACGAAAATCGGGTCGGTCCCGCTTTCTGCGGCTACAGTCCCGCCTTCCACGGCTTCCCGCCGAACGGTGATGAAGTTGTCAGACAAGCCGAAGCAGCCATCCGCCAGTGCGGTGGTGGCGGCATCGTCCCCAACTTCTGCCAGCAAAGTACCGCCGTAAGCCAGGCCCCAGACGCGGCAAATGCCTACATCAGCACCTTCAAAGTCAAAGCTGCCGGAAGGTGCGATGGCAAGGATAAGGTTATCCGTATCGGTGATCAGGTAAGTGTATTCGTCTGCACCGCCTGAGGTATTCACAAAGCTGATGACATCCGCTACCCCATCGCCTACACAGGCGAAGGTTTCGTCCCCTCCATCTTCGAGGCGTACCGTGGCGCCATCTGCTTCCTGCCGGTCTACCGTGATGAAGTTGTCAGACAAGTTGAAGCAACCATCGGAAAGGTCCGCGGCGGCGGCATCCTCCCCTTCCATAGCCGTAAGGCTACCGGTGTAAGAAAGCCCCCAAACACGGCAAATGCCGGCGGATGCATCATCAAAGTCAAAGCTATCGCCACTGACGATGCTCAGAATGACGTTGTTGTCATCAGTAATCACATAAACGTAAGGTGCTGTTGCCTGCGTTTGGTTGGTGAAAGTGAGCACATCGGGCTGCCCGTCGTTTACACAAACCAGTGCATTGGTGCTGCCATCCTCAAGTGCAACGGTCCCTCCGTCGGGCAGGGCGCGTTCGATTTCAATGAAGTTATCAGAAAGGCCAAAACAAGACTCTGCCAGCTGCGTGGCAGCAGCATCGTCGCCGGGCTCCGCCAGCAGGTCACCGGCATAAGCCAGGCCCCAGACCCGGTAGTTGCCTTCACTCAATAGATCGAAATCGTAGCTGTCGCCATCAATAATTTCAATGATGATGTTATTCTCATCGGTAAGCAGGTAGACATAGCCCGCTGTCATATCCCCCGTAGAGGTAAAGGACAACACATCGGAGATACCGTCTTCGGGGCAGATAAACTGGGAAGTACTGCCATCAGTCAGGGCCACTTCTCCTCCATCGGGCACAAAGTTGACTACGGGAATGAAGTTGGTCGTAAGGGCGCCACAGATGGTCGCCAGTCCGGCCGTTGCTGCGTCCTGCCCGGGCTCAGCGGTGATTTGCCCAAGCCAGGCAAATGCCCAGACCCGGAAGTTGCCTTCACCAAGCCCTTCAAAACTCAGGGTGTTATCAATGCTGACTTCTAAAATGATGTTATTTTCGTCGGTGATCAGGTAACCGAAAGGCATGGCCAGGGTGCTGGTCCTGAAGTCGTAAGTTTCTGCCAGCCCATCCCCTTCGCAGGTAATAATTTCCGTACCTCCCCCACGCAGCGATATCGTTGCGTAATCAATACAATTGACCGGGAATTGGGCTAGCGCTGCTGTGGAAGCAAAAAGCAGGCTTAGTATCCCGAATAGTAGACTTTTGACCTTCATAGATAATTGCGGTTTTACATTTATCCTGGCAACTGCAAAAAGGAAGCCAAACTTTTTCTGGCTTAGCTCTTAACGCCTGATGGCAGTGACCAAAATATTTTGTTTGTTATTTTGGAATTATGAAATAGCTAGATGTCATCGCACGGTACTCTGTAAATAGCACTGGTGCTAAGCGCTTGTTGGGATTTCACACCTCTGGCTGCGTTCGCTCCAAAAGCAAATTCTCAACAAACTCTAAATATAAGTCATTCAATCCGAAACAAATGAGGGGTAATGCGTCCTGACGGTTCTCCGGAAAAGGATTCGCCAGGTGTGTATACGCAGATGTGTAGCGTTAGGTTTCTCAAAGCGTTAGCAATGCGCTCTTTACAGAATACGTTGACAAGTTATTATATTTTTTTCTATAAAAAAAGTGGGCACTGGAAAATTGGTGATCAATCGCACAAGTTAATTAACACCCGGTAGTCGTCAAACGCGGCATCTTCGGCTTTCATCTCCAGCATTTCCAGCCACGGAGCGTCTGAATACTGCTCTTCTAAAGCGGCAGCGGTTTCGTTGCACCGGATTTCTACCTGCCCATTTTGGATTTGCGCCAGTCTCCACTCATAGGTTTTGGCCATGCGTTCCCAAATGCGTTCGTTGACTTCGCCGATATCGGCATCCGGCATCATGGCTTCGGCCGCTTTGAAGGCATGATTGTTCCTGGCCAGGATCACACCTTTGTTGATAATGTAAAAAGCGGTGTGGGGCCAGACGGCCTTCTCCCGCAGCATCCGGGCATAAAGCACGAGCTGCAGGTCTTCTTCGTTTCGCAGCAAGCTTTCACGGTAGCGCAGCCCCGACCACTTGAGGTCTAATATACAGCGTTCATCGCCCCGCTTAAGCACCAAGTCTGCGTAGCCTTTCAGGTCCGCTTCCCCAAACCGGCCTTCCAGTAGTTGCTCGGTGGCCTCAATAGCCCAGCCGCCTTCCTGAATGTGGCGGACCAAATTCCAGGCCGACCGTTTGATCAATTCCATAAAACGGACCCGCTCCGGCTCCCGCCCGTACATCAGCAGTACGTTACCTTCCCGCTCCAGAAGCACTGTCTCGATAGACTCCAGATAACGCACCACCTGCTCTTGTGTCCAGCGGTGCACTTCTTCCTGTTTGAGCAGTTCTTCAAAAAACCGGTGTGCCAGATTCCCCTGCAGCGCCCGCTCATCAACGATGCTCAGTAGTGCAGAGGGCCTCAGGTCAGCTTTGTAGCGGAACAGCCATTTGTGCGGGTAGTAGAATAAATCGCTGAGGCTACTGTAAGAAGCCCGCTCTTGGGGCTTAGCTAACTGCCCGGCATTTTTAATAACCTGAATAAACAGGGCCGGGCGACCAATTCCATTGACCGGGGCGGATATGGTTTCGGGCAGTGTAAACCACCGTTCCAGCCCGCCTGCTGTCAAATCACAAGTAATCAGGCTTAGCCCTTCGCACCGGGCTTCCAGGTCACCCATCAGTGGGTGTGGGTTCACTTCCTGCCCGTTGATGTAGTCCGGGGCAACGAGCATCAAACGTTTGCGGGCGTGCAGGATGGGCCGTAGCCGGTGCCACAACTGCAGCCCGTTTTCCTGTTCGGGACCAGTAAGTGCCACTCCGTTTTGGCGGAGGTAATCCCGTTCCGGCTCGTACCAGCGGGAAAAGAAGTAGGCTTTCTCAGCCTGGGCAAAATTCCACCAGGCCAGGTCGTCCACGGGCCCGGTCACACTGCCGGTCTGCGTGGTGTACCTTAGAAAACCCTGTGCCCGGCGGTTGAGCTGCACCGGGGCTGGCTCGTAAACAGTCCGCACAACACGCTCCAGCTCGAGGGCGGTCAGCCGCTCTTCCGGCAAGGTGTACAGCAGCGCACTGATGCGCCGGGCCTGTCCCGCCAATACAAGCAGGGAGGCATTCTTATTGCCTTCGTCTTCAAAGCAGTCCTGAGCCCATTGCCCAACGTACTCAAAGACACGAATAGCCTGGTCTTTGGGCACAGTATCCGCTGCCGGGAACCGCTTGCGGTTGAACCAAAATTTGTACTGCTGGTCCGCTCGTTCGTAATTGTCCTGGCCGGGGCGGTCCGGATTTTCCCGCAGTTCGTTGAAGTAGGCCGCGATTGTAGTGCTCCACTGCTCTCCAAACAGTCCAGGGCGTTGAGCCATCAACACTGCAATTTTGTTGGCCAGCCCTCTTTCCAGGGGCTTCACTGCAAGAGAGACAAACTCCATCACTTTATAGGGGTCTATGGGCTCCCACAGAAATACGGTAGCCAGCTTCAGGACTTGCAAAGTTGGCCGGGCCAGAGAAGCAGACAAGAGGCCCAGCTCGGGCAATCCTTCCTCAGACAAGGCATGCTCAAGGACCTGGCACTGTCCGGGCACGACCAACGCAGGCCTGTAGTCTTCGTTTTGGCGCAGTACCTGTGCAAAATACGCTGCCAGACCGGTATCTCTCTTCCCTTTTAGCAAAATCAGGGAGCCGTCTCCCTTGAGCACTACTTTTCCGGGCTGCCCCGTCTCGTTAGACAACAGGCTCTGTTGCAAACGTGCCAGATCGGTATCTCCATCCACCTCCGGGGGCTTGGCCCACACCACTTCCACGCCCTGCTGCCGGAGTGCAAGCAGGAGGCGGCGCATACCCGCCGGCAATAGCGTTTCGGGCTCCTGACAAACCAGTTTTTCGAACGGGGGCGCCCAGCCTTCCGTTGCTTCAATGGCCCGGAGCATGCGGTCGGCAAACCCCATCGCCAAGCCTTTCGTAAGCCGCTGTACCTGTACCTCCAGCTCAGCGATACACTTAAGCCGGGGAGGGGCATCCGGCTCCACATTTAAGTCCCAGCCAGCCATAAGCAGTTCATCCCTGCGCTCCAGAATATCAGTAGCCACAGCAAAAGGGTCTGCTTTAAAGGACGTACTAAAAAAAGCGGTGGGCTCCAACCGGAGATAGTGGCTGAGCTGTTGACGGTATTGCTCAATGCGCAAGTACTCATTATCCCGGGGCACATCAGGCAGCCCCCAGATGGTCTCGAGGTAGCGAAGTAGCCCCTGCGGGCCGAATGCAGCGTGGCCAGACTTATGGTTGCTTACAGCAGGTAGGGGCGCGTTGTCCAGGGTCATCCCAAAAGTTACAATCATCTTTACTCAGAGGCTTGTGGTTGCAAATCAGATGGTTCAAAAGCAGCGTAAATCGTTATCAGATAGATGGAAAATTAAATATACACAATCTGATCCAAAGAAAGCTGCACAAATATGTGCAATTTTTTCTTACTTTACGCTGGGTTCCCTCCACCCTGCCCCTCTACTTTTTTTGGAAAAAAGATAACACAAATGACCATGAAGACATCATTGTTGACTTTTCTGTTTGGTGTGCTTTGCCTGCTTTTTGTGGCGCCAGCTGAAGCCGCCGTAGCAACTCAGGATGGAAAGGCTCCGCTTGTGCGGCAAGAACAAAAGGTGCAGCACCAATTTGAAAGAAAGCAAAAGCGGATAGAAAAGCGAATGGACCGCTGGGTTAAGCGTATGGAAAAACGGCAGGCCCGGGAGGGCAATACCGGCAAACGCACATTGAGCCTGATCCTTGGCAGTGTACTGTTCGTAGGCGGCCTCGTTCTGGGTATTTTGGCTTTTGGCTCCTCGCTTGGCGGTTTTTTCCTGTTTCTATCGGGGTTGCTCCTGGTAGGTGGGATCGTGCTGCTGTTGTTTGCCTTACTTAAAAAGCCCGAGCAAGTAAAAACCTAAGGGCAGTTACCCCCCCATCTCTTTCCGGAGATCTTCCATTTGACTGTGCCAAAGCTGTTTTTGATCGTCTACTTCATCATCGTCACAAAAGTCCGTAATGATCAGGATGGTCTCTCCGGTGACCGGTGATTTTGAGATCTCGAATTCGAGGTACTCCCCTTCTTCGGTACCATCCCAGTGAAAGCGGAGCTTCTCATTTTCGACATCCTCTATAAGTTCTGCTTCTTCAGCGGAGCCGCTCCACGAAAAGGCATAGGTATCACCTTGTATGTCTACTTCATCGCAAAACCAACGAACCAGGCAAGAGGGAGTTGTAAAAAACTTGTAGACAATAGCCGGAGAGGCTTTGAACAGGAACTCTAAATCAAACTTCACTCTTTCCATATGCAATAGGGTTGTTGGAGAAATCAGGCAGGAAACATGCGAAGAGGAGAGTACCAAACTATGGTTTCTAGCTGAAAGCAAACTTTGGCTTCGAACACCGCTGCGCATCCTATGCCGCACCACAATAAAGAATAAAAAAATGATTTTTCCAAAAATAAAAGTCTGACCCACCGAGTTAACATCCCGTAACAAATCAGGGCTTGGGCCAGATATTGCCAAACACCATGCGCACGGGGCAGTTTTTTACCAAATTTCCAATCCGATTTTCAGGTTTTTGGATTGTAGGAAACTATATCACAGGTAAAGGCGTTGCTTTTATGTAAGTTAAGCCTATATTAAGAAGGCTCTTGACTTGAAGGCAAAAAAGCCTTATTTTTGTGGGCTGTAAGTCATTAGATAACTAAAGCACTTGTAAAGCAAGGCATAAAACTATGCAGGTAAATCAGACAACACTTTTTCCAGATCATGGCTTGTGCCTGACTTACGCTATTCGATCCCACCATATCTATTCCGGCCTGCATAGCACAGAACACTACCTTTGTAAACTTTAATTAAATTTAGCGTACATGAGACAGCTTAAGATTACTAAGTCTATTACTAATCGTGAGAGCCAATCCCTGGAGAAATACCTTCAGGAAATTGGCAAGGTAGACTTGTTAACGCCGGAGGAGGAGGTGGATCTCGCCAAGCGTATCAAGCAAGGAGATCAGGCAGCTCTGGAAAAGCTGACCAAAGCCAACTTGCGCTTCGTGGTTTCCGTCGCCAAGCAATATCAGAATCAAGGTCTCTCACTCAGTGACCTTATTAATGAGGGCAACCTGGGGTTGATCAAAGCGGCTCAACGCTTTGATGAGACCCGTGGTTTCAAATTCATTTCCTACGCGGTTTGGTGGATTCGGCAGTCTATCCTTCAGGCGCTCGCAGAACAGTCCCGGATTGTCCGCCTGCCTCTGAATAAAGTCGGCTCCCTAAACAAAATCAACAAGGCTTTCTCCGAACTGGAGCAGGAGTACGAGCGCGAGCCCTCGGCCGATGAGCTGGCTGAAACCCTCGAAATTGCAACGGAGGAAGTAGAAACGACACTTGGCGTAGCCGCCCGGCATGTTTCTATGGATGCTCCTTTCGTAGAAGGAGAGGACAACTCTCTGCTGGATGTGCTCGAGAACAGCAGCACGCCCAACACTGATTCCCAGCTCGATTACAAAGAGTCACTGCGCCGAGAGATCGAACGATCTCTAAGTACGCTAACGGAGCGTCAGTGCGATGTCATCAAGCTGTACTTCGGTATTGGAGTGGAGCACCCGATGTCCCTGGAAGATATCGGTGAGAAGTTTGGCCTGACGCGTGAGCGTGTCCGCCAAATCAAAGACAAAGCCATCAATAAGCTGCGCTCGGCTAACCGGAGCAAGCTGTTGAAGTCTTATTTGGGCGCTTAAATTGTTAATAGACTTAGTACCAATTATAAAAGGCGCTGCGGATATCCGCAGCGCCTTTTTTTTGCCTTTCTTTATTGTGTTTGCTAAGCAAACAGTGAAGTACCGTCCATATCTTCCGGAGCCTGCATACTCAGTATTTCCAGAATAGTGGGTGCAATATCCCCCAGTTTGCCATCCCTGAGCTTGCGCCCGTGCGTATCCGCAGCAATGTAAAATACAGGGACAAGGTTGGTGGTATGTGCTGTATTCGGAGAGCCGTCTGCATTGATCATAAAGTCGGAGTTGCCATGATCGGCGATGACAATGGCTTCGTAGTTGTACGCCAATGCTTTCTCCATCAGGCGCTTCAGGCTTTGATCTACGGTTTCAACGGCTTTTTTAGCAGCTTCGAAGTCGCCGGTATGCCCCACCATATCGGCATTGGCGAAATTCAGGCAGATAAAGTCCGGCTGATTTTTGTCTATATCGGCTACTATCGCATCCGTCACTTCCACGGCGCTCATCTCGGGCTTCAGGTCGTAGGTCGCTACTTTAGGAGAAGGGATCATAATCCGGTTTTCTCCTTCAAATTCTTTCTCCCGGCCTCCATTAAAGAAGAAGGTCACGTGGGGGTACTTTTCCGTTTCAGCGATCCGGGTTTGTGTGAGCCCGGCTTTGGACAACACCTCGCCCAGCGTATTTTCGATGTCTTTTTTATCCAGCATCACATGTAAGCCCTTATAAGAGTGGTCGTAGCGGGTCATCGTTACGAAGTGCAAGGGCAGGGTATGCATACCGTGGTCGGGCAAGTCCTTCTGCGTCAGGGCAATGGTCAGCTGACGGGGCCGGTCGGTGCGGAAGTTGAAAAAGACGACCGCATCCTCTTTCTGAATCGTCGCAACAGGATTACCTGCGGCATCGGTACAAATGACCGGTTTCAGGAACTCGTCGGTTTCGCCGGCATCATAGCGTTTTTGGATGGTAGCCAGGGCATCCTGCGTAGCTTCTCCTTTTGCATTGACAAGCGCATCATAGGCTATCCGGGTACGTTCCCAGCGATTATCCCGGTCCATAGCATAATAACGGCCAACCACGGAAGCCAGCTGCACCGGCTTGCCTTCGATGTGGTCCAGGACTTCTTTCAGGAAGCCTTTGCCACTTTTCGGGTCGGTGTCCCGCCCATCGGTAAAAGCATGGATATACACCTTTTCCAATCCAAAATCAGCTGCTGCATCGCAGAGCGCCATCAGGTGGCGATGATGGGCATGCACGCCACCATCCGAAACCAGGCCCATGAAGTGCAGCGCTTTGCCGTTGTCTTTGGCGTATTGCATGGCGGCTACCAGTGCCTCATTCTTTTGAAGCTCACCCTCGCGGATCGCCTTATTGATCCGCGCCAGTTCCTGATACACCACTCGGCCTGCACCAATATTAAGGTGCCCGACCTCGGAGTTGCCCATTTGCCCTTCGGGCAAACCTACCTGCTCCCCAAAGGTGGTCAGTTCCGCATTGGGATACTGATCATAAAGGCTATCTACAAATGGCGTATTGCCCTGGGCAATCGCGCTGACTTTAGGGTCCGGGCCGTGGCCCCAACCATCGAGTATGACGAGTAATGCACGAGTCTTTTCCATAGTGCTAAAGTTAAGCATTTGAGGCTGAAAAGCAGAAATGGGAGCCCAAAAAGCCAAAAGCAAAGCCGCAGCACTGCGCGATGCCTTTTCCGTAATATGGGTATGGCACTATCGTACAGGCTCTTAGGCTTTCGCCACCTGAATCTGCACTTTAATTTCGCCCGGCAGTTCAATTTCCTGGCCATCCGCAACGGCTGCTGCCAATTGCAAATCTGCCGTCAGGGTCTCCGCTTTAATGTAATCTCCGAACTGCGCTACCGCTGAGGACACTGCCTCTGCTTGCTCCAGTACCACCTTAATCTTATCCGTAACTTCGAAGCCACTATCTTTACGGATGTTCTGAATACGGTTGACAATATCGCGGGCCATACCTTCTGCTTCCAGCTCAGGAGTGAGCGTAATATCCAGTGCTACGGTCAGCTTACCGTCATTGGCTACGAGCAATCCCGGGATGTCTTCGGTAGCGATTTCAAAGTCCTCCAGGGTAAGCTCGTAAGTATTGTCGTTGGCCTGTAGGGTGTACACACCTGTCTTTTCAATATCAGCAATATCTTCCTGCGACATGCTGTTGATCTGCTTAGCCGCTTCCTTCATGTCTTTACCGAGGCGGCGGCCGAGGGTCTTAAAGTTGGGCTTGATCCCTTTTTTCAGCACACCCGCTGTATCATCCAGGTATTCGATATCTTTCACATTAACCTCGCTGGCAATCAGGGTTTTAACCCGGTCTACTTGTTCCTGAAAGGACTTATCAAGTACCGGCAGCATGATCTTTTGCAGGGGCTGCCGCACCCGCAGGTCTTCCTTTTTGCGCAAAGCGAACGTCAGAGAAGAAATCCGCTGCGCATAGTCCATACGCTGCTCCAGAGCTTTGTCAATTTTAGTCGCATCTGCTGTTGGGAAATCTGCCAGGTGGACAGACTCGTGGTCCTCCAGCTTAGTCGCTTCGTTGAGGTTGCGGTAGAGCCAGTCGCCGAAGAAAGGCGAGATGGGCGACAGCAACTTCGATACCGTCTCCAGGCACTCATAGAGGGTCTGATAAGCCGCGAGCTTGTCAACATCCATCTCCTCAGCATTACCGTTCTGCTGTTGGGATGGCTTCCAGAACCGTCGGCGGCAAAGGCGTACGTACCAGTTACTCAGGTTGTCCACTACAAAGGACTGAATCTTGCGCGCCGCCTGTGTGGGTTCGTAGTTGCTATAGTCCTGATCCACTTCTTCCACCAGGCTGTTGAGCAGGCTGATGATCCAGCGGTCGATTTCCTGCCGCTCCGAAAGAGGCAGCTGAGGCCTGGAATTATCAAACTGATCGATATTGGCGTAAAGAGAGAAAAACGAGTAGGTATTATAGAGGGTGCCGAAGAACTTCCGCTGCACCTCCCCTACTCCATCGAGGGAGAACTTGAGGTTGTCCCAGGGATTGGCATTGGCCATCATGTACCAGCGTACGGCGTCGGCACCGTACTGCTCGATCGCGCCAAAAGGATCTACGACGTTGCCTTTGCTCTTAGACATCTTGTTGCCCTCTCCATCGAGCACCAGGCCGTTAGATACCACATTTTGGTAAGCTACGCTATCAAAGACCATGGTCGCGATAGCATGCAGGGTGTAGAACCAGCCCCGGGTTTGGTCAACGCCTTCGGCAATGAAATTGGCCGGGAACTTGCGCTCAAACACCTCCTTGTTCTCAAAGGGATAATGCCATTGTGCGTAAGGCATAGAGCCTGAGTCGAACCACACATCAATCAGGTCTGCCTCGCGGCGCATTTCCTTACCGCTATCAGACACCAGTACCACCTCATCGATATAAGGGCGGTGCAAGTCTTCGGGTATGCTTTGGTTTAGCCCCAGCGCTTTGTTGGCTTTTTCAATCTCAGTGCGCAGCTCTTCTACGGAGCCGATGCACTGCTCCTCTTTCGCATCTTCGGTGCGCCAGATCGGTAGCGGGATACCCCAGTAGCGCGAGCGGGAGAGGTTCCAGTCCTGCAGGTTCTCCAGCCACTTGCCGAAGCGGTTCTCACCGGTAGAGGCTGGCTTCCAATTGATGGTTTTATTGAGCTCGTACATGCGCTCCTTGGCTGCGGTGGCTTTCACAAACCAGCTGTCGAGTGGGTAGTAAAGCACAGGGCGGTCTGTACGCCAGCAGTGCGGATAAGAGTGCAGGTACTTCTCGGAGTGGAAAAGCTTGTTTTCTTCCTTGAGTTGGATGACGATGTCGGCATCGACCGGGCGCTCTTCTTCCTGCCCGTAGTCTTTAACGTAGCGACCGGCGAAGTCAGTCACTTCCTTTACGAAGCGGCCCTGCCGGTCTACGAGGGGCATACTATTGCCATCCTCATCTTTGACCATCAATGGCGGGATGCCATACTTGGCTGCCACCTGAAAGTCATCCGCACCAAAGGTAGGCGCGATGTGGACGATACCGGTACCGTCTTCGGTAGAAACGAAATCGCCCAGCAGGACTTTGAAGGCTGGCTTATCGGGCTGCACATAGGGCATCAACTGCTCGTACTCCATGCCTTCCAGTTCGCTCCCTTTCACCTCGCCGAGGACTTCGAGGTAAGGGATAGGCTTATTGCCGGCCTTAACCTCTTCCGGTTTCAGGTCCGGGTTGGCTTCTGTGAAGTATTTATCCAGGCGGTCTTTGGCCAGGATAACGGTGCTCAATTGGTGGGTGTAACGATTGTAGGCCCGCACCTTTACGTAAGTGATGTTTTTGCCTACGGCCAGCGCGGTGTTTGAAGGCAACGTCCAGGGCGTGGTGGTCCAGGCCAGAAAGTATTCGTCTTCCGTACCCTTGATTTTGAACTGCGCGATGGCAGAGATGTCCTTAATATCCTGATAGGTGCCCGGCATATTCAGCTCGTGGGAGCTCAGGCCGGTACCGGCAGCAGGTGAGAAAGGCTGAATGGTAAAGCCTTTGTACAGCAAGCCTTTATTATACAACTGCTGCAGGAGCCACCAGACGGTTTCGATGTAGTCGTTCTCAAAAGTGATGTAGGGGTCATCCAGGTCTACCCAGTAGCCCATCTTGCGGGTGATGTTGTCCCACATGTCTTTGTAGCGCATCACCGTTTCGCGGCACTTGGCGTTGTACTCCTCCACCGTGATTTTGGTGCCGATGTCCTCTTTAGTGATGCCGAGCTCCTTCTCTACATTAAGCTCAATAGGCAGGCCGTGGGTGTCCCATCCGCCTTTACGCTCCACGCGCTGCCCCTTCATACTATGGAAACGGCAAAATAGGTCCTTAACGGTACGGGCCATCACGTGGTGGATACCGGGCTTCCCGTTGGCTGAAGGAGGCCCCTCGTAGAAGACGAAGTTGTTTTCAGCCGGGCGCTGTTCCACACTTTTATTGAAGATATCATGGTCCTCCCAGAATTTGAGGATATCCTGATCGATTTCCGGGAGGTTGAGCTTTTTGTATTCTTTGTACATCACCTTTCGTTTTTACCGGCGCAAAAATAACAAAAAAGCGCTGCCGAACCTTATCCGACAGCGCTTTCCTGATGTATCAGGCGTTACAAAACATCAGCAGCCTGGCGGATGAGCCGGAGCGGTAATAATGCTGATAATTATGATAGCGGCTTGATACATACGTTCTAAACGATTATTTTACAAGCTTAAGATTTTTTACGCACAAAAGCAAGCAGATTTTGTACCGGCTTGACCGAACCGCATTCAAACAGTAACCTGCAGCGGAAGCTGATGACCAGCTTGCCTGTTGGCACTCTAAAGCCCCGAAGGAGTCCCAATTCTCATGAGGGGAAAACGGCTGTAATCAATTGTTTAAGTATGTGCCGTTCTTCTGCTTCCAGAGTCATATGCCCTAAGAGCTCTTTTTCCAGATATTGCATTACAGCTTCCGGATTACCGGATGATAGTTGTTGTTGAAACCCCTGAATCGCAGTTAGTGGCAAATTAGTAAACTCCGCCAGCTCCTGGGCTTCCATTTGCGGGAATTTAGCCGCTGTTTTTAATAAGTGAAGAACACGCTCCCACTGACGACCCTCCTGACGGCCCTCCTGACGGCCTTCTTCCTTTAGCATTTCTAAGGTACTCATTGCTTCTGGCTTTGTTGTAAAGGTTAAGTTTTCCAAGGCTTCCATGAACTGCGCAGGAGAACGCTCCATAACAGCAAGGGTAAACGTCATCACCGCTTCCATACGCTCCCCCTTTATACCTTCTAATATAGCAGTAATGTATTGTAAAATCAACTGTGGGCGGTGCCGCAACCCCATGGAAAGCATCGCACTTCGGAAGTAGCTTAGCTCCAGCTTCAATAATTCTTCAGGGGCTATCTTCGAAATATCAGTGAATAAGAAACGAAAATCAGGAAGATAGGGTTCTATTTGATCGAAATAGGGGCTTTCAGCAAATAACTCCGGGCAACAGCTCTGTCTCCCATTGCTTACTTAAAGAAACGGTCGTCAGGCTGGAAAACTTCCTTTTTCCGGCTCATAATTGAGGAGCTATCATTAGTGATCCTTAAAATTAGTTTTTATTGTTTTATGATCCAAAAATAAAACACAAAAAATATAAAACCTGCGAAGGCAATGCTAAGTCCCGGCAGACAAGCCGGTATTTCACAACATATCTCGAAAAACCCTGTCTCCCTTCCATCCTAATCCCCTTATCTTTGTTTCCAGTTTATAAACAACACCTCTATGCTCAAAACCGAAAACCTAGGCTACGCCTATCCCGGCAGCCCGCCGCTCCGATTTCCGAATATTCAATGCGCCAAAGGCGAGCACTGGCTCGTGCTGGGCAACTCCGGTAGCGGAAAGACGACACTGCTACACCTGCTAGGCGGGCTGCTTTCCCCCAGGGAAGGCCATATAGTGGTGGGCGATACCGAAATGAATCAGCTCTCCAGGGGCGCCCTTGACCAGTTCCGCGGGCAGCACATCGGCATTATTTTCCAAACGGCGCACTTTGTACAGAGCCTCACGGTGGGCGACAACCTGGCCCTCGCCCAAAGCCTCGCGGGCATGAAAGTGAACCGGGAGCGCATACGCGAGTTGCTCGGCCGACTGGGGCTGGACCACAAACTGCGGTCCAAACCCTCCCAGCTAAGTGTGGGGGAAAAACAGCGGGCTTCCATCGCCCGGGCCATCATCAATCAGCCGGCGGTCATACTGGCGGACGAGCCGACTTCTGCTCTGGACGATAGCAACTGCAAACAGGTCATCGAACTGCTGGAAGAACAGGCAAAAGCCGTGGAGGCCACCCTCCTCGTCGTTACCCACGATGCCCGCCTGAAAGAACACATTTCCCACCAAATCTCAATCCACTAGCGCATGAACCTACTAAACCTGAGCTGGAAAAACCTGACCAACAAACCGCTGAATATGCTGCTCAGCCTTATCCTCTTTGGACTGGGTGTGGGCCTCATTTCCCTCCTGCTGGTGCTGAATGACCAACTGCAGGAGAAATTTGAGAAAAACCTGGCCGGAGTAGACCTGGTTGTTGGCGCCAAAGGCAGCCCTCTGCAACTCATCCTCAGCAGCATGTACCATATTGACGCGCCCACCGGGAACATCCCCATCAAAGCAGCTACGCCTTTCCTGCGGGACGGGCACCCGATTATCGAGACCGCTATCCCTTTGTCCTTAGGCGACAGCCACCGGGGCTTCCGGGTAGTGGGCACGGAGCCGGAAATCTTAGCCCTCTACAACGCCGCTGTAGCTGAAGGCCAAATGTGGAAAAAAACGCTGGAAGTCGTGGCCGGCGCCGCCGTAGCCGATGAGCTGGGGCTGAAAATTGGCGATACCTTTAAAAGCTCACATGGCTTTGACCAAAATGAAGACCTCATCCACGAAGATGCGGAATCCTTTAAAGTGGTCGGCATTCTCTCCCCTACCGGTTCGGTAATCGATCAACTGCTGCTCACGCGCTTTTCCAGCCCCTGGGCCGTGCACGAACATGGGCATGATGACGAAGAGCAGGAGCACGGAGAAGAGGATCATGACCATGATGATCACGATCACGAGGGGCACGATCACAGCGATGCGGATCACGACCATGCTCCCATGCCAACCAGCGGTGACCCCTACCCCGACGACTTGCTGGCCTACCAGGACAAGCAAATCACCTCCATCCTGGTGAAGTTCAAAGGGCACAACATACAGGCGCTGAATATGCAGCGCGCCATCAACGAAAACACAGAGATGCAGGCCGCTACGCCCGCTATTGAAATCAACCGCCTGTACGCCCTCATGGGCACAGGTACGAAAGCTCTGCGCTGGCTGGCCATTGTGATCATCATCGTATCGGGGCTGAGTATTTTCATCTCCCTTTACAACTCTCTCAAGGAGCGGCGCTACGAGCTGGCGCTGATGCGGGTAATGGGTGCCTCCCGGGGCAGGTTGCTGGCGCTCATCATCCTGGAAGGTCTGGTGCTCGCCGTACTGGGCTACCTGCTGGGCATGGTGCTCAGTCACGGCTCCATGTACCTATTGGCCGATCAGATGAAGGCGACGTATCAGTATGATTTCTCCTGGGCTAGTTTCCTGATTGAGGAAGCCTACCTGCTGGGCGGTGCGCTGCTGATTGGACTGGTTGCCGCTTTGATACCGGCCCTGCAGGTGCAGGGGATGGATATTTCGGATACGCTGGCGGATGGGTAAAGCATTAGCGTTAGCATACTAGTAATAACAACTAAAAAAGTAAACGTCCGAGCAACCCCGTATTGCCTGCGCCAGTCGCAAGCGCGACCTTTGTCGAAAAAGGCAAGAGATGAAAAACAATGGCCGCGCCGAAGAGATGGCGCAACTTTTAGAAGAGCAAGCTTCTTCAGGCATGAGCA
>NZ_JAVJSK010000010.1:0-66657 GCF_040219495.1 Phaeodactylibacter sp. | reverse complement strand
AGTACGTATTGCCGTCCACCGTCACTGGGATGGCGTTGCCGCCGTTATCCGTTACCGTTACGGTTGGCACGATATCGCCTTCGCAATCGTCAATGGCTGTGGCCTGGAAGCAAATTTCTGCCTCGTCTGGCCCACAGGGGTCAAGCGCTTCGGTGATGTTCTGCGATGGGTACACGATAATTGGGGCAGAGTTGTCCTCGTCGGCATTCACCGTGATGGTTGCCGTGGCTTCCGTGGTGTTGCCACCGCCATCGGTGTACGTGCCCACTATGACATAACCGCCAGGGGGCAGGCTCAGGCTCCACGCAAAGTAGCCGTTGGCCGGGTCAGACAGGCCAGCGTCGAACGGTGGCGCGGGCGCTCCGTTCACCGTGAAGCTCGCTGTGCCGAAGTCTTCGTCGCAGTCGTCTTCCAGCTGTACCGCAAAGCTTACCGCTGCTTCGCCTTCGCAGTTCGGCACCTGGTAGGCCAGGTTGCCGGGCATCGTTATTACCGCCGGCGTGTCCGGGCCTTGCACCACTTCTACAGCATGGCCTATTGTTACCCCTTCGTAGCTGGTAACGATCAGGTAGCTGCCGGCGCTCAGGTTGCCCGTGGCTTCGAAGTACGCATAGCCCTCGTTCACCAGGATGTAGGTGATCTCCAGTGGCGCACCGCTGATGCTGATCAGCCCGTCGAGCACATCGCCCGCCTGCAGCTCGCAGTCATAAATATGGCCTGAGAAGACGATAAAGCCGTCCTCAGCACAGTCTTCGATCACGAACTGCCCGTTGCCGGACACGTCCACGATCGGCGCAGGGCTCTGCGCCTGCGTGACCGTGATGTCAAAGCTGTACTGGCTCGTATTGCCGTAGTCGTCTGTAGCCTCGTAGACTACTGTGTATACTCCTGGCGCCAGCACATCGCCCGGCTGCGGGCCGCTGATCTGCACCAGCTCTACATCCAGGTCGCAATCGTCAATCACCGACATCTGCCAGTTCACCGGCATGCCGTCTTCGCAGGCCGGGATCTGCACCTGCATGTCGCCAGGGCCGTAGATCTCTGGTGGGCGGTTGTCCACGACCGTAATCTCGTACGTCATCTCGTTGATATTGCCCGCCTCGTCTGTAGCCGTCAGCACCAGAGTATTGGTACCAATGCCCGCGTGGACAGAGACTACGTATACCGAGCCGTTGTTGGACAGGGTTACGCTGGCAGAAGGGTCTACTGATGGGTTAGCAGCGCTCGTCGTGATCTCTGCGCTCAGGCTCAGACCGCTTACCGGGCAGTTGTCATCCAGCTCTACAAACCAGTCGAACTGCACGCCGCACTCCCCTTCCGGGATGCTTTCGTATACGATCGTCATCTCAGGCTCGTTGCCGGACTGGTCGGTGACCGTCTTAGTGGGCGCTTCGTCGTCTGTATTTTCAAGAATAAAGACTTCTTCGTATACAGTTGGCAGGCAGCCATCGCCGTAGGCACAGCTTAACCGGTCCGCGACTTCAACACGCACGCTGTAACTTCCCTCGCTCAGGCCATTGATCACAAATGGCATATTCAGCATCACTGCATTAGCGATCAGTTGCTCGCCTGCGCCAACTTCTACCAGATAGATATTATAGGTAGCATTGCAGCCCTGCTCCTCAAAGAGGACAGTAATACTGCCATCGTCACCGCCCGGGCAAGTTGGGCCTTCACCGGTGAGGGTCAATACCGGTACTGGGTTACAAATAGCATAAATCTGGCCCAGAATGGCTTCTACCTGATTGTTGCCCAGGTTCTCGGTAATGGCGAAGTTGTAGCACTCGCCATTCGTCAGGGTACCTGGTGCAAAGGTGACTTCCGTGGAGGACATGTTCACAAAGTCGACCACAGGGTTACCGTTGGCATCTTCCACATCTATTGTCCAGGTCGTACCATTAGCGACAGGCTCCCAGTCTAAGGTGATAGAACCGTCACAGTTACAGATAATGGAGAATGCTTCGGTAACGATACCAAAGTCGAAGGACAGGTTATCCTGGCTGTCGGGATAACCAAGCCCGCCCGGCTGATCACCTGTACCATTTTCACCCAGAAGCAGCTGCCCGTTCTCGTCAATAACGATAACGACACCCTCGGGGTCATTGCTATCCTGATCCTCATCACTGCCTGCACCAATAATAGTTGGTGTAAAGCCCGGAGGCAGGGTAGCAAGGCTCAGCTCATAAGTACCAGGCGTAAGACCACCGAAGAGGTATTGCCCGTTGACGCCATTATTCTCTGAAGTCGAGACGGTAAAGGTTTGATTGTCTGCAGTAGTTGCCAAATCGCCGTCAGGGCCCGCCCACTCGAGGTTGAGCTCTAAGCCATTGAGGCATGGGCTGGAGAAGTCGTCCTGTAAGCCATTGCCGTTGGTATCTTCCCAAACGTAGCTGCCGATGGCGTAAAGGAGTAGCTTATAATCTTCCACCTCGCCTCCAGGCATCGGGTCTGTACCATATTTATCAGGCCCGAACGGTAGTTGCACCTGAATGGTGTTGAGGCGGAAACGAGCCAGCATCATACCGTTCATGAAAGTGGCATCATCAGGTACACGAATTGCAACATTCACATCCAGCATACCAACCGATGGTACCGTATAAGGAATGGCAACACCTCCTGTTGAAGGGTTAACCGGGTCAAGGTACCACTCCAGGTACTCATCATTATCAAGGCTACCATTGCCGTTCCAGTCGATCCAGCCTTCCAGTACTGCGTCCGCACCTGTGGTGTTCACCGCCTTGATATTCAGCACGGCAAATTCGCCAGGCACAAGAGGGGTAAGGAAAGTAATACCATCGTCATCTGCGCCTTCGCCATCTGCCATCGCATCTGGCTGTCCATCCAGTTCTGCATCAATGGTTGTGCCAAGTGACAAGCCAGGGATGATAACGTTTACCGCACCAACCTCTTCCATAAGGGTTGGGTAATCGTTAGGATCGTTGGGGTCATCAGGCAGGTCTCCATAATCCAGGAAGGCAAAGCCCTGATCGTGCGTCTCATCTGTTTGATTATCAGGGAAAGTGCCAACCACATCGCCTGTATCTCCGGAACCATTTTCATCTTCCGGCAGCGTAGTCACATTTTCAATGACAAAGGTTTCCATTGTCATGGAAAGGTCCATACCTGTAATGCCACCATCGCTGTCGAGTTCATCGTCACCGCCCCGGTCAGTACGTGTTGGGGTCATACCTGCAGGTGAGGTATAGGTGATCTTATACTCGCCTTCAATCAAGCCGCAGAAGTAATACTCACCGGTATCAAAATCATCGGCTCCGGTCGTAAGGTCAGCATAGATTACATCATCCGCAGTACCAAGCGTGTTGTCCGGGCCGAGCCAGGTCAGCCCAACAGTTACTCCATCAATCCCTGGTTCGTTGGTATCCTGAACGCCATCGAAGTCATAGTCTTCAAATACCAGGTTGCCAACTTTGCCCAGCGGCAGCTTGTAATCTTCGATTTCACCGAAGGGCACCACTCCCGTTTGGCTGTCAGGAGCTAAGCCTCCATCTTCGCTCAGGCGGAAGCGGACAAAAGCTGCGCCTTCACGGAAGGCAGCATCAGCAGGTACGTCAAAACAGTACAGCTCTGCGTTCACACCACCATCAGGGATGGCATCACCATTAGTGCTCGTAAAGGTTACTTCTTCGCCAGCATCGAAGCTGCCGTCACCATTCCAGTCCACCCACATTTGCAATACGGCGTCTACACCTTTATTATTCACTGCTGTCACCTCGATACAGGCTTCAGAGCCAGGGATCATCGGGGTGACAAACACGATGCCATCTTCGTCATCACCAGCAGTACCACAGGTACCAAAGGTAGCCAGCCCGGCATCCGCATCGTCGCCGCCCTGCATCAGACCAGCCATCGCTTCCGGACTGCCATCAGCTTCCGTGTCCACACAGGTACCCAGCAGCAGGTCTTCGTCAACAATATGCTTAGGCGCCTCCGGGTCGGAAGTTGTGTAGGTGTCAGGCAGGTCACCGTAGTCAAAGCCTACGACTTGTACCATATAGTCTTCTACCTCACCTGAATTGGCAAGACCGGTGGCTGACATAACCTCTGCCATGTTATTAGCCAGACGAATACGCAGACCAAGGTCCTGTCCAACAACGGCATCCACTGGCACCAGTACATCCACTTGTGCGCTGGTGGCACCGTCAGGCACTGTAGCGGTAAACTTCTCGGTTGTGGCATCAAGCACCCCATCCTTATTGAAGTCAATGTAAACCGCAATGGTCGCGTCTTCTCCCGACATATTCATCACTGGAATATCCAGCGTTGTTGTTTGGGTTAAGATGAATAGCGGGAGGCTATTCAGGTCAAGGCCATCTTCATCATCCGGGTCTGCCACGCCTGATGACATACTGTTGTCATCGCCGGCAGCCGTTGCATTAGGCTGGCCATTGGCTTCGTCGTCAAGTTCTGCACCAATTTTAAGGACAGGAACGCCTACAGTATTGGTCAGGATTTTGTGGCGTGCACCATCATCAGCGAGAGTCGTCTGATAATCTGCAGGTGTCAGCGGGCTGTTCGGGTCACCATTGGTACCTGCAGCCATATCGTTGAGGTCACCAAAGTCAAAGCCCATTGATGGAGTCAGATAGTCTTCCACCTCTCCGTCAGGAGCAGGACCTGTTGGGCTCATGGAAGCTACAGCATCTGTACTTAGTCGGAACCGCACACCCACTGGCGCCGTAAGCGTTGCCGTGAGCGGAGGCGTAACATCTTCTATTTCAACTAAAGTAGCTCCAACGGGCACATCCACTGAATACATTTCGTTGTCATCTTCAAAGTCGCCATCATTATTCCAGTCAACGAACATAGTCAGCTTAGCGACCTCAGTCGTCATATTCATAACATTTACCGGTACATTAACCGGCATGCCTGTTACAAACATAGGCAGACTAACGCCATCCTCGTCCGCTCCGTCTCCATCTGCATTCGCGCTCTGCTGACCGTTAGCTTCTGCATCAACAGTGCTGCCAATTTTCAGGGTCACATCGCCGGTAACCGGGTCTGTAACAATTTTATGGCTGGGGCCGTTGCTGCCATCCTGTGTTTCGTAATCACCTGGGTTTGTACCGGCGCCTGAATCAGACAAGTCACCGTAATCAAAGCCCATGACCATGATTTCGTAGTCTTCTACTTCGCCATCGGGTGCAGGGCCCGTTGGGCTCATCGCTGCATCGGTGGTCAGGCGTAAACGGAAACCAAGGCCTGTATTGAGTGCCGCATCTTCCGGTGCCAGTATATCGGCAAGTGTCACATTGCCATTAGTGCCATCAGGAACACTGACAGAGAACATCTCCTCCGGATCACTGAAGTCGCCGTCGTTGTCCCAATCTATGTATAGCGTCAGCTTAGCACCGCTGCCGGTCATATTCATTACCGGAATATCAATATCCAGCATTTGGCCAGCTACAAACATCACGCTCGCCGGGTCGAAGCCGTCTTCGTCGGCTCCGTCGCCGTCAGCATCTGCGCTGGGCTGTCCGTCAGCATCGGCATCAACAGCAGCGCCAATCTTCAGCGTTACCATGTCGTCCTCGTTCGTCACGATCTTGTGCGACGGGCCGCCATTGGCGCTGCTCGTTTCGTAATTGCCTTCGCCAACGCCTGAGCCACTGTCAGCCAGGTCACCGTAGTCGAACGCCATTACTGTGATATTGTAATCTTCCACCTCACCGTCCGGTGCAGGGCCTGTTGGGCTCATCGCTGCATCCGTGGTCAGGCGCAGGCGGAAGCCGAGGTCGTCATTCAGCACCGCATAGGCCGGTGGTGTTACATTGCTCAGTATTGCGCTTGTCTGTCCGTCCGCTACCGTTACGGAGATCATTTCTTCAGGCTCGTTGAAGTCGCCGTCGTTGTCCCAATCGACGTAGAGCGTCAGCTTAGCATCGCCGCCGGTCATATTCATTACCGGGATGGTGATGTCCTGTGACTCGCCCCGTACGAACATTACGCTTGTGGGGTCGAAGCCGTCTTCGTCGGCTCCGTCGCCGTCCGCATCTGCGCTAGGCTGTCCGTCAGCATCCGCATCAACATCAGCGCCAATCTTCAGCGTTACCATGTCATCCTCGTTCGTCACGATCTTGTGCGACGGGCCGCCATTGGCTTCGCTTGTCTCATAGTTTTGCTCGCCGGTGCCGGCTCCGCTGTCTGCAAGGTCACCGTAGTCAAAGGCCATTACCGTGATCAGGTAGTCTTCCACTTCACCGTCCGGTGCAGGGCCTGTTGGGCTCATCGCTGCATCCGTGGTCAGGCGCAGGCGGAAGCCGAGGTCGTCATTCAGCACCGCATAAGAAGGCGGTGTTACATTGCTCAGTATTGCGCTTGTCTGACCGTCCGCTACCGTTACGGAGATCATCTCTTCAGGCTCGTTGAAGTCGCCGTCGTTGTCCCAGTCGACGTAGAGCGTCAGCTTGGCACCGCTGCCAGTCATATTCATTACCGGGATGGTGATGTCCTGTGACTCGCCCCGTACGAACATTACGCTTGTGGGGTCGAAGCCGTCTTCGTCCAAGCCATCCCCATCGGCATTGGCACCTGGCTGGCCATCGCCTTCTGTATCTACATCAGCGCCAATCTTCAGCAGGACATTACCGGAAGGATCGGTCAGAATCATGTGGCTCGGACCATTGCTTGCCGTTGTAGTTTCATAGTTGCCTTCACCCACTCCAGGCCCTGCATCTGGCAAGTCACCGTAGTCAAAGCCACCGATCATAATCAGGTAGTCTTCCACCTCGCCATCATTCGCCAGGCCAGTAGAGGTAGCGGTGAAATTCAGGAAGTCCGTATCTGTACTAAAGCGGAAGCGGGTACCCAAATTTATGCCCAGCACAGCAGTAGAGGGTACGGGAACACTGAAGTTAGCCGTTTGCACGTTGCCGTTAGAGCCAAAAGTGCTGCCCATGATATTTGAACCGGCAACGGTGATGCTTTGGGGCTGATAGCGCTCCGTGGCATTATCGAGGGTTCCATCGTTATTCCAGTCGAACCATACATACAGCTCTGCATCGGAGCCGGTGTTATTAAATACGTCTACGGTGAAAGTCGCGGTCTCACCCAGTTCAAAGGTTGTACTGCCTGGGTTGAATCCATCCTCATCGGCACCATCGCCATCTGCATTAGCAGTTGGCTGTCCATCCGTTTCTGTATCTACTACACTGCCGATGTAAATCTGAGGGACATCCGCTACACAGTGGGCTGCTCCGTTACTAGCAGCAGTAGTCGCATATGGTGGGTCCTGAAGGTCGCCATAATCCACGCCATAAACCGTAATCGTTGCGGTATTGCTGTTGGTACATCCGTTGCCATCCGTATAAGTGTAGGTTACGGTTATTGTACCGGCGCCCGCTATAGCTGGATCAAAGTCGAAGGTTTCGCCATTACCATTATCCGTTACGCCTGTGCCGGAGTATTCGCCACCAGTTGGCATGCCGCCACCGAGGGTCTGCCTGCCATCTTCCAGGCAAAGGTCTGCGATTGGGCTGAAAGTCACCGTGGGCAACGCAAAGACCTCAACGCTCACTGTCTGGCTGGCTTCACAGCCGTTGCCATCCGTGAAGGTGTAGGTCACATTGTAGGTGCCCGCGCCCGCTGCGCTCACGTCGAGTACCGCTGTACCCGCTGCATTATTCGGCGTAAAGCCTGCTGGCGCCGTGGTCGAGAAGGTCCCGCCCATTGGAGTCGCGGTGAAGTTCATATCGCTGCCGTCTATGCAGACATCAGCAGGGTCGTTCAGCGTTACCGTGGGCAGCGCAAAGACCTCAACGCTCACTGTCTGGCTGGCTTCGCAGCCGTTGCCATCTGTGTAGGTGTAGGTCACATCGTAGGTGCCCGCGCCCGCTGCGCTCACATCAAGTGCAGCCGTACCGTCACCGTTGTCGGTAAAGCCATTAGCTGCTGTAGAGCTAAATACGCCCATAATGCTACCGCTTCCACTTGGCACTGGCATTCCCGAGAAAGCCATATCAGATCCATCTATACAGACGTCGGCAGGGTCGTTTAGCGTGACAGTAGGCAACGCAAAGACTTCAACGCTTACCATCTGATTGGCCGCACAGCCGCTGGCATCGGTGTAGGAATAAGTGATCGTGTAAACACCCGCTCCTGCTGCGCTTACGTCTAACGAAGCCGTGCCATCACCGTTGTCGGTGAAGCCTGCAGGGGCATTCGAGCTAAAGGTGCCCGTAGCGCCTCCAACTGGTGCGGGAGACCCTGTGAAGGACATGTCCGCACCATCTATGCACGCATCAGCCGGGTCATTCAGGGTCACCGTGGGCGCTGCCGGGTCAGACAAAGAAGCGGAAGCCGCTGCGCCGCTGCAGCCATTGGGGTCTTCCAGTATTATATTGGTGTAGTTGCCCGCATTCAGGTTCATGATTACCACTTCGCCCGATGCGTTGCTTGTTACATTTGTTGGGCCAACAGCCGTGCCGTCATCTTCGTAGTTGAGGATGTACATAGTACTCGCCTGAAGACCGCTGATCGTAACGAAACCATCTGTACCTGTGCACACCGTTGGGTTGGTACCTACAGCAGTGTAGGTTGGCAGGGCGAAGATTTCCACGCTTACCGTCTGGCTGGCTTCACAGCCGTTGCCATCCGTGAAGGTGTAGGTCACATCGTAAGTGCCCGCGCCCGCTGCGCTCACGTCGAGCACCGCTGTACCCGCTGCATTATTCGGCGTAAAGCCTGCTGGCGCCGTGGTCGAGAAAGTGCCGCCCATTGGCGTAGCCGTGAAGTTCATATCGCTGCCGTCTATGCACACATCCGCAGGATCATTAAGGGTTACCGTAGGCAGGGCAAAGACTTCAACGCTCACTGTCTGGCTGGCTTCGCAGCCGTTGCCATCCGTGAAGGTGTAGGTCACATCGTAGGTGCCTACGCCCGCTGCGCTCACGTCGAGCACCGCTGTACCGGCTGCATTATTCGGCGTAAAGCCTGCTGGCGCCGTGGTCGAGAAAGTGCCGCCCATTGGCGTAGCGGTGAAGTTCATATCACTGCCGTCTATGCAGACGTCCGCAGGGTCGTTCAGCGTTACCGTGGGCAGGGCGTTAATAGTCACGCTTACAGTTTCAATTGCTGAACAGGTAACAGCAGAGGCATCAGTCACAGTAACCGAGTAACTACCTGCTGCCGCAACAGTAGCCATATTAATTATTGGATTTTCATCAGTAGAAGTGAAACCATTTGGCCCGCTCCAATTAAAGGTATAACTGGCAGCTCCGGAAGGGTTAGCCATCAAATTCAGGGCATCGCCTACACATGGTGTGTTTGCAGAAGGAGCCGCAGCCACAGCGCAGGAACAATCAATAGTAGCGGTAGTGACCGTCACATCCTCCCGGCAACCATTCCCCATATTGAAAAGGCGAATGACATAAGTCTGATTATGCTGCAGCCCGGTGATGGTCACACTACCGCCGGATACTGCAAACAGCTGTGGATTACTGGTGGCATCCGAATTGTAATTAGGCCCGTCATAGCCGCCGGTAGCACCGGGATTACTGACCCCGACAATATCGGAGTTCACGATCATAGGTATGGTGACGGTTGCGTCGTTATTAGGCACATTTACGGCCTGACAGGTTCCTGCGCTTGTAGTCGGGGTGCCGCTCTGAGGCGGGTCCGTGGTACAAATTTCCACAGTTACATTAAATGCGCCGCACTGATTATTTGTCCCTGTACCGTTTGATGTCAGGGTGTAGGTGGCACAGCCTGTACCGGTAACCGTGATCGAATTATCACAGCTTTCGTAATCAAATACACCATTGGCATCCGCAGTTTCCGCCCAGGTTCCCTCGGCGATGATGCCCTCACAATCGAGGACTTCCTGCAGGAAGATCGTTTCATTGTTTACGCCATCGTAGCAAATGGTATTGTTGATATTTTGAGTGGCCGGAGTGGCACAGCATTCTGTGACTACCCCAATGGCTTTAGGCCTGCCATTCATGGGGTTACCGTAATTGAGGGCGGAAAGCTCCGTAAGGTCTGTTTCGAATACGGAAATACAGTTCACTTTCGAGCTCACATACACCCGGTCTGAAGCCGCACTGTAGGTTACTCCCCGTGCACCACTGAAGCCAGGAACACCATTATTTACATTTCCGACCAGTGGATCAGCCGGGGCGGTCACAGAGCCCAGTACAGCACCCGTAGGGCTATACTTCACCAACACCGGCTGATCATGGGTACCGGAGATGGTCTGCCGCTCAATTACATAAAAATTACCCGCAGCATCCCGAGTGATGCCCATGCCATTTTCATCGCCATCACCGCTGCCGGTGGCTGGCTCCGAGAGGTTGAAAAGCAGGGTGCCGCTGTGGGCCGGCGTACCAAATCCGGTGGTGTAAAAGCTCAGGTCCAGCGGACCTGTGTAAACACTGCCTGGATTACTCCGCTGTACGGCGTACCAGTTGTTATTGTCCACATAAAAGCCCCAGACCACCGGGCCGCTGCCGCTCACTGCATCCGAGCCCGGATACAATTCCATGCGCCCAAGGCTACTGCCGGTGCAAAGGTCAATAGCATATACGTAACGATGCTGATTGTTATGGATATACAACACATTATCTTTGAAACCATAATTGACCGTCCGCAGGGCCGTACCGGCATCGAAGCCTCCCGGCCCTCCGTTGCTCAGCCATGGGCTCAGGGTAATATTGCCAAATGGGTCAAACTGGTAGATGTCTCCCTGGGATGAGGTAGCGATGTACAGGTTACCATTCAAATCCTGCGCAATACCGTGCGGATCGGTAAACTGAGGGGACTGAGCCAGCCCCTCAAACCAGGGGGCACCGATTTCAGTAACAGAGCCACTAGTCTCGTCCACGGCAAATTTATGGATGAACTCAAGATCTGTATCGTTGAGGTAGAGGTAGTCGGTGCAGTTGCAGCTTTGTCCATAGAGCGTAGACAAAGTTTGTCCCAAAAAAAACAGGACAAAGAATAATTTCAGGAGCGGTTTTGCAAATGCAGCCCGATAGTAAAAGCAGGAGTTGAGACTGGGAGCTAATCCCTTTGAAGAATTTGTGCGTGCTACTTTCATGAGTTCCAAGTTCAAGTGTTGTTATCCCTTATGATTTGCTGGTATGCAATAAAACCATCGGCAAGACCGAATTGCTCCGAGGTAGAGAATAGACTCAACTTTGATACGGAAAATGGTATTTTACACATACACATAGCAAAAGTGCGTTATGTTTCCCGAATCAACCGGGACACTTTTGCCCATCTACCCACCCCCTGAGCGGAGGACCACTAAATACAGGGCAGTTGTACGGTTATAAATATGATTTATAAGCCATTCCTGGCCATGCTATTGTTGCTTTTCAACCTGACCTCAACAGGGACTGTGAAGAAGGCATTCTGATGGACTATACGATAGAGACCTTTTTGCAATGTCATCAAAATCCCTAAAGGGCCCACTTTGTAATCAACGGGTTCGGGCAGGGAAAAATGTGAATTGCAGAAATATCTGGCCTGTGCACATGGTGAGAGGCTACCGATCAAAAAATGAAGATTCAATACAAGTCCGCTGTCGTAATGCAACAGGGCAATACCAGGTTGGCACCCAGATTTCCCAGGTGAAGGCGATCTGTGATTCAAATCTTCAAACCTACAAATTCCCTGCCCTGAGCAGTTAGCACTGGGGGCACCAAAGACCACTTTGCTCATTGTTGTGAAAGAGGCAACCTGAGGGGGGCCGGAGCCAACTTGGCGCAAGGCAGCCTGATGGCTAAGCGTGCCCAATTTATTTGTTAGGAGCATTGATATTTATTTAAGACCCAGCACCGCCTGGCACCGGGCCTCTGTCCATAAAATCTCTTCAGGCTTTTGGCGAAATGATATCCACGTTGATCACGCCATCATTCTGAAGGAATAGAAACTGTCCGTAGAGGGTAAAACTGGAAACGTTCATAGTTGACTCAATTGAATGGATTAAATATTTAGACTGTTCTGATATCGAAAGAAATTTGCCTTGGAGGGATACAGGCTGTATATTCGGATCTTGAAAAGACCAGATTTCGCATTAAACAACTCTTCATATATCAATATTACAAACATATAAAAGACAGTCTGGCAACACACAGACAGTTTTCGGGATTTACCCACCCCCGTTTTTTACACCATCAGGAAAAGCGGAGGGCAGCAGCCGGCCGGCCGGTTTACAAATGACCGATCAATAATTCCCAAAGGGTTTCATAGGGGACTATTTCGATTTCAAAAGGCTGACTGGCCAGCGGTATAGGCATTTGCTGAAGGCACTGCCAGTCTTTAGCGGCCTTTTCGAGTACGATAGCTTTGTCAAAAGCATTCTTCGGTAGGTATAGCAGCAACTTCATAAACAGGTTGCTTCGCTGTAGGTCCTCCGCCTGATTCAGGTAGCGGGTACGGTACTTGTGCAAAGCGTCCACCCGGTCAATCAACTCATCCCGGCCTCCGTCTATAGTTTTAAGCAAAATCTCAAGTAGCAGAATAGGAATGTTCATCCCTTTTTTATCCTTGGAGAACACCTCTATGCCGTTGAGAAAGCGGGCAGGCCGAAAATCAGTGACCCACTTTTCTGACAAGGCACCTACACTTTGTAAAAAGTACAGGTAAGCCTCTGCTATACGCCAGGACTCCTGAATATTTTGGGGCATGCTTTCAAAATTGCGGTGCCCGACTGCGCTTGTGATGACAACTGCTGCCTCTTCATAATGCTGATTGTGCATGTGGAGCAGTGTCAGGACTTCCTGTATTTTGAACCAGTTAAAATCGCCCTCCGTGACGTATTTCCCGCAGTAGGCAGCGGCCTCAAAAGCTGGCTCAGGCTGCTGCAACTGCAGAAAACAGATCAGCTTTTGGTACGAAAAAACCTGAAGGGGGACAGTTGCACTAAAAGGCTTCGCTTCAAAAAACTGAATGGCCCGCTCGCAGACTTCAAGCGCCTGCTTATAATCATTCACTACTGTAAATTGGCTAACCTCCAGCAACCGGCCGCACAAGTGAAGCTGATAGGTATCATATTTTTCGAGTGCAGGCTTCACGGTAAGGTAGCTTTCAACAGCCTGCTCCTGCAACTCCCGCTTCGTGGCTTTCTCGTTGACAAATTCAACAGACAGCGATAAATACAGCTCCTCCGCAAGGCTTTCCTCCATCCATTTCTGCTGTACCAGTTTGTATTCCTGATTGTAGGCTTTGTACTTCCTGGCATCGCCTTCTATTGTGCTGTAGTAGACCCTCAGGGTATGCAGCAGATCTAGCTGAAGTTCTGTGAATTCAAATTTCCGGCTGATTTTCGCCAGTTTCAGCATTATGGAAAGCGCTGCTGTACGTGCCTGTTTCCCCAGTAGAATCTTAGCAGCTGCCCACTCCCTGTAAGCTTCGAAATATGCATTTTTCCGGTCTTTATAACCCGAGCGCTTAAGGTCAATCAAGAACAGAGCATTGATCAACCTGCTTTTAAGGCTGCCCCTCAGCTTTTGATAGCCGGAGTAGCTTTTTTCCTTACCGTACAGTTGTTCGGCGGCAGCATCGTCATCTTCCACAGATTTCTCCTGCAGCATATCATACAGCTGCTGAATCATAGAGTCTGACTTGCCTTCGGAAGCATTGAAGAGCTCAACCGACCGTAGCTTATGAGGTGTTACGATTTGTGCAATTTCAAAAAGGTCTTTCATGAGTTATTTTGTGCAATCATTCCGAACTAAACCCCCTTGTTCCCAGACATATCATACAACTTTGAGAGTTGTTGTCTGTACAACACCGAGACCAAGCAACATCCAGGTAGCTGAATGCCTTGAGAAAATGGTTTTCCGGTAAATAATGACACCACGGATTGATCACAGGCACAGCCTGAGCATCCGGTCATCATCTTCCGAAGTCCTCTTTAAGGTTGGGAGCTTGCATTTTACCCATACTTGTGCAGAGTAAAAATGTGTTGATTAAATGTGCGGTAAATGTGCAGTTATCAAACAAGGCATATGGGGAAATGCCTGTAACCTAATTAATAATAGAATGCCTGCCATTGTCAAGCTTGAAATATAATCGGAGCGTTTTGGGCTATTGTTTTTCAAGTATAAAAATAGGTATTCTTTTTCATTGTCCTTAATTTTCAATAGTTAAAATACGCCTTAATTCTTTATAACAGCACGCCACAAAGCAAAACCAGATTCTTCGTAACTCACTGACATTCTGCAACAAGCCTTGTACGGCATACCCCGTGTTCAACTGAAAACAATCTGCAATTCACTACACTTTAGGGTAGTTGCTTTAGTGCGACGCCCACAGGGCTCAATACAAAAAAGCTACTAACAGCCAGTAAATCAGGCTATTCCCATAGGAAATAAGTTCTGTCATCCAGTCCACCGTACTCAACTCCTAAACAATGTATCCGGTATTCTGTGTAATAGTACAACCTGGCCGAAATATTTGATTAGGTTTTTCACACCTAACCCCTCAGCCATGCCCGGCTATCAGCTATCAGATAGTTGCAGCTCAAATCATTTAGAGCGTGTTGGGACTTTAGTAATCGGTCTTCAAACTACACTTTTTTGCTTACACTTCGTCCCGAAAATCCTCATTTAGCTAAAGCTAAACTCCGGTTTTCGTGCCTCGTCTAACCAAAAAATTGTTAGTTTTCGACTAGAAGACAAAAGTCCCAACACGCTCTTAGAACCATATTGAAGTACTCAATTTTCAACCAAAAGTAGTGGACTATACAATATCTCATTCGGTTTTGTTAAGAAAATCTGTTTTCTTGCAGGAGAGAAAGTCATACGGGTCTCCATATGTGGCTCCACTCTAATGAACAAAAATAATGATTAAGATAGCCCTTATAGAAGATGATGCTGCCTACCTCTACAGCCTTAGGCACAGGATACAGCTACAACCAGATATCCGTTGCCTGATAACGGCATCCTCAGTCAAATCCTTTTGGGAAAAGCTGCCCCGTTTGGCATCTATTGATATTGTTTTTATTGATATAGACATGCCCGAAATGAGTGGCATAGAAGCGTTACCTGGCCTTCGGAAACGATTCCCGGAAGCAAAATTAGTCATGCTCACACAGTGTGAAGACCGGCAAGCCTTATTCCAGGCTTTCTCCAACGGTGCCGATGGTTATATTCTGAAGGATTTTCCGGTACGGGAATTCCCGGATTTAATAGAGGTCATCCGGGACGGGGGCGCCCTGATTTCGCCCAAAATGGCCAGATGGCTGATCGCCTACTTCCAGCCCGCTCCCAGGCCTGAATCTCCGCTCACGCCGAGGGAAGAGCAGCTGCTGCAATTCTTTGCAGACGGGCACAGCTACGAGGAGACGGCTTCCCTGATGGGCATTACCGTAAACGGGGTCAAGTATCATGTCAAAAAGGTATATGCCAAACTGAATGTGGATAACAGGATTGACGCGATCAAGAAAATGCAGGGATAATGTGTGCACCCAAAGGCAATGAATATGACAGGTTTGGTAGTATCTTCCGATTACTACTGCTGCCTGCCTGCTTCAGCCTGTTGTGCCGGGGAGTCTCCGCCCAAACTGCCACAGATACGCCGCGCTGGGAAGAAACATCGTTTGAAGCATTGCTGGATTCGCTTAATACTGCAGACGGGCCCGAAGGCCGGCAACGCATTATACAGGCAGGCCTCACCAAAGCTAAAGCAACCGCAAACGTGCTGTGGGAGGCAGAATTCTCCTACCGGCTGGCTGGGCTGTATGGGCAGCAGGGGCAATACCAAGCTGTAAAGAAAATGGGGGAGCGCCCCATTAAGCTCGCCAAACAAGAAGGCGCCCATCATCTGGCGCTTCAGCTCTACAACCTCTATGCAGGATATGGCTTTTATTCTCTGCAGACCTTCGAACCTGCAATCGGGCTCTACACGGAGGCGCTGCAATACGCCATGGAGCACCGGCAGGTTTTGGGCGACAGCCTTTATATCAGAATGGCGATACAGATTTACCCGCCACTTTCAGAGTGCTATTTTAGAACTGGCCAGTACAACAGGCACCTCGAAACCCTTAAAGCTTTCCAAAAACTGGCCCTTGAGTCTGAAAACCCCATTGCCATGGCTACAGCAGCTATTGCCGTTGGGGCTTCTGCACTAAAGTTCAACAACTACTCCCGAGCCAAAGAGGTCCTGCTGGAAGGATATGAGTCTATCAAAACCACTAACTATACCACCCTTAAATTCAATTTTTACATTACCCTTTTTGACATCTACCGGACAGAAGAACAATTAGATTCTGCCCTGCTCTATGCACAATTGCACCACGACCTGGCGATTCAAAAAGACTTTCCATTTGATCAGTTCACTTCTCTTTACCGGTTGGCGGAAATTGACATCAACCGGCAGGATTACAAACTGGCCCTCGAAAAGTTGGAACAGTGCCTCGCTTTTTTTAGCAACGAAAAAGCTCCCATCTATATCGGCAATATTCATTTGCTGAAGTCTAAGGTACTAAGCCAGCTTGGGCGTGGCAACGAAGCCCTTTCTGAAATCAAGCTGGCCAAAGGTTATACTAATACGATTGGAGATCTCTATTTCCTCAAAGACTTGCTCCAACAGGAAGCGAAGCTGTACTATCAAACCGGTGACATCACTATGGCTTATGAGGCTTTACGGCTCTACAACGAGGCTACCGACAGCCTCCGGCAAAAGGAGCTCTCCAAAGAAATAGAGGGTATGCAGGTAAGCTTGCAGCTTCAGGCTCAGCGGCTCAAAACTCAGGAACAACAAACTGAGCTGCTGCAAAAGGAGAACCAGCTCTTGCTCTCAGAGCAGAAAAGCCGCCAGCTGACCTGGATTTTGTTGGCCTTGTTCCTGTTTTTTGTTACCCTCCTGATTGGGCTGCTGCTGGAACGCAGGAAGTCCCTGAAGGCAGCCCGGCGCCTAAGCGAACAGACCAATCAGCAGCTTGATGAACTGCTGGCCGCCATGCGCAACCATGCCAGCCTGCTTTCCCGGGAACTCCCCGGCCACCCTGATGCAGTTATCATACCCAGCCGCTCTGAACACAATACACCAGAGCCGGAAGAGGCACCACAAAACCCCGGAAGCAAACTGCTACAGCTTAAGTCTTTTGTCAACCGGGAGCAGGAACTACTTACCAGAATCCGCAACCTTGCTCAGGAGAAAGAAGAAACCCTGAAGTCCTTCAACTATATCGTAGGGCATGATCTGAAAATCCCTCTAAGGGCTGCCCTCAATATTGTCTCTATCCTGGAAGAGGAGAGGACCGTTGCAGAGCAGGAAGAACTCCGCCCCCACTTCCACTATCTCCAGAGCAGCCTTGAGCAACTCGCCAAAATGCTGGATGATATGATTCAATATGCTCAGGCCGACCGCCTGGCCCTCCAACCCAAACCCATACCGCCTGCAGGCGTCATTCGAGCCATCTGGCACCAACTTGAGCACGCTGTGCCGGATTTGCCGGAGGGCATCAGATTGCAGCTCCCTGATCACTTACCGGAGGTGTATGCCGACCCACCACTTTTCCGCCTGGTGATCACCAACTTGCTTACCAACGCAATCAAGGCCACTGCACGTACGCCCGATCCTGTCATCCGGGTCACTGCACAACCCAAGGGGCGTTTTCTAAAGCTTGAGGTATCGGATAATGGCATGGGTATCGCTTTGCCTAATCAGCAGCGGATGTTCTCTCTTTTCAAGTCTGTTCACAACCGGCAGGAGTTTCCCGGGACGGGTGCCGGACTGGCTATTGTGAAACGTATTATGGAACGGCATGAAGGCAGTGTTTCAGTAGAAAGCATGGGCGAAGGGCGTGGTACCACTTTCACCCTCCGCTTTCCTTTACCATAAACCACACCCTATCAAAAATCAGCCCCGCCGCTGACCCCTGTCAACGCTCCCGGCCGCTATTCCGCTTACCTTGAAGTTAATTCATCACCAAAATCGACAATCATGACAGGCGGAACTTTTTCTTTGATGCTACTCTTCGCGGTTATCTTGTTCATCATCCCAGTCATGATGGGATTCTCAGGCCACAACCGCCTGGGTTAACGCTTAGCCCGGCGGCGGCGCCACCACCAAATGCCCAGGCCCAATACGATGACAATTGGCCAGGCCGTAACCGTGCCCAGTACCAGGTTTTTCAGCAGCCCCCAGCCATCTGCAAAAGCCGATGCGATTTTGCTACCGAAACTGCGGTGGGCGATGCCCTCTGAGCGGGTTTCGTAAAGCGTCAGGTATAAGGTGCTGCGGTCAACCTGCTGGCTGAGGTACCTGAACTGTGCCTCCATGGATTCCACCTCTTCGATCACTTGCCGGAGGTTATTCTCCACGGCCAGCACCTCGTTTACATTCTTAGCCTGAGCCAGCAACTCCTGGTAACGGGCTATTACCGCACGCTTGGAGGACAGGCGGGTTTCCAGGTCTACATATCTCCGGGTTACGTCCTCCGAATTGACAGAACGGGAGCTGACCTGCAAAGCCAGCCCTTCCAGGGCATTGAGCATGGAGTCCAAACGAGCGGGCGCTAACCGGATCACCAGCCGGTTCTCCAACCGCTGCCCGTACTGCTGTTCTTCCTCAGCCGTAATCTCTGCCTCATATGCTTCCACAATAGCTTTCGTCTCCTTTAGTGCAGCCTCGTAGCTGGCCACCTCCATCTGAAGGTGCGCGGTACGGATGACTTTCTTTTCCGGTACGGATTCGCCGGGCTCACCACTTGCTTTCGCCTCAGTGGTTTGGTCGGGCATGGCTTCCTCACTGGCGTAGGAATAATCAGACGAACCAGATTTTCCGTCACAGGCCATAGCCGAAAAAGCCAGGATCAATAGCGGGATGAGTATGCGAATATTCATTTTCATAGGTATTTCGGGTTTGATTGCCAAGCGTAAGGATGCCATTCCGGACGAACTTGGTGCGCACAGGGTTGTTAAGGCTTTCCCGGCGGGACAAATTACAAAATCTACCTGCCAAATTGTCACATAGCCGGTGAATTTGTTTTACCTTTGCCGACTACTTTGAAAACGGGACAATAATGTACGATGATAATCCAACCTTGGCCGGCCTGACCAAGACCATAGACGAACAGCGACAGGGCGAAGCTTTTTTCCAGGAGCAGGCAGCAACTGCCAATCCGGAGGAAGCCCGGCATTTCTACATTGAGAGCTACGGCTGCCAGATGAACTTTAGCGACAGCGAAATCGTTGCTTCCATCCTGGCGCAGGAAGGCTATCAGGCTACCCGGAATATGGAGATTGCCGACCTCATTCTCATCAATACCTGCTCTATCCGCGAGAAGGCAGAGGATACGGTGCGCAAGCGCCTCCGGATATTCGACAAAGTCAAGAAGAAACGCCGTGGCACACTCGTGGGCGTACTGGGCTGTATGGCCGAGCGCCTGAAAGCTCAACTGCTGGATGAAGAAAAACTGGTGGACCTCGTCATTGGCCCTGATGCTTACCGCGACCTGCCGAAGCTTATCGCCACAGCTGAAGATGGGGACAAAGGCATCAACGTTTTCCTCTCCCGTGAGGAAACCTACGCGGACATCAACCCTATGCGCCTCGACTCCAATGGCGTATCGGCTTTCATTTCTATCATGCGGGGGTGCGACAATATGTGCTCTTTCTGCGTGGTGCCTTTTACACGGGGCAGGGAGCGGAGCCGCAATGCCTTCAGCATCGTAGCCGAAGCTACCGATTTGTACGAACAAGGCTATCGGGAAGTAACCCTGCTCGGTCAAAACGTGGATTCTTATAAATGGGAAAACCCTGAAACCGGCAAGGCGCTGACCTTTGCCCAGCTTTTAGAATTGACGGCACAGGTGCACCCGGACCTCCGCATCCGTTTCAGCACTTCCCACCCCAAAGACATTACGGACGAGGTGCTGTACACCATGAAGCAGTATGAGAACATCTGCAATTATATCCACCTGCCTGTGCAGTCCGGTAATAGCCGTATCCTTGACCTGATGAACCGGACCTACGACCGGGAGTGGTACACTAACAAAGTGCGCCGCATCTACGAAATCATGCCCGACTGTGCTATCTCTTCGGATATCATTACCGGGTTCTGCAGCGAAACTGAAGCGGAACATCAGGATACACTCAGCATGATTGAGTTGGCCAATTACAGCATGTCCTACATGTTTTATTACTCTGAACGCCCGGGCACACTCGCTGCGCGGAAGTACGAGGACGATGTCCCGCTTGAAGTAAAAAAACGCCGCCTGCAGGAAATCATCCATTTGCAGGCTCAGGTATCCTTTGCGCACAACAAACAAGACATTGGGAAAACCTTCAAAGTGTTGATTGAAGGCGATTCCAAGCGCTCAGACCAGCAATTCAAAGGGCGGAACTCGCAGAATAAAATGATTGTGTTCGATAAGCGCGAAGGCCTGGCACCCGGCGACTATTGCTATGTGAAAGTCTCGGATGCCACTAGTGCCACGCTTATCGGCGAAATCGCTGACGCTTAGACCTATTTTACATACCGAAAACCAACTACCCCAAATGGACGTCAACCTCCAATCCATCAAACGACGCTTTGGCATCATTGGGCGGTCTCCCCTACTCGACCGTGCACTGAGCACCGCTATCCGTGTATCCGGTACCGACCTTTCGGTACTGATTACCGGAGAGAGCGGTGTGGGTAAGGAGGTGTTTTCCAAAATCATACACGCGCTCAGCACACACAAACACAACAATTTTATTGCCATCAACTGCGGGGCCATCCCCGAGGGTACTATCAACTCAGAGCTCTTCGGGCACGAGAAGGGTTCTTTTACCGGGGCTACAAGTGAGCGCAAGGGCTACTTCGAAACCTACGATGGGGGCACTATCTTCCTGGACGAGATTGGGGAAATGCCCATGGACACGCAGTCTTTTCTGCTCCGCGTCCTGGAAACCGGCGAATTCATCCGTGTGGGAGCCTCCAAAGTCCAAAAGACCGATGTGCGCATCATCGCCGCCACGAACGTCTCCTTGCTCGAAGCTGTCAAGAAGGGCAAATTCCGGGAAGACCTCTACTACCGCCTCAACACAGTGCCCATCAGTGTGCCGCCTTTGCGGGAGCGCCGGGAGGATATCTACATGCTCTTCCGGAAATTCGCTACTGACTTTGCCGAAAAATACCGGACTGCTTCTATTCAGCTCGACGACAAAGCCCGCCTGATGCTGGAAAACTACAGCTGGCCCGGCAATATCCGGGAGCTGAAGAATGTGGCGGAGCAAGCCTCGGTTATGGCAGAAGAAAAACTCCTGGATGCGGAGCATTTGCTGCAGTACGCCCCCCAAATCAACCGCCGCAATCTTCCTATGATTGCCGATCAGAAAAGTACCGGCGGAGATGGGGTCAGTATGCAGGAGCGGGAAATTTTTTACAAACTCATGCTCGACATGAAAAATGACCTCAATGACCTGAAAACCCTGGTCTTTGAGCTCATCCGCAATAACGACCTGCGCGTACCTGATGCCAGTGATATCCGGGGGCTGCAAGCGCCTTCTTCCAGTTTCCCCGGGCATAGCTCCTCCGAAAAGCAGGATGTCAAAGATTTTTTGCACGACTACCACGACGAGGATTACCAGCACGAGGACCTGCCCGATAGTGTTAAGCCCATCATTCTCAACCACGACGATCCGGATCAGCAGCCTTATGCTCAAACAGAAGAACTGGAAGAAAACCTGTCCCTGGAAGACAATGAAAAAGAGCTGATCTACAAAGCCCTGCGCAAGCACAATGGCCGGCGCAAAGAGGCCGCTACAGATCTGGGCATTTCCGAACGTACGCTCTACCGTAAGATCAAGCAATACGGGCTATAGCCGCCTGAACAGCGCAACAGTATACCCTGGGAGTGCTACTTATCACCTCCCGTTTGCATGCCCTTTTCCACGTGCCCCCTGCTTTAATTTTATGTAAAGTTTTCCGAAAAAGCCGTTCATTTCCTGCAGACCTGCTATCTTTTGCATTCAAAAGGGTATAGTTATGGATATCAGAAATGACCTACTCCCAGCCATGGAGCGCCGACTGCTCGGTTTCCTCAATCGTATCGATAATGCCACTGCGCTATCAGAGGCTATTCGTGACCGCAATCAGAACAGCGGTACCGGTATTGGCGAAAAGGTGGCGGAGCGCATCCTCAAAGCACGAAATGACCTGCCTGGGCGTCATTTTCAGAACCTCAAACAAGTAGAAGCGGTACCCGGACTAGGCAAAGACAAAATACTGGACCTTATGCACGCTTTCAAAAAGCCTGCCGCACAGGCCTTCCGCAGCAGCATGTACAACGGTGTCATTCTCAACAACTGGGAGCTGGAGTATTTCACCTCTATTTTTGAAAACGAGGCAGCTTTCCAGGAAATCATCGATTCTAAATCCAGTCTGGCCGAATTCGTTGGTGATCAGGTAGAGCAGATTTCTCTGGAACGGTACAGTAACAGCAAAGCGGCAGAGCTGGCCGGCGAACTGGTGGAGCGCTGCTACGATGAGTACTTTCCCGATTCACACTTTGGTGCCTACGCTTTGGCGCTTTGGTTCTATCAGTTTGATGCTGATAACTGGTTCTCCTTCGAGCGCGTCTTGAAGGAAACAGAGAAATACCTGAACTTCTACCCGGAATGGGAGGACCGGCTGGAGCTTCATTTGTACAAAGGCTTCGATAACACCGGAGTACTTGTTGATCCGGTGACTCAGGTGGATTTGCCAGTTGTAATTAACCGGGGGGAGCGGGCTATTACGATATGGACTTGCCAGTTGAATGATTAAGCATAGCTTTGGTAAGGTACGCTGATGACGCTGATCTTGGCAATCCGGTGCCGCCATACAAGCATGCCCCCCTCGCAATCAGCGAAAATCCGCGCAATCAGTCTAATCAGTGTTCCCTACCGCCACACACGAAAAAGGTACGCTGATGACGCTGATCTTGGCAATCCGGTGCCGCCATACAAGCATGCCCCCCTCGCAATCTGCGAAAATCCGTGCAATCAGTCCAATCCGTGTTCCCTACCGCCACACACGAAAAAGGTACGCTGATGACGCTGATCTTGGCAATCCGGTGCCGCCATGCAAGCATACCCCCCTCGCAATCAGCGAAAATCCGCGCAATCAGTCCAATCCGTGTTCCCTACCGCCACACACGAAAAAGGTACGCTGATGACGCTGATCTTGGCAATCCGGTGCCGCCATACAAGCATACCCCTGCTCGCAATCAGCGAAAATCCGTGCAATCAGTCTAATCCGTGTTCCCTACCGCCACACACGAAAAAGGTACGCTGATGACGCTGATCTTGGCAATCCGGTGCCGCCATACAAGCATGCCCCTGCTCGCAATCAGTGAAAATCCGTGCAATCAGTCTAGTCCGTATTCCTACCCAATAAAACTAAGGCCGGCTAACCACCTCCCCAAACTCCCGGTCCAATACCCTCACTCCCCCTCCAGCGGTAGTCACCACCAGTTGCTGCCCGTTAGGGCTCCACACGGCAATCCAGATGATGGTTTCAAAAGTGTACTCCGGCAAGGGCGTTTTGCAAGTAAAAAGGCTGGCGGATAAGATGGCTAAGGTAAGGTAGTTTTTCATGTCGGATGATTTTAGGTAAAAATAGCCTACTGCCCCCTGTCAGGCGGATAAAAAATTACGATTATCCTACCATTAACACTGCCGCGTAGCGCGCTTTTCCGTATACTAGTGCTTTCTAAAATCGGCTTTTAAAAA
Source organism: Phaeodactylibacter sp. (assembly GCF_040219495.1). Classification (GTDB taxonomy): domain Bacteria; phylum Bacteroidota; class Bacteroidia; order Chitinophagales; family Saprospiraceae; genus Phaeodactylibacter. The sequence goes on along the minus strand of NZ_JAVJSK010000010.1, from coordinate 42,991 downwards.
CATGATCGACCGCAAAGACTTCCACCGCCATGCACCTGATATTACCAACTGGATACAGCAGTACTTCGACCAATTGGAACAATTGCCCGTAAAGTCGCAGGTAGCACCAGGTGCTATTTATAAGCAAATCCCGGAACAAATGCCTGAATCCGGGGAGCCGTTGGAGAGTATCCTGCAAGATATGGACCGCATCATCCTGCCCGGTATGACCCACTGGCAACACCCCAATTTCCACGCCTACTTCCCCGCCAACAGCTCAGTGGAGTCGGTATACGCCGAAATGATGACCGCTGCCATGGGCGCACAGTGTATGATTTGGGAAACTTCCCCGGCTGCCGCGGAACTGGAAGAGCGTATGATGGAATGGCTGCAGCAAGCGATGGGCATCCCACAAGATTGGGAAGGGGTCATTCAGGATACGGCTTCTTCCGCGACCCTGGTGGCTATTCTGACGGCCCGGGAAAAGGTGACCAACTTCGAAGCCAATGAAAATGGTGTGCCGCCCAATCTGCGCGTTTATTGCTCCACACAAACCCACTCCTCGATTGAAAAGGCAGTAAAAATAGCTGGTATCGGTCGTAAAAACCTGGTCAAAATTCCTGTGGACGAGCAAATGCGGATGCGGGCGGATGCGCTTGAGGCACAGATTCAGCAAGATGTGGAATCAGGCTACCTGCCTTGCTGTGTCGTCACTGCGGTAGGCACTACCGGCACCGTTGCCGTAGACCCCATCCCGGAGATCAGCGCTATCTGCGCCCGGCATAACGTATGGCACCACATTGATGCGGCCTATGCTGGTTCTGCCCTCATCCTGCCTGAGTATCAATGGATGATTGAGGGGATGGAACAGGCCGACAGTTTTGTTTTCAATCCACACAAATGGCTGTTTACCAATTTCGACTGCACAGCTTATTATGTAAAAGATGCCGATATGCTGGTGCATACCTTTGATATCCTGCCGGAGTACCTCAAGACCCGCACCCGAGGGCAAGTCAACGACTACCGGGACTGGGGTATTCCACTCGGTCGGCGATTCCGGGCACTAAAACTATGGTTTGTCCTGCGTAGTTTTGGGCTGAAGGGTATGCAGGAGCGCCTACGGAAACATATTGCACTCAATACCCAGTTTGCAGAATGGGTCGAACAGTCCGAGGACTTCGAGTTACTTCTTCCTCCCTTTCTCAACTTCACCTGCTTCCGCTTCCGGCCGGATGACCGCCCGGAAGAAACCCTCAACGCCCTTAACCAGGCATTGGTGGAAAAGGTGAATCAGCGGGGCAAACTATTCCTAACGCACACCAAAATTGAGGACCAGTACGTTTTGCGCATGGTCATCGGGCAAACCTACGTTGAAGAACGGCATGTGGAAGCCGCCCAGGCGGAGCTGCAAACCGTAGCCCGTTTGAGCGGCGTTCAGTTTCAACCGCCGCTCAAACCACCATACTAAACAGCTCTCCTAATGCCATAAAAGCACCACGCCATTCTTCGTCCTTGAAAGTCCGGACACCGGATTCATACTCCTTGAGCAGGGAAAAGTACAGGTTTTGGCTCTGCCAATATTCCATAGAGATCTCGAGCTGACTGATGGTTTGCAGTACGGCCACCAAGGTTTTCAGCTGCTCCAGGCTCCATTCGCCGGTTTGCATTTGCTGCAATTCGCGGAAAACCCGTTCCTCAACAACAAGCTTAAAGGCTTGCTCATTAGTAAGGGGTACATCCCAGCGGCGGAATTCTGCATAAATTCGGCGCAACTCCCGGCGGTTAAGAGTGCCATTCTCGAAAATCTCCAACAGATCGTGATTCAACACAAAGGCTACTGCGCTGCGGTAATACTCCGGCACCGGGATATCACTCACCGACATGCCCATCATCAGCTGATAGTTGTCTTCGTAAATGTCGCGCAGGGCCTTTTCCACCTGCTCTTGGCTATCCTCAGTGATTTGCCTCAGGATTTTCCGTTTCTCATCGGTGAAAAGTTCCCAGATAGAAAATTTCTCCTGCCCAAAGTAAGTTTGCATCTGCCCGATCACCTCGCCCAGGTTAGTACTCCGGAATGCTTCCTTGGCAGCCTCTGCCATCTGATCAAAATCCGCCCGGCTCATGTCCAAAGAGATATTTCCGATGATATTCTGCTGCCCCAGATAAAGCACGGCAAAGCTGAAGTGCTTGCGGGACAAGGTAGTTTTGGACTGCACCGTAGTCCGGCCCAGCGCAAGGCGGTATTTACCTGCCGATAGGCGGTAGAACACCTCACTGTCTGCCATGTAGTTGAAAAACTCCAGGTGTTCCGGGTACTCCTCGAAGATCGAAGAAGCGGCGTAGTGCATGCCTACCCTTATCAGGTCTACCCGCGCTGGTGCTACGTATTTGCGGTAGCTCTCCGCCGCGTTTTCATACACATTGCTGGGAATCTGCTCCAGGCGGGCAACGAATGCATCGTGCAGATCTGTATCGGACACCTGAAATGCATAGTGGATCGCCCGGTTGGCATACTGCAGGATTTGGTTAGTCTCGATACCCGAAACCTCATCAAAAAACCAGCCGCAACTCGTAAACATAAGCATAGCATGGCGTTGCAGCTCCATGAGGCGGAGTAATTGGATAAGCTCAGCTTCATCCAGGTCTTTTTTGGCATGCGTACGCACGAAAACATCTACCGTCGCCGGATTGCGGTCAAGAAGGACCTGAATGTAATCACTGCGTGCCGCCCAGGCATCCTTCATCAACTTCCCGGCTGCTTTTTCATAGATCGGGACCAGCTGATCGCGTAGCCAATCGAGGGCTTCCCGCAGGGGCGCGCGCCAGTCCTGTGTCCAGGTCGGCCGGCCGCCGGTGTTACAACCGCAGTTCGACCGCCAGCGTTCCACGCCGTGCACACAGCTCCAAGAGCTATTTTCGTGGATCTGCACCTCGTAGGTGGGTGCGTGGAGCTCCAGGTATTGCCCGTAATTGATGACCGTGGCGATGCCTTGTTCTTCAATGGAGCGCAGGCAGGCTGCCAGGGCCATCTCCCCATGCAGGTGGTGGTGGCCATAGCTTTCCCCGTCGGTGGCGATGTGCGCCAGTTGGGGCTCCTCACTATCAGTGAAGGCTTCCTGAAAACGGTTGGCGAAAGCCATGCCGTTGTTGAGCAGCCCCTCAAATGCTACGCCCTGCGCAATGCCGCCATGGTAGAAAAACAGCGTGATGGTTTTACCGGAAGGCAACTGACAAAGGTAAGGTCGGCGGGTGTCCACCGCTGCGTGCCCCTGCTCCTCCCAGTCTGTTGCGCCTATTTTCCGAATGGCTTTGGCCTGACGGGGGGCCAGCACGGTAAACGTGATGCCTTGTTCAGCCAAAACTTCCAGGGTCTCCGTGTCTACGGCTGTTTCCGCCAGCCACATCCCTTCCGGCATACGATTAAAGCGGTGCTTAAAATCAGCGATGCCCCAGGCGATTTGAGTCTCCTTATCGCGGCGGTTGCAAAGTGGCAAAATGAGATGGCTATGTGCCTGTGCCATCGCAGAGCCATGCCCACCGAAGAGCTCCTGACTCTGCCGGTCGGCCATCAGTATCCGGGCGTAGGTCTTGGGGTCTGCTTTTTCCATCCAGGACAGCAGCGTAGGCCCAAAGTTGAAGCTGATCCGGGCGTAGTTGTTGACGATGTCGATGATACGCTGTTGCCCGTTGAGTACCCGGGCAGTCGCATTCGGCGCATAACACTCAAAGTTAATGCGCTCGTTCCAGTCGTGAAAGGGGGCTGCAGAGTCCTGCACTTCTACTGTCTCCAGCCAGGGATTTTCCCGGGGTGGCTGATAAAAGTGGCCGTGAATGCAAGCGTATCGTTTGGGTGCGGTCATTGTAATTCTTTGGATTGATCCTGACGAAGGTAACAACTTAGTGTAACACCTACAATAAAGAAATCAGTATGGTGTTTATGTACCCATCAGGCTTGATGCGTTGGATCAGTGTAGTGGGAGAAATGAGCTATTTTCAACCCCTGGCTCCCGGTAGTTATCAGGAATGAAAGGGCCGCCTCAGACTTCCAAGACCGGCAGGCAAGCGCCTTTTTAACCCCGCAATGATTCCCGGCGCATCAAGTCTATTGCCTATATTTGACCCTAAAATTACCTATGCGCTATATGACCTCTTGTCTTGTCTTGATTTTGAGTGCCTGCTCAAACGACCCACCCCCACAAAAAGCGCCGCTGACCGATTTTACAGTAAGCTGGGACAGCACAACTGCAGTTGTAACCGATCAGGTCACAGGGATCATAAAAGCCCAGCAAGAAGCGCAACTCCTGCTGAACGTCCTTGATACCATTCAGGAAGCGCCCTACCCGGAACTCAAGGCCCGGATCGAACAGGAATTGAAGGGCCTGGGGGCGGCTTCTGAAGCTTCTTTTGCTTTTGTCAACCGCTGGCAGGAAGGCGCTACCCGGCTCAATCAGTTAAAAGAAGAGCAGGTGGGTACTGTTTCCGAACAGGATTTAATGCCATTACGGGAACTGGAACAGGAAGGGCAACAACAAGCCAAAGCCTGGGCTGCTCAGCTTGATACTGTACAAGTCCTTTTTCGGGAAGCCAAAATACTGTTGGACTAGCCTAAAAACGTAGCCTATTTCAAGCTTCGAAGCCTCAGAGCATGTTGGCTTAGAGCGTGTTGGGACTTTTGCCTTCTAGTCGAAAACTAATTTTTTTTGGTTAGACGAGGTACGAAAACCGGAGTTTAGCCTGAGTTAGATAGCCCGTCCCGCAGTTTGCAGGAAGGATTTTCGGGGCAAAGCATAAGCAAAAAAGTATCCCGGTGCACCGCATAGGCTGATTACTAAAGTCCCAACACGCTCCTAATCTTTTCGCTCCGGTAAGCTGTGCTAGCCCCAAAGCCCGGCCATAGTGTACGGGCTGCCTTCCATCGCCCAAAAGCTCCCGTCTACAAATCGGTATTCGGGCCCAATCTGGGCGATAAACTGCATATCTTCCACACTTAGCTCTACCCCGGAGGATTCCAGGTTTTCCTTTATTCTGCCCGCATTGGTGGATTTAGGAATCACCGCAGTGCCCCGGTGCAACGCCCAGCTGATCAATACCTGCCCGGGTGTGCAATCCCGCTTATCAGCAACCCGCTTTACGGCAGGGTGCTCAAGCAGCAAAGGCTCATCGTCTTTTTTGATGGCAGAAGACCGGTCTTTGGAGCCCAGGGGAGAATAGGCAGTCAGGTGCACGCCCAACTCCTTGCAGCCTTTCCGCAGGTCTTCCTGTGGCAGGAAGGGGTGCAGCTCCACCTGATTCATTTCAGGCTTTATCCGGCTGTTGCCTACCAGATGCCGGACCCGTTCCAGATTAAAGTTAGACACCCCGATATGACGAGCAAGACCTTCGTCCACAGCGGCTTCCATGCCCTGCCAGGTCTCCGTTAGCGGCACTTCGTCCAGGCTTAGAAAATCGTCACTGCCTTTGGGGAACATAACGCCCGGGCTGAGCGCAACCGGCCAGTGGATCAGGAAAAGATCAAGGTACTCGAGTTTGAGGTCACTGAGTGTCTTTTTCAAGGCAGGGATGACATCGGCTTTGCGGTGGGCATCATTCCACAGCTTGGAGGTCACCCAAAGTTCGGACCGTTTCAGTACGCCTTGCTGAATAGCCTCCTGTATGGCATTCCCAACCTCAGCTTCATTGCCATAGATCGGGGCGCAATCAATGTGCCGGTAGCCGGTTTTCAGGGCTGTCAGTACCGCATCGTAAACCTCGCCGGGCTTAGATTTCCAGGTGCCCAGTCCAATCATGGGCATTTTGTCGTTGTGGGAAAAGTTAAGTGTCTTCATACTATCCCGAACTGCAAATACACGGTAAATGTTTGGCTACACCTCCCGGCATTTGATCAATGAAGACCAGCAGTTTGCAGACCGATTACAAAAGCCCTCCACACGCCCTTATCAAGCGTGCGCTAATAATCCGTCTTTATCGTCTTATCGAAGGGCACTCTAAACTGATAACCCACGTTTTCGTCCAGGTCATCGCTTAGTACATCTACACCGTAGCGCACCTTGCGGGGGTCATCATAAACCAGCGTTCCGAACAGGCGGTCCCAAAGCGAAAAGATATTGCCATAGTTGGAGTCCGTCCACGGCCGCTCAAAGTGGTGGTGGAACTTATGCATATTGGGCGTAATGAAAACCAGGCTGAGCGGCTTGTCCAGCCAGACAGGCACCGTGATATTAGCGTGGGTGAGGTAAGTGAACAGGATCGTCGCAATCCGGTAAAACAGGTAATACGCCAGAGGGATACCAAAAACGACAACGCCAAACAGCGCAAAAACCTCCCGGATCACATAATCACCGGGATGATGCCGGGTGCCCGTGGTGGCATCCACTTTGGTATCGCTGTGGTGGACCAGGTGGAACTTCCACATCCACTTCACTTTGTGCAAAAGGTAATGCGCCAGGTACTGAGCGACCAGGTCCAGGAGCATCACAGCCAGGAGGAGCTCTGCCCAGGCCGGCAGATCGAGCCAGTACAACAAGCCGAACTCATACTGCGCACCCCAGATAAATACGCCTGCTGTGGCTATGGTAAACAACAGGTTAATTACCAATGACGTACTCAGGAAGATGAGGTTAACGCCAGCGTGTTTCCATTTTTTATAGTTAAGGGTCACTAAGGGCACTGCCCCTTCCAGTACCCAACTGACAGACAAACAGGCAAAAACCCAGGCCAGCTTTTGCCAGGCGGGCATCGTTTCAAAAAATGTAAGAAAGGCTTCCATAGTTTACCAGTTTTAATTAGGAACAAAAATAATAAAACCGACAATTATATGGATAATAAAAATGTCAAAGGCCCGGCACAAAAGAATTGTACCGGGCCGCAGCTAATTCACAATAAAACAATCTTAAAAAGCTTGTCTTACAGTTCTGTTATTTGCTCTTCAAACTCTGTCATCGGCAGATCTGTCTCCACCAGCGCCTTAAAACCGCCCTTGATGTTGACCATATCGTTGTAGCCGCGAGACTTGAGTATGGAAATGGTGATCATGGAGCGGTAACCGCCTGCACAATGCAGGAAGTAACGCTTGTCACGGTTCACTTCGCTCATATTGCTATTGATGAAATCGAGCGGGAAGTTCTGCGCGCCAATCACGTGCTGTGCATTATACTCGCTCGCTTTGCGTACATCCAGTACATTCACACCTTCCTGGCCGAAGTGCGCTGCAAAGTCCTCAGCGGTCACCTCTTCAATGGCGTCTACCTCTTCTCCTGCTTTGACCCAGGCTTCAAAGCCTCCCTTGAGGTACCCGATTGGATTGTCGTAGCCAACCCGGGCCAGGCGGGTCACCACCTCTTTCTCCCGGCCTTCGTCGGCAACAAAAAGGATAGGAATCTTCAGGTCTGTAATCAATGCACCTACCCACATCGCGAAGTTGTCGTCGATACCGATAAAGATCGCGCCCGGAATAAAGCCATTGGCAAACTCGTCCTGATGACGGGCATCAATGAGCAGTGCTTCTTCCTCTGCCCAGGCCGCTTTGAAAGCACGTACGCTCAGTGCGGCAAGGCCTTTTTCGAGCACCTCATCGATAGAGTCGTAGCCCATCTTGTTCATGACCGCATTCTTGGGGAAGTACTGCGGAGGAGCCACCAAACCATCGGTCACTTCCTTCACAAACGCCTCGCGGGTCATGGGCTGCAGGGCATAGTTGGTCTTCTTCTGATCGCCGAGGTAGCCCCAGGTCTCTGAGCTCATCTTCTTACCACAGGCAGAACCTGCACCGTGGCCAGGGTACACAATGACTTCATCAGAGAGTGGAAGAATTTTGTGGTGCAAGCTATCGAAAAGATGCCCGGCCAGGTCTTCGCGGGTCAGGTCGGTCTTGACCGCCAGGTCAGGACGGCCGACATCGCCCAGGAAGAGGGTATCCCCTGTGAAAATTGCGTGCTCCTTGCCTTCCTCATCGTATAGCAGGAAGGTGGATGATTCCATCGTATGGCCAGGAGTATGCAGGACTTTAATGATAACATCACCAACTTTCAGTTCTTCGCCATCAGTAGCGATATGGGCTTCAAAATTGGGTTGGGCAGTAGGGCCAAATACGATCGTTGCGCCGGTTTTATTGGCCAGATCAAGGTGGCCGGAAACAAAATCCGCATGGAAGTGCGTCTCCAGAACGTACTTAATGCGTGCACCATCAGCTTCTGCGCGCTCAATATAAGGATCCGTTTCGCGCAAAGGGTCGATAATTACGGCTTCGCCATTGCTCTCAATGTAGTAAGCTGCTTCGGCCAGGCATCCGGTATATATTTGTTCTACTTTCATGGATAAAAAATTTATAAGGTTTGGACTGAAGTAAAAGACTATTTTGTTAAAACATGAAGATTGTTTCATGATTCAGGGCAAACAAAAGCGGCCCTTGTCAACTGCTCAGGGGCAGCGGTTGTGGTGCTTGCAAATCATCTTCAAAGGAGTTGTTTCGTGATTACAAGGGCAAATATAAAGGGGATTGGCAGGCTGAATTTGTGATCTAGGTCAAATAACGGGGTGACTTTTGTCACAATAGCGGTGATAAATGTCACCTCTTTTCGGGGCGGGCAAAAAAATCGCCGTGCAGCGGAGGTAAGATGGTGACAATAGAATGCTGCTGCCCGGCGTAGACGGCAGAGGCTTGGAGTTATATAGAAGAGCTCCTTAGGCGGAACTCGAAAGTATGGCAGCCTCTGCACCAGTGCTATCCACAAAAAAGAGGAATAGCGACTCAATAGACTTGATACGTTACGTCTGTGTAATGGGAAGAAGAGAGCCCTTTTGACCCTGCAATGATTCCCGGTGCATCAAGTCTGATAAATCAATAAATCAATGATGATTAGTTGTTTGTTCTTTATGCCTCAACAGTTGCCGCTTCACTTTATCGGCGGCACTGGCTACGGCCTTCTCGAACAAATCGCTGTGCTCTTCGGCAAAAAAAGTATGCCCGGGCACCGTTAAACGTAATTCTACAATCTGTTCTTCAGCGTGGCGGTGGCGCTTTTCCCCAATTTTGAGGTACACCTCCGCTTCGATAATCTGATCTGAATAATTGGCTAATTTGCTGACTTTCTCCTCAATGACGCCGTCCAGGTATTCGTTTACCTGAAAGGTGGAATGCACTTGTACTTTCATAAGTTCAATTTTCTAGTTCGGTTAGGTTGGTTGCTTCGGGCAGCGTTCAGAGCTGCGCGTCTTCCGTTTTTTGAGTTTCTGGTGGATTCCGTTTTAATGAATGAATACCTCCAAGTTAGCGCTGGGGCAAAAGAACCGCATTGACAAAGATCAGTTGCAGTAGTTGATCCTTATCACTACCTTTATAGCGAGCTGATAGTCAGGTTCTACAGAATAATATAACTATGAGATGGCTAATAATTGCCGGCTGGCTCCTCGCCTCAGGGGCGGCTTTTGCACAAAATCTGGGCGGCCAATGGGACGGATACCTTTCTCAGGATGGTAAAACCGACACCTTTGTCTACCGGATCCAACTCCAGCAATCCGGCAGCTCCCTGAATGGCGAGGCGTACTCTGCTACTGGAAATGGCAGGCATTCCGCCCGCTTCCTCCTCACGGGCTACTGGAATGGTCAACAGCTTATTCTGCAGGAAGTCGAGCAGACCGAACCGGCCTCCCCAAAATGGTGCACCAAATACGCCACGCTAAACCTGGAAGAACAGGGTGGCATCCCTACCCTTTCGGGCCCCTGGCGCGCTGATGGCTGCACGCCCGGACAGATGTTCCTCAAACGGCCGGTCAAATCCGTTACGGATACGGTGGCCCAGGAAATAGAGCCCACCATTGCCGGTAAGTGGTCCGGTACCCTTTCACAGTCCGACCGGGACTACGGGTTTTATTTTGAAATCGATCTGGGGCCCCGCGGATTGGGAGGGTCTTACATTGTCTCAGAAGGTAACGGGGGCAGTGCTCACATGGACTTGGAATACCGCTACGATGCCCCAAACAACCAACTGCATTTTCAGGAAGGCGCCGTGGTGAAAAAAGAGGACCCGGCCTGGCCCTGGTGCATCAAATCTGGCGACCTCGCCTACCGGCGCGAAGGTAGCCGGCTCGTTCTCGAAGGTACCTGGGCTGGCTATATCGAAGGGTATGATATGGAATCGGGGCCCTGTGCCAGCGGTGCCCTCTACCTCGAAAAACCGGTGCTTACCGAGGAGATTGTGCAAACCCGGCAGGCCATTGCCGAACCCTATCAGATGGAAAACCAGCGACAGATCAAAGTGCAGCGGGTGCTCGAAGTCAGCAGCCCGAATATCCGAATCAAAATCTGGGACAACGGTACCGTGGATGGCGACGTCGCCACCCTCTTCCTCAACGGTGAGCGCATTCTCAATAAGTACAGGGTGTCCAAACGCCGTATCGGCATTCCGGTCACCTTATCCCAAACCGACAACTTCCTGGTACTCCATGCTGACGACCTGGGCGATATCCGCCCCAACACCGTAGCCGTCTCCGTAGACGATGGCGAGCGGGAACAAGTCATTATCGTCAGCTCCAACCTTGAAGAAAGCGGTGCCGTCATGATCAAGCAGTTCAGGGTTGATTAGACCGTGTTGGGATTTTGGTCTTCCAGTCGAAAACTAGCGCTCTGTCAAGTATGCAATAAAAAGTGGAGCCAAACCAGTAAGCACGGTGCGACTTCGGAGAAGCTACACCTTTTTAACCTTCGCCACACCACAGGAGGTCGACTTCGTAGAAGTCGCATGTCATCTCCAGCCAGAGGAGATGCCCTTTCTGCTCATCTCCGGCCACTCAGCTTTTCATACTTGACAAAGCATTAGCGCATTTTTTTTGATTAGACAAGGCACAGAAACTCGAGTTCAGCCAAGGTTAAATAGCCTGTCCCGCAGTTTGCGGGAAGGATTTCCGTAACAAAGTACAACCCAAAATGGTCCCGCCCCTTTGCAGGACAGACCGATTACTGAAACTCCAACAATCCCCTTAGTCCTCTTTTTGCTTCTCCCCGCTGAACTGCCCGTTGGGCTGTATCAGGGTGACCTGGTAAACCGCTCCTGCCGAGTTTTGCTGAAAAAGCGCCGTATATCCCTCCAGCCCTTTGAGCCCAAACTTGTATCCGCTTTCGTAGACCAGCGTGTAGACAGGCTGGCCGGGCACCTCCATTTTCAGGGTTTCTCCTTCCAGTTTCACTGTAATCGGCTGAACGCCCATTATTAAATAAGTGCCGGTGTAAGACCTGAGTTCTTCAACTGAAAAGGTCTTTGGTTCGGGCTTCCGCTCCAGGGTGAGCGCAGGGAGCGTAGGTTCCAGCTTCACTTTAGCCTGGTGAACGGCCCCTTCCATATCTGTCAGGAATTGCACCTTCGTTTCGCCAAACAGGGGGTCTTTATTGTAGAATACATCATAGTGGTAATGGCCCAGCGGTAGCGCTTCCGGTACCGCTACCATCTTCAGGTACAAACTATCGCCCTGAAGGCTTATCTTGATCTCGTCGTACCCGGGATGGCTAAAGGTCCCCGTGTAGGCTTGCAGATCATGAGATGGTGTGGTCCCTTCCTGCCGCACGACATCCTCTTCTACTGTCATTTCTGCCTCTTCCTGCTTTTCCCGCAACTTCAGGGCTTCGCCATTCCAGTCGCGGATTTCAGTACCGGTCAGGAGGTCTAACACGTAGTTGCGCAGGATACCGGGTACGGGGTTGCCGTTCAGGTTGGTCAGGATCACCAGTCCGATGGAATCTGCCGGCAGCAGGGCGACATCTGCGGAGAAGCCATCAATATTGCCGCCGTGAGCAACGAGCTGATGCCCCTTGTGGTTACTCAGGAACCAACCCAGGCCGTAGGCAACCGGTGCATTGCCGTTGTCAAAACGCAGGGCACCCACCCATCCGTTCGGTACGGTCACCGCAGGTGCCATGGCTTCCGCAATGGAGCTGCCCTCAGCGATTTGTTCGCCCATATAATGGCCACCATTGAGCAGGGCAAGCACCCAGGCGGCCATTTCCTTCGGTGAGGCATTGATCGACCCCGCAGGACCTATGGCATTGATATTCCGGTAGGGCATCAGCTCCACCTTGCCTTCTGCGGTTTTCTGATAAGGCAGGGCGGCATCCTTGTCATTAGCCATTTGGTCCACCTCAAAGTTGGCCCGGTCCATGCCCAGCGGCTTGAAAATCCGCTTTTGGACTTCCTCTTCCCAGGTGGAATTGGCGACTTCACCGACCAGGTGCCCTGCTGTCATGAACATCAGGTTTTGATATTGGAAAACTTCCCGGAACCCCGCACTCGGCTCCAGGTACCTCAGGCGCTCCATAAGCTCAGAACGGCTAGCAGCAGAGCCATACCACGACAGGTCATGCCGGGGTAGCCCGGAACGGTGGCAGAGCAGGTCACGGACGGTGAGGTGTTGTGTCACATAATCATCATACATCCGGAATTCCGGGAGATAGTCGAGGACCGGAGCATCGAGGTCGATTAACCCTTCCTCCGCTTGCTGCAGAACAGAGAGCCCCGTAAAAGCCTTGGAGGAAGAGCCGATGGCAAAGAGGGTATTGGGTGTCACCGGTGACGCACTCTCGAGGTCCCGCTGCCCGTAGCCCTGCACGTAGACGATCTTATCATTTTGTACGATACCGAGCCCGATACCCGGCACTTTCCAGTCTTCCAGTAGTTGATTGGCAAAGGCGTCGATCTGCCCGATCTGCTGCTCGGGCAACTGCCCCCATACACTATGCCCGGCGATGAACGCCAGTAAGAGTAGAAATCCCTGCTTGATACGCATGCTTTTCGTTTTGGTTGAACCGCCAAAGTAGCCGAAAAGACAAACCGTACCGCATTTTATAGAAGAGCGCTTTAATAATTTCGATGAGCAGCCCCGTACACAAAAAATCCGGTCAACCACTGCCTGAGCGATTGACCGGATAATATGGAGCCAGCATAATGCTAAAAAAATTACTTCACACGTGCACGCTCCTTGATACGAGCTTTCTTGCCCACAAGGTCGCGCAGGTAGTACAGCTTGGCTCGGCGTACCTTACCACGCTTTAGTATCTTAATATCTACAATATTAGGAGAAACGATCGGGAAGATACGCTCTACACCAATACCGCTTGAGGTTTTCCGAACGGTAAACATCAGGTTGCTGCCATGGCCTTTGATCTTGATCACGTCACCACGGAAATCCTGAATACGTTCTTTATCGCCCTCTACGATCTTGTAGCTTACCACAATATTGTCACCGGGGCGGAAAGTTGGAAAGTCTTTCTTTGCCAACAGCTGATCTTCTACAAACTTAATAGCATCCATCGTACTGATATTTGAGTATTGTCAGGGTCTTTCAATTAGACGTGCAAAGGTAAATTAATATTCCGAAATTCCTAAGCTTTCGACAGAATAAAAACCACCTGCTTTGCCTGATAGCGGCAAGAGACCCCGCAGCAAAAAACAATCCTCGTGGAATATCTTCCTGCAGCTGTTGACAACCCCGGCTGATCCACTATATTTGCGCTGCTAAAAACAGCTACAGAATTATGGATATAAAAATCACCGTTGTAGACCGGCAGGGAAAAGCGCATGAACTCGATGCACCTACGGATATGAACATGAACCTCATGGAGCTCTGCAAAGCTTATGAGCTGCCGGTAAAAGGCACCTGCGGTGGTATGGCACTCTGCTCTACCTGTCATGTTTATGTACAAAGCGACCACGAGCTGCCCGAAATGAGCGAAGATGAAGAGGACATGCTGGATCAGGCTTTCTTTGTGGAAGACAACTCCCGCCTCGGTTGCCAACTCCGCCTCACTCCCGAAATAGACGGGCTGAAGGCGCAACTGGCTCCCGAAGACGAAGAAGCCTAGTTTAAGTCCTGGGAATTGGCTATCTTGTCTTAAACGACAGACATAATTCCCAAACCATGAAGACGCTAACCTGCCTTGTGCTTTCCCTATTTCTCCTATCAGGTTTATTGGCTCAGACCGATACCCTTAGCGGCGTCATTAACCACTACAGTCCGGTATCTGCTATTGACACCTGCACCGCCCGTGTGACCGTGGGCAACGCCACAAACTTTCAGCAAGGTGACACCATCTTGATTGTGCAAATGCAGGGTGCGGCCATCTCTGTTGCCGACAATTCCCAATTTGGATCCCTAACGGGGCTGGGTGCTGCAGGTACCTGGGAGCAGGCCGTCATTCAGGAGGTTCAGGACAATGACCTGCTGCTCGCTCAGTCTTTACTCAACACCTATAATATAGCCGGGAATGTACAAGTTGTGAGTATCCCCTACTTCCAACAAGCAATAATCACCGGTTCGGTCACCGCCCAAGCCTGGGATGGACAAACCGGGGGGATCCTCGCCTTCCGGGCCGGTACGCTTACCCTAAATGGGGGGCTTACGGCAACCGGAAAGGGGTTCCGGGGCGGGAGTGCTGCCCTGGACTACGATGGCAGCTGTACCTGGCTGATCAATTATGAGGGCTACCGCTTTGCCGCCGGTAGCATTCGTGGCGGACTCAAGGGAGAAGGGATAGGTGGCATCCCAACGGCCTGGCCCCGGGGCAGAGGCGCGGCAGCCAACGGGGGCGGGGGCGGCAACGACCATAATGCCGGTGGTGGCGGTGGAGCATTGCTCACTGCCGGAGGCCGGGGCGGTGAAAACGACAATCCTGACTTCTTCGGCTGCAAAGGCTTTGGGGAAGGGGCAGCAGGCTGGGCCCTGCCCAATAACGACCGGCTTTTCATGGGCGGGGGCGGGGGGGCTGGCCATGGCAACAATAATGTAGCTACAGACGGTGGAAATGGCGGAGGCATCATTTTACTGGAAGCCGACCAAATCATTAGCAATAACGGGTTTATCGTAGCAGATGGGATGCATGCCCTAAACACCGGAGGCGATGGCGCAGGCGGTGGCGGTGCAGGTGGCATGATCCTGGTGAACGCCAACAATATCCTGGGTGCAATTACGCCCTTTTCAGCGATGGGCGGTAATGGCGGCAGCGCCAACAACAACAATCAGGATCAGTGTTTCGGACCTGGCGGCGGCGGCAGCGGCGGCTACATCCGTATTCCCGATGGTTTTGATACTGATATTTTGCTGCAGGGTGGCGAACCGGGGCTGTCCCTCAACTCTTCGGCCTGCCCGGAATCGCCCAATGGAGGGACAGCAGGTTCCAACGGGCTGATCGAAGGGCCTCCGGTTATTCCGTACAGTACGGCACCAACAGCACAGCCCCCGGTGGCCTCTACCGATCAGGATACCCTTACGGCTTGTGCAGACCAACTTACCCTGAGCGCTCTGCCGGGTGGCCCGTTCAGTAGTCTAAGCTGGGAGTTTGACGACGGAAGCGGCTTTGTGCCAGTGCCAGACAATGCCGTCTACGATGGTACTGACACGCCCAATCTGCTCATAAATAATCCGGCAGCAGCGGCTGGCTTTAGTTTCCGCCTGTCCGTTTCCTCCAACTGTTTCCCACCTGTTTACAGTCCGTTGATTGAAGTAACGCCCGGAGCTCCTCCCGTAGCCGACTTTTTCTTTGAGGTGAATGGGCTTACGGTCAGCTTTGGGCAAACCAGTACAAACGGCATAAGTTACAACTGGGATTTTGGGGACGGCAATACAGCTACTGCCCCTTCTCCCGACCACACTTACGCCACTGCTGGCCATTACACCGTCACCCTTACCGCAGCCAATGCCTGTGGGGACGACACCATTGAAAAGACCATTATTGTAGGAAGTGCACCGGTAGCGGACTTTAGCGTAAGCGGCAGCAGCAGTGGCTGTGCCCCCAGGAGCATCGGCTTCGTCAACCAATCGACAGGCACTTTTGACAGCCTGCTTTGGGACTTTCCCGGAGGTACGCCTGCTTCCTCCACACAGCCTAATCCAACGATTACTTATGAAACGCCGGGCACCTACGATGTAAGCCTCACCCTATTCAGCAGCTTTGGCCCGCAGCAAACTACAGTAGAAGACCAGGTGCTCATCTACACGCGACCAACAGCGGCTTTCGTCTATGAAGCAGATGGCTTTACGGTTACCTTTACCAACCTTTCTGCCGATGCCACCTTTTATTCCTGGAACTTCGGGGACGGCTCGACGAGTATGGATGCCGCACCCGTACATACCTTCCCCGGGCCTGGCAGCTACGAAGTGACACTCAACGCTTCCAACCCCAATTGCTCAAGAGCCATTACGGAATCGATCTTTTTACAACCCTCGGGTACGCGGGTTACGGAACCCAGGCAACGGGTGCAGCTATTCCCAAACCCGGCTGCTGACCAAACCTGTCTGTTGGCTTTGCCCTCCCTGCCCTACCCTATAGCCTGGCAGTGCTTCAATGCCACCGGGCAGCTTGCGGCCTCCGGGCAGCTGAGCCCGCCGGAAAACTGCATTGACCTGCGAGGTTTGCCTGGCAGTACCTACTATATAAAAGTGTGGAGCCGGGAAGGGATGTTTGTTTTACCCGTGGTTGTGCTCTGATTTTGGAGATGCTATGTTAACCAGCCCGGCCCCTGCTCCGTTAGAGGCAACCGGAGCACTGCCCCACGCCGTCAGGTGCGGAATGAATGTAATAGACTTGATGCGCCGGGTCAGTGCAGTGGGAAAAATGAGCTATTTTAACCCTGTAATGATCCCCACGCATCAAGTCTAATCTAAAGTCATGCGAACGCCCTTTGGCAGGAACGCGCAGCTAACCCATTCCTTACCGTACCTGGCAGCCGGTTGGAGAAGCACTCAATTCATTAAACTGAGACACATTCCGCACCTACGGCGCGGGTAAAATCTGACAGATTAAAGGTTACCCACATATAGTCCCTGGCGGGACTTCAGGGGTTGGTGTTTTATGCTTTTGTAATCTGGCGGCTGGCTGGAGCGTATCAAGCTAAACAATTTATATTTGATCCTCGACAAAGCATCTCTAAAGCTTTGCCACGATCAACTGCGCAACGTGAAAAGCCGTGTCCTCCAAGCGTTCGGCGGTTTCCTTTAGTGCCGTTTCCAAACTAACCGGCCGGTTCTGAATAGAGAAGGCCGCCTGCAGCCCGATAGAACGGATCGCACCGGGCGCAGCCTGAAGAGCACCGCAGAGTGCTACGACAGGCACGCCCTTCTGACGGGCACGGGTTGTAATCCCGCTGATGAGTTTGCCGCGGAGCGTTTGTTCGTCCAGCCGGCCCTCACCGGTGATGACCAAATCTGCCTGATCAAGGGCGGCTCCAAAGCCTGCCACATCCATGATAGTTTCAATGCCGGGCCTGAGAGTTGCGCCCAGGTACGTCAGGCATCCCGCTCCCATGCCGCCCGCTGCACCACTACCTGGAATTGCAGCAACGGCTTTACCGGCAAGGGCCTCCATCTTAGGCGCAATATTTCTCAGACCCGCATCCAACTGTTCCACTGCAGCCTGATCAGCCCCCTTCTGAGGTGCAAAAATATGAGCGGCGCCCTCTTCGCCAAAAAGCGGGTTGTCTACGTCACAGAGGGTAATGATTTCAATGTTCCGGGGATCAAATAGCAGCATGCTATCGTCAATGCGGTCTACTTTGCTCAGACTGCCGCCAACGGGCTCCAACTCCTGCCCGTGCTCGTCCAGAAAACGGTAACCCAGTGCCGCTGCCATGCCCATGCCGGCATCATTGGTGGCGCTACCCCCAAGGCCCAGGATGATCTTTTCCGCACCCCGGCTCATCGCAGCGATAATTAAAGCGCCCGTACCCATCGTAGACGTTTGCAGTGGGTTGCGTTCTTCTGGCTTCAGTAATTGCAAACCAGAAGCGGACGCCATTTCAATAAAGGCGGTCTTCCCGTCGCCGGATAAGCCAAATTCGGCCATTATGGGTTGGAAAAGCGGATTGGTGGCCCGATCCTGCACCATTTGCCCACCGGTATGATGGGCCAGGATAGCCGCAGTGCCTTCTCCTCCATCCGCCAGGGGCATTTGTACGACCTCCAGGGTGTCATCTGCCGCCCGTAGACCCGAAGCAATGGCTTCACATACAGCTTCGGCACTGAGGGCGTCTTTAAAGGTATCACTGGCAATGAGGATTCGCATAAAGAGGTTATTTAGCTCAAAAAATAAAACAATTCTTAGAGTGTGTTGGGACTTTAGTAATCGGTTTGCTTATATACTCCCCTCTGAATCCAAGCGAGTTTGTGTTAGAGCTTGTTTTTTTGTGCATGCATAGTTTGCTTTTTAGTGAAAATAGTAAAAAACTAATTCGTGGGTCGCCTCAGTAGCACGAAGTGCGTGTTTGGAGGCACGCTTAAGACTATATTTGGAGCTTGCTCCTATTGCAAACCAGGGACTTATGAACCTCGCAGAAATGCAGGGCAAGCTCTGGCGCCCCCTTTTTTAGCCAGAACCATAAATCTTTGATTTTCATGACGAACCCGCGCCAAACATAGGAAGCCATTTCACAGACAGACTTCTCAAGAAGCCTACAGCTGAAGTAAGCGGCTCAACTTCTCCTCATCACCAGCCTCGAATATCGGCTGATGGAACTTATGCAATTTCTGAAGCAGGCTAAGCAGTTGGCGCTTTTCGGCCGCAGTCAGGTCGCCCGTCACCACCTGCCCCATGGGCATAATGAGGGCGTTGGCTTCTTCCACCACCTGCCGGCCTTGCTCACTCAGGCGTACGAGTTTGGCGCGCCGGTCTTCCGGATTGGGTAATTCTTCGATATACCCCTGCTTGTTCAGGCGTTTGAGCACTTCGGTGCCGGTAGATTTTTCAAGGATATTTTTTTGGATGAGTGCCGATTTGGTCAGTGGTTCCTCCTGCTCCAGCGTTGCCAGGAAGGCCCAGTCGGTAAACGAATACAAATCCAGCTGCCGGAAAACCCTACGGGCGTAGTAGGCAGCGTAATTGGTCATAAAACCAAAAAACATAGAGATCAGCCCATCCGTATTGGGCGGAAGTGTATTACTTTTGTGAGGGCTAATGCCCTGTTGCACCAGCCATTCTCCAAAAGCAACCGGCGACAAAGCGCCTCCGCCCTGCTCCTGCTGATAGGCTTCCAACCAATCGATGACCTGCTTAGCATTTTCGGCCGTCATAAAAGTTTTATTTAGCACTAAAAAAGTACAATACCGAATAAACCCTTTTACAAACAGAATGTTCTGGAGGCATAAAAATCATCACCACGACAAAACCATCTGATGAAAGTTCAATACATTTTCAGTTCATTGCTTGTTTTGATGCTAGGCACCACTTTATCTGCCCAATCGGGCATCATCAAAGGGAAGGTCACCGATGCGCTTAACAATGAGCCGATCCCCTTTGCTACCGTCATTATCCTGGGCACTGATATTGGTGCGACCACCGATGTCGATGGCAATTATGAAATCACCGGGCTGGAACCAAAGCTTTATGATATCAGAGCTTCCTACCTGGGCTACAGCAACAAAACGGAGTACGAAGTGCAGATCACCAACTCCAAACCCGCTATAGTCAACCTGGCAATGAGCGAGTCTGTACAAGACCTGCAGGAAGTTGTCGTCAAAGCTTCCCCTTTTACAAAAACGGAAGAGAGCCCTCTGTCTTTGCGCACGATCGGCGTGGCGGAGATTCAGCGTAACCCGGGCGGCAACCGGGATATTTCGCGGGTCATCCAAACCCTTCCCGGGGTAACTGCGCCGGCTGGCTTCCGCAACGACCTTATCATACGGGGCGGTGCGCCCAATGAAAACCGCTTTTACCTGGACGATGTGGAAGTCCCTACCATCAATCACTTTGCGACGCAGGGCGCTTCCGGTGGCCCCGTGGGGCTGATCAACGTCAACTTCATCCGGGAGGTGGAGTTTTATAGCGGCGCCTTCCCTGCCAACCGGGGCAATACCCTGAGCTCAGTGCTGGAATTCAAGCAGCGCGATGGCCGGGACGACCGAATCGGCGGCACTTTCCTGTTGAGTGCCACCGATGTTGGTGTGACATTGGAAGGACCGGTCGGAGATAAGACGACTTTCCTGGCTTCCGTACGGCGTTCCTACCTGCAGTTTCTTTTTGACGTGATCGGGCTGCCCTTTTTGCCGACCTACAACGACTTTCAGGTCAAGGTGAAGCATAAGTTTAATAAGAAGAACGAGCTGACCTTTATTGGACTGGGGGCACTCGATCAGTTCCAGCTCAACCTGGACGCCAACGAGACCGAAGAGCAACAGTTCCTGCTCAATCAGCTGCCCGTATCCCCACAGTGGAATTACACCAACGGCCTGGTATACAAACGCTATGCGGACAATGGCTTCTGGACCTTCGTCCTCAGCCGGAACATGCTCAACAACGAGAGCGAGAAATACCTCAACAACGATGACAGCAGCGAGGATAACCTCACCCTGCGTTATAAGTCGCAGGAAATCGAGAACAAACTCCGCGTGGAGCATGACATCCGCATTGGCGATTTCAAACTCAACTACGGCCTGGGCTATCAATATGTGAAGTATAACGTCAATACGTTCAACCGCATTTTCACGAGCGCCGGGGCACAGACCATTGACTTTGCTTCCAATTTTGACCTCAACCGCTATGCCCTATTTGCACAGGGCAGCCAGAAGTTTTTGAACGAGCGGTTGATCCTTTCGCTGGGCTTCCGCATGGACGCCAATGACTACAGCTCGGAAATGAGCAATCTGGCGGAGCAGTTTTCACCCCGCTTTTCCGCTTCTTATGCCCTTACCGAGCGCCTGTCGTTCAACTTCAACACCGGCATTTACTACCAACTGCCGCCTTATACCGTATTGGGCTATCAGGAAGACGGGACGTTTGTGAATAGAGAGAATGGGGTCAGGTATATCCGCAACGACCATATCGTGGCTGGTTTTGAATTCAATACCGCTTCCAATTCTAAAATTTCCATTGAGGGGTATTACAAATACTACTACAACTACCCTTTCCTCCTGCGCGACAGCATCACGCTGGCTAACCTGGGCGGCGACTTCGGCGTACTCGGCAATGAGCCGGTGGTGCCCCGCTCAGAAGGCCGCAGCTACGGTTTGGAATTCCTCTTTCAGCAGCGTTTGTTCCAGGGCTTCTACGGCATTGCCTCCTACACCCTGGGCTGGAGCGAGTTTGAGGACAAAAACGGGGACTTCATTCCTTCTTCCTGGGATGCACGCCACATTGCGAACGTCGTTATTGGCAAGCGTTTTGGAAAAAACTGGGAAGTTGGCGTCAACTGGCGCTTTCAGACCGGTCTGCCCTTTACACCATTCGACCGGCAGGCCTCTGCTCTCGTGCTCAACTGGGATGCTAACGGCCGGGGAGTCCGTAATTTTGACTTGCTCAACACCCGCCGGGCAGATCTGGTCAGCGCCATCGATATCCGGATCGACAAAAAGTGGTTCTTCGACAAGTGGAGCCTGAACCTGTTCCTGGATATTGAGAACGTCACCGGCAACGGCGTAGGCAATGATCAGCTCATCCTCGATCGCCCGCTGGATGAGAACGGGCAGCCAATCGGCGGAGGTGTTATCGTCAACCCGGATGCGCCTCTCAATGAGCAACAGTTCCGGCTAAAGACCATTAACGATGCTGCGGGCACGGTGGTGCCGAGTATCGGGCTGCAGATTGAAATATAAGGTAACCGGTAACCGGTTGTCAGGCGAGTTTAGTAACTTCGAAACCTGACAACCGGTTTTGATGAAAGAAAAGCCTGACAAAGACTACCTCCTCCGCAAATTGCGCTTCCTGCCGCTGCCTTTGCAGGAGGCACTCATTCTTAATGGCCAGCTAAAGCAGTTTCCGGCAGGCACTACCCTGCTCCGGGAAGGGCAGTATGTGAGTGCGATCCCTCTGGTACTGGAGGGCCGCCTAAAAGTCTACGCTGAGGTAGAAGCCAAAAGACTCCTGTTATACTATATCAGGCCTGAGGAAAGCTGCGTGATGTCATTCAGTGCAGTGCTGGAAGACCGCCCGAGCAGTATTGTCGCTGAGGTAGAAGAAGATGTTACAGTGCTGCTTTTGCCCCGTGAGCAGATTCATGAATGGTTGCGCCACTACCCCATGCTGAACCATTTGTTCTTCCGGCAGTACCAGCGCCGGTATACGGAACTGTTGCAGAACATCGAACAGGTGCTCTTTCACCGTCTTCCCGACCGCCTGCTTGCCTACCTTAACGACCGCAAGCGCCTCACCGGCCATGCGAAGCTAACCCTTACCCACCGCCAAATCGCGGAAGACCTGGGCTCTGCCAGAGAGGTCATTACCCGGACGCTAAAAAAACTGGAAACCGAGGGCAGTGTGCGCTTGCTGGAAGAAGGTATTGAAATTCTTTAGGAGCTTGTTGGGATTTTGCTTTTAGAGCGAACGCCCCCAAAAGCAAAATCCTAACAAGCGCTAAGTTTTTACCCGGGTGGTGACTGCGGTCACCAGTATCGTCCTCAACCCGCCCTTATCTTTGAATCAACAAAAACATAGCGACCATGAGCGCCAAAAAAATTGCAAAGCTGATCGCAGCCTGCCTGGCTTGCCTGCTTCTAATCTGGGGCATGGTCGCATTGATTCAACTTATTCAAACCTAATACGTCATGAAAAAGAACATGGGAAATACCGACAAAATGGTCCGCGTCATTATTGCGATCATCATTGCAGCCTTGTACTTCACCAACACCATTACAGGCACACTGGGTATTGTACTGCTGGTGCTTGCCGGGGTGTTTGTACTGACCAGTGTTATTAGCTTTTGCCCGCTCTATGCACCGTTTGGGCTGAGTACCTTTAAGAAAGCTTAGTGCATGTTTTGGAGCAACCTTTGCGTTGCAAATTACCTCTAAATACAACCTAATAAAAAAGCCGCTTTGGGTAACTCCAAAGCGGCTTTTTTGGTTTAACTCAACTATTCCGCGTATTCCGTACTGATTTCCGAATGATTCTGTTCGAGGTTCATATCAATTACCCGGACTGCAATGTAAGAGCCAATCAGGCTTACAGCTATACCCTCTGTGAAAACAAACAGGCTTGCCGTAAACGGATTAAAATACTTACCAATCGGGATGGTATCCTGTATATAGTTCATGAAGGTAGTATCACCGATCAGGTAAAACATGACGAATGCGGTAAAAGGCAGGACGCCAATAATTGAGGCATACATACCGGTTATCACCCCGGATACATAATTATTAATGGTTTCCGGATTCTCCCTTCGATAGCGGCGTATGGCAAGGTAAAGCAGCCCGATGTGGGCGACTCCATTGAGGATCCTGAGATTGTAGTTTTGAACCTGAATAACCTCATGCATAAATAGGAATAACCCTATAAAACTGGCTAAAAGTAAGAGACCGTACTTGATTGCTATTTTTTTCATAACGTGATGCTTGATTTCTTATACAACTGGAAATCAAGTACCTATGTTTACAAATCTCCGTTACAACTTTAAAATTGGTAGCGGAACCCTACCCCGTTCCCGGTAAAGGAGAGCCCTTGCAGCAAGGGTTGCAGGTCATCATTCCCATTGGCCTGCCAAAGGTAAGCGGCCAGGTCAAAAACAAACAGAAACCCACCCTGAAGGATGATGGATTTCCCGAATCCACGCAGCCGCTCTGGCTTGTCTTCGGTGTTTTTGGAACGCTCCATAAGATAGGCACCGCCCAGCATATAGCCCACATCAAGCCCGGCATTGAACAGGAAGATTTTCTGTACGCTATGCTGTTCATTGATGCTCTCGTATAAGCCAAACGCAGAAGGATCTGCTTTGGTGGCGGCGATATACCCGGCAGTGGCCAGCCCGAGGTTGACCAGGTTCCAGCCCGCGTTCATCCCATGAAAATACCGGCTTTCGCCTGACCGCTGACTCGCCAGGGTTGCCCCGAGGGCAATATTCCCAATTGCCCAGCCGCCCAGCACCATCATACTGGTCTTTTGCTTTTGCAACCGGTTTTGGTTAAAATCCAAAAGTGCGTTGGTCTGCGCATAGCCCAGCATCAGAAAATTGAAGAAAGTAAAAGTGAGGAGGATCCGCTTGGTTGGCATAGCTTCGGTTTTTGATGTAAGAAATCCTCCCGGGCGGGGAATGTTCATCAAAACTTCAGATAATACTGCCTGCAGTGGGATCCTGCAGGCAGTACTTTCTTAGTCTTCCCGAAGAATGGCCACACCCCAGGGCTCCAGCGGAAGTAGGGTCTGGCCATTGTACTTTTTGCCCGTCAGCAGATCCGTGCTGCGCATGACTGCCTCTGCGGTCGTTTGAGGCTCGGGGCTGTAGTTGAAAACGTAGTGCAGGACGGCTCCCTGCCCGTTTACGCCTTTGCGGATGATAACAGGGAAGTGTGTATTTGGGCGCTCTACTCCTGCCTCGTCCACTGCGTCAGCGATCAGTTTTTGCATAATCGCAGGGTAGGGCCACGCTCCGATGTAGGTGGCCTGCCCTTTGCCATACCGGTTTTGAGTAATGCAGGCGTACCTGCCCCAGTGAGGATGATCGTAGCGCCCCAGCACCTCCGCTCCTTCGGGGGTTAGCAGTTCCGCCCAGATGGAGACATAGTTTTCCGCTTCCCCCACCCCGAACGGGTCGTTCTTTAACGGCAGGCGGTCAATACCTGTGAACTGCTGATAGGAAAACCCTAAAGTTTCCCTAAGCATTGCGGGCTGCCGCTCCATGTGCACCTGTACGTGCTCATCCGTGAACCCGCTTTTGAAACCATAGAGGATATGCCCGCCGTTTTCCACGTAAGCATTAAGCTTTTCGAGCTCAGCATCAGAAGCGGTGTAGAGCGGAGGCACAAGCAACAGTTTGTACCGGCTCAGGTCATCCACGGTATGGTCAGCGAAATCCGCCTCTACATTCATTTTGTAAAGGGTTTCGTACCAGTTGCGCACGATATCGTTATAGTCCATCTGTTTGCTGAAGGCAAATTCCTTAAGGGAAGTAAGCGCTTCATTGCTGAAGTAGATGGCGACTTCATTGTCTTTTTTAAGATTCACCAGGGCCGGGCTGAGCTCTTCAAGTTCGGCTGCGACCTCCTTTGCTTCGAGATAAGTGGGGTTGGGCTCCATATCGTGAGAGAGCAGCCCTTTCCAGTAAGTCTCTGCACTGTTATGAATGGAGTGCCAGTGCCAGTACATCACCGCGTTGGCTCCATTGGCGAGGTGGCTGTAGGCTTGAGTGCGGAGTTGCCCTGGGTACAGCAACTCCTGATTGGAAGGACCCAGGATGCTCTGCGCGGAGGTTTCCATCACCAGGTAGTTGTCCTGCTTCATAGAGCGGGCCAGGTCACCTCCAAAAGCAATCATAACTCCGTCGAGGCGGTCACCGGTGCCATGGTAGATATCGATACCGGCAATATCCATAGCCCGGGCGGCTTCAAAGTGGTCTACGCTAGCCTGTATGGCATAGCTGCCGCTGCGCCAGTCCATATCGAAGTTTTGCGTCACGAACTGATGCGGCTGCTTGTATTCGTTGACAATATCCACCTGCCAGGCCAGATATTCCGTCACGAGCAGGCGGCGGAATTTTTCGAACTCATTGCGCAGGCTGCCGTTGATGGTACCGATGGTGGAAGGCATGTCCGCCCAGTCAAAAACAGAGTTGCTCCAGTAGTGCAGCCCAAAGGCTTTGTTCATGGCTTCCGGCTCACCGAATTTAGCCTTCAGGTATGCCACAAACTGCGCCTGAACATTGGCGCCTTCCGCACCGTAGTGTTTGGTCTCATTATCGACCT
Source organism: Phaeodactylibacter sp. (assembly GCF_040219495.1). Taxonomy (GTDB): domain Bacteria; phylum Bacteroidota; class Bacteroidia; order Chitinophagales; family Saprospiraceae; genus Phaeodactylibacter. Next base: position 17,374 of record NZ_JAVJSK010000010.1, on the reverse strand, counting down.
GAAAGCCGATCACCGCCGGGTGGCGGGCCGTAGTTCCCATTTGCCTGCGAATAATACGCTCGGCATGGAACCGGAAAGCCGGGTTGGAAATATCCATAATCTGCCGGGCGCCATAGGGGCGTTGCCCGTTTTTGTTGGTGAGCAAAATGTCAGGATGTTTTTTAGCCAGCCAGGAAGGTATAGCGTAAGTGGGCGTACCAATAATGACCTTTAGCCCATAGGCATGCAGCGTGTCAAGGATGCGGGTAAGGTAATCCGTTTTGAACACACCGTCCTGCGGCTCCTGATAAGCCCAGGTCGATTCTCCAATGCGCACCACATTGATCCCGCAGTCTTTCATCATTGCAGCATCTTCCAACAGGCGGTCGGTAGGCAGGTATTCGTAATAATAAGCCACCCCATAGAGGATTTCGTCCATTTTGCCAGGGGTAAAAGCAGGTTGTGCCCACACAGAGGCACTAACAGCGCTAAATAGCATCAAAAAAAGGGAAAGTCGCAGTAATTGCACCATGTTTTAGTGGTTTTGAGCCTGTTTTCACCTGTCAATATAGCGGACTGGCATACAGGTGAGCACAGGATGCGCCTTCACTTTATGAGAACCGCAGCCCGGCTTAGTGTACTTTTTACAAGAATATCTGTACTTTCCGCTCAATTCGGGTTATTTTTGTCGCCACATTAAAAACCACATCTATATGATTGGGCAATTGAAAGACAATAAAATACAACTCAAGCGCATCTTTATCGAGTCTAAACTCCCGGATGCCCTGCAACCCCTTAAGGTGCTTGCCAACAACATTTGGTGGTCCTGGAATAAGGAAGCCATTGCGTTGTTTGAGTACATCGATAAATCGAAATACATCGATCTGCGTTATAACCCCGTAGCTCTGCTCGAGCAGCTATCGCCCCAAAGAGCGGAGGAGTTGGTCAATGACGATGCCTTCCTGCAGCGTCTGCAGGGGGTCATGCAGGAATTTGAGGCTTATATGGCGGTAACGCCTGAAACGGGCAGCCCCAAAATCGCCTACTTCAGCATGGAGTACGGCTTGCACATCTCCCTGCGCCTGTATTCTGGCGGACTGGGCGTGCTGGCCGGCGACTACCTTAAGGAGGCCTCCGATGACAACTCCAACCTGATTGCGGTGGGCTTGCTGTACCGCTACGGCTACTTCCAGCAAGCTATCTCTCTCAACGGCGATCAGATTAATAATTTCCCTCCTCAGAAATTCACGAAGCTCCCCATACAGCCGGTGCGGGACGAACAGGGCGAATGGGTAAAGATCAGCATCGGGCTGAAAGGCCGTATGGTGTACGCCAAAATCTGGGAATTGAAGGTTGGCCGTATTTCCCTGTACCTGCTTGATACCGATATTGACGAGAACGAATGGCACGACCGCTCGCTGACCCATCAGCTGTACGGCGGAGATAATGAGCACCGCCTGAGACAGGAAATCCTGCTCGGCATCGGTGGCGTCCGGGCCCTGGAGGCTTTAGGCCATACTGACGCCGACATCTTCCACTGTAACGAAGGCCACGCCGCGTTCCTCAATCTGGAGCGCCTGAAAAACTACATACAGCAAGACAGACTCACTTACGAGGCGGCACTGGAAACGGTACGCTCTTCTTCCCTCTTCACCACCCACACACCGGTACCTGCCGGCCACGACTACTTCCACGAAGACCTGCTGCGGGAGTACCTCTACAACTACGCCGCAGAGCTCGGCATCGACTGGCAGCGGTTTGTGGCCCTGGGCAAAATTGACCCGCACAACCACGATGAGCTGTTCTCTATGAGCCACCTGGCCATCCGCCTTTCACAGGAGGTCAATGGCGTGAGCCAACTCCACGGTGCCGTGTCTCAGAAAATGTTTAAGGTGCTTTATCCTGGTTACCATCCGGAAGAACTGCACCTCGGCTACGTGACCAACTCTGTCCACTACCCGACCTGGATTGCGAAAGAATGGAATGACCTTTACCTGGAAAACTTCGGCAACGGCTTCCTCCGCGATCAGTCTAATAAAGAGTACTGGCGTAAAATCCACAATGTGCCTTCTGAGCAAATCATGGGCATCCGCCGCAAGCTCAAGACCCGCCTGCTCGACTATGTGCGGGAGACTTTGCAGGAAGACCTCACTCGCCGGGGCGAAAACCCACGCAGCATTTTCGAGTTCATCAATGCTATTCAGGACGACGCGCTGGTGATTGGTTTTGCACGCCGCTTCGCTACCTACAAGCGGGCCCATCTGTTGTTTACCAACCTTGACCGGCTCACGAGCATCGTTGGCAACAGTGACCGCCCTATTATTTTCCTCTTTTCAGGTAAGGCCCACCCGGCAGACGGTGGAGGGCAAGACCTGATCAAGCACATCGTCAATGTGTCTAAGCGCCCGGAATTCCGGGGCAAGGTGATCTTCCTGGAAAACTACAACATGGAGATGGCCAAATTGCTGGTACAGGGCGTGGATATTTGGCTCAACACCCCCACCCGGCCGAAGGAGGCTTCCGGTACAAGTGGTATGAAAGCCGCCCTCAATGGCGTGATGAATTTTAGTGTGCTTGACGGCTGGTGGGCAGAAGGCTACCGCCCGGATGCCGGCTGGGCACTACCACTGGAGCGGACGTATGACAATCAGGACCTGCAGAATGAACTGGACGCGGAGTCGATTTACAATATACTGGAGTTTGGTATCCTGCCTACCTACTACGACAGGGACGAGAACGGTGTTTCCGAAAAGTGGGTCGGCTATATCCGCCAAATCATTGCCGAAGTCGCTCCTGACTTCACCATGAAGCGAATGCTCGACCACTACTACGAGCGCTTTTACCACAAACTGGCCAAGCGGGGCCGCAGCCTCCGCGCCAATGGCTACAAGGGTGCCCGGGAAATTGCTCAGTGGAAACATACTATGGAGCAGCGCTGGGACCGTATTGAACTGGCTCAGGCCGACACTTTCGACAGCGACAACCGGGCCCTGCAGGTTGGCGAACAATTCTATGCCGACCTCAAGCTTTACCTCAATGGAGTGCCCGCAGAGGATATCGGGGTCGAAGTCGTTTTCTTCAACCGCGTGGACGAAGAAGTCCTCAATCTGAAGTTTAAGGAAGAGCTGCAGCTCAAAGGAGTCCGCGACGGCGTAGCTACCTACCACTGCGAGCTGGATCCAAAACTGGCAGGTGTATATGAGTACGGCTTCCGGGCTTTCCCTAAGTCAGACCAACTGGCGCACCGTCAGGACCTGCCGCTGGTGAAGTGGTTGTAGAATAGTATTTTATTAATGCAGCGGCCGTGCCACTCTTGTAGTTGTGGCACGGCCGTTTTTTTTTGTATTGACTTCTACAGCCTGAGTTTTGATGCTGCCCCAACTCCTTTAAAAGCATTGTCCTTTTACCTTTAATTGAAGGTTTTTATTACTTTTTGCCCGGCACTAATCTATTACAGATCGAATTAGTAACTTGAAAATCAATTAAGATCAGGCTACATTGCCTTGAACAATAGCTATGAGATGGAAAATAATCCATACATGGGCGATGCCGTCTTCCGGGCCCGCAGCCTTTACCATTTGGTCGATCCTACATATCGATTTAACAATTCTGCCCTTTGCCAACCAAATGCGGTGATGCAGGCCCCAAAAGCAACACCACCACTTGACTTCAAACTGTTCCCTAACCCCACCTCGGGTCTCACAGTACTAGAGTTTAGCAACTCAATCGCTGGCAGTGTCAGCGTTACTCTTTATAGTTTGCAGGGTCAGCCGATACTACAGCAAAGAGCAGGAGAAGGCGCACAGCATATCCTGCTGGAAACAGCGGCTCTGCCCGGTGGGACTTACTTCTGCAGGGTGACAGGAGTTGACGGAATAACGGGCGTGAAGAAGTTGGTGAAGTTGTAAGACCAAGTTTGAGGGCTATCTAGGAAACATACTGGATAGCCCTTGCTAAATAATGAATAAAACATGAAATATTGGCTATACATTATTTGTCTCCTATCTGTATTATTTGACTTACACCCAGTATACGGGCAAAAACATGATTTTGTTTGGTTATTAGGATACAATAGCGATGCTCAGGCAGGAATTGAAGGAATGAAATTAAAATTTCATTTTTCTCCACCAGAAATCGAACAAGTACCGATCGGTTGTCAACTCTACATCAGTAGTGCCATGATTTCCGATCAGGATGGTCAGTTGGAACTTTATACCGATGGGTGCGATATTTACAACACAGCGCACGAAATAATTGAAAATGGGGATAGCATTAATCCTGGCCATGTGCATCAGTTACAATGTGAAGAAGTGGGAAATGGCTACACCGCCGGCCGCCAAAGCAGTTTAATCCTGCCCATGCCCGGCAGCGACAGCCTCTACTACCTTTTCCACAAGCGGATCATTTATCAGGAGGAACCGGTCTTTGATGTCATCACCGACCGTATCCTTTATTCTGTGGTGGATATGAGTGCCAATCATGGGCTGGGCCGGGTACTGGAGAAAAATGTTGCCCTTTTTGAGGAGCCTACCGTAGGGGGGCAATTGACGGCAGTAAAGCACGCCAACGGGGAAGATTGGTGGGTTGTGAACGCTTTGGATCAATCTCCAGAATATGCTTTTTTTCTACTCGATAATACGGGCGCTGCATTTTCTCATATAGATTCAATGGGTCCGCCAGCTTCCTACAGTGGATCAAGAGGCGGTCAGGCCAACTTCTCCCCCGATGGCCGATACTACGCCCGCTACAGTGCCGACGGGCTCTTCCTCATGGAATTCGACCGGCAGGCCGGGGCGCTGAGTGCGTTTCAGTATATCCCCATACCGGACGTGCATGCACGGGGCGGAGTAGCCTTCTCCCCCAGCTCCGAGCTGTGCTACGTCAGCGCCTTTGATACCATTATGCAGTTTGACCTCATGGCACCGGATATTGAAGCTTCAGGTATTGTCGTTGCGGTGTATGATGGCTTTCTGGATAATTATGCTATTACCTTTGGAAACCTTCAACTTGGGCCAGACTGTAAAATTTATAGTAATGTATTTGCTACCGTGCCTTATCTTCATGTCATACATCAGCCCAATGAAAGAGGCACTGCCTGTCAGGTAGAGCAGAGGGGGCTACAACTGCCTCACCGGCTCGCTAGTACACTCCCCCACTTCCCCAACTACCGCCTCGGCCCCCTAATCCCCGGCGAGGCGCCGCCTCCGCCCTGCGAGACGGTGGTGAGTACGCCTGCTGTGCTGCTACAGGCCGGGCCGGGCTTTAGCCTCTACCCCAACCCTAGCTCCGGGCTTACGACGGTGGAGTTCAGTACCCCGCTTTCCGGCAGGGCCAGCGTCACCCTCTACAGCCTGCAGGGTCAGCCGGTGCTGCAACAAACGGCAGAAGAAGGCGCACAGCACATTTTGCTGGAAACAGCAGCTTTGCCCAGTGGAACTTACTTTTGCAGGGTGATGGGAGCTAATGGAGTGATGGGCGTGAAGAAGTTAGTGAAATTGGAATAGAAAAGGCACCAATTTACCGATGCGGCGAGACCAAAGTGCTCGCTATATTTGAGCCCTCTTCTATTTTTGGCACTTATGGATTTACCGTTGAATCAGCCAGAAAAGTACAATGATAGCAGGGTAAAAAAGGTAGCCGGACTTGAAAAATTTACCTTTGCTTTTTGGGATAAGCAGGCAGGCATTAAGTCAAACGAAGAAATTGGGAAAATTGCCGGCTACCATGTTGCGTATATGACTACCGCCCTGCCCTTGCCAAATTTGGGAAATGCAAAAGCAGAAACAGTAGTTTAGGGAATGCTCGTTTATGTGGCTAATAAAGCCACTGGTGGATTGAGAATAAGGTTGGGAAGACCAAATCCTCAGGCACCAACGTGCACGACCAGCCTGCCACCGGCCGGGGCCGATGGTCAGATTAGGTCGTCTTGTAGTTAGTTGCTCTTCCGGACTTGGGGGGAAGTCGGCAACTGATCCCGGAAATAGATCAGTTGTTCAGGTCTTAGACTCCCCTTGATTTTGATTTGCTGCCTAAAGAAAAGAAAAAAAATCAAATATTCTTTTATTTAATTTGAATTAACCGGCAGAGGAGGCATTCGCCTCCCCGCCGATTAATGCGTCATGGGATTATACAGGTTTTAGGTATCGTTCATTGCTTTATCCGCTCAGGTTTTTAAACGTTACGGATTGGGGGAAAAATTTGGAAAAGTTTTTTTGTGGTTCACACAGAGGCTGCGGAGGGGGGCACGCGGAGAACGCAAAGCAAAATCAACAGCCCCTTTGCGCCCTCTGCATGAAACCTTCCCCCACTTTTTAAACCGGTAAATCCCATCCCGGGCAGGGACTTCCGGGAAAAACCAGTAAATTTCGGGTGAAGACGTAACATGCTTTCAAAAAATACGATCAATGAGTGAAAGCTACTCAGAAGACAATGCGCTGCTGGAGCAATTGCGCAGCGGTGACCAAAATGCCTGGCGGAACCTTTACGAAGAGGTCCGCTCCCCCTTCCGGTTGTACTTTATCCGGTACGGGACGGCACCGGAGGTTGCCACAGAGATGTTCCAGGAAGCCATGGTCATTCTCAACCGGAATATACGGACCGGGAAGCTTCAGGCGCCGCTGAAAAGTGCCCTTCGTACCTATATCATAGGGATCGGCCGGGTGCTGCTGATGCGCAAAGGGACAGACACGCAGCAATGGGAAGGAGAGATTCCGGAAATCCCCATCCTTCCCGAGGTGGAAGACCAACAGGAACGCAAGGCCAAAGCTCAGCTTGCCCGGCAATTGCTGGACCGCCTGGGCTCGCCCTGCCGCGAACTGCTGGAGCTGTTTTACCTCAAAAACTATGTCATGGAAGCCATCGCCAGGGAGCTGGACTTGCCGTCTCCCGGAGCTGCCAGACGCCGCAAACACGATTGCCTCCGCAAAATGCGGGAGCTGATGACTGCTTGATGCCACTTTAATTCATTGATCATGGACGCAGAAAATTGGACTACAGAACAGATTGAAGCTTACCTCCGGCAGGCGCTGCCCGCCCCGGAACAGGCGAAGCTCAAAGCCGACCTGGAGCAGGACGAACAGCTGCGTGCTGAAGTGGCTGCCTACCAACGGGTGCTGGAAGGGCTGGACGCCTTGCAGGAAGAAAACTTCCGGGCCCAACTGGACAGCTGGTCGGCCGAAACGGCTACCAATGACCAAACAGCGCTTATTGCCTGGTACCTGGAGGGGCAGCTGAAGCCTGAGGGGCAACAAATGATGGAGGCCCGAATGGCGGCAGACCCGGCTTTCTGGGAAGAAGTAATGGCTTATCAGCAGCTCATCGGCGGCATGGAGGCAGCGCAGGATGAAGATTTCCGCAGCAAATTGGAGGAATGGGAGGCTGGAATGGCTCAGCAGGCAAATTCCGGAAAGGCACTGAAGGTCGTCAGCCGCCGGCCCATGTGGCAGTATGCAGCGGCAGCGGTCGGGGCATTGCTCATCGCTTTCTCTACCTTTAGCCTTTACCTGAAGGCCAACTACAGCGGGCCCGCACTAAGCCGTGTTTACTATGAGTCGCCCATTTCCGAGCGCACGATGGGCGGAGAAAATGCCGAAAGTACACCCCTGCAAGAAAGAATGGACTTTGCGCACCGCCAACTGATTGGGAAAGAATACAATGCCGCATTTATGGCATTTGACAGCCTGATGCGGGAAATCCCTCGCTCTAACCTGGATGATTTCAACAAAACCCTGCTGCTGGAACAGGCGGGCTGGAACCGCCTCCTGGCTGCCACGGCTATGGATAACCCGCCCATTGACCTCATTGCGGAGGCACGGCGAATTCGTACAACACCCGGCCATGAGTACGCCGGTAAAGCGGAACAATTGCTGAATGATTTGGAGTCGCGCTGGTACCGGTGGGCGAATTAGTGGCTATAGCTGAAAACGCCAATACACCACGCCCAGCAGCAGTCCACTAATCACCACACTCCACAGCAGCAGGCGGGAGCCCCCACCGGAAGCAGGCAACTTCCCTGGTTTGCCCACCGCATGAAAAGCCGCCCAGTAAACCGGGTGTGCTCCCAATTTTCCACCGGAAGCCACCTGCCCAAGCTTAGCCGAACGTAGGGCTGCAGAGCGGGCATCGCCACCTTTGAGCCCGGTATAGAACGCTTCTATCACGCTGGAACTTGCATCGTCATTAATGGCCCAAAGGGAGGAAACTACGCTATTGGCACCAGCAGCGAGGAAGCTCCTGGCCAGGTTGATCACCCCCTCCCCATCGTACCACTTGCCCACGAAAGTCTCACAACCATTCAGGACCACCAGCTCCGCCTGCAGGGGCAGCAAATAAATATCCTTTACGAAAAGGGAATCATATCCGCCCTTTCCATCCGAGAACACGATAAAGGAAAAATCACCCGTTTCAGTATTCGCTTGCGCGTGGGTGGAAAAGTGCAGCAGCCCGGCCTCTTTGACCACTACCGACAGTTGCTCCCGAGTGGCTTCCTGATCCAGGTAAGCACGGCCACTAAACAAAGAAGCTACTGCTGCAGCCTGTGGTTCATTATAGGCTAGCGCGCCAAATCCACCGCGACCGTCAAAAGCGGGAGCAAAAGCCACAAGGCCCTTCCCGTTGGCGGCTCGCTGCTGCACCGCCCGCTGGAACGTGGCCGAATAGGCATAACCAATTTCATAATCATTAATCAGGTAAGGCATACTGCGGAAATCACAATGCCCGGCCGGCTCCGTCAAGAGGGCATCAAAAGGCAGCAGCCCCAGCACTCCACCGGGCACAATCAATAACTGCTCCGGGAGCTGCATCTGCGCTTCAATGGGCGACAGCAGGACCTCATACAGCTCATAGCCCACCTGCCGGTACACTTCACAAAGCGCCTGCCGGTCTGAGCTGCCAAACTGGAACTGCTCAATGGCTGTTCTCCATTGACTCCCTTTTTCTGCCAAAGGGAACGCTTTGTCCAAATCAATGACTTCGAGGCTGTTCGGCGTAACCACAAATGCACACCTGAAATGGGCACCCATAAAGTATTCCACCAATGCCTGTCCCGGCTGCAAAAGCTCCCGCTTGACCTGAGCCAGCGTAGCCACCTCCAAATTATACTTCTCCTGATAATAGTGCGGAAAGTGCTGCTCCAGGCTATCGATCCAGGCGGCGTAGGCCTGCCGTTGGTGAAGCAGGGCTTCTTCCGCCGCTTCCAGGGCACCGGTGGCTTCTTCTTCCAACTGCAACCGGAACCACTGTTCTTCGTAATCCGCCAGTGTCTGCTGAAGCTCGCGCTCACGTTGCAGGACTTCTGCCGGTAAATCGGCCTGCCGTTCAGCGGTCGCTTTTTGCATAGCTTCCCGCAACAACAAACTCCTGCTCCTTTCGGCCAGCTCAAAAGCGACTTCTTTGTAAGCTGACTGTTGGGTCTGCTCCCAAAGTTCCAGGGCCGCCATTACCCCGAGTTCTGTCCGCGCCCTGATGCCCTGCACACTCGACAGCTTGGCTGATTCGCCCTGGTACCGCCGGCGCAGCATCTGCTCCACCTCAAACACCAGGTCGCAAGCCGACAAAATTTGCTGGAGCTTGACCTGCCCGCCTTCCTGCTCATACCACTGCCAGAGGCTATTGGCCCAACCTGTCAACGCCTCAGAGAAGGTGTTCTCGGCGTACAGCATTTCCACTGTGGGCATCTCCTGCCAGTCGGTACAGGAATAACCGGGCAGGAGTGCCTGTATAGCCTCCTGTTGACATTGGACCGCAGACAAGTAGTCTCCTTTCTGCCGCAGCATTTCGCCTTTATCGACCAGCAACTTCGCCAAAGAGCGCCGGTAGCGGATGTGGCCTGCTGCACTCAGAATAGTTGCTCCTTTTCCAAAATCATCAGCTGAGGTGCTCCACCTTCTGAGGGCTGCAGTAATACTTCCCCGGACCTGCCAAAGCGTGCCTTCCCACTCCCGCAGGTAAGCCGGTGGGACTTGTGTTACCTGTGGCAACGCCCTAAAGGCTTCATCAATCGCACTCAATGCCTGCTCATTTTGCCCCATTGCACCAAGCACTCTGGCCCGTGCGCTGTGCAATAACACCAGATCTTTTGGAGACAGCCCGCCCAGGTGGAGCGCCTCGTTGATGTGCCCGAGTGAAGCTTCCCGCTGCCCGGCCAGTTCTTCAGCAATAGACAGATCGTTCAAAACCTTCACTAAAGCGCCCGTGCGTGCTGAGGATTTAAAGTACCGGTAGGAAGTGCTGAGCAGACCGATAGCTGTTTGAAAATCGCCAAAGCGACTGTAAAGATTAGCCAGCGGCCGGTATATATAATTGACCGTGTAGTAATCATCCGCATCAAAGTGCTGCTGAAAAAGCCGGTAGGCCGCTTCGTACTCGGCCAGCGCCCTCGGGTAGTCATCCTGATAGTGCAAATGGATGTACCCCAGGTTGACATGAAGCCAGATCAGGGCATCCCATTCTTCAGGCGTTACCGGGCTGCGCCCGAAATCTGCCCGGAGCCCCCGCTGCATGACAGCTACCGCTTGCGGTACTGCATCGGCCCAGGTGCTCTGCCGGAGCGCTTTGCCCGCTTCCTTGTACAGTTTTAGCCAGCCTTCCAGGTCACCGGAAGCCCGGTAGGCATCATCAGCTGCAGCCAGCATCGTAAAGAAACACCCGCGATCGCCAGCTTCCACGGCAGAGAGGGCTTCGGTCAGATAGCCTTGCCCCAGCGTATCAGTACCGACTGATGCCCGGGTGGTAAATGCGGAAAGCAGGGCCAGCACAAGCAGCAGCCCTTTGAGTATAGTTTTCATAGGCAATAGGGTTGTTCTAAGGTGATTTACCCCAGCAGGTCTTCATGGTAAAAGGCCAGCAGGATGGCTCCGGCAACAATCACCAGAAGCAAAAGGAACAGCCATAGAGGCATTCCTAAAACCGTGATGCCCTGCTGCGGCTTTACCTCGCAGGTCTTGCAGCTCAGCGCCAGGGCCATTGATTCGTCCTGCGCTCCGTCCACCGCCGTCACAGTTCCCATAGGCGTACAAACTTCGCTATTATAGGTGCCGGGTGGTGCGTTCTCATCCCTGAATGCAATGCAGGCTTGTACCCCGGGCAAGTCGCTGACAGCTGTACCCGGTCGGGTATAAGCCAGAAAAGAAAAATAGCCGGAGCGGGCTGCCAGGCTTTGGCTTTCAGCAGTGCCGGCCAGTCTCAGGTTGGGGAAGGTAACGATAAAGGTATTTGTACTGCTGTCTCTTTCCAGCTCGACGGTCTCTATTCCGGCTGTTGCCGAAAACAGTTCGTCCGGAATACTTGCCAGATCTACCATTTCAGGTAGCGGGACCCGCACCTTCACAGACCGGGTGGCTCCAGCCCCTTCGTTCTCAAAGGATACTTTGATCAGCAGCTTTTGGGCAGCCAGGGTCGTGTCCGGGCAGGGGCAGCCCCAGAGCGCTATAACATTGGGGTCATACGAACGGCGGACCTTCTGTTCAGTATCGGTGTAAGCCGCAGGTTGCAATTCTCCAAGCGTTAAAGTGCCGGAAGGGTCGCCTGATGTGGACAAGGGCACCCCCTGCTCCAGCAAATTGGCAAGATCCAGTTTACTGATGCCTTCTGCTGCTGCGTTGCTCAACTGTGGGAAGTTGAAGTTGCCAGGCTCCAGCAACAAAACTGCGGCGTAATGAGCCGCTCCTGACCCGCCTTCAGGGATAGAGTCGTAGTGTACATTTTTATTCAAGACGGGGAGAAAGAAGTGTTTTTCCTCCCCAGGCTGAAGATTGGATAACCTGAAGGCCCGCAGGGTTTTGAAATCGTTACCGGAGCTCGTCCCGGACAAGTCTACCGCATCGAAAAACCCGGACTTTAACGGGTCAGGCAAATCAGATACTTCAGCACCCTGCTCAATAAATGCTTCAATCGCCCGCTCTGAAAAGGTTGTTTTCCCAATAAGGCTGCTGCCTTTCTTCAGGCGTTCAGCGGCTTTGATCTGCAGCTGGCTTTCGTGGAACAGCAGTAAATAGCCGTTATAAGGAGCCGCAGCCGTGACAACACCATCGGAAGGATTGCGGACAGAGACCGTCAGGACCGTACGACCATCCGGTATAAGTACCGGGTGGTCGGGGGTAATGACGATAAGCGACGTATCCGGTACGACCTCACTTTTGTCAGGCGTTCCTGCTAAGACGGTAGGGCCCGCTCCGGATACAATCTTGGGAGGCGGATCCCCGTCCTCATCACTGTAAATGGCTTTTGAAAAAACGACCACCTCTGCTGTATTCCCACTAAGGATCGCCCCGTCAAAGTTGTGAGATTGCTGGAATACGGTACCCGCGACATCTGCAGTATAAAATTGGCCATCGTTGAAAATGAGGAAAAGTTGCCGGTAAGGTGCAGGCACGTCTGTCCCTTCAAAGGAAGACAGGGTATCGAAGTTGAGGGTTAGGACAGCGGGGGCATCAGCGTCCTTTAAATTGCCTGTAATCTGGGCATTGGCCGCGGTGCAGCTGAATAGCACCAATACAGCCATCCAGCTCAGGGCGGAAAGGAAGGATTTCAAGTTCATAGTTGCTCGGTTTTTAGGTGCCGGCAAATGCCGGGATAAAAAGGAACGGAGACCAGCGTCCTGCTCAGATTAAGAGCTTTTGGGATTTTGCTTTTGGTGGTGTTCGCACCAAAAGCAAAACCCCAACAAGCTCTCAGGACTGTAGACCATCAGCACCCGCGATCCTCTAAAATACAACTTTTTTGAAACCGCCGGGCAGACCTAGCACTTATCCCTCCGGTTTAAAGCGTGCTAGGACTTCCCTGCGGTTGTTCATTTGGTTTTCAGTTGCTTGCCGGGGGCTTCCGTCAGACTATCCTGCGCTCCTCTTTTTTGTTTCTTCCACGTTTTCCTTCAAAATTTGTCACAGGCAGGAAAAAAAGAACTGGGCAGTGGTTTAACCCCCTACCCAGCCCGGAATAATAGCAACTATCTACTTATCTCCAATTAGGTTCTGCCCACCGTTGTGGGCTCGCCCTTCTGAAAATAAAACACCCTAAATTCTTGAACTGCCAGCGTTGTGGCAGATGATTATTTTATTGTTCATAGCTTTTGGCAGAGCGGCACCGGTTGTCCCGAAGGACGCCCGGCCGCACATTTGCTCTACAAAAATTTTCTCATAGTAAGTTTCTAACCTTAGTAGCGTCCCGCGTTTCAAATAACGTTGTTGACTAATTACAGTTACAAATGTAGGGGGATAACGCGCCCATCTCAAACCACCAACTTCACGAACCTTAAATTCCTAAACCAATATTAATCGCTATATTTACATTCAAACCACTCTTATTGAAAACATAAAATACTGATTTACAACAGTAAAAAAGAATTCTAACAAAATACGTAAAATTCAATTTCTAAGGCTATCAAAAAAACCAGCATTTATTTAAAAATGTACACTTTCGCCTATTAAAAGGTGTTTTTCAACCATAGAACGGTACTAAAAATACATAAAACGGGGACATGAAGCACAAAAATGACCTTTTCGACCTGATACAGTCGATGTCGAAGTCAGAAAAGCGGTATTTCTCGCTGGAGTCCCGGAAGAGCGGGCGCAATAACAGTCAGTACCTGGACCTCTTCAAGGCGATCAATCGTATGGAGACCTACGAGGAGGAAAAGCTGCATCGGAAATTTGGCAGCAGCCTGCCTACCGACAAGCATTACCTGTATAATGCGATCCTGAAGAGCATGCGGGACTACAACAGCTCCAAATCCAAAGCTGCCCGGATCAAGGAAATGCTGCTCGATGCCAAATACCTCTACCAAAGGGGGCTGTATCATCAGAGTGAGGAGCGGCTAAGCCAGGCAAAGGCGCTTGCCAAAGACCTGGATGATCAGCTTGCGTTGCTGGAAATCAGCCGGGAGCAGCTAAACTTTGTCTGGACCATGAAGCAGCGCGACTACGGCGCACAAATTGAAGCTTTACTGGCAGATAAAGACAAGTATATCCGCCATATCAATGAGGAGCTGCGTTACCTTTCCCTGGCTTACAAAATACAAGTGGCCAAAGAGCAACGGCAACCCGCCGACCGCAAAGCCAGCAGCGCAGCATTTGCCCAACAGCTTCAGGCGCAGTCTTCTCCCCTGCCCTCAACGGCACACGCACAGCGCCGCTTCCTGCAGAGCCATGCGCTGCTCAATGACCTCATTGGCGATATTGAGCAGGCCAATACCTACTATGCAAAAATGGTGACGTGGTGGGACGAATACCCGGACATCAAGGACGAGGAGTACAATCGCTATCTGGCCGATGCGTTCAATTTACTGCATGCTTCCTACTCCCAGAAAAAGTACGATCAATTCGAACAGCTCCTGGCCAAAATACAGCAGGAAGAGGCCGGCAGTTACCACGATCAGGTGCTGGTCTTTAAGCAACTGACCAATTACCAGCTGCTTTACCATATCAACCTGGGTATAGAGGAAGGCTATGAAGCCCTGCTGCACCGGGTGGAAGAAGGCATGACGACTTACAAACTCAACCCGGTCAGTCAGTTGATCATTGCCTTTAATGTAACGGTGCTACTCCTCATCCTGGAACGGCATGAGGAGTGCCGCTCGTGGGCAGATAAGGTCCTCAACCACTACAACCGAAAGGTGGAAAGCGAGCAGTTCCGGCTGGCCACTCTGCTGATCCGCCTCATGGTAGCCTTCAGTTTAGACGATATCGATGGATTTGATTCGACCCTGCGGGCTTTTCAGCGTAGTATACGGCAGCAAAAGGCAACTACACCAACGCTTTTCTTCCGGACTTGCGGCAAGCATCTGAAAAAAATACAGGATCAGCCCTCTGGCAGCCGGAGGGAAACCGTTCAGCAGTTCGCAGACTTCCTGGAGCAATACAAAGCCGCCCCTCCGGAACGGGTCCCCCTCGGCCTGGATGACCTGATGCTGAATTGGGTGGAAAGCAGAATAAAAAATTCACCTTTAAAAGTGGTTTTAAGGGCAAAAACCAATGCCAAGGACTAACGGTCCGGCGACGCTTCGTCAGCAAGGATCATACTCTTCACGACGATAGCGTTGTTTCTGCGCTGTACGTTGAGCACCCGCCCTTCCAGCTCAAAAAACGCGATTTCGGGCTTATAGTCGTACTCTTGGTTGCTGCTGCGCACTTCTACCTCGGTGGCCCCAATAAACGAAAGCACCCGGCGCTTCCGGTGGTAGGCCGCCGACCATACGGTCTTTTCGGTAGACAATTTCACTTCTCTTCTGGAGCCACTGAATCCAATCTGACTACCGTCTGCCAGCTCAATGCGCTCCGGTACAGCAGGCACTTCAAAATCAGTAACGACTGTGAGCTGCCCTTTGAGCACGCCAATGAGAATGCCTTTTTTGGTATCCAGTGAGAAGGGGATGGCCCGGTCATTATCAATCAAATAGAGGGTATCCATCTCGGTGGAGAAGGTAATGTTGTTGATCATAGTATAGACGTTTTGCTTGATGATCGTTAAGGTACCCGCTCCGTTGGATTGTCCAAACAGCAGCTGAAACAGCCAGTTAAAAAGACGGCGAAGGGGTTCCATTGTCAATTATGTGAGTCGTTGCCAAAAATAACAAAAAAGCCCTTTGCCAAAAAGCAAAGGGCTACAGAGTTGAATTCAGAGCCTCTTAATATTGATTACTAAGAGGTCTTTTTCCGTTTGCGGCGGGTCTTAAACATTTCCACCACTTCTTTATCTTTCAGAAAACCGAGGTCCTGGAAGGTAGTGGCCACAAATTTCTTGATGTCCTGGTAATCCTTGCCGCGCTTATCGGTATAGTGCTTCAGCAACTTGCCGACATACTCGAGGCTAAGCTCTTTGAGCTGCTGATTGAACTGCTGATTGGCGAAGATATTCATGTACACCGGGTACAGCTTAGAGATTTCGAACAGCTCCGGGTAATCTGTTATTTCTAGGTTACTGATCAGTCGTTCGAAGTAGCCGAAAATCGTTTGCCGCAGGCATTCGTTAATATCGCTGAGGCCTTGATACTGCACGTAGAAGGCTTTGATCGACTCCTGTGCTTCATCGGTGGTATAGCCTTTGCTGTGGACTTCATCCAGCAGATCATAGTACTTGGACAGGTCATCCTTGATTTTGTGGTCCATAACAGCTGACATCCGCTTATCCGCATCCGGGCCGATGATCACATCGTCCTTGAGGTGAAGCTCGAGGAGGTACTCCAGGTATTGCTCCTGAAAGCGTTCCATGCTCTTGCGCACGTCATTGAAATGCTTGCACAAGTGGTCATGATCTCCCCCCTCCAGGTCGAAGAAAGAAGCATAAAGGACCATCACTTCCAGGTGCTCCCGGTGGCCTTTGAAGACTTTATTTTCCACAAAGCTGCGCAGGTGCGGGATAATGCTGCTGTTGTCATACTTTCCTTCCACCCGGTAAAGCAGGAATCGCTTCAGTGGAGAGTAAAGCGTTTTTAGGTCCGGCAAAGCCTCGGGGAACGCTGCGGACATAAAGTTCTCGCTGCGGAACTGCCGCTGATAACGCTGATAGCCCTTGATACGCTCTTCGATAATACGGTAGCGGTCCAGCTTTTGCCCCTGCAGGAAGTAGCGGACCCGCTTGTTGTCGATTTCATTAATCAGGTTGGTCACCCAAATATCGCTGCTCAGGGCAAAGCCCATTTGGATAGACTGCCCGATCCGCTTGCGCAGCAGGTCAAAGTTGGCAGAGTTACAGATGGCCAGGAGTACTTCCTTAAAATGCTCCTGCGTGCGGGTGTACTTCATCTTCGCCTCGTCTACCTCGCCCCGCAACACGGTAAAACCGAGGATTTTGGGAAGATAGAGCCCTTCAAATTCGGGCTGCAGCAGTAGGGTTTCGAGTTCGACCAACTGTAGTGGGTGGGCACCAGCCACTTCTTCATAAACCATTGCGATGCGGGGCTCAAACAATTCTTTGAGCTGCATATATTGTTCTTCTTCTTCCTCTTCGAGATAAGCCTGCAGCTCTTCGGACTCCTGAATCTCACTACCCAGTGCTTCCAGTTTGGTTTTATACGTTTCGGCTAACGCTTGCATGAATGTATATTTTAAAAACAAACCTGATAGTGCAAATTAATGCACTACCAGGTCAGATTATTATAGAATTAAAGTATTGTCTCGGTTGATAAAGCACAAATATAGCTTAATGCCTGATAAAGCACAAAGCTTTGGTGCTAATATTACAACTATAATCTGACAACTTAAGATTTCGCTTAACACCACGCAGTAGACGCGAAGCGAAATTTTTGGATTGTCAGACTATAAGAGCGTGTTGGGATTTTACACTTCGGGCTACTCTTGCCAAATTTTGTCCTGCTCTTCGTTGTTCTTCGGTCACGTAGCTAAGGCTATGTTCCCTCATCACGCCTTGATCAGAACAAAATTTTGCTGCGTTCGCTCCAAAA
>NZ_JAVJSK010000009.1:0-181570 GCF_040219495.1 Phaeodactylibacter sp. | reverse complement strand
TCCCTATCCATTTGTTTTCGTAGTCCGTAATGGTTATGGCAGATGTTTTCATTTTGCCAGTCAATGACCTGCTGGCAGCTTACGGTTTTCATTGATAGCTGGATGAAGCTGGCCGTGATGGGCTGGTTATACAGACTGATGGAAAGCACATCGGCGCTGATGGCTTTCATGCCGCCCTTGTTTTTGTATCGCCCGAACGTACTTTCGATAATCTCCGAACAGCAAAGCAGCCTATTGTAGCGCTCAAAGAGTGCCTCGTGCTGCTCGAAGTAAGCATCCATACGCTTGATAAATGCTGTAGCCTTGTGGCTCATTACCACTTGTCTTGCCTGGTAGGCACGTGAACGTTCGTGCCACAATTGACGGCTGTGAGCACACAGGCCTGCTGTCTTGAGGGTGGCTGAAGCGACCACGACGAGCTCCTTGACTTGGCGTAAACGGCGCAAAACGTTTACGGACTTGCGGTAGAAGGCAATCTTGGCCCGTGCCTCAGGGGGCAGTTTGCCCCAGTAACTATCCATCCGCTGCGCCCATTGGACGATGGTGAAGATGCGCAGAAAACGGTCTTTGCCCCTTAGCGCCGCAGGGAGCAGTCCACTCCACTCGGCCAAGCTCAACTGCTGGCGTAAGCTGCCCAGCTGGGCGTTCAGGCGGCTCACCGCCCGGTCATCTTTGAAGAGCGCCTTGACCATGTTCATCATCTCGTGCGTGCAATCGCTTACCCAGTCATAGCCCAGTGCGCGCAGCGCAGCCAGGATCGACGCCCCACGGTCGCTAATAACGTAAGCCACTTTGATGCCGGGGCGGAAGGCCAGGTTGCGCTGGATGAAGCCCTGGATCAGGCTGCTGGTCCACGAAGGCTGTACTTCCAAACCGAGCACTTCGACGTCCGCGCCGCTTAACGGTGCCCATTGGCAACGATGGGCCTCAAGCTTGGCGCCCAGCATCAAGAGGAGTTTTTCTTTGCCCACCTGGATACTCTCATCGATGATGAGTACGAAGGTGCCTTGTAGCTGGCGCGTATCGAGCACAGCACGGTAGCCACACCGCAAAACCCAATCACGCACCGTAGTGTGGCTGGGCTGCTGGTAAGGCCAGCCCATGAGTTTGGCATAAAACTCAATGGTGGCTGCGGCGCAGCGCAAGGAAGCCCCCCCTTGCACGACCATAAAAACAGCTAAGGCCATCATCTGCGCCGGATAGGTATGGTTAGGCACCTTCTCAGGCGCTGACTGGGCACGTAAGCAAGCCAGTTCGGCTTCCAGGCTGGCAATCTTAGATTGAGCACGGCGAAGCTTGGCCCGAGTGTTTTTATGATAGATAGTCCGGGACGCACTCGTCTTTTTAACTTGAAATAACCTATCTTGGAGTCGTGCCCACATGGATGACTTTTTTGGTCGAACTCTAAAGTTACGAAGTGTGGGCACACTTTTTCGCTGTCACAAAAGCAGAGCGGGAAAATTACTTCAAACTGAACAGCCTAAATTACGACTCAGGATTGCTTATCTTGAGCAAATACTGGTCGAAACAGCAGCTTAAACTAAAACCGCTTGGCTAAAGCCAAGCTTATTTACCTAACAAAAGACTACGGACATGGTAGCCTTTGAAAAACCAAATTACACCTTTCCTTTCTCCATTGAAGATGAGCGTCAGCGCTTGTTGCAGCATAAAGCCAAACGCGGGATACCCGACAAATCTGACGACCGCCTGCTAATCGCTACCTGGAATGTAGCTAACCTGGGCTTGCACGAGCGGACAGAGGCGCATTACCAACTGATCGCAGAGGTCATGAGTTGGTTTGATATAGTGGCGGTACAGGAAGTCCATGATGACCTCAGCGGGTTGTACCAGTTAGAATCCTTTATCGGGTCTTCTTACGAACCTATGTTTAACGACCGGGGTGGGAATGACGAGCGTGCCGCTTATTTTTATGACCGCACCAAGGTAGAGCGTATGCCCATGACCGGCGAGCTTGGTATTGAGCCTTCCGCTAAGCGCTGGATCCGGCTACCGGGGGTGGAACAGGAATTCCCTGGTTTTGACCGGAACCCCTACATTGCCAGTTTTCAGTTTCGCAACCACCGCTTTATGCTGGTGAATGCGCACCTGTTTTTTGGTGGGACCTCTAAGGCCGACCTGAACCGGCGTGCACTGGAAGCTTATGCAGTGGGGCGCTATGCTGATTTACGGCGCGACGATGTACATGCGTTTTCGAAAAACATCATTGCACTGGGTGACTTCAATATCCCCCTGGCAGCGTCAGGCGATCCAATATTTGATGCGCTTTCCAATCGTGGGCTGACCGTCCCGAAGCACTCCACCCGGATTGCATCCAGTATTTCCACCGATGCGCAGTATGATCAGGTGGCTTTCTTCCCAAGTTTGAAGCGCAAAATCAAAAACAGCGGGGTGTTTGACTATGACACGACCGTTTTCCCTGAGCTATGGGACCGGCTCAGTGAAGAAGACTTCAAGGCGTATTGCCGGTACTACATTTCGGACCACCGGCCGATGTGGGTGGAGGTGGATTTTGAATGAATGGAATACGGTTAGTTTGAACCTGGTTGATGTAGCCCATTAGAACATCTCTCATGGCATGCATCTATCCGGCTTTGCCCCGGAATGCTTATTTTGGGGGCATGAACGCATCATTACCCACTTACACCGTAGAGCGTACCGAAATACATGAGCATCTCTTCCCCAACTGGCAACCCGCCACCATCCTCCGCGACTTTTCCTCCCCCTGGCTGGAAGTTGAAGATACCGGAACGACTTTCCGCGCCCTCCACGATGGCGTGTATCTCTATTTCCGGTTTGATGTACAGGAATCCAATATTCTGATCTACGAAAAAGACCACACTAAGTTTGACGTGCTCAACTCCGAACGTGTGGAGATTTTCTTCCGGCAGGACCCGGAATTAAAGCGGTACTACGGACTGGAGATGGACCCGCTCGGCAGGGTCTACGATTATCAGTCGAGCTACTACCGCCAATCGGATAAAACCTGGGGCTGGCCGGAAGGGCACCTGAACCTCAAGACCGGCCGCACCCCAACCGGCTACTGGCTGCAGGGGGAAATCAGCTTTGAGTCGCTGCGTAGCTTGCAGTTGATTCACGAGGAGCGGTACCTGCAGGCGGGCTTGTACCGGGGCCGCTGCCTGAACATCAGGGGAGACAAGGCTACTTTCAATTGGATCACCTGGGTGGACCCCCAAACTGAAACGCCGGACTTTCACGTCCCGGCTTCTTTCGGTCAGTTGGAGCTGGGCTGATAGAAAAGCTAGGCTCCAACAAGCTCGTAAAACCATCGGTTATCCGTCAAATGGGTATGTTATATGCGTATATTGTGTTGTTGCTAGTGTGACTAGTCCGAAATAACGCGGCGTATTTCACGCTTGGAAGCCCTGGGTTTCCTGAACCTTTACGGTCAAGTATAGTAGGAAATTATGGGTTTTCAGACTATACTGCTTGAGCAATCTACGAGTGAGCTCTAAGGCAAAACGAAAACAACACCAATGAAAAGAAAATACAACTGGCTGAATCATGTATTCAACTTCCTCGCGGTAATACTGGGGGTATATCTGGCCTTTTACATGAATGAAAGGGCAAAACAAAATGAAGACCGCAAGGAAAGTATGCTTTTGATGAATTCTTTGATTAGTGATCTTTCGCAGGATATTGAAAAGTACGAAAGGTATGATATACCCGTCAATATTCAATATCAGGAAAAAGTATTAGCGGTCTTAGATTTATTGCTGGCAGATAGTACTGAGGGTATCGGAGGCCCACTTTCTGATATTATCGGAATAGAAAATTACGCGCCAACGACTTCAACCTACAGCTCGATGAAGTCGTCCGGAAAATTAAGACTCATTGACGACTTAGACCTGCGGAAAGAGCTGACTGATTTTTACGAAGGCTTCGCGACTGAGAGTGAAATGAAAGGCACCTATCAAGTCGATTATTTTACGGACGAATTGCTCTTATGGCTAACGATGAACGTTGATTTAGTAGATATGCAAATATTGAATAAAGGTGAATTAGTTGTTCTAAGGAACAAACTCTTCATATATGAATCTTTGATATCCCAAAAGGTGGAATCCTATAAAATAGTAGTTGATAAATCCAGGGAACTAAAGCAAGCGATCGAATCTACATTGAAACACCAACACGGCCTTAAATAGCGTACCCATTGAAATAAAGCTAGTGGTGTACGTACATAGTTGTAGAGCAAAAATATACTCTCAGGCTAACCTCCAGTATTTGGTCTCATAATTCATTGCAGAGCGGGAAGTTTTAAAAAAATGAGGTGTTTTTAACTTTTTTGATTAACTTGTGCCAATTAATAATCAAAAAAGTTATCAGTATGAAACTCAAACCCTTGTTTTTAGTTTTGGCACTCCTGGTGTGCAGCACGCTTAGTGCTCAGGAGTTGGTTAACCCGGTAATTCTCTTTTCTAAACAGAAAGACTCTTACGTCACAATGCAAGACGGCTCAGAGCTTGTAGGGCTTATTACTGGCGTTAAGCGAAAGAAAGGCCTGATCAGAGAAATTAAGTTTACAGGTTCTGATGGTCAAAAGCAAAAGATCAATCCGGATAAGATTCAGCACATGTATGTTCAGCCCACTGCCTTGGATAAGCTTAGCAATGCCTTGGACAAAGCAACCGATATGCAGCGCTGGGAAGAGGAAAGCATTAATCATGACCTGCTTAAAGAAGGCTACGTTTATTACGAAAATGCTGAAGTTCTTGTTAAGAAGAAGAAGCGGACTCTGCTAATGCAATTGCTCAATCCACACTTTGGAGCTAAAGTCAAAGTCTATCATGACCCCCTCGCCAGGGAAACAGCATCCGCTGGTATTGGTGGGTTCAAAGTGGCAGGAGGTGATGCCAAGTCTTATTACGTACAGTTTGGAGATGAAACAGCCTTTAAGCTTGAAAAGAAGCGCTATCGCAAGATGTTCGACGAACTCTATAAAGATTGCCCTTCCACAGTAAGCAAGTATAGCGATGGTGCTAAGTGGGGCGACCTGCCGATGCACATCACTTCGTTTACTGATTGCTCCGGGTCTTAAATGATTATTGAGGGCATTTCTTCATGCCTATCAAAAAAGAAGGGGCGAGCCATCTCAGGTTTTTGGTTGTGACCAGGCCTGAGACGGCTCGTTTTTATTTGCACAAACGGCTTAACTCAACTGCATCGGCACCTCCATCAGCAGCACCCGCGCATCGCTGTCGGCTATAATATCCAGGTGGTCGGTTTCCCAGGCCCCAAAACCGTCCCGCTTGTGCATGGCTTGCCCATTTATAGTGGCTTCTCCCTCAAGGATAAATACATAAACCCCGTTAGTTTTATCCTTCAACTCGTATTTGATTTTGGTATCAGCTTCCAGCTCGCCCATGTGGAACCAGGCATTCTGATGTACCCACACGCCTTCGTCTTCGGGGTTGGGCGACAGTACCTGTGCGAGGTTGTTCTGTAGCTTGGCCGGGTCGAGGGTGATCTGACCGTAGCGGGGCTCCACGTCTTTTTTGTTGGGGAAGACCCAAATCTGGAGGAACTTCACTGGCTGATCGGCATTCTTGTTGTACTCGCTGTGGTAAATGCCGGTGCCGGCGCTCATCACCTGCACGTCGCCCTGCCGGATGACGGTGGTGTTGCCCATGCTGTCCTTGTGCTCCAGGTCGCCCTCCAACGGGATGGAAATGATCTCCATATTTTCATGCGGGTGAGTGCCAAAGCCCCGGCCTTCGCTAACGATATCATCGTTGAGCACCCGCAGCACGCCGAAGTTCATCCGGTCCGGATTGTAATAACCGGCAAAGCTAAAGGTGTGGTGGGAGTTGAGCCAGCCATGATTGGCATGCCCCCGGGTATTGGATTTATGGATTACAGTTTTCATGGTATTCATGTTTGATTCAGCACAAAAATCGGTCTTTATCCCATCCGATGTGATATACAAAAAGAGGAGAAACCTGTAAAAAGTTCGGATTAGGGGGGGCGCAGTTTGCAAAATCGGGGCAAGAGCAGTGGCGACGCCACTGAATTAGGACAATTTCCCTATCTTCATCCACAGAACCAATGCTCACTATATGCATCAGCAGTGGTATGTCATCGCTAACCTGATCTCCGGACAGGGTAAAGCAGGCAACAACTGGACCGATTTACAGCAAAAAATAGCCAGCTACCTACCGGTCAGCGACTGGGCAGTGACTGCTGAAAATGGGCATGCCACTGACCTGGCTAAGCAGGCGATAGCGCAAGGCTACCGCCGTATCCTTACCGTAGGAGGCGATGGGACCAACCACGAGGTAGCCAATGGTATTTTGACCCAAACGGAAGTGTCGCCACTCAATATCCAACATGCGCTACTGCCGGCTGGCACCGGCAATGACTGGGCCCGTATGCACAGGATCCCTGCTAAGCCGGACGATGCACTGACTATGATCGCTAAAGGGCATACCGCCTTGCAGGATGTCGGTCTGATCAATTATCAGAGCAATGACAAACCGACCTCCCGCTACTTCGTCAATGTAGCCGGGCTGGCTTATGATGGTTATCTGGTGCAGCGCTCTATGCAGCGAAAGCCGGGAGAAGGCGGTAAGTTGTTTTATCTTTCCCTGGTGACCAAGTGCCTGTTTGAATACTACCTGCAGGAAGCGGTGGTGGAAGCCAACGGGCAGGCCTACCAAGACTTTTTCTACACCATCAATTTTGGGATTGGGAAATATTCGGGGGGCGGCATGCAGCTCGTACCTCATGCGGAGGCGGATAAAGGTGCCTTTGCAGTGACCCTCGCCGGGCAGATCAGCCGGTTGGGCGTGCTGATGAATACCTACCGGTTTTACAATGGGACCATCGGGTCACATCCCAAAGTCACTACCTTCTTTGCAGAGGAAGCTGATGTGAAAGCCACGCCCGGCGCACCGCCTACGCTGCTGGAAGCCGATGGGGAGTTCCTGGGCGAAACCCCCGCCCATTTTCAGATTGTACCGAAAGCACTGCGGATTGTAGTACCGGAGTAAAGTGACTTATCAGCACGCCCTCGTCCAAATAACAAAACCTTACCATAATGATTCGTTACATCTGGATTTTCCTGCTGACCATAGGTGCCGTTCAATTTAGTTTGGCCCAGGTCGTGGAGCGCAGCGTGGGTATGAGCGCTGGCGTGCAAAATGCCCTGGTCCTCGAAATCCCTGCCGTTGATGCCGGGCTGGTTTCTGACCTTTGGAAGGACTACATGAAGGACTTCTACCGCGAAAAGCCCAAATGGCAGCGCAAAGACAAAGAATGGCTCTCTGATGATGCAGACATCGCGGCCCTGGGCATGGGCAATACCGTGGATGTATTCGCCAAGACTGAGCAAAAAGGCGATAACACCTTTATATATATGTGGATTGACCTCGGCGGAGCTTACCTCAACTCCAGTCAGCACCGCGAGCGCTACACCGAAGCAGAGAAGATGCTGGTCCGGTTCGGATTGGAAGTGGCCCGCGCTAAAGTCAAAATGGAACTGGAAGAACAGGAGGGCATGCTCAAAGACCTCAACCGCGACCTGGAGCGACTGGCTTCCGACAAAGACCGCTACGAGCGGGAAATACAACGCGCCAAAGAAACCATTGCCAAAGCCGAAAAGGACATCGAAGACAATATCCAGGCACAGGAAGAAATGGCAGCGCGCATCAAAGCACAAGAGGGCGTGATTAAATCCGTGCAGAAGCGGCTGAATGATTTGTAAGGCATGCCGCTGGCTGGGCTGAGATTGAGGTTCAGGTTGAGACCAGGCTAGGTCTGTCGGAGGAAGGAATAGCTCGCTATTCCCGGCAGGAAGCCATAGCAAAGGCGCTCAACCTCAACCTCGTCAAATAGGGGAGACTAATTTAACAAACTACAAAAAAGCCAATGATCTCTACCTCATCTTCACCATTCTCCGCACCACCCGTTGCTCGCCCAGCCTGATTTCGAGGTAATAAACGCCTTCGGGGAGTGGAGAAAGGTCAATGGGTTGGTTTTCGGGCAGCGCCCCCCAGCGTTTAACGACTTGCCCGTTCGTTTGGAACAGCGTAAGGCCAGTGATGGGGCGGTCAGCGTCCAGGTAAGCCCAATCGCGGGCGGGGTTGGGGTACACCCGGCAACGCCCCGCTTCAGATGGTAGCTCCTCTTGTGCACTCACAGTGCCGCAGGGGGCCTGCAGGCAGCCCTGCCCGTCTACTTTGGTGACCCAGGCCCAGGATTTATCCCCTACACCTATGATCTCTTCTTTGAACCCTCCTGCCCCAATAATGCTTCCGGAGGGAAGCACCACGATGCCGCCGTACCGATGGAAAAGGGTACGGTGCTCCAATCCGCTTACCGTATCACAGCGTGACCAGAGGCTGTCGCCTTGTTCATTGATTTTGTACAAACAGCCCGGCGTGAAGAAGTCTCCGGGCAGCATTGAGTTATAGGGCTCGGGCATCACCCACCTGCCCGCGCCCACCCAATGGCCATCCGGGGTTGGAGCGAGGCTGAGCATTTCATTGCTGTCCCAGTAGCTGTCGGCCACGCGGCGTTCCCAGAGTAAGTTGAACAGGCTGTCGCGCTTGACGAATGTAGGCGCTGCCCCCCAGTTGGCGGCGTTGAAGGCCTGAAAGTCGCGGGTAGCATAAATCCAGCCGCCATCACTGGTGCGTTGCAGCCCCCTGACGATGTTGCCCTCGCAGGGCGCACTCTGCCACTCCCACTTCGGGGCGCCGAGGCTGTCAATGGCAAAAATCCAACTGGAGCCGCACTTCAACGGGGCGGGGAAGTTGACGTGCTGATCGGTGGCCTTGGAAGCGCCCAGTACGATCGTGTTGTCATCTTCCTGCCAGATGCTGCCTACGGTTTCGTCTATATTGTACGCGCCGTAGTCGTTTTCCCATACTATATTGCCTTGGTAGTCAATCTTGGTTAGGTAAATGTCTCGTCTAAAGTTTTCAATTTGCCTGTGCCATGCAATCAAATACCCATCTGATAGCTCTAAAATACCTCGTGGAAGACTAGTTAATATATTTGAGGCATAGGGGTATTCCCAAAAAGCCTCTACGGTCCCATTTGGACTCCAAAGGATTAGGCAATCGCTACTTCTGTTCAGTATGTCGCCAGCCATGAGATATCCTCCAGAAGAGGTATTAACGATGGGGTAGCCTTTTTGAAAGGAGAGATGACTGCCAAGACTATCTGTGTAGGTATTAAAGGAACTAATGTTACCTAAAGTATCCATCTTTAGAAGAAGGGCATCAAGTGTTTCAGCTGTTTCATTCCACACGGAGCCACAGATGATTAATGAATCTTCGTTGAGCAAGATATTATGAAAAGTTGCTTCACTCCCAAAGTCAAACCACTTGGAGAACCCGGGCTGCCCCACAGCAGTGCCGTGCAGGATTAGGAAACCGGCAATAGTGATCAGGAAGGTTTTCATGGCTTGTCTTTTATTGTTAGGGCTACTTGCCCGGCGGCCCAATAGCATTTGGATAAGGGGGATCAGTGAAGAGGAGAGAGGGGGATCGCTTTTTCATCTTTCAGGTTTTGACAAACAGAGGAATAGTATCAGGTAATTTACGTGATTTCCCCCAACTTCCCAACTAGCACACGACTACTTTCCTTAAAGTTTGTTTTTAGCCGTTAAACCAACTACATTTGCATGGATTTTCGCAAAGGTAGCGCTATCTTTGCGTCTCTTTAGCGTAAAGTGGAGCATTCACCGGTTTTTTTGATAAGAAACCGTGGATGAGCAGAATTGCAACATTGATTTTCAAAAAACATCGGTTTTAAGATGGCTTTGATAAGTAAAATTAGAAAGAATTCCTGGCTGCTGGTCGTACTGATCGCACTGGGTCTGATCGGCTTCATTGTAATGGACATGACTTCCGGTCAGCAAAGTGTATTTGGCAGCTCCCAGACTATTGTGGGCGATATTGAGGGTAAAAAGCTGGACTGGAATCAGTTTTACCGCACGGAGCAGGTCTTGTACGGCAATTCTGGTGGTGATCTGTATAGTCAGCGCAGTCAGCTATGGAATTATTTCGTAGAGGAAGCACTGGTGAAGGAAGAAGCCGAAGCCCTTGGCCTTGGCGTGAGCAAAACAGAACTGCTGGACCTGCAGTTTGGCACGAGCCCAAGCCCGGTCATTCAGCAGCGTTTCCGCAATCCGCAAACGGGTCAGGTGGATTTTCAGCAGCTGAATCAGATTAAGACTGCTATCGAAGATGGCTCAATCGCTGATGATCCCCGCCTGATGTCTTACTGGGCACACCAGGAAAATGAGATCATCAAGGAGCGCCTGCAGAGCAAAATCAACGCCCTCGTTTCCAAGGCGATCTACACGCCGACCTGGATGGCGGAGATGGGCCATGCCGAGCAAAATGCACCCCTTGGCCTGGCTTATGTTAAGGTACCTTTCGATGAGGTGGACAACTCAGAAGTCACACTTTCTGATGCCGACTACGAAGCCTTCCTGAAGGAGAATGCAGAGCAGTACACCAATGACGAAGAAACCCGCATTCTCGAATATGTTGTTTTTGAGGTGAAGCCAACCGTGAAAGACTCTGCTGCACTGCGCACCCGCGTTGCAGAGCTGATCCCTGAGTTTGAAGCAGCTGAAAACGATACGGCTTTCACGGAGCGCAACTACGGCGTACCACCGAGCACTTACCTCACTGAAGATGCACTGAGTGCCGCTGTTGCAGATACCCTGATGAATATGCCGGAAGGCAGCGTATACGGGCCCTACATTGATCAGGGCAAATACCGTGCAGTAAAGCTGGTAGAGCGCCGCATGATTTCGGACTCTGCGGATACCCGCCACATCCTGATTCAGGCACAGGCACCTGAGCAGTTCGTATCGGCTGAAAAGACGATCGACAGCCTGAAGAACCTGCTGCAGACCAATCAGGCGAGCTTCGACTCCCTGGCTATCCGCTTTAGTCAGGATCCGGGCAGCTCCTCAAATGGCGGTAAGTACGAAGGCGTAACCCCTGGTCAGTTTGTCCCTGAATTCAACAAAGTGCTATTCATCACCGGTGATATCGGTGAGCTTTACAAAGTACGCACCTCTTACGGCTGGCACCTGGTAGAGGTTCTGAGCCGCAGCGCTTCCGCTACCCCACGGGTCAAAGTAGCTTACCTGGAAGAGTCTATCGTTCCAATGGAGAGCACACAAGAAGATATTGAAGCAGATGTCCTGGCCTTTATTGGCGAAAACCGTGATCTGGAGACATTGCGCGAAAGTGCGGCTGCCCGTGGTTTGGATATGAAAACGTCAGCTGGCATGACCCGCAACAGTTTTTCTATCGGTGAACTGGGCGGTGGGCAAGCGAGCCGCGATGTTGTTCGCTGGGCTTTCAACGCCGATGTTGGCGAAGTGTCTCCTGAACTCTACGGCTATCAGGACCCCGTTGATTACTACACCAATAAATATGTGGTGGTTGGGCTGCGCGCCCGTCAGGCTGCTGGCCTTCCAAAGGTAGAGAACATCAAGAGTCAGATTGAGCAGCAGGTCATCAACAAGAAAAAAGGCGAAATGCTGGCTGGTAAAATCAGCGGTACAGACCTTCAGTCAATTGCACAGCAGTTTGGTACAAAAGTGGATACGGCTCAAAACATAGCCTTCAACGCGACCTTCGTGCCAAGCCTCGGCTTTGAGCCTAAGGTGATTGGTACCGCTTACACCATGGAGCAAGGCAGTGTTTCCGCGCCTATTCAGGGCAAGACAGGCGTATTCGTAGTGAAGGTGATTAGTAAGCCCGCAGCTAGTCAGGCCAATAATATCCCTGAGCTGCGCCGGACGATGTCTTCCCCGGTACAACAGCAAGTGCCTGCCCGCCTTATTCAGGCGATGAAGAAAAACGCGGATATCGAGGACAATCGCTCGCGGTTCTATTAGGAGATTACGGATAACTTAGACCGATCCGAGGAAAGCCGGAATTTTGCTGATTATCAGCAAAATTCCGGCTTTTTTGTGCAGGGTGCCCACTTGTTGTGCAGGAGCGGCGCTGATTTGTTCGGATGGAATAGCCCGAGCACCAAAGCCCCAACCTGCTCGTAAGGCCGAAGGGCATCAAGGCGCACGTCAAGACTTTGCCATTTTTAGATTTTTATCCATCTTTGCAGCTACAATAAACGTTAACATCAAAAAAAATATAGCCATCATGGGTGATGAAATAAGAAATTCAGGGAAAAAAGGATATCTGATACTAGGTGCCTTTATTTTTTTCTTGCTGTTTGTCATACTGGTCGTTAGTATTTACCAGTATAACTTCAAGTATATCGGTTAATTGACCGGGCTTTCAGATGGGCTTCGAAGAGGTCGGGCAGGTACAAGCCTGCCTGTTCTCATTAGTCTCCAGGGCTCTGCTCAGATCGGTGTCGCATAAAGTTTGCGGTACCGATTTGTCATTTGGGTTATGGCACGTAAGTGCTTTCCTGGTTTTTATAGTCTGACAACCCAAGATTTCGCTTCGCGTCTACTGCCTGGTGTGAATCCTGACTTGCTCTTTTTAGCTTCGCTGATCGTCGCTTTGCTCCTCTGCCCTGCGGCGTTAACCCCGGTGAACCGGGGTTAACGCCGCAGGGCGCAAAAAGAAAAAGTCAAAAATCACTTATTGTGCCCGAGGGGAATATATGTGTTTAGCGCTTCCGGCGTTTGTTGCGGTTATTGTTTTTGCCATTGCTACCGCCAGCAGGCACCGCTTCTTCCCGCACCCAATCCATTTCAATTTGCCGTTTGACCAAATCCGCCCGGGCGATGCGCACCCGCACCCGTTGCCCCATTTTGTATTCCTTTTTAGAAAAGGCACCGGTCATGCGCAGGCGGGAGTCTGCCACGGTAAAGGGTTCGTCCAGGGTTTCAAAGGGGACCATACCTTCGATCAAGCCGGCTTCCAGCTCCACAAAGAAGCCCCGGTCCATCATACCGTTGATGAAACCATCGAATTCTTCACCGATGTGCTTCTCAATATACTCGACTTGTTTGTACTTGATCGACTCGCGTTCGGCGGTGATCGCGTTGCGTTCCTTTTTAGAAATGTGACTGCACTGATCTTCCAGCTTCGCCTTATTGACCCGGTAGAAGTCGTTGTGCTGCAGATTGGGCTCCAATAGCCGGTGCGACAGTACATCCGAATAGCGGCGGATGGGCGAGGTGAAGTGGGTGTAGTATTCAAAGCCCAGCCCGTAGTGCCCGATGTTTTCGGTAGAGTAGGCAGCTTTGGACATCGTTCGTATGGCAAGAGGGCTCAACAAGCGCAGTTCGGGGCGTTTCTTGACCTCCTCAGCCAGGCGGTTGTAGGCTTTCGCAATCTGTTCAGGCGAGCTAATGTTCATATCGAAGCCCATTTCCCGCGCAAAGCGGGACAGTTCCTCTACCTTGTCAGGGTCGGGTTCATCGTGGATACGGTAGACGTAGGGGATTTCCTGGTCCCGCCCCTTCAGGCTGACAAACTGGGCGACCTCGCGGTTGGCCAGCAGCATGAAATCCTCAATCATCATGTGCGCTTCCTTGCGCTCCTTAACGTAGACCTCTATGGGGACCGCATCTTTGTCCAGGCGGAATTTGACTTCCTCCGTCTCAAAGTTGATTGCCCCTTCTTTGTAGCGCTGTTTGCGCAGCTGCCGGGCCATTTTAGCCAGTTGCTGTATTTCCTGTGCGAAGCTGCCACCCTTGCCTTCTATGCGTTCCTGCGCCTCCTCGTACGTGAAGCGCTGATCGGAGTGGATCACGGTTTTGCCAAACCACCGGTTGATGATCTTATTGTTCTTGTTGAACACGAACAAGGCAGAAAACGCCAGCCGGTCTACATTGGGCCGCAGCGAGCAGAGGTCATTAGACAGGCGCTCGGGCAACATCGGTAGTACCCGGTCCACCAGGTACACCGAAGTAGAGCGCTCCAGGGCCTCTTTGTCCAGCGGTGTGCCTTCCTTGACGTAGTGGGTTACATCAGCGATGTGTACGCCCACTTCGATTTCGCCATTTTCCAGGTGCCGGATGGAAAGGGCGTCATCAAAGTCCTTGGCGTCTTCGGGGTCTACGGTCAGGGTCGTCACTTCCCGCAGGTCGCGACGGCGGCTGATCTCTTCTGCGCTAATGCGTGCCGGCAGGTATTCCGCTTCTCGCTTAACGTCTTCCGGGAATTCCAGGTCAAAACCGTTATTCACCAGGATGGTCTTCATCTCGATGTCGCTGCTGCCAGCTTTGCCCAGTACGGTCGTGATAGTGCCTTTGGGATTGTGCTTGTTGCGGTCAGGCCACTCGTCAATGCGTACTACCACCCGGTCTTCGTCGCTTGCTTGCGGCAGATCTTTCATATTCACCTCCACATCAATCGGCGGTACCATATCGATGGTGACTACAGCGTGTTTGGGGTACATCCACAGCGTGCCAATGAAGTGGTCACGGGCGCGTTCCAGGATTTGCTCCACCTCACCTTCCGGTTTACGGCGGCCCGAGGGGGTCCAGGTTCGGATTTTCACCTTGTCGCCATTCATCGCGGTGTTGAGGTACTTTGCCGAAACGTGTACGTCCTGCTCTTGTCCTTCGCATACGATGTAAGCATCTCCGCTACGTGTCATATCCACTCTGCCCTCCACATGTTGGCTATTGTTGCGGGCAGCATGATCCTGACGGGAGAGCCTGAATTTGTAGTCGCCCGTAGGCTTCAGCTCGTTGCTTTCTGCCAGCTTTTCCAGTGCGTCCTGCACAGAGTCGGTGTTGTTGGCGACTTTCAGTTTGCGGGAGATCTGTTTTGGGTTGAGTTCTTTCTTGGGGTGCCGGCGGAAAAGCTTTAGGATTTCTTCCCGCAGTTGGCGGGCGCTAAGCTTGTTGCCGGTCTTTTTGGAATTATGTTTTCTTCTTTTGCTCATGATTTTATTGGGTGTTTAGATACCTGAAGTTCCGGAAGTCGAGGTTGGCAAGCGCGTAACCCTCCGGAAAATCAGAGGAAAGGGTGTTAAGTTTAATGAGGTTCTGCGATTTGTCCTTCCGGTAATAACTCCAGCTGATTGGCTGTGCTTTGGGTAGGGTCAAAGCCTTTGACCTGATCAAGCCGCTTCTGGCCCGATACGATATAAATCGTCCAGTCTTCTTCAATTGTTGCGACCGAGGTCGTTAACGTCTCCCCCTGCGAGAAAGTTCCTGCGATTACCCGCTTGTCAATCAGCTCTCCCTTCTTGCTGAACGTAGCCAGAGCATACTGATAAGACATCAGCATAGCCCGCCAGTAAATGATCGCATGGAAGTCGTGAGTATCCGGAATGCGCATGCACGGCACAAATTCAGTATAGTCATCCATGGGTTGCCCCTCAATTGGGAGGATGAACTGTTCGATCATCAAGGCCGGCAATGGGTCATTCTTTTGACTGAAAGCATGATGTGCTTCTTCTGCCAGCGTAATCGGCAGCGGCACTTCCGGGAACTTATCTAAAAATTGAGAAAAACTAACTTTGGGTTGCCGTTTGGGCTTATCCATAAATGTTTTAGCAATTAGCAGCGAGCTTATGTAGAGGTGGATAAATAACCTGTCAAGCTGCCGTGATTAATATCTTTTTGTATAAGTCGAAATACACTGGGCATCATTGCGGGGTTAAAAGGCTTTTCCCTGAGGTCAGGTTACGGGCGTGTTCCAAAGCCAAACAAAATACTTTTTTTTGCCACTTAGCAGCCATTTCCGCAGGATGTTTATTATTTAAACGATGCCAGGTAGTGGTTTTGTTTGCACCCCGGCACTATTTAAGAGGAGAAGTGCTGAATTTTGTTTAGTAATTTGAAACGATTCTAAATAACTTTTGCTATTTAAGTCAACCAAACAATACTTGGTGGTCTTTGTCAATATCCATAGATTTTGTTACTACTTTTACGAGAATAACTAAAAGCTATAACGAGCCTTTCGTAAAGGCTGCACACAATCGAAAAAGCAAAAAACATGAGCTGGTTTTCTAACTTTCTAACATCCTCAATCGGCAGGAAGGTCGTAATGAGCCTTACAGGGTTGTTCCTTATCATCTTTCTGCTCGTCCATCTCGTTGGCAACCTGCAGCTGCTGGCAGGCGACGGCGGCAAAGCATTCAACATTTACGCGGAGTTTATGACGACTAACCCGTTAATTAAGGCGAGTTCTTATTTGCTCTACGCGGGCATACTTCTGCATGCTATTCAGGGGTGGGCGCTGTGGCGTAAAAACCGAAAAGCGCGGGGCTCCGAGCGTTATGCCGTGAAGGTGAATAAAGTAGCTAGTACCAATGGCTTTGCGGCCAGCAATATGGGCTGGCTCGGTACTATTATTTTTGTCTTCCTCATGGTACATATGTATCAGTTCTGGCTGCAAATGAAGCTGGGCACTACGCAAATGGTCACCTACGACGGCAAAGAGGTCAAGGATCTTTACATGCTCGTATCGACTGCCTACAACAATATTGGCTTTGTGGTATTTTATGTTGTGTCTATGGTGGTGATCGGTTATCACCTGATCCATGGATTCCAGTCGGCTTTCCAGACCCTCGGCATCAACCACCGTAAGTACACTCCTTTCATACAGGGGCTTGGCAAAGCTTACGCTATTTTAATCCCACTTGGGTTCGCTATCATCCCGATCATGATGTACCTGAAGGGATAATTATCTGACAACTGCAAAACTTGATTGATATGCCTTTTCAAAGTAATACTCCTCCGGGGCCATTAGCGGAGAAATGGACGCGCTACCGCGGTACCATGAATCTGGTGGCACCCAACAACAAACGCCGCATCGAAGTCATCGTTGTCGGCACAGGTCTTGCGGGCGCTGCTGCGGCAGCTACGCTGGGCGAGCTGGGCTACAAGGTGAAAGCGTTCACTTTCCACGACAGCCCCCGCCGGGCACACAGTATCGCCGCTCAGGGTGGTATTAATGCCGCCAAAAACTACCAAAATGACGGTGATAGCGTCTATCGCCTGTTTTACGATACCATCAAAGGGGGCGACTACCGCTCCCGGGAATCCAATGTACACCGTCTGGCGGAAGTAAGCCGCAATATCATCGATCAGGCGGTGGCGCAGGGCGTTCCTTTTGCCCGGGAATACGGTGGCTTGCTGGCCAACCGTTCTTTCGGTGGGGTGCAGGTGAGCCGTACGTTCTACGCTCGCGGACAAACCGGACAGCAGTTGTTGCTCGGTGCGTATCAGTCCCTGTCGCGCCAGATTTCCAAAGGCAGTGTGAAAATGTACAACCGCCACGAAATGCTGGATGTCGTCATTCAGGATGGCAAAGCGCGGGGTATCATTGCCCGTAACCTCCTTACCGGAGAACTGGAGCGCCACGCTGCACACTGTGTCGTACTGGCTTCGGGTGGCTATGGCAACGTCTTCTACCTGTCGACCAACGCCATGAACTCCAACGCTACCGCTGCCTGGCGTGCCGTGCGCCGTGGTGCCTATATGGCTAACCCCTGCTTCACACAAATCCACCCCACCTGCATCCCGCAGTCTGGTGAGTATCAGTCTAAGCTGACCCTCATGTCGGAGTCGCTGCGTAACGATGGGCGGGTTTGGGTACCCAAAAATCAGGAAGACGCACAGGCTGTCCGCGAAGGGCGTAAGACCGGAAGTGATATCCCGGAGTCCGATCGCGACTACTATCTGGAGCGCCGCTATCCGGCATTTGGTAACCTCGTACCACGGGATGTAGCTTCCCGCGCTGCGAAAGTAGCCTGTGACGAAGGGCTTGGCGTGGCACCAACTGGCCTTGCGGTATTCCTCGACTTTGAGTCGGCCATCATGCGTTATGGGCAGGCAGAAGCCAATACCAAAGGCATCAGCAACCCAAGCGAAGCCAAGGTCAAAGAACTGGGCGAAAAAGTAGTGGAAGAAAAGTATGGTAACCTTTTCGAAATGTACGAGAAGATTACCGGCGAGAACCCCTACACCACGCCTATGAAGATTTACCCGGCAGTCCACTACACCATGGGCGGCCTTTGGGTAGACTATAACCTGGAGACCAATATCCCGGGCCTCTTCGCTACCGGCGAAGCCAACTTCTCCGACCACGGCGCCAACCGCCTTGGAGCGTCTGCATTGATGCAAGGGCTGGCAGACGGCTACTTCGTGTTGCCTTATACGATCGGGCAGTTCCTGAGCCAGGAAATCCGCACACCGGAGCTCGATCCCAATAGCCCTGAGTTTGAGCAGACGGAAAAGGAAGTGGAAAACCGCATTAATCAATTGATGAACATCAAGGGTAGTCAGTCAGTAGAAAGTTTCCACCGCCGATTGGGCAAAATCATGTGGGACTACTGTGGCATGTCGCGTAATGCAGACGGACTGGAAAAAGCCCGCAAGATGATCCGTGAGCTGCGGGAAGAATTCTACAAGGACGTCTTCGTCCCCGGTGATGCGAAAGATTACAACCCGGAACTGGAAAAAGCCCATCGCGTGGCTGACTTCCTGGAGCTGGGAGAGCTTATGATTGTAGATGCAATGGACCGCAAAGAGTCTTGCGGTGGCCACTTCCGCGAAGAGTATCAGACCGAAGAAGGGGAAGCCTTGCGCGATGATGAAAACTTCGCCTATGTCTCTGCCTGGGAATACACCGGCTGGGAGGAAGACCCCAAGCTCCACAAGGAAGAGCTGGTATTTGAAAATGTAGAGTTGAAGACCCGGAGTTACAAGTAAACACCGGCGAGCACCCCATTTCTTCAACTACAAAATCAGAGAATATGAAACTTACATTAAAGATATGGCGCCAGAAAAGCGCCAACGCAAAAGGGAAGTTTGAAACCTACACGGTAGAGGCGACCCCGCACATGTCATTCCTGGAAATGCTGGACGTCCTCAACGAGGAGCTGATCTCCAAAAAAGAGGAACCCGTTGCTTTTGAGCACGATTGCCGGGAAGGCATCTGTGGTACCTGTAGCATGGTGATCAACGGAGAGCCGCACGGTCCTATGCAGGGCACTACCACCTGTCAGCTGCACATGCGCCACTTCAAGGATGGCGAGACGATCGTGATTGAGCCTTTCCGTGCCAGCGCCTTCCCGGTCATCAAGGACCTCGTGGTTACCCGCGATTCCTTTGACCGCATTATTCAGGCAGGCGGGTATATTTCCATCAACACCGGACAGGCACAAGATGGTAATTCTATTGCCATTGAGAAGGAGACGGCTGCGAGTGCTTTTGATGCTGCAGCATGTATTGGCTGTGGTGCCTGTGTGGCTGCCTGCCCAAATGCTTCGGCTATGCTGTTCGTCAGTGCTAAAGTCGCGCACCTGGGCCGTCTGCCACAGGGTGAAGTGGAGGCCAAGCGCCGCGCTCAGGCGATGGTCAAGCAGATGGACGACGAAGGCTTTGGTATGTGCTCCAACATCACCGCCTGTGAAGCAGAGTGCCCCAAAGGCATCTCCGTCGAGAATATCGCTAAGCTGAACCGCGAGTACCTGTCCTCTGCACTGGGGTCAGAGACCACGGTCTAGCAAGCCGACGAAAATTTAAGTGAATTCGCAGGAAAGCCGCTGTCTGTTTTGGGCAGCGGCTTTTGTTTTTGGGGTGTTACTTGGATTAAATCTTTACCCTTAGCAGCCCTACCGCTGTATCATTAGCGGAATAACATTTTGCTCCCCTTCAGCCCGGATGGGGAAGTCAGGACGTTTTTCCGTGCCTTCCACATTTACGGCCTGCGCACCCTAAAGCCAATAGCATGCTTGTATGTACTGGTGAAGAACATATCCCGCTCCTCATCATAAACCACATCATTATTGTAGGCAGAGTTGTCGAACCGGTGCTCCCGGTGCAGCGTCTCTCCGGTTAACGCATCCAGGACCATGACGGAGCCGTAGCCCCAGGAGGTGAATACCAGTAAGTCCTCCTTCTCGTAGTATACCATATTGTCAGTGCAATTGGGACCACCCTTAGGATTGTTCCATATTAGCTCGCCCGTCTCCGGGTCAAGACAGGTGACATCCTCCTGCCCGTTGTTGACATACAACCGGTTTTCATGTATAAGGTGGTTTGTATTTGCCCAAATGGCCCAGGGATAATCAAATTCATACCGCCACAGCCGCGCTCCTGTCTGCACATCAAAGGCGTAAATGCTCCAATCTCCACCGGTGATGACGATGCGATTGTCGTAGACGACTGCATTTTGACCTACATTAGACATGAAACGTTCCGTTATGGAATCCATTCTCCAAATCTCATCTCCTGAGTCATAATCAATACAAATCAAATTTTGAATAGATTCTTCCGGCAGGTCATTTTCCCAAGGGTATTCGTTAAATATGATATTGATTTCTGAAGCATTGTCTGTATAAAATGCAGGTGGATTGATTAAACCATTGCTAGTTTGGTATACAACTTCTAATTCTCCTGTTGAAGGGGATAATTTAAAAAACTTTGTGTTTTGAACCGGACTGCCTAGCCCCCACACCGATCGGAAGTATAAACTGTTATTAAAAACATCGAACTTGACTCCTCTTGTCATGTTCATCGCCTTTAAATCAATCTCCCAGAGTGCCACCTTTGTATCCAAATCTATCCCTACTATCCCTCCACTGCACATACCGACATAGATATTATTGAATACATAACTTACATCAATTTCATCTTTTATAGCACCCTCATGAACATATTCCCACTCTTTCTCTCCGGTATCTTTGTTGAAGGCCAGTACCGTTGGGGGGAATCCAATATCTCCCCCAACAAGAAGTAAATCTTTGTACTGCTGTGTATTATCTGTCCCCACTATCTCCTTTTCATAATCCACCCGGGTGGCCCAAGCCAACTCGAATACAGTATCCTGTTCTACGATGGGAGGATTGGGGGAGAACGGGTCAGGCTGCCTGCAAGCCCAGAAAGTAAGGCTTACGGAAATCATTAAGGTGTATATAATCATTATCCTCATATTACCTAAATTCGGTAAAAAAGTAGCCTTGGTCAAACGCTCCAAAGCTTTCCTCAAAGATCTTTATCACCGCTTCTTCCATCTCACTATCGTTCTTCATCTGCATGTGGTTGGAGCCATCCATAAACTGGGCTTGATAGTTCATTCCCGGTCCGTTCATGGCGGATTCAGCGAGAATAAAACCGTCCGAAAGTTTCCTGACGGTTTGGGTTTCGTAGACCGTATGCTCACAGGCAAACGGGTTAGAGACGCCCCCGCAGTTAGGATCAAATCCTAGATAGGTGGTACAACTGCCTACAATACCGTCATAATCATAGTAGTCGCATCCGACTTGGACCAGGCCCGTCTGAGAAGCCCCGATCAACTCCTGCCAGGTAGGGTCGAGGGTGCTAAACCAATTGACACCTTCTCTGTAGGCATCTGCAATAGGTTCTGCGCTCGTCCAGCATAAAGGCCACCAGCCACAGTAGGCATCGTGCAGCCCTTGCCAGAAATTCATGCGGGTGACGTAAAAATCCAGTTGCTCAGCGACTTCAGCAATCCCGGCAGCATCAGATCCATCTGCATTGTATAAAGGCCATTCATTGGGGCTGGATTCCGGTAATAATGCTCGCATGGTCAAAAATTAATGTACCTGGCCTGTGCAGGTCCGGTTAAAGCCTAAAAAAGCCCAAAAAAACCAGCTTCATACAGTTTTAGTAAGCGCCAGCGCGTGCAATAATTAGAACAAATAACAACCTAAGCCAGGCAATAAGATTAATTGCTCCGGGGTGGTTGTGATTTTTTGTGTTGCAACGGTTACTTGAATGAATGTAATATACCCTCCTTCATAGGTATTTCCAAATGGCCTAAATTTTTTTGAAAAAAAAACATTGTGAATACGGATGAGGCCAAACCTTATTTATCCCTGCATGAATGAAGCCAGGGATGCTTTTCCAAAAAATCCGTACTTTCCAATCTAAAACCCACGACTATGAAGACCATGAAAGGCCCCGCCATTTTCCTCGCTCAGTTTATGGGCGATGACCCCCCATTCAACAGCCTCGATGCCATCTGTGCCTACATGGCCGGACTGGGCTATAAAGGCGTGCAAATCCCCACCTGGGAAAGTCGGCTGATTGACCTGCAGCAGGCAGCTGAAAGCCAATCCTACTGCGATGAGCTTAAAGGCAGAGTCGCTGAGCACGGGCTGGAAATCACCGAGTTGTCCACTCATCTGCAAGGGCAGCTGGTCGCCGTGCACCCGGTTTACGACAAGCTTTTTGACGGTTTCGCCCCGGAAGCGGTGCACAGTAACCCTAAAGCCCGCACCGAGTGGGCGGTTCAGCAGCTGAAATGGTCTGCTAAAGCCAGCCGTAATCTGGGATTAGATGCCCATGTGTCCTTTTCCGGTGCCCTGCTCTGGCCCTTTATGTACCCCTGGCCACAGCGCCCGGCCGGCTTGGTGGAAATGGGGTTCGAAGAACTCGCTAAGCGCTGGAAGCCCATACTCGATACCTTCGATGAACAAGGCGTGGACGTCTGCTACGAACTGCACCCGGGCGAAGACCTGCACGACGGGGACTCCTTTGAAGCATTCCTGGAAGCATTGGACGGCCACCCACGCTGCTGTATCAATTACGACCCCAGCCACTTTGTGCTGCAGTGCCTCGACTACATTCAGTTTATTGACTTTTATCATGAACGCATCAAGGCCTATCACGTTAAGGATGCGGAGTTCAACCCAACCGGGAAACAAGGCGTTTACGGAGGGTATCAGCCCTGGCTAAAGCGGGCGGGGCGTTTCCGGTCTCTGGGTGACGGAGATGTGGACTTCCGGGCCATTTCCAGCAAACTGGCAGAGTACGACTACGACAGTTGGGCGGTGCTGGAATGGGAATGCTGCATCAAAAGCCCCGAGCAGGGGGCCGCAGAGGGTGCGCCCTTCATTCAGGAGCACATCATCGAAGTGACACAGAAGTCTTTCGATGATTTCGCCGGTGGGGGTTCAGACGAGCAGCTCAACCGCGATACGCTGGGGATCTAAGACCGTATTGGGACTTTAGTAATCGGTCTGCAATCAACAATTTTTCGGTTATGCTTCGTTCCGAAAATCCTTCCCGCAAATTGCGGGACAGGCTATTTAGCTTAGGCTAAACTCCGGGTTTCGTGCCTTGCCTAACCAAAAAATTGTTAGCTTTCAACTAGAAGACCAAAATCCCAATACGGTCTAAAATCAATTATTTTCATGCGCTACGTTTACTTACTGGTTCTGCTGTTAAGCACTTTTTCACTATTCTCACAGTCCTCACCTACCCAAACCGTGAGGGGAGAAGTGCTGGAAGCAGGCACCAACGCACCGCTGACCGGGGCGGCAGTAGAGCTCATCGGCTTCGGTTCGGGTACCGTGACGGACGAACGGGGGCAGTTCCTGTTTCCGGAAGTGCCGGTTGGGCGGTACGAACTGCGGGTAACCTTCCTGGGGTATGCGCCCTTTATCCTGGCGGAAGTGCTGGTGGAATCCGGTAAGGAAGTGGTGCTGGAAATACAGCTCAAGCCGAAGCCACAGGCTTTAGACGCGGTGGAGGTGACCGCTTCCCGCAGTGGTATGCAGGTGGTGCAGCCTTTGGGCGTCAAAACCATGACCATCGAACAGGTGCGCCGCTTTCCGGCTTCTTACTACGATCCGGCAAGACTGGCTTCGGCTTACGCAGGCGTAGTCAATACCAATGATCAGGCCAATGGCATGAGCATCCGCGGGCACTCTCCCGATCACATGTCCTGGCAATTGGAGGGGCTCCAAATTCTCAATCCGAATCATACGCCCAACGCCGGCACCTTTTCCGACCGCGCCACCATGAATAGCGGTGGGGTCAATGCCCTAAGCGCTCAGCTGCTGTCGACTTCCCATCTCTACACCGGAGCATTCCCGGCGGCCTACGGCAATGCCCTGAGCGGGGTAATGGACATGCGCCTGCGGGCGGGCAATAATCAACAGCAGGAGTTTACGCTGCAGGCCGGACTGATCGGGCTGGATGTAGCTGCTGAGGGGCCTTTTTCTAAAAACAGCGAAGCCTCCTACCTGGTCAATTACCGCTATTCTACCGTAGGTTTGCTTACGCAGGCCGGCGTGAACTTCGGGGAAGAGGCGATTAATTTTCAGGATTTGTCCTTCAACCTGGTTTTTCCCGGGCAGAAGGGCGGTAAGTTTACCCTCTTTGGGGTGGGCGGTCTGAGCAGTAACTTATTCGATGGGCAGGCTGACCCCGAATTGCGAGAGTCGGATAAGGATTTGTTTGAAATCAATTTCCGGTCGAACATGGGCATATTGGGGGCGACCCACGAACAGCCGGTTGGTAAACGGGGGCTTTGGTTTACCGGGGTTGGGGTTTCGGCCGTCGATCAGGAGCGATACAGCGAGGCACTAATTCCGGATTTGCAGGAGGCACTCCCAGAGGCTTTTCTGGAGGATGATGACCGCCTGCGCTTGGTTTCCGGCCATACGTATTACCGGCACAACTTCATCCGGGGGCATCAGGCACAATTCGGGCTTCAGGTACGGGCGTTTGACCACCTTGACCAACTGGAAGGGACCGCCCCGGATGCAGCAACACAAAACGAAACCATCCTGACCCCATACTTCACCCTAAGCGGGCCACTATCGGGCAGGGTGAGCTATCAACTTGGGCTCCACCTGCCTGCTTATCTGGAATCCGAGCCCGTTTATGCAGAACCCCGGGTTTCGTTAAGCTATCAGATGGCGCCTCAGCATCAACTCTATGCGGGTTACGGGCTGCATTCTCAGATGAGTTCTCCGTACTTCCGGGCATTCGGGGCACTGTCCCCCACCCGTTCTCATCAGGGCGCATTAGGCTACCAATGGCAACCGCAACCGGCACTCAGCGTGAAAGTCGAGGCGTTCTACCATCACTTATTTAATGCACCGGTTTTTGATGTGGCGGGCAGCGGCGCCTTTACCACACTGAACGAACTCAACAGCTGGTCATGGCTGGACGGGATCATCCGGGAGGAAAAGGCAACGGGCGATAATTATGGGGTTGAGCTTTCCGTCGAACAGCTCCTGACCAAAG
The DNA here is from genome assembly GCF_040219495.1 of Phaeodactylibacter sp. GTDB lineage: Bacteria > Bacteroidota > Bacteroidia > Chitinophagales > Saprospiraceae > Phaeodactylibacter. Next base: position 156,615 of record NZ_JAVJSK010000009.1, on the reverse strand, counting down.
GCTTTTATTACCTGGCTAACCTGACGTTGTACCAGGCTGATTTCACTTTGCCCGGTGAAGCAGCTCAAACAGGCCGCTATGATGGGCGCTACATCTTCAATGCCGCGGGAGGAAAAGAATGGCAAAAGGAAACCGATAAACATACGAGGACTATAGGGCTGAATCTTCGGGTGAACTACCTGGGAGGGCTGAGGGACCTCCCGATAGATGTGGATGCTTCTGAGGCTGCAAGTTATACCCGCTTTGATTTCTCAGCCGGTTATACGGAGCAGTTTCCCGATTTTTTCCGTACTGATTTGCGGATTTACATCAAAAAGAGCCGGAAAAAGTACAGCAGTACCCTTGCGCTGGACATCCAAAACCTGACCAATCAGGAAAATGTAGCTTACACCTACTACGATATCCTCCAAAATGAGGTGTTACAGCGCTATCAGTTGAGCCTGATCCCGATTCTGACTTACCGGGTGGAGCTTTGAGGGAGGGGAGGCAGGACTTCTATGCCGGGCACCACTTGTTCAAACCAACGCAGCGGTGCCTGTACCTTATCGCCGGTCTCCGTATCACACTTAAAGAACAGGTAAAACAGCTGCAGATTGTCCCCAAGTCGGGCGAGCAGACGCTCTAAGCGGACCTGCCCCTCACCGGGCAGTTGGTACATGAAGATACAGCGCCAGGCGTAGAAGGCTTCATCGTGCAACTCGATAACATCCAGGATCGCCTGATTGGAAGTGAAACGCTCCATGTACTGTCGGGCGAGCATGCCATGATGCTTTGACCAGTCCCGGGGCGTTGCCCGCACTTCTCTGTACTTAAAGGTGTCATGTACGAGCGCGATGAGCCGCAGTTTGCGCCGGAGCGGAGCGGAGACTTTGAGGCGGTCTATATTGTCCAGAACCTCCAGGATGTGTTTGTAGATTTTTCCTTCCGGATGGCCAAACCGGGGGACACCCCAAAGCAACCCTTCCTGAAAAGCCTGGTCTTGGAGCAATGCGGCTTCTGTTTCATGCTCAGGGCTGATCAGTTGTGGTGTAGGATTGCGGTAGTCTTGCGTCATGTTGGTTAAAAAGATTAGCTGAACGTAGACATATGGATAAATAGGGTATTCAATAAACGGATACAGCACAAAATCCGTTCGCCAGGCCAGTAAATCATCAACAATATAAGGCAAAACGGCCAACCTGCCTGCGGTCAAACCGAAGCAATGAGGCATGTTTTATCCTCTTAAGCCTTGGTTTTGCTGCACCTTTGATGTTCGGGCACTTCAGCACCCATCTACTGTGGACCTGGAGTGTAGCCTCTTGTCTTCTTAGCCGTTCCTCTTTTGAAGTGTTGTCCGTAAGTGAGGGGGACTAAGATAATCATTCCGGTTGAACCCGCAAAGCGCAGGTTGGCTGGTGGTTGAGTTAAGCTACCGTTAAAGCACCGGAATGGTCATAACAAAGATTGGAGGTTAAGCGTTTTTCCAAATGTTAAAAAGGTCAGTTTAGTGGCCTTGGCAATCATCAGCGTTTATTAATGCAGATTTTGTATAGGTCATGGGTTAGGATTTTTTGCCAGATCAAGACCTGTCCCGCCAAATAGCGGGAGAGCGCCCGAAACCTCGACTTCATGTCGATACTTCGGTCTCCGGAGGGCTCTGCCCACCGGCGACGAGACACAGGCAGGCATGATGCAGAGCTGGTGAAAAAGGCAAACCAGGAGCGTACAAAATTTACGTTAATCAACGCTATCAAACGCACAAAAATATTCATCCGATTATGAAACAACTATTTGCATTAGTGCTGGCAGGCATCGTAGGCGGTTTGGTCACATTGGGTGGCTACAGCTTGCTGGCACCCCAACCCACCGCACCGATAGCTCAGGAATCTTCCTTTGCCCAAGCTGTCCGCAATCTAAACGTACCGCCCGCTAAAGCAGGGGCGCCTTTTGATTTCAAGGAGGCCGCCGCTAAAGCAATGCCTGCTGTAGTCCATATCTCCGCCAAAGTCGCTCAGCCTACCTCCAATCGTCAGGACCCCTTTCGGTTCTTCTTTGGCGATCCCTACGGAGGAGGGCAGCCGCAGGGTGGCTCCGGCTCAGGTGTGTTTTACACGAGCGATGGCTATATCGTGACCAATAACCACGTTGTAGCGAATGCAGATGAGGTGGAAGTAACGCTTTATGACAACCGCACATATACCGCTAAGGTGATCGGTACAGCAGAAAAGTCTGACCTGGCTGTCATTAAGATTGAGGGCAATGACTTTCCGACGCTCAACTTCTCCAACAGCGACGAAGCTGAAATCGGAGAGTGGGTGCTGGCCGTTGGCAACCCTTTTGACCTGACTTCCACCGTCACTGCGGGCATTGTGAGTGCCAAAGGGCGGAGTATCAACCTGCTGGGAGGTGGAAAAGCCATTGAGTCTTTCATCCAAACGGATGCGGCCGTCAACCCCGGCAATAGCGGAGGGGCATTGGTGGACGCCGAAGGACGGCTGCTGGGCATCAATACGGCTATTGCAACCCGCACCGGCGTATTCTCCGGCTACAGCTTTGCCATTCCGGTCAACCTGGTGCGCCGCATTGCGGATGATATTATCGAGTATGGCAGCTTTCAGCGGGCATTCCTCGGTGTTGAAATCTCAGAGCTGGACGGCGACTATGCCAAAGATCTAGGGCTACCCATTACGCAGGGTGTGGTGATTGAAAAGCTGGTGGAAGGCGGCTCTGCAAAAATGTCGGGGTTGTTGCCGAAAGATGTAATCGTGGGCGTGGGCAACCGGAGCATCAAATCGGTACCTGAATTACAGGAGGTGGTCGGACAAGCCCAGGCCGGGGACGTCATAGAAGTACGCGTCAACCGGAACGGGGAGCAATTGCGCCTGCCAGTGCGGCTGAAAGGCGAGTAGCATCGTACTCCGGTTTGATTGCGGAATAATCGCGGCAACCAAACACCGTTTTGTAAGAAAAATGACGGCTGTGGCCTTGCGCTTAACCACAACAAAACTTAAATTGGATAAAGGAGTTGTAAGCCATTGAAAACTAAAACAATATCGGTTTCTTTTAAGAAATCCTTAACACCGCTACAAGCAACATTCAGCATTGATTTTTAGTTAGTGGTGATAAAGAAACTTGTTTAAAGTTGGTTTTTCGTTTTGTTTTGATGCGTCTGTCTCGCTTTGCGGGGCAGACGTTTTTTATTATCTTGAAACAGTAAACCAACGAACCGATCCGATGACGGTACTGCCCCAACCTGTTTCCCTCTGGCTCAATGATCTTCTTGGGTTATTTTACCCTAATTTATGCTATGCATGCGGCCAGAATTTGCCGGCAGGGCAGTCAGACCCTGTTTGCCTGACCTGCCATTACAAGCTGCCGCGGACCGATCATCACCTGCATGCAGAGAATGCTTTTACGGAGCGCCTCTGGGGGCGTTTGGAACTGCAGTCGGCAGCGGCTTTTTTTCAGTTCGTCAAAGATGGCCGGGTACAACGGCTGCTTTACCATCTCAAATACAACGGCAAGCGGGAGGTGGGGCTATACCTCGGTAAATTGTACGGAGCAGCCCTCAAGTCTGTACCCGCTTTTCAATCTGTAGATGCGATTGTCCCGGTGCCCCTGCACCCCCGGAAGGAGAAGATACGGGGCTATAATCAGGCTGACTGGTTTGCCAGGGGGCTGAGTGAGACGATGCAGCGCCCGGTCATTTATGCACTAAAGCGGACGGTTTTCACCCAAACGCAAACCCGGATGACCCGCGCAGAACGGCAGGTCAATGTGAGCCGGGCCTTTGAGCTATCCGCAAGCGTCAGCCTGCCGGGGAAGCATGTCCTGTTGGTAGATGATGTCGTGACCACGGGCGCAACGCTGGAAGCTTGTGGCGCCCGGCTGCTACAGCACCCTGGCCTACAGCTGAGCATGGCGGCTATTGCCATAGCAGATTAGGGCTTCTCCCGGGTACCTTCCACTTTAAGATTAAGTGGTTGCTTTGACCCATTTTTAAAAACCTGCATTTGTTGGGGCACCGCAAATTGCGATTGTACACTCGATAGGTAGGCACAGTAATCGTTATACCAGCCCGGTGCCGCCCGCCGGTCAATCTGATCAATAACATCACCCATGCGCAACCCTGCTTCCCAGGCCGGGCTGCCTACAATAATAAACCCTACGGTCAGCTCGCTGACTGGCGTGAAGTGTGGCATCCAGCCCAATTGAGGTAGTGGCGCAATGGGTGGTGGTGCCTGTGTTCGGGCTATCAGACTAATGGTTTCGGTTTCAAAATTCAGGGCTACGTTGTACTGCGCCCATAAGTCGTTGCCAAGCCGGGATGCATGATTGCGTTGAACCGTAAGAAGGCCCTGCCAGGATAGCGGTCCTATTCCTACCTGAGTATCCGGAAAGATTACAGTCGTATCTATTGTGTGCGCAAAGCGGTTAATAATCCCCTGATCATAGGCCATCTGCCCGGCATCGGGTAGTTTTGGGGCTTCGATACAAAGCCCACCGCTTTGGCCTATGCCGGCTATGGCTTTGTTTTTGCCCGTGATATCAGTAACGACTTTTAGCTCCGGCTGGCCCAGGGCAGTAGTCTTGAAGTCAAGGGTGTGACTGGGAGTAGCAACTTGTGCTTGTTGAGCCTTGTCCGAAAAAATAATAAGCTGCTGATCGAAGTCGATGTACCAGTTGCAGTGGCGTATAAGATTGGCACCGATCACACCGGCTTCGGCAATACACTTGGGGGCTGCATATCCGTCGTAGTCTATAATTTCCACAGGGACTGAGGGGAAGGAAACATTGCTTAGCCGCAAGGAGTCCAGTCGTGCAAGCGTGCCGGGCTTGATGCTTTTGGGGAGCCCCAGGTACTCCCGGGTAGCCTGAGATATGGTACTGACCGGAGCGCCACTGTCCCAGATAAAGTCCAGTGGCATTGTCCGGTCATTCAGGCGGGCGCGCACCACCATGAACCCTTCCCGCAGCTCAAAGGGCAGGGTATCCTGAAAAATAGTTAGTGCCGGCGAACCAGCCTGATAGATTTTTTGATTCACCGAGGGGGTACAGGCGTAAAAAAAGCTAAGTACCAGGATGAAGCCAAGAGCAAAGTTTGTTCTGATCATGAGATTGATGGGATTAGAAAGGCCAAAAATAATAGTTTTTCAGGCACCCTCTTCATATAGCGTCAACAACTGATGTAAATCTTCCAAAGTGTTAGCTTCCCGCAGGGGCTTGTCTTTGCGCCATCTGGAAATCCGGGGAAACCGGAGCGCTACGCCGGACTTATGCCGGGTAGACTTCCGTATGCCTTCAAAGGCAATTTCGAAGACATGGGCAGGCTCCACGCTGCGCACCGGCCCGAAGCGGTCAATGGTATTCCGGCGTACCCAGGCGGTAATTTCCCGGAACTCCTTATCCGTCAGCCCGGAGTAGGCTTTCGTAAAGGGTACCAGCGTTTTTCCATCCCATACGGCGAAGGTGAAGTCGGTGTAGAGATTAGCCCGCCGGCCATGCCCGCGCTGCGCGTAGATCATGACTGCATCAATGGTTAGTGGATCTACTTTCCATTTCCACCAGTCGCCTTTTTTACGGCCGGCGCGGTAGGGGCTGTTTTTGTGTTTCAGCATCAGCCCTTCACTATGGTGCTGCCGGGCATTTTGCCGTTCCGGCTCCAGTTCCTGCCAGTCCGAAAAAGCGACCCTTTCGGAGAGGAGTACGATGCCGTGGGTCTCAGTTTGATCGAGCAGTTGCTCCAGCAGAGCCCGGCGTTCCTTCATAGGACGCTCCCGGATATCCTCGCCTTCCCATTCCAGCAGGTCATAAGCCACGAGGACCACCGGGGCCTTTTCCAGTATTTTCTTCGTGATATTTTTACGGCCGATCCGGGTTTGTAAGTCATTGAAGGTTAGTGGCTGCCCATCCTGATAAGGCAAAATTTCTCCGTCGATCACGGTTCCGTCGGGTAGTATTTCAGCCAGCGGGTGGTACTCCGGGAATTTGTCCGTTACCAGCTCTTCGCCTCTTGACCAGACAAAGAGCTCGCCTTTTCTGACGATAAGCTGCCCGCGTATGCCGTCCCACTTGCGCTCAACGAACCATTCACTGGGAGCCCCCAGGTCTTCCGGCCCTTCTTCCAGCGCATAAGCCAGGTAAAATGGGTAAGGCTTGGAGACGTCCTCCAGGGGGTCTTTGGTCAGGATGAGGTCTTCAAAAGTCGTCTTATCGGGCGTCCAGTTGCCCATGATACGGTGGGCGAGGGTGTTTTCATCAATCCCGGTAGATTTGGCAAGCGCCCGCACCATCAGTTTCTGAGAAACGCCGATACGGAACCCTCCCATAATGAATTTATTGAAGACCAGGCGTTCAGTATAGTCCATCTGCATCCAGGCATCAGTTACGCGCTGCTTTTTCTCCGCCTCCTCTAGTTTGTCCAGTGCTTTGATGTATTCAATCCAGTAGGTAAGCCCTTTATCATTGCTGCTGAGGGCTTTGGGGAGCGTGAGTGCGATGGCTTCGCTCAGGTCGCCTACGACGTGGTAGGACTCTTCAAAAAGCCAGAGCGGGATACCAGCCAGTTCCGCTGCCCAATGCCGTAGCAGCGTCGTATTGACGGTACGCCTGGGGCGGCGGTGGGAGAGGATCGCTACGGTCCAAAGCCGGTCCTGATCATTGGCCTGATCGAAAAACCGGGCGAGCTCTGCCACCTTGGTATTGGTCTTGGTGGTTTGGTCCAGCCGGGTGTATAGATTGGCAAATGCTTTCATGCGTCATTATCATTTTCAGCATCCTCTTTATCCAGGGATTCGCCCTCGTACTCTGTATCGGCTTCCCACGCATCAAGACCACATTCGTCCCGTAACCAGCGTGCAAAAAGATTGGTGTAGCCGTGGGTCACTGCGACACGCTCGGCGCCTGTGGCTTTGATCGCCTCATTGAGCTCATTCCAGTCGGCATGATCGGAGAGGACAAAACCCCGGTCCGCTGCACGGCGGCGGCGGGTGCCGCGCAGGGCCATCCATCCGGAAGCAATACCTACGGAGGCAGACCTGAAACGGCGCATCCAGTTAGAGCCTGTAGCAGATGGGGTTGCGAGTACCAGCGCACCTTCAAAGTCGTCGGGCTTGTACTGTTGTGTAATACGTTGGGTATCGGGCAGCTTCACCCCCTGCTTCCGCATCACCTGTGTGGTCTTTTCGATCGCGCCGTGCGTAAAAATCGGGCCGATGCTATCATCAATGCCGTGCAGCAACCGTTGTGCTTTGCCCAGAGCATAGGCGGCCAGAACACTGACCTTGCCCTGCGCTTGATTTTGCCGCCACCAGTCATTGATCTCTTCAAAAACCGTTTGCTGCGGTTTCCAGCGGTAAACGGGTAAACCGAAAGTGGACTCCGTAATGAAAGTGTGGCAGCGTACCGGCTCAAAGGGTTCGGAAAGGCCGTCGGGCGCAACCTTGTAGTCGCCGGATGCTACCCATATTTCCCCCTTGTGCTCCACTCGTATCTGAGCGGAACCCACAATATGGCCTGCAGGGTGGAAAGAAAACCGGACACCATTAATGGTCGTCGTTTCTCCAAATTGGACCGTCGACAGATTGATGTGCCCCAGCCGGTACCTGATCACCGGAGCAGCGGTGGCTGAGCAGAGGTAATGCTGATGCCCCCAGCGGGAGTGGTCGGCGTGCCCGTGGGTGATGAGCGCCCGGTCGACCGGACGCCAGGGGTCGATGTAGACATCAGCGGGCGGACAGTAGATGCCCTTATTGGTGAATTCGAGTAAAGCCATAGGAAGTTGCAATTGCAGTTTTACAACGCAAATATAGCCTAGGTGTTTTGAGTACGCTGAAGAGCAGGCCGGGTTAGAGAAGCGTCATAAATGATTTTGAGCTTTATGATCTTTCCCGCCGCATTAAAGTGGAAGATGTCCACACAATCAAAGCGGACCTGCTCGCCGTTGGCCAGCGTCCAGTGATAGAGGAAGTTTACGGCGGCGTGAGAGGTGCCGGGTGCCTGAAAAACGTTCAGGAGTTCGATGTGCGAAGCCTTGCTATCTTTTAAAAGATCGGCATAAAAGATTTTAGCGGTTTTTTTTCCGTAGAGCGGAGAATAGACTACGGCTGCCGGTGCGAAGAGCTCAAGCAAAGCGGGCAGGTCCCCCTTGCTCAGGGCATCAAGGTAGGCAAGAATGAGGGCCTCCTGCATGGCTAGAAATTTTTGTGCAGCGTGAAAATAAATTTTGCACCCGCTTCCGGCTTGGATTCTACCCAAATATCCCCACCATGCTGTTCCACGACCCGTTTGCAGAGCGCCAGCCCAATACCCGAACCTGGGTAGATTTTTTTACTGTGGAGCCTGCGGAAGAGCTGGAAAATATGACCGTGGTGCTCCTTGTCAATACCAATACCATTGTCTAGTACTGAGAACTGCCAGTGATCCCCGAGATCTTGAAATTCAATGGTGACTTCCGGCTTGACCCCCTTCGCCTGGAACTTCACACCATTCGAAATCAGGTTTTGAAAAAGCTGTCCAAGCTTGGTGGGGTTACCATTTAGAATAGGGAGAGGCCGTTTGATAATGATGGTGGCATTCTTATCATGGATAAGCCCACGCAGTGACTGCTGTACCACCTCAAGCAAGCTATTGAGGTCTACCTCTTCGAAGGCCGGGTCTTCGCTATTGGTAAAACGGGCAAACTCCAGCAAGTCCTCGATTAGCTTATTCATGTGAGTGGCGCTCTTACTGATGAAGTCGAGGTAGGAGTTGGCGTCCTCATCGAGTTGATTCTCGTACCGGTGCTTCAGGAGCTGTGCAAAGCTATTCATCGTGCGGGCAGGCTCCCGCAGGTCATGGGAAACGGTATGCGCGAAGTTCTCTAATTGCAAGTTGCTGTTGACGTAGCGGGTAAGCTTTTCGTTGTTATGATCAAGCTCCCTAAGCTTTTTTTGCAGGGCTTGCTGCGCAATCTTCAGCTCGGTAATATCCCGGACGACCACAATGGCTTCGGAATCGTTGATACTGTTCACTCGGGCTTCGTAGAAGCGCATGCCTCCTTCAAGATACATAGGGTATTCAAAGGACTCTACGTCACCTTTTACGAGTGCTTTTTTAAGGTTAATTTTTAGGGCCTGAGCAATATGTAGGGGTAAGACTTCTTCCACTTTTTTGTTCAGGAACACTTCCGGGGGCACTATCAGGTGCGGAGCATCACCTCTGGGGGCAAAAAAGCTGATGAATCGAAGGTTTTTGTCAATGCGGAACTTCAAGTCGGGCAGCGCATCGAGTATAGCACGTTGCAGGTCTTCGCTTTCCAGAAGTGCATGCTGGGCTTCCATTCTGCTGGTAATGTCTTCGATAGAGCAAATGATGCTCTCCGGTTGGCCTTTGGCATCCCTGATTATGCTGATGAGCAAATTACTCCAGATAACTTTGCCGCTTTTGTGCCTCAACTGTCGCTCAAAGTGATTGATGGCGCTGTCCCGCTTGAAGGACTCCATAAGGCCTTCAAAAAGCTTTTTTTCAATGCTGAGCGTATTCAGTTCAATACCGGTGAGCTCAGCTTTGGAATAACCTAATATCTGACTGGCCATTTCATTGACCTTTTCTACGGCACCTTCTTTATTACAGAACAGAATACCCAAAGGGCTATCTTCGTATAGCGTACGGAAAAAGGCTTCACTCTCTTCCAGTGCGCGCTCCGCCGCTTTGCGGTGGTCAATATCGATGTGTATTCCTGCCACCCTTAACGGTTTACCATCCTTGTCACGGCTCATGACCTGTCCTTTGTCATGCACCCACTTCCATTTACCGGCTTTGGTCCGCATCCTGATCTCTACGTCGAATAGCTCCGTTTTCCCTTCGAGTTGAGCATTAAGGGCCTTGTTGAGCAAGGGGGCATCATCCGGGTGGATGAGTTCAAAGAAAGTCTTAGAGACGGGCTCAATTTCCTCAGGTTTAAAGCCCAGCATCCCACCCCAGTGGCGGTTATAGAAACATTCGTCTGTTTGGATGTTCCATTCCCAAAGCCCCAACTTGGCAGCATCAAGAATGAGCTTGGTACGCTGCTGACTTTCTTTAAGAGCGATTTCTGTAGCCTTGAGTTCAGAAATATCCACGGTAATACCGGTAGCCTGTGTTGCGAGTCCATGTTCGTTGCGTTCGGTTACTTTGCCTGTATCGTAAACCCAGTGGTATGCCCCTTTAACATCCCGGATGCGGTAGTCCAGCCGGAAACGGTCAGATGCTCCGGTTTGTAAGTGGAAGCTTTCCTGCAATCGGTAAACATCATCGGGATGGAGGTACTTCACCCAGTCTTCATAACGATCGGTAAGCAATTCAGGGGCATGGCCCAGATGCTTGAACATGAGCGCATTATTTGAGACCTTTTGGTTTGGTATGTCCCACTCCCAAATACCGATGCGTGAGCCCTCAATCGCCATATTCAGTTTATCCTGGCTTTGTTTGAGTTCCAGCTCTGTTTGCTTACGTTGGTGAATGTCAATCAACAGGCCCGCATAGTGTTTTTTACCATTAAACTCATATTGTTCGCCCCGGGCATAAGCCCATTTGTAGCTTCCGCTTTTGGTCTTGAGCCGGAGTTCAATATCAAAACTTTCGCCCTGTGCAATTTGCTGTATTGCATATTTGAACCCTGTATTCTGGTCTTCAGTATGAATCAGTTCATACAGATTTGGAGTAGACAATTCGAACGCTCCCGCTTCATACTCCAGAATTTTGAAAAACGTAGGAGAGACTTTGACCGCTTCTGTTTCAAGGTTGAGTTCCCAGAACGCCACCAATGCACTCTCCGAGACCATATTGAGCAGCTCTTGCTGAGCGGTGAGCTGTATCATGGCTTCTTTTTGGGAAGTGATGTCTATAAAAATCCCACTCGCCTGCACCGGATACCCTTTTTCATTCCAGGCAAGGGGTCTGCCGCGGTCGAGTACCCATTTATACGTCCCGTTTTTGGCGCGCATCCGCATCTCATACTCAAAAACCTGAGTGTTATTCCGCAGTTCCAGGTGTTTGGTCACCTTGGCAATAAACCCTGGAAAGTCATCCGGGTGAATGAGTTCATTAAACTTTTTGTTAGGGGTAGGAGTAGGGAGTTCGGAAGCCTCATAGCCCAACATCTGCCAGAAGTAGTCATTAAACCGGGCGATCTTCCCCGGAAGGTCCCAGTACCAGGTGGCAACCTTGGCACCTTCCAAAACGAAGTTCAGCTCTTCGCGCTGTTCAAGTAGAGAGAGCTCCATCTGCTTGCGGGCGGTAATATCTAGCTGCCCGCCCCAGATACCCACCATATGCTGGTTTTCAAAAACGCCAACCACGTGGTTGTTGAACCATCGCTCTTTTCCCTCAGGTGTGATTTTGTGGGTTTCAAAATCCTTGATTTTGAAATTGTTTTTGAAGAACTGCAGCGTCGTTGCCTTGTTTAGGGGCTCTCCTTCTCCTTTGTGCAAGTCGGCTACCCTTTTTCCAATAAGGGTCTCCGGAGCATCCAGCCCATACATTTCAGCCAGGGCTTTGTTGCATTCCGCAATGCTGGCAGACTGATAGTAGCGCTCTACCTGCTCTTCGGGCGTAATACCTTCAAGAGGAACAGGTGAGTCGCATTTCACATAATAGATGCCTTCCTCAGCGTGCTTGATGAAGTTTTCATACCGCTCCCGGCTTTGCGCCTCCTGTTCTTTGATGCGACGCCATAGCGATACATCAAGCGATAAGCCAAGGACATTATTGGTGCCTTCTTCGTCTTCGCTGGATACAGGTATCTTTAGCGTCTGTAAGTGTATCTCTTTGCCACCCGGGGTGATTATTTTATCCTCAGGTAGCCAGACAGATGCGCCCTCGTTCAGTACGCGCATATCTTCTGCCCGGTACCGCTCTACTTCTTCGGTATAAGGGTTGAAGTCGCTATCCTTCTTGCCAATCAGTTCTTTTACCGGTACCCCGTAAATTTCAGCTACCCGTTGATTGACCAACACGAAACGGCCCTCTCGGTCCTTTGAAAAAACAAGCCCAGGGATATTGTCGATGATTTTCCGAAGGTAGTCCCGTTGTACTTTGATTTTGTTCTCCTGCGCAAAACGGGACATAGCAATGCTCAGCCCTTCAAGATAAGGACAAAGCTGCTGGAAGGCACCCTCCGTGGTGACGGGCGTTTCTGCGATAAAAAAACCTAAGCTTTCTCCATTTATTTCCACCGGGGCACATAGTATTTTATGCGACCCGGATTCAGAAGGCAGCTCCAGGAATGATCCGCCTTGCTGTATCCTGTTCCAATGTTCAGACCAGTCTAAAGCAGCTGGCTGATTGGTGACCTGCCATTGGCTATCCGCGTTTAGGTGCATACTCAGCACCAGCGATGCCTCGGAATGTTTTTTAGGATGGATACGATAGACCCAGACGGCGCGTGCGTTGATCAAAGAGGCTACCTCGGGTACGGTCGCTATTACTCCTTCGTACAACGAAGTGGATTGCTGTAGGGAAAGTACTGATTTTAAAAGTATCTGTAAATCACTTTGGGTTTGAATGGGCATTTCTGTGCATTAAATGTTCGAACCATCAGAGCCTGTAATTTATTGATTTTTCTGCTCAGATACAGGTTTACAGGAAATAATAATTGAACCTTTGCTACGTCCAGCCTTTTCGCCCCCGAATGAGGTAGCCCCCAAGCACCAGTGCACAAAGCATGAGCCCCAGAAACTCCCGGGCCAGCTCGATGTGGGGCTGGTCCGTTTTCATTTCTTCCGCTATAGAAGGGGTGCCCATTGTTATCCACTCCAGAAAAGCCGGGAATAGCTGTATCCCCCAGATTGCAATAATGCCGAGTCCTGCAATGGCCAGCCAGCGGAAGGGCTGCCGGAAAAAGGCAAGCAGGGCTACCGCGCTCACACCAATATAAAGAGCGACCCAGCCCCAGGGGTCAGGATCGTTGAGCTGGAAATAAGCGAACAGCAGAAATAAAGCCGCTACAACCAGATGTCCATTTTTCATACGCCGGGTATTTTGTTGACTGGGTAAGACTATGTTTGGAGCAGGGTCGTCATGAAAGTCAAGGAGTTGTGGCTCTGGCTAAATTTTTCTGGCGCATTTGGCGGGCCAAATAAGCTAAAAAAGATGACGCCAGAGCCTGGCCCGAAGCAGTGTGGGGTTCATAAGTCCTTAGTTTGCAATAGGACCAAGCTCCAAACATAGTCTAAGTCCTTAAATTTCTCTATTTTTAAGCAAAAAGGCAATGACAAAATACCTGCTGTCTGCTATTCTTTTGGGTTGGGCTACACTTCTGAGCGCACAAATGCCAAGCATTGCAGAGAAAACCAAAGGGCTAGAGGCTCAAAAGGGGTTCTTCACTTTCTACTACGATTCGGAAGAAGGCAAAATATGGCTGGAAATTGAAGCCATGGGGCAGGATATACTCTATGTCAATAGCCTGACAGCGGGCTTGGGGTCTAATGACATTGGGCTGGACCGCAACCAACTGGGGGACACAAGAGTTGTCCGCTTTATCCGGGAGGGGCCTAAAGTCTTGCTGCTACAGCCTAATCTCAAATACCGGGCAAATACCGATAATACTTTGGAGCGGCAGTCTGTCGAAGAGGCCTTTGCGCAGTCCGTACTTTGGGGCTTCAAAGTGGCCGCAGCGGAAGAGGGGCGGGTCCTGATTGACTGGACTCCGTTTTTGATGCGGGACGCCCACGGGGTATCCCAGAGCCTTGAGCGCAAGGGGCAGGGCGTTTTTAAGTTAGACCAGGAACGCAGTATGTTATGGCTGGAACGGACTAAGAACTTTCCGAAGAATACAGAATTTGAAGCCTTGCTGACCTTCACGGGTGACCCGAAAGGGCAGGAGTTGCGTTCGGTTGCTCCCACGCCGGCTTCTTTTGCGGTACGCATGCACCACGCTCTGGTCGAACTACCGGACGATGGCTTCGAGCCCCGGCGGTTTGCCCCCCGATCGGGCTATTTCCCACTCACGTACCAAGACTATGCAGTGCCTATTGAAGCGCCACTCACCCAGCGGTTGATTTACCGGCACCGGTTAAAAAAAGCCAACCCGGAAGCGGAGCGGAGCCGCCCGGTGGAGCCCATTGTTTATTACCTCGATCCGGGCGTGCCCGAGCCTGTGCGTACAGCCTTGCTGGAGGGCGCCAGTTGGTGGAACGAAGCCTTCGAAGCCGCCGGTTTCATTAATGCTTTCCGGGTGGAAGTCTTACCAGATGGAGCAGACCCTATGGATGTGCGCTACAACATCATTAACTGGGTGCACCGCAGTACCCGGGGCTGGTCTTATGGCACCACTGTAGCCGACCCGCGCACCGGGGAGATCATCAAAGGCCATGTCTTATTGGGCTCACTGCGGGTGCGCCAGGATTTTCTGATCGCGCAGGGGCTGGTAGAAGCCTATGAGTCTGGAGCAAACGCCGATCCCAGGCTGAAGGAGATGGCACTGGCCCGGCTGCGGCAGCTCTCTGCACACGAGGTGGGGCATACCCTTGGGCTGGCGCACAACTTTGCCGCCAGCGTCAACGGCCGGGCTTCTGTAATGGACTACCCCCATCCTTTTCTGCAATTGGAAGAACAAGGCGGTATCGACTTCTCGGAGGCCTACGATACCGGGATAGGGGCGTGGGATAAAGTAGCCATTAATTATGGTTATTCGGAATACGCTCCGGGCACCGACGAAACGGAGGCTCTGAATGCAATCCTTGAAGCGAGCATTGAGGATGGGTTGTATTACATCTCTGATGATGGGGCACGAGCTGACGGCACTGCTCACCCATTAGCCCATTTGTGGGATAACGGTGCGGTTGCACCAGAAGAACTGCACCGGGTTATGGATTTACGGCGTGAAGCCCTGGCCCATTTTAGTGAAGCGAACATCCCCAGAGGAGCGGCTATGGCTACCCTTGAGCAGGTCTTTACGCCCCTGTATCTGGCGCACCGCTATCAGGTTGCAGCTTGCAGTAAGTTATTAGGCGGCTATTACTACACCTATGCCCTGAGGGGAGATGGGCAAACGGCTATTCGGCCCGTGCCGGAGCCTGAGCAAAGTGCGGCAATGCGTGCATTGCTCAGGACTGTAAAGCCCAGCGAATTGCTGATTCCGGCTGATCTGCTAAACCTACTGCCTCCCCAACCTATGGGGTACAGTCGTGGGCGGGAGTACTTTGAGCCCCATACCGGTACCATCTTTGACCCCACAGCGGCAGCCGCAGCAGCCATCGACCACACCCTGACGTTGATGTTGCACCCGCAGCGGCTGGCACGCGTAGCCAATCAGGAAGCCCAGGGGGTGCTTCAAACCATACATCTTGACCGCTTCGTGGAAGCTTTGTGGAAAACAATGGATGATGCTAATACGCCGGCTGAACGCAGTATTGCCAGGGTCGGGCAAAAACGATTGATTTTGCACTTGCTACGCCTTGCGGGGGATTCAAAAGTGGCCCCACAGGTTGCAGGCGCGGCGGGCTATCAGATCGATACCTTTGAGCAGGGCTTCAAAAAGCAGCTTACGGGGCAGCCCGACCGGCAGGAACGGGCGCATCTGAGTTATATGCTGGGTGAAATCCGGAAGTTTAAAACAGCTCCCGGCGCGTATCAGTTGCCAGATGCACCACGGTTGCCGGATGGCTCTCCAATTGGCTGTGGAAGATAGTACGCAAGACAGAAGGTTAGCCTTCCACCAGTGTGCCAATACGCTCGCCCTGTACAATGGCATTGAGGTTTCTCTTGGTATTGATGTCGAAAACTATAATAGGGAGGTTGTTTTCCTGGCACAAGGTAAAAGCGGTCATGTCCATAACGCTTAGGCCCAGGCTGATCACTTTGGCGAAAGTCAGGTTGTCAAATTTGGTGGCGGAAGCATCTTTTTCCGGGTCAGCGTCATAGATGCCGTCTACACGGGTACCTTTGAGGATGACCTCGGCATTGATTTCATTTGCCCGCAGGGCGGCTGCAGAGTCTGTGGTGAAGTAAGGGCTGCCTGTACCAGCGGAGAAGATTACGACCCGTCCTTTTTCCAGGTGCCGGATCGCCCGGCGGCGAATGTAGGGCTCTGCAATTTGCTTCATCTCGATTGCGGAAATCAGCCGGGTATATGCGCCAACGCCTTCCAGGGCACTTTGCAAGGCCATACCATTGATCACTGTGGCCATCATGCCCATGTAGTCGCCCTGTACGCGCTCAATGCCTGATTCGTTGGCCTGAAGGCCGCGGTAGATATTGCCGCCACCGATAACGATAGCCACTTGTACGCCCAGCTCCAGCAACTCCTTTACTTGTTCAGCGTAATGCGTAAGCATCTTGGAATCAATACCAAAGCCCTGATCTCCCATCAGAGACTCTCCGCTCAGTTTGAGCAGGATTCTTTTGTATTTGAGCTGTGCCATATTTTCAATTGTTTGAGATTTCAACCATCAACAGAAGGTAAGAAAGAAAAGAAGTAGGAGTAATCCTACAAAGGCCCGGTACGCTTACGCATAGCCAGACCCATAAGAGCTTGTTGGGGTTTTGCTTTTGGAGCGAACGCAGCCCGAAGTGTAAAACCCCAACAAGCTCTAAGTAAGGGTACAAAAAAAGGCGGATTAGATAACTAATCCGCCTTTCAAAAAATTATCCGAGAGTTACATGCTTGAAGTCTGTAACCGTCAGTTCCTTATCGAACTTCTTCAGGAAAGAAGCAACCGTTTCGTTGCCGTCCTTTACGAACTGCTGATTCAGCAGTGTATTCTCCTTGAAGAATTTATTCAGTTTACCCATTGCGATCTTCTCGATGATCTGCTCAGGCTTGCCTTCCTGACGCGCCTGCTCTTTACCGATTTCGATCTCTTTATCAATCGTTGACTGATCAACACCGTCCTTATTGACAGCAACAGGCTTCATTGCAGCCACCTGCATGGCAACGTCCCGGCCGGCGTCATAGATTTCGTCGCTGACCTTATTCATGCCTACCAGTACGGCAGCTTTGTTGCCCATGTGGATGTAAGGGCTGATCATAGCCGCTTCCAGCTTCTCATAGGAGGCCAGTTCGATCTTCTCATTGATTTTCCCAACCAGCTCGGTCACACGATCGCCCAGAGAATGGCCGTTCATATCCACTTTGAGCAGGTCTTCCAGGGTATCAGGGAAGTGCTGAAGCGCCAGCTCGGCTGCTTTGTTGGTGAAACCAATGAACTCATCGCCTTTGGCAACAAAGTCCGTTTCACAGCTCAGCTTAACGATAACCCCTTTGGTCTTATCATCAGAAACAAGGGCCACGACAACGCCTTCATTAGCATCGCGGTCTGCACGCTTGGCAGAAACCTTTTGGCCTTTCTTACGAAGTACCTCAATGGCTTTTTCGAAATCCCCTTCTGCTTCTTTAAGCGCTTTCTTGCAGTCCATCATGCCTGCACCAGTCATTTCGCGCAGTTTTTTGACGTCGGCAGCAGAAATATTTGCACTCATTATATCTTGTATTGTAATGGTGTGTAAATAATGTCTATTGAAAAAGGAACCTAGCCTTTCGCGACAGCTTCTTTTTCTGACTTAACAGAATCCCGGTCCTTCAGGCCCTGACGGATGCACTCTGCCATATAGTTGGTGATGATAGCGATCGACTTAGACGCATCATCGTTGGCAGGGATTGCATAGTCAACCTGTGAAGGGTCAGAGTTGGTGTCTACCATGCCAAAGGTCTTCAACCCCAGCTTGTGCGACTCTGCCACAGCGATATGTTCGTGGTGGATATCCACGATGAATACAGCTGCCGGAAGGCGGTTCAGGTTAGCGATACCACCAAGTACACGCTCCAGTTTGTTGCGCTCGCGGGTAAGCGTGAGGCGCTCCTTCTTGGTCACGTTTTCCAGGGTACCATCCTGAAACATGCGGTCGATGTTGTTCATCTTCTTGATCGAACGGCGGATCGTAGAGAAGTTGGTCATCATACCACCAAGCCAGCGGTCAGTTACGAAAGGCATGCCTACTTCGCGTGCAGCATTGGCAACGATTTCGCGCGCCTGCTTTTTGGTAGCGACAAACATGATTTTCTTCCCAGACTTTGCCATTTGGCGTGCCGCGTTGCCCGCGCGCTCCAGGCTATCGAGTGTGCGGTTCAGGTCAATGATGTGGATCCCTTTGCGCTCCATGAAGATGTTAGGCGCCATTTTGGGGTTCCACTTTCTTTTGAGGTGGCCAAAGTGCACACCTGCATCCAATAAATCTTTATAGGTGGGCTTTTCCATTTTCTTTTTCTAAAGTTTGAATTTGGAAGCAAACTACAATATGCAGCTCGCGAAGAATACTGAAAAAAAGAATTAACGCTTGCTGAACTGGAAGCTCTTACGTGCCTTCGGCTTACCGTACTTCTTACGTTCAACCACGCGGGAGTCACGAGTAAGATACTTCTTGTCCTTCAGCGGCTTGCGGAAGTCTTCGTTCAGTTTGACGAGCGCACGGGCAATGCCCATACGGATCGCTTCGGCCTGGCCTTTGTAGCCACCACCGTTTACGTTGATTTTCAGATCATAGATGTTCTCTACTTCTACTGTCTGAAAAGGGTCCGTAAGGTTATATTGGATGTGATTTTGGGGGAAGTACTCTTTGTAGTCCTTGCCGTTGACCACGATCTTGCCCTCGCCTTTCTTTAAGTATACGCGGGCTACAGACGCTTTTCTTCTCCCAATGGCATTGATCATTTCCATATTTATCGAGATTGTCCTGCTTTTTTAATAATTAAAGTTCCAGTTTTTCCGGCTTCTGTGCCTCGTGCGGGTGCTCAGCGCCTTCATAAACGAAGAGCTTCTTGAACATCGCACGGCCCAGGCGGTTCTTGGGCAGCATACCGCGTACGGCTGCTTCCAAAACGCCGATTGGCTTCTTGTCCAGCATTTCTTTTGCTGTGCGTGATTTCTGACCACCGGGGTAGCCGGAATAACGCTGATACACCTTTTGGTGAAGCTTGTTGCCGGTGAACCGGACTTTGCCCGCATTAATGACGATGACGTAGTCGCCGGTGTCAACGTGCGGGGTATAGGAAGCTTTGTGCTTGCCGCGAAGAACGGTAGCGATCTTGCTGCTCATGCGGCCCACGATCTCGCCTTCGGCGTCAATGATGTGCCACTTGCGTTCTACTCCCTCTTTTTTTGCAGATTGCGTTTTATAACTTAGCGTATCCACTATTCAATAATTTAATTGTTGATCAATAGAAAACCAGGTGAAAATCAAAGGGTGCGAGCGAAGTTATGCACCTTCTTTTAGCGCCTGTTTTCTTAATTGTTTCGCCTTGATCGGGCCGCCTTTGAAAAGGCAGGTGCAAAGGTAGCGCTCTTTAATCCAATAAACAAGGCTTTTTTGAAAAAAAAACGGAAGGGGCTTTTGTAAATGCCTGAAAAACAGCCTAAATATCGCACAGGAACTTTAGAGGGCGGAGGTTATTAACATCGGAAAGCGGATTTTGGAAGCCCGAAATCTTTCCATTTCAGAAGGCAGAAAGGGGAATTCACCTGTATGCGGTGTCGCTACACTCCGGGCAACAGGGGGCTCTAAATCAGTTCCATTTACCGACCAGGTACTTCTGCCTTACTATTACCCCAGCAGCCCCTTACTCGCCTCGTACAAATCGCCCCAGCCCTTGCGTTCCTTTACCACAGTTTCCAGGTATTCTTCCCAGGCGGTGCGGTCCTGTACAGGGTCTTTAACAACAGCACCCAGTAAACTGCCGGCTATATCTCCGGCCTGTATAACGCCTTCCCCAAAGTGGACGGCCAGTGCCTGCCCGCTGTTGATAACGGAAATGGCCTCAGCTGTACTCAGCGTACTGGACGGCACTTTGAGCTTGCGGCGACTGTCCTCGGTTTTGCCGCTGCGCAGCTCCCGGAAGATGGTGACGAGGCGCTTGATTTCCTCTACCGGCGCCGCCTGAGGGGGCAGTTCCAGGGTGCTGCCAATTTGAGCTACCCGCTGCCGCACAATTTCCACCTCTTCTTCCAGGGTGGCAGGTAGGGGCATATTGACCATATTAAAGCGTCGGCGCAGGGCGCTGGACAGCTCGTTCACGCCCCGGTCGCGGTCGTTGGCGGTTGCGATGAGGTTGAAGCCGCGCTGTGCCCGTACTTCCGAGTTGAGCTCCGGTACGGGCAAGGCTTTCTCCGATAAGATGGTGATCAGGGCGTCCTGCACATCACTGGGGATACGGGTGAGTTCTTCCACCCGGGCGATTCGGCCTTCCTGCATGGCCACCATCACCGGGCTGGGCACCAGGGCTTTTTCTGATGGGCCCTCCGCTAGTAACCGGGCGTAGTTCCATCCGTAACGCAGGGACTCTTCTGCCATGCCGGCAGTACCTTGTACCAAGCGTTTGGAGTTGCCGCTGATGGCCGCTGCCAGGTGTTCTGACACCCAGGTCTTGGCCGTGCCGGGAATTCCGGTCAGCAAAAGGGCGCGGTCGGTAGCCAGGGTGGCTACCGCCACTTCAATCAGGCGGCGGTTACCGAAGTACTTGGGCGTTATCGTCGTGCCATCTTCCAGTTCGCCCCCCATGAGGTAGGTCATTACGGCCCAGGGCGAGAGGTTCCAGTTGGTAGGGCGGGGGCGGTCATCTACAGAGGCGAGGGCTTTGAGCTCCCCGGCGTAGGCATCTTCGGCTTGTAATCGGATGGCAGCATTTGTAGCCATATATAAAAGGTGTTTATCGAGTTGATTTAAGCGTTTTTTGAAGGTGCCAGGGCGTCCTGCAGGTCTTTTCGAAAAGCGAGTGTTTTCAGGCACCGGTCAATATCGCCTTCCCAGTTGCTCCAGGCCGGCGCGCGAGTATTCCAACCGGTCTGAAGCGCCGGCAGCACACTTACCGGTCCGCGGAAAGCCGCCACTTGTAGAATGCGTTTGTAATGCCATAAGTTCCAGTAGACCGACTGAGCAGCGTTGAGCCACTCCCTGAAGTTGGAAAGGACCTGCCGTGCTACACCGCTTTCCCACTGATGACTACCCAAACATAGCAATTGTCCGGCAAAACTTTCCTCTTCGATATAGCCCTGATGCTGACGCAGGTACTGGCTCATGATGTCGTTGAAAACAGCATCCGGCAAGGCAGCCATCAGCGCTTTGCCCAGTGCACTATTCCACCGCGCTTCATTATCCGTGCGCCACCAATGCCGGAGCAGGGCTTCTATCCAGCGGTGGTCCTGATGCAGGAGTGCTGCATTGGCTACGGCATCCGTAAGCAGGATTTGCTGATTGCCCCGGGCAAACAGGCGCAGGGTATCCAAAGTAGGCTTGCCAAAATGTGCTTCCCACCGCTTGGGCGGTACCAGGGAAAGGATGTCGTAAGCCTGCCCGGCATGTACGCCACCTGCATACTTGTGCTTTTTAGTCCGGTATAAGCCCAGCTTTTTGAAATACGCTACCGGTTGTTTCGGGGCGTGGAGGTCGAGCCTTCCGTCTTTTTGGACCTCAAGCCAGGAGGCGGCCTCCTTATATATGGTATCCTGCAGAGGGGTATCCGGGATTTTGAGCAGCAGTCGTGCCGCTGCTTGCCGTACTTCCTTGCGGCTGTCCTCAAGCTGTGTTTCCAAAAAAAGCTGGTCGGCTGCACTTAGCCCTGTTTCCAGTAAGCCAAGGAGCCCCTTTTTTTCCGGAGGAGTCAGCTCCTCCCAGCATTCCTGCAAATAAAGGATGGCTTTTTCGGATTGTTCGAAGCGGATATGACGGAGCATCTGCAGGCGCGTTTCCTGCGAAAGGCTGCTCCAGTCGCCTGCTGTGGGGCATTCTGTGAGCCCGGCCCAGTCTGGGTTGAGCTGGAGGAATTCAAAGTCGGAAGGCTCAAGTAGAGGGCGGAGGGCTTTCCAGAAATTTTTCCGCCGGGCAGCTTTGTAAAGTAAGGCCGGGAGGTGTTCCGGTGGTAAGGCATAGCCCGCTTGTGCGGTAAGTTGAAAAGCCTCGGGCAGGGCGTCCCGGTAGTTGCCGCGGATGACGTGCTCCATCTGCCGGGCTGCACGGGGCGGCATGGCAGGGCGCTTGGCTGTATCCGGACGGAGCGTTGCCGCGGCCCCTTTTTGCAGAGGGAAACCTGCCCGGCGGAGCTGATGGTACAGTGCGGCACCCTCCAGCAGCACCGCTTCCGGAGCCTGAGCGGTTTGAATACCTACTTTGCCCAGTGCTTCCTGCACTTTGTGTGGTAGTTGTCCGCGTTCGGTGCCGAGTAGGGCCAATTTTGCAAGTGCTTCCCAAATCATATCGTCAAGAATAAGAAATCTAAGGGAATTGTTGCCTGTTGAAGATAAAAAATGGACTGGTATTTATGATGGCGAGAAGCTTGGTATTTGTTCTGTTTTGCCTAATAGAGGTACAGAGCAAGGTAGATCAGTGAAATAAAATACCGGTATAAGGACGGGCAGTGCAGCAAAATTTCTTAAAGTATTTGCCGTATTCCGCAGGGTGCGAAAGTCAATAGGCTGATTTATTAAGGTTTAGGGGCGATAAGGAGAGGAAATTGCTTTTGATTATCAACCCAAAAGCCTAAATTTGTGCCGATTTTTAAAAGATACTCTAGTTTTCAACATAAATACACGCACTGATATGGCAAACATCGGTCATGTGAAGCAAGTTATCGGCCCGGTAGTGGATATAAGTTTTTCCGCTGAAGGTTCGAAACTCCCGGAAATTAATAACGCACTGAAGATCGACCGTCCCAACGGCGAAGTCCTGGTGATGGAAGTTCAGCAGCACCTCGGCGAAGATAGTGTTCGTGCTATTGCAATGGATGCAACAGACGGCCTGGTTCGCGGCATGGAGGTACAGGATACCGGTAAGCCCATCGCAATGCCGATCGGCCCTGGTATCAAAGGCCGCCTCTTCAACGTAGTGGGCACCCCTATTGACGGTATCGGGGAGGTTATTGATCAGGAAGGCACGGCCTCTATTCACCGTAAGCCACCGATCTACGAGGACCTTTCCGTTGAGAAAGAAGTACTCTACACCGGTATTAAGGTGATTGACCTGATCGAGCCCTACCTAAAAGGTGGAAAAATTGGCCTCTTCGGGGGTGCGGGTGTAGGCAAAACCGTATTGATTCAGGAGCTGATCAACAACATCGCAAAGGGGTACGAAGGTATCTCTGTATTTGCAGGTGTAGGTGAGCGTACCCGTGAGGGGAATGACCTGATGCGGGAGATGCTCGAAGCAGGCATTATCAAGTACGGCGACCACTTCATGGAGTCTATGGAAAAAGGCGGCTGGGACCTCAGCGCTGTGGATATGAAAGAGTTGCAAGAGTCTAAAGCGACGTTCGTATTCGGCCAGATGAATGAGCCCCCGGGCGCACGTGCACGTGTAGCGCTTTCCGGTCTTACGGTTGCAGAGTACTTCCGCGACGGCGACCTGAAAGACCCAATGGGCGGGCGTGATATCCTATTCTTTATCGACAATATCTTCCGCTTTACACAGGCGGGTTCTGAGGTTTCTGCCCTGCTTGGCCGTATGCCTTCAGCGGTGGGTTATCAGCCAACTCTGGCTACAGAGATGGGCCTGATGCAGGAGCGGATTACCTCTACCAAGCGTGGTTCTATCACCTCTGTACAGGCGGTTTATGTGCCTGCGGATGACTTGACTGACCCCGCACCGGCAACAACCTTCGCCCACCTTGATGCCACCACGGTACTGAGCCGTAAAATTGCATCTCTGGGTATCTACCCTGCAGTAGATCCACTGGATTCCACTTCACGTATTCTCGACCCGGCTATCATCGGTGATACGCACTATAATACCGCTCAGCGGGTTATGAATATCCTGCAGCGCTACAACGAGCTTCAGGACATCATCGCCATCCTTGGTATGGAAGAATTGTCCGACGAGGACAAGGAAGTCGTACACCGCGCACGCCGCGTACAGCGTTTTCTCTCTCAGCCTTTCCACGTAGCAGAGCAATTTACTGGCCTGCCAGGTGTTTTGGTACCTATTGAGGAAACCATTCGTGGCTTTAACATGATTATCGATGGCGAGGTAGACGAATACCCGGAAGCCGCCTTCAACCTGAAAGGTAACATCGATGAAGTGATCGAAGCAGGTAAGAAGATGTTGGCAGAGGTAGAAGATTAATTCTCCCTCTCACATCCTGAAACGATTGTATTAGGTATCGGAAGCTTGTCTTCCGGTACCGCTTTATAAACTAAGTCATTATGAATATTACGGTACTGACTCCAGACCGGAAAATTTTCACCGGAGCGATTACCTCCGTGAAGGTACCGGGTACCAATGGTGAATTTCAGGTGTTGAAAAACCACGCGCCTATCGTTTCTTCACTGGAAGCGGGCTATATCGTCATTACGACTGATCGTGGAGAATACCGTTTCTTTAATGAAGAATCGGGTGCACTTGAAAATGCAAGCGAAGCCGGCAGAAAGATCAAGTATGCCATCAAAGGGGGCTTCGTGGAAGTGCTAAATAATGAAGTATCACTGCTCGTCACCGGACTGAGCTAGTGAGTTGCAAAGAATGACTATTGTATTAGCCTTTTGAGTTAATACTATGTTTGCCATAAACTGAAGGGGAATAAGTCCAATGATGGATTTATTCCCCTTCTTCATTCATGAGCGCCTATATTTCCCCAATCACATACATCTGCTCCAGGGTAGGCGTTTCGCTACCTCCGCGAGGCTCTAGAGTGACCGCGTAGGCCTGCGCATTTTCCACATAGGCTACAGGCTGCAGCCCTGAGGTGTCGGTATTGACCTCAAAAACCCCCATGCTGACCGGTGCTCCATCCACAATTGCCCAAAGCTGGTATTGCTGGTCTGAGGGCGGTACCGGTAGGCTGCCCACATCGAGTAAGGACGCTTCGGAAGCTGGATTGTAAAAGACCGAGGCTATTGCTTCCGGTGAAAGATCGGTACCATTCATACGGGTATTGCGGGTATCCGGGTTGCGCAGGAACTCCAGTTCTTGTTGGAGCCGGTCCCTTTCTTCCTGTATGTTGTCGCAAGCTGTTTCTATGGTATTGAGCTCAGTGGACAAAGCAGCAACCTTGTCTTCCCACGTCCGGTTTTGTTGGTAGGCGTATAGCCAACCGAGTGCCGCCGCGAAGAAGAGTACCCAAGTGATGACGAGCAGGGTACGACTACTGCTTTTGCCTTTTAGCTGAGCCTGCGCCCCTCTTTCGTCGACCGTTTGCAGGATCGTCGATAAGACGCCGGGAGGTGGAGTTTGGCCGTGCAGTAGCGCATACTCCTCCAGTGCCAGCTCAATGGCTTCAATTTCTTCCTTGATTTCCGGGTATTGCGTTGCATTTTGCTCTACCTCCTCCATTTGTTCCGAAGAGAGCTTGCCGAGCACATATTGCTCTAAAATGCCAGACGCTATGTATGTTTTAGGATCCAAAATATCTCTTTATCGTTTCGAACATAGTGATGAAAATAGCCGATAGGAAGCCTTCGTTACCCAGGACCTGCCGGAGTACCTGAATGGCTTTTCTCGACCTTGATTTGACTGTGCCAAGAGGAATGTCAAGCGCATCGCTCACTTCCCGTTGGGTATAGTCTTTAAAGTATAGGAGTTCGATAAGAACCCGGGTCTTATCATCCATTTTGCTAATGACTTTGCGTAAGCCCGGGTCGGAGGTGTTCAGCTCTTCGCTGAGTGAATCACTGTTATATACGGAGTCCGGGATGGATTCAGTTCGATTTCCTTTCTTAAATTGACTGGAACGTATCTTGTCAATGGCCAAATTGCGGCAAATGCGCACCATCCAGGTAAAGAGCCGGCCCTTTTCGGGGTCATACTTCGAAAAATTATCCCATATCTTCAGAAAACTATCTTGAAGGGTCTCTTCGGCAATCTCCTCCGATTGTACAATACGGAGTATGATGTTGTACAGTGCCGGCGAGTAGTGCTCATACAGTAGTGTGATCCCCCTTTGGTTTTTGCCGGAAAGCAACTCAATGATTTCCGTTTCCAGTGCAGTCCTGGGTTTTGTTGTTGGCATAGTGCGTCAAATAGACATTATTAATTGGTGCGTTCTGGTTTTGAACATTACGGAGCCTTTTTCGTTGCAGCGCAAAACAAATTTGTCTCCTGCAAATGAGCTTGGTATATGAACGGCACTTGACTTTGTACTGACAACTTTAACGATTGTAATCCATTATGAGGTCAGCCCTTGTCGAAAGATAGTAAAAAAAGATGGATCATCTTTAATCCGTACGCGGTCATAACTCCGTACATCAATCTGGAAGGCATTTATTTTAGAGCATGTTGGGCCTTTTGTCTTCTAGTCGAAAACTAACAATTTTTGGTTGGGCAAGGCACAAAAACCGGGATTTAGCCTTAATCCCGCTTTTTGAATCCTTCATTAAAGTCTCAACACGCTCTTAGAGCTGCCTTGCATCAAAACAACAAGCTCCAAATAAGGAAAAAGAGCAGCCCGGAATTTGGCAAGAGCAGTTCAAGGTTAAAATCCTAGCAAGCTCTAAGTCTGCATGACTTTGATGGTAAGGTGCTTTCGGTACGCTTGAAAGCCTACCCTTCTATTCTCTTTGCAGACCATTAATTACAAAAACGTTAATTAAAGTTAAATTAATTTATGAAAATCAAAGATTACTTAATATTATTTATGGTGCTTTGTTGCCTGCCTAACGTTGGCAGTGCACAAATGACCTTTACGGCCCAACTCAGCGGGCGAAACGAAGCGGCACCGATCGTAAGCCCCGCCTTCGGTGAGGTGACTGCCGTTTTGGATGGCAATGAACTTCAGGTATCCGGTGCATTCACCGGACTGGAAGGCAACTTCGATGCTACTATCGCGGGGGGCGCTCATATTCATACCGGCTATGCCGGAGAAAATGGAGGGATCACCTTCAACCTCAACCCCATAGTAGGCATCTTGCTGAAGAGTGGCACCTTCGAGGCTGGCACGAATACCTTCACCCTGTCACCCGAAGAGGTAGACGCTCTAATGGAGCGCAGGATGTACGTAAACATTCATACCACCCGCTTTCCCGGCGGTGAGATCCGGGGGCAGTTGTTGCCCGAAGGCGATAACTATCACATCAACCTGATGGGCAGCAACGAGGTGCCTTCTGTCAATTCACCCGGGCATGGCGCTTTAGCTTTAGACCTGGTCGGCAATCAACTGACGGTAACCGGCGCTTTTGCTGATCTGGAAGGTGATTTTGATGCCTCCGTTCTTGGTGGCGCGCATTTACATCTTGCCCTGCCGGGGCAAAACGGAGACGTCGATATTTTACTCAATGCAACTACGGATGCCGGTTTGAAAGGCGGCATTTTTACAGCAGAAGACAACACTTTCTCCCTCGAACAAAGCCAGGTAGAAGCCCTGGAGAACCGGCTTTACTACGCCAATATTCATACAACTGTCTACGGTGGGGGCGAACTGAGAGGGCAGGTCGCTTCGGCTGCTGCTTCTACGGTTTTCCGTGCCCATTTGTCGGGCAGCAACGAGCAGCCTGCTGTGACCAGCTATGCCACAGGCGTAGTGCAGGGCGAGGTTATCGAAGATACCTTGTTTGCTTACGGTAGTTTTGCCGGGCTGGAAAGTGAAGTTGCCACGGAAATAGTTGGTGGTGCGCACATCCACACCGGCTTGGCTGGGGCAAATGGCGGAGTCGCTTTTGCGCTGAGCAGTGATTTAAATAATGAGAGCAACGGAGGTGTCTTTCCGGTTGCAGATAATCAATTTGCACTGACTACTGATGACCTTGAGGCAATATACGACCGGGGTTTTTATGTCAATATCCACTCTGCCAATCAGCAGGGGGGGGAAATCCGCGGGCAGTTGCTACCGGAAGCGCCCTTGTACCTTACCGCAGTACTCGGTGGTGGCTTTGAGGCGCCCCCTGTGACTACCCGCGCCTTCGGTGCAGTCAAAGCAGAGCTGCGTGGAAATATGCTCACCGTGTCCGGTTCTTTTAGTGGGCTGAGCAGCGCCGTAAACGTAGATATTGTGGGCGGTGCGCACTTGCACGTCGGCTTGCCGGGGCAAAATGGGCAGGTGGAGTTCCCGCTGGCGATTGACCTTAGTGGTGACCTAACCGAAGGGACTTTTGACCCCGATGCGAATACCTTTGAATTGACCAATGAACAGGTCATGGCGGTTATGAACCGTGCCTACTATGTCAATATCCACACCCTCAATAATGGAAGTGGCGAACTGCGCGGGCAGCTGATGGGCGAAGCTCGCTACTACATGAACGCAACCTTGTCGGGTACCAGTGAAGTACCTGCCGTCAATACCACTGCAACCGGGCAGGTGCTGATGGAAGTCCGTTCTGATAATGTAGTTAGCGTAGGTGCCTTTGCGGGTTTATCCAGCCCGTTTGATCCATCTGTAGCGGGTGGCGCGCATCTGCATGGAGCGCTGGCTGGCGCCAATAGCGGTATTGTGACGAACCTCTCTACCACCGTTGATGGTGGTGGTTTAAGTGGCAGCTTTCCGGCAGCCGATAATACTGTGCCTTCTACAGAGGCGCTGCGGGAGAGCCTCCGCAATCGTGCCTTGTATGTCAATGTGCATACTGAAGATTTTGCTAGTGGTGAGGTGCGTGGCCAAACGTTGCCCTACGCAACCGCTTATTTTACGACCTCCCTTGATGCCTTCAATGAAGTGCCGGTAGCTGTAAGCGCCGCAACGGGCGCCTTGAAGTTAGAACTGAATAGTGATCAACTGACTGTTACAGGTGCCTTTAGTGGACTTACCGGTGAATTTGACGAGAGTATAGGCGGTGGTGCGCACTTGCACCTGGGCTTCCCTGGTGAAAACGGGGGCGTCGATATTTTTATCAACCCCTCTGCAGCTGCCGATAACCTGTCTGGTACTTTTGAGGCCGCCAACAACACATTTACCCTGACAGAAGAGCAAATCATTGCGCTGACAACCGGCAACTATTACGCCAACCTGCACACTACAGCCTATCCTGGCGGTGAACTGCGTGGTCAGATACTCGATGAGACCAATTTCTTCCCGATAGCAGCTCCTGTGATCAACTTCCCACCGGACGGACTGGATTTCCTGCTGGAAGGTGGTGCGACTACTGACTTCTCCGCTACCTGGAGTGCAGCTACAGATGACAGCCAATTAGCCTACGTATGGCAGCTGGCAACCGATGCCGACTTCGAGGATATTGTCTTTCAGCAAAATGTGGGCAATGCTACGGCATTTGTTACCGATTTTGAGACTGTCGACGGCTTATTGGCCAGCCTCGGTGTAGATGTAGGTACTGAAGTGACCGTTTATCACCGGGCAGTTGCTACTGATGGCGCGGTCGCTACTGCAGGTGCAGTTTCTTCCGTCAACATCACACGTGGGGAAGTGATGGAAGACCTCTTTGAGGCAACGCTTTCGGGGCACAATGAAGCTCTACCCATCCTAACTACCGCGACTGGATTTGTATCGGCATCTTTGTCGGGCAATGAGCTGACAGTATCGGGTGGTTTTGAAGGCCTGAGCAGCAAAATTGCTGAAGAAATCGTGGGTGGTGCCCATTTGCACGCTGGCTTTGCCGGCGAAAATGGACCTGTCCTTTATCCTCTGAATATTGAAATAAGCAGTGACTCGCTGAGCGGTGCTTTCCTTTCAGAAGACAATGTGTTCATGTTGTCAGATGAGGAAGTAGCTCTGCTGCGTGGTCGCCAAGTGTACATCAATATCCACTCTGATAACTTCAACGGCGGAGAACTGCGCGGGCAGCTTACGCCGGTATCCGAAGAAATCTATACCATGTCGCTGCTCGGCAGCAATGAAGTGCCTTCCGCGGTGACCTCTGGTCAGGGCGCACTGGTACTGGAAGTCGCTAATGGCGAACTGACGGTCAGTGGTGCCTTCTCCGGGCTGGAAAGTGACTTTGATGCCGAAATCGCCGGCGGTGCCCACTTGCACATTGGACAAGCGGGTGAAAACGGCGGCATTGAGATCGGTCTGAATGCCGATGTGGATGCTGGCCTGCGAAATGGCGTTTTCCGTGCGGAAGACAATACGTTCATGTTGACGGAAGATCAGCGCGAACTATTGAGTACACGGTCAATGTACGCCAATATCCATACCACGGGCTATCCCGGTGGTGAACTGCGCGGGCAGTTGGCAGGCACACCACGTGCTGTATTCCGTGCCCACTTGTCTGGTGCAAATGAGGCACCGGCGGTAACAAGCATGGCAGGAGGCGCAGTGGTTGCTGAGCTTATGAACGATTCGACCATCGTGGTATCCGGTACCTTCTCTGACCTGGAAAGTGCATTGAATACCGATATTGCCGGTGGTGCTCATATCCATATTGGCCTGCCTGGCGAGAATGGCGGAGTCATCTTCCCGCTCAATGTAACAGATGAGGGAGGCAACGCCGGTCGTTTCCTGCCTGCTGATAATACCTTTACTATTGATGCAGCGCAACTGGAAGCGATGATGAACCGTGGCCTCTATGTTAACATTCACGCTGTAGATCAGCCTTCCGGTGAAATCCGCGGACAATTGATGTTGGAGAGTCAGGCCGTCTTTACAGGGTACCTGTCGGGTATCTTTGAAGTGCCTGAAGCCGCTACGGAAGCACTGGGCGCTGTACAAGCTGAACTTTCGGGCAACCGCATGACGCTGGCCGGTACCTTTGCCGGACTAAGCAGCCCGGTGGCTACCGATATTGCTGGTGGGGCACACATTCACACCGGATACGCCGGTCAGACGGGCGGGGTGGTGATCCCACTGGCGCTCGACCTTGATGGTGACAACCTCGGAGGTACTTTTGCCGCCATGGCGAACACCTATCAGCTGGAAGCCGATCAGATTGAATTGATGAAAGACCGTGGACTGTATGTGAATATCCACAGTACGGAGATTGAATCGGGCGAACTTCGGGCACAGATCCTGCCGGAAGCCCGGACCTACTTCTACGCCCCACTAAGTGGTGCCAGTGAAGTGCCAGCTGTAAATACAGAAGCTACAGGTGCACTTGCACTGGAAGTAAACCCCGGGCGCGTGATCGCTACGGGTAGCTTCAATGCTCTGTCCAGTATGCTGAATACCGATATCGCGGGTGGTGCGCACATCCACCTCGGCTATGCGGGTCAGAACGGAGGTGTCCAGAATGTATTGGGAGTACTGGCTGACGCCAACGGTACCAACGGTATCTTCGAGGCCGTTGAAAACACCATCATGGCCAGCGCAGGTTGGGTAGATACGCTGCGCATGCGGCAGTATTATGTCAATGTGCACTCTATGGATTTTGCATCAGGTGAAGTGCGCGGGCAACTGCTGCCACTTTCCACGACCTACTTTACCAGCAGCCTGAGCGGCTTCAACGAAGTACAGCCGGTCGAATCTGAAGCAGTAGGTGGCATCAAAGCCGAACTAACAGGTGACCGCTTAGTGGTCACGGGTGCATTCTCAGGCTTATCAAGTGCATTTGATGAAAATATCGGTGGCGGTGCTCACTTGCACCTCGGTGGGCCTGGCATGAACGGTGCTGTAGACCTGGCGCTCATGGCCACAATTGATGCCGGTCAGACGAGCGGCACCTTTACGGCTGCCGACAATGCGTATGCCCTGACGGCTGAGCAGGCAGAAGCTGTGCGGGCTGGCAACTATTATGTCAACATCCACACCACTGATCAGCCTGCCGGAGAACTGCGTGGGCAGGTGCTCACCGAAATCAATCGTTTCCCATCCAATGAAGCGGAGATTACTGCCCCGATGGATGGTGCCGCGATTACGATTGAAGGAGACCCGGAAACGCCATTTGCGCCAACCTGGTCGGTTGCAAGTGATCGTGACGACCTGGCATACATCTGGCAGTTGGCCGCGGAGGAAGACTTTACGGCAGTACTGGTGCAACAGAACGTTGGTACTGAACAAACCTTCGAAACCACCTTTGGTGTGGTGGATCAGTTACTGGCAGATGCCGGCATCGCCATCAATCAAACCGTCACCCTCTACCACCGTGCAGTAGCATCGGATGGCAGCGTGGCAACACCCGGAGGCTTTGCTACAGTTGAGTTGACCCGTGGTATGATTACCTCCACCTTGAATGTGGATGCTGCCGGTCTGGGCATGAACGCCTTCCCAACCGTTACGCGGAGCAACCTGACCGTAGAGATGAGCAGTCAGCAAGCCTTCCGCGGGCAGTTGATGGTGAACAACAGCAATGGTCAGACAATACGTATTTTGCCAGTAGAATTATCGTCTGGTACGACAACAGAACAGATTGATGTACAGCAGATGCCAGCGGGCGCTTACTTCCTTCGCTTAATTGTTGAAGGGCAGCAGGTCGCAATCCGCCGATTTATTGTTGAATAAACGTTTTGATTTATTAAGGTATTAATAGGGAAGCCGGTAACGCATGTCGTTGCCGGCTTTTTTTATAGGGTAAGAGGAGCGATGGGGAATGCTCCGCCAAGCATATATTTTGCCAATGCTTCGGTGCCGGAGTAGTCTCCTGAAAAGAACAGTTGGTGGTTGGGGATGGCCTCCGGTGGGGCAAGCAGGTGGTGTACCTGAAGTACGCGGCTGAGCTGCCGGGCTACCGCCGGAGCAGGATTGATGAGGGTACGCCCGGACCCGATAATTTCCTGTATCAATGGAGCAACGAAAGGGTAGTGGGTACAGCCCAGTACAAAGGTATCAGCCTGTTGTTGGAGCATCGGTTGCAGAATATCTTCTAAGAGGCGGCGGGTGGTGGCTGTATCGAGTTCTCCCGCCTCAATTTGTTCGACCAGGCCGATACACGGATTTTCAAGGAGAGTGACATCACTCGCGTACCGTTGCATGAGGGTGGAATAGCGTTGGCTTTGGAAAGTGCCAGCTGTTGCTAAAACGCCGACGACGCCGGTCCGGGTGGCATTGGCACCGGGTTTAACCGCCGGCTCCATACCTACGATGGGCGTATCCGGCCAAGTCTCCCGCAAAGTGCCAAGCGCCGCAGCGGAGGCGGTATTGCAGGCTACGACAATCGCTTTGCAGCCAGACTCAATCAGGAAGCGGGAAATATCCAGGCTGTATTGACGGATGGTTTCGGCAGACTTGGTGCCATAGGGGACACGTGCCGTATCGCCGAAGTAAAGCAGGGATTCGGAAGGCAGTAATTCGATAATGGCACGGGCGACCGACAGGCCGCCTATGCCAGAATCAAATATACCGATAGCTTGGCTTGGCATTGCCGGCAAGCGCTTAATTGGCCAGCTTTGCTTTCACCAGCTCATTCACATTTTGAGATTCTTCTGAGTACAGCAGTACGTTCTGGTCAAAGATAAACTGATAGTTGTTTTCTTTAGCAACGTCTTCAATCGCCTGATTGACCTTTTCGTAGATCGGTCCAAGTAGCTCGTCACGCTTATCGGAAACCTGTTTGCGCATGTCTTGCTCAAACTTCGCAATTTCCTGCTCGCGCGCCTGTAGCTTTTGAGCTTCTTCTTCCTGTTGCTTAGGAGACAAGTCGCCGCCCTGTACTTTCTTTTGAAGTGCAGTATAGTCTTGCTGCAACTGCTCAAGCATACTCTGCCCTTTTTTCTGCAACTGCTTTTGCAGGGCTTCAAGGTTGGCATCCGCTTGCTTCACGTCCGGCATTTCAGCCAGGATAGCAGCAGAATTAACATAGCCAAACTTCTGGGCCTGTAGCGTACCGGCGGCCGCTGCAAAAAGTACTATAAGACAAGTGATTTTCAACAAACTTTTCATTCGTATGCGGTTTGAATTTGTATTGGATCAAAAAGTTGATCGTTGTTTTTGCGGGTGCAAAAATAAGAATTTCGCGCTTTTTTGCCTGAAATCCTGCGCCTTATTACTTCAGCTTCTTCATGACGTCTTCCGTTTTGTCGTAAGACGGGTTGGAAAAGATCATGCCGGCACCGCTGGATTTGTCAAAGACGAAATCGTATCCCCGTTCCTGTGCATATTCTTCGATTGCAGCATATACGCGCTCCTGAATGGGGCGCACCAAGTCCTGCCGCAGCTTGAATAAATCGCCTTCCGGGCCAAAGCGGGACTTTTGCAGGTCGCGTACTTCCTGCTCCTTCTCCATGATTTCTTCCTCGCGGCGCTGTCGCTCATCTTCGCTTAGAAGGACTTGCTCGGCTTGGTAACGGTTGTACATGCCCTTGATTTTATCGTATTCCTGGGCGATTTCCTGCCGCCACTGCTGTGCGGTCTTATCAAGGTCGCGCTGTGCCGCCTGGTATTCGTCAATGCTTTCCAGAATAGTATTGACATTGACATAAGCGATGCGCTGCGCAAAGGTAGTGAAGGTGCCTGCCGCGACGATCGCGAGGGTCAGGAGCGCCTTCCTAAATGATAACTGGTTCATATTTTCGTTGTTTTTGATTTTTTGACGAATGTACGGAACACAAAGGCATAACGCAACACTTGGCTATTTGGGTGCATTCGCCGCCCGTTGTTTAACCTCGATTTAACGCGTAGCGCATTTTTTAACGCGGGCGCAACAATTGCCCCCGGCATAAGTGTTACACAGGTCAATAGTATTTGATTATGGCGACATTCCAATCTGTTACGACGGTTACTTTTTTTCGCTACCAGTCCTGGGCCAACCGCTGGTGGGGCTTCAAGCAAATGGGGCTGGCCGGCGAAGTGCTGGATCAGGTGGACGGGCTCCGTTTCCACAAAATGCTGGGCAGCGGAGCGGGCAACGGCTTTAGCATCTGGCCCAATTTCGGGGTCTACGGTCTGCTCAGCGTTTGGGACAACGAAGGTGCGGCAGAACGCTTTTTCCAAAAGCACGCGCTGTTCGCAGAATCCCGGGAGCGCTGCGCCGGTTGGTGGACCGTTTATATGGAAGCCGCTAAAGTGCACGGAGTTTGGGAAGGAGAGGTGCCTTTCCCTATCACCACAGACTATGATCCGGCGCGCCCGGTAGCAGTCATCACCCGGGCTACGATTTACCCACACCACCTTTGGCGCTTCTGGCGGTTTGTGCCGCCCGTGAGCCGGTCCATCGAAGATAAGGAAGGGCTGTTGTTTTCTGTGGGTATTGGAGAGCTGCCGCTCGTACAGCAGGCGACCTTCAGCCTCTGGCAAAACAGCGAACTGATGACCGCTTACGCTTACCGAAGTAAATACCACAAAGAAGTGGTACGCCGTACCCGGGAACTGGGCTGGTACAAAGAAGAGTTGTTCTGCCGTTTCCACCCCTACCGCACGGAGGGAGACTGGGAGGATGGGCGGACGCCGGCTTCGGTGTTGGCTTTCGTGCCTTGAAGCTTTGTGTTAATGCAGATTATGTCGGGGGTACGGCTAAAAAGGCGCTATGGTTTTAACATCATTTTTATTTAGAGAGGTACATTGTTCGTGATTTTTATTAGGATTTCTAGTCAAACACGCCTCTCATGCAACTCATCGAACAACTGGAACAATTAAAACGTCTCGATGCCCTCATCCGCCGGAAAGCTACCGGTAGCCCAATAGAGACCACCCCCAAATCAAACCATTGCGATTTGTCAAGCACTAAAATACTATATCTTTTTCTGGTATCTGCGTTCTGCCCGGGGCTGCTCCCCGGGCAGAACCTGATTCCTAATGGCGACTTTGAATCGTTTGAACAGTGCCCTACTGACGAAGGGCACTTCGAGGGCTATGCCACGGATTGGGTGACTTTTTTTGGCACGCCAAACTATATGAATTGTAATTATTACGGTCAGAACCCTACAATTACTCCTGAGGCACACAGCGGTACCGGCCTATCTTCCTGTGTATGGTTCGACAGTGACCCTACGCCCCCTAATGTTACGCGGGAGTATTTAGCCTACCCGCTTGAAGAGCCCCTGCGCCCAGAGCGCTATTACGGGGCTTTTTGGATTTACACCTTGCCTTTTCAGGTCATTACACAAAATTATCAGCTTCTTCTGACCAACAGTGCCGGTCTTGTCTTTGATGGCGATGTGCTACCGGCAGAGCCTGACCTGAGCAATACGGCGTTCATCCCCACGGGGCAGTGGGTGAAAATTGGCGGCTGTTTTGAGGCAGATGGAGACGAAGATATGCTGGTGCTGGGCAATTTTGCTCCGGACGAAGCCACCGTTTATCTCGATACGGTCATCGGGTATACGGATTTCCACTTTATTGATGATGTAAGCCTTTATCGGGTGGCATCGTTAGTCCCGGCAGATACGATACTGCTAGCCGGGCAATCGTACTTTTTTGATACCACTGCCTATCGGTCGTATGAATTGGAGGGAGGTCCGGCTTCAGGTGGCTTACGGGTCTTTGAAGAACCAGGCTTGTATGAAGCTGTTGTTTTTCTGGATGAATGCGGGCAGATAGGCACCTTTAAGATAGAGGTACAAGATTGCTCAGGCGTGGTCAGCCGGTTTGATGACAGCGCTTTGGTATCAACAGACTATTGTGCAGGGGATAGGTTATCAATTGTTTTGCCCGCCGCAGAAGAGGTTGAATACTATCTCGGGCAGCAGCCGGTTGCTGACACGCTTACGTTGGATACATTAGGAGAAAGCCGTATTTATGCCATGCACCCGTACTGTGGCGTTTTGGATAGTGCCGTGTACAACGGTTTAGATTGTAGTCAGATTGAGCAAGGCTCCTGCTACTATATACCTAATGCTTTTTCACCCAATGGGGATGGGGTGAATGACCGTTTTCTGGTGCAGGGGCAATGCCAGGTGCAATCCTTCCATTTGGAAATTTTTGACCGCTGGGGGAACCAGGTATTTGTCAGTAATGATATCAGCAATAGCTGGGATGGGGTTTGTAGAGGAGCGCCTTGTGTAGCTGGTGTATACACTTATTTTCTTTCGATTACTTTTCGGGATGGCTTGGCGACATTCCGGCAGACCGGGTCGGGAGAAGTGCATTTGGTGCGGTAAGAGTAGACTTCTGGTCAAACGGAATAAACCATGTGCTTCTGTTTTCGTTATGTGAGTTGGTTTGCTTAAAAATGCTAATTTTTGCAGCGGCACATTTTCTGATTGTTTGTGCTACCTTATCATAACGAAAACTCACCCATGCTCGAACTCAACTATAAAACCTTCGGACAAGGCGATCCCCTCATCATACTGCACGGGCTGTTTGGCACTCTTGACAACTGGCAGGCCCTTGGCAAAAAGCTGGCGGAGCACTACACCGTTTACCTGGTAGATCAGCGCAACCACGGGCGATCGCCCCACGATGAGGCGCATACCTACACCGCAATGGCCGAAGACCTGCATCACTTTATGGAGTCGCACTGGATCTTCAAAGCCCACATCCTGGGGCATTCTATGGGCGGCAAAACCGCAATGGCCTTTGCCCGTATCTACCCGGACATGGTGGATAAACTGATTGTGGTGGATATTGCCCCCAAAGCCTACGCCGGTGGGCATGAGGATATTTTCAAAGGCCTGCAAAGCCTGGACCTGTCGGCAATTGACAGCCGGGGAGAAGCCGAGGATATGCTAAAAGCGCAGATCAAAAGCCTTGGCATCCGGCAGTTTTTGTTAAAAAACCTGACCCGCAGCAAGGCCGGTGACTACCGCTGGAAAATGAACCTGGATGCCCTGTGGAACCACTATGCTGATATCCTGGATGCTTTGCCCGGGCAGCACCCGCCCTTTGAAGGCCCCACGCTGTTTGTGCGCGGCGGGCGTTCCGATTATATTCAGGACAGCGACCTGCCTGACCTGGAAGCCCACTTTCCCAATTACCAGCTCAAGACCATCGACAAGGCCGGGCATTGGGTGCATGCCGAGGCACCGAAGGCACTATTGGAAGCCCTGGAATCGTTTTTAGAGGCTTAAACTACGGTACATGCCAGGTATTTATTTTCATATTCCATTTTGCAAGCAAGCCTGCCACTACTGCAATTTCCACTTCTCCACCTCCCTGAAGTACAAGTCGCAGGTAGTGGAAGCCATGCTGAAGGAGCTGCACTGGCGCGCGGGCTACCTGCCACAGGAGCCTTTGCAAAGCCTATACTTCGGAGGAGGAACTCCCAGCCTGCTGGAAGCGGAGGAACTGGCGGCGTTTTTCGATGCCGTTGCCCGGCACTTCGAGCTCGCACCGGATGCGGAAATCACCCTTGAGGCCAATCCCGATGACCTCACACCGGAAAAACTGCAAGCCCTGCGCGCGTCGCCTGTCAACCGGCTGAGCATTGGCATTCAGTCTTTTTTCGAAGAAGACCTAACCTTTTTCAACCGGGCACACAATGCAGCCGAAGCCCGTCAGTGTGTGGAACGCGCCCGCGCCGCCGGCTTCCGTGATCTTACCGTTGACCTCATCTATGGAGCGCCCACCATGCCCGATGCGCACTGGGCGGTCAACCTGCAAACGGTTTTGGAGGCCAAAGTGCCCCATTTTTCCGCCTACGCACTGACCGTAGAGCCGCAGACGGCTCTCGACTATTTTGTCAGAAAAGGCAAAGTCCCCCCGGTGGAGGAAGCTGCCGCTGCCCGACACTTTGAGATGCTGGTAGAAATGACAAGCGCCGCAGGGTACGAGCAGTACGAGGTCTCCAATTTTGCTTTGCCCGGGCGCTACGCTGTGCACAATAGCAGTTACTGGAAAGGGGAGCCCTACCTCGGCATTGGCCCCTCCGCCCATAGCTTCAACGGGCATAGCCGGCAGTGGAATGTGGCCAATAACGCAAAATACCTCAAAGCCATGTCAGCCCCTGATCTGAGCCAGGCAGCCGGTACGGGGCTATTCGAAAAGGAGGAGTTGAGCATCGCTGATCAATACAACGAATACGTGATGACCGGCCTTCGGACCATTTGGGGGGTGGACCTGGGCACTATCCGGAGCCGCTTTGGAGTTAAATACGCAGCACACTTCATGCGGGAGGTGGTCCCTTATCAGGCTGCCGGTCAAATGAAGGAAAAAAATGGCAGGTACTGGCTGCCCGGTACTCACCGCTTTATGGCGGACGGCACTGCGGCAGCGCTCTTTTGGTAAATTGAAATGCTTACACGAATGAATCTTTTACTTCGCGCAGCCGGACTTTGGTTATGCCTTCAAAGCTTCGCCATCGTACAAATGACTGGACAGGCTGACCCACAGTGGCTGTTTGCCGGGGACGGTCCCGGGCAACAGGCTTACCACCCGGCTTATATTGTTGGGGCCCAAACCGGGGCATGGGCATTTTCAGCAAGACAACTGGAAAGTGTGACTTCAGTTTATCCGGGTGAGGAAGCCGGGGGGCTTTATGTCGCAGGGGGTGGTCCCTATGGAAGCAGGCAAAAGTGGGCACTGAACTTTTTAGCCGATACCCTGCATTCGGCCATTCTCAATGGGGGGCAATTTTGGAACAAAGTGCCGGGCACTAAGGGGTTGATCTGCGACACAACAGCGTTTTATCTCAGCCCTTCCTCAACGGCAGCGATGGACAGCCTGCTGGCTTTGACGCCCGGCCTGTCAGCTACACCTGAGCGCCGTCGCCTTAGCCTGATCAGTCCGGACGGGAAACGGCAGTTTGCTTACCTGCTCAATACGGAAGGCTGGCCGATTGCTGAGGCCGGGCTGCAGGATGGAGCGCTGTTCGTCTGGCGCACCTACCAATACAGTTGGGATGGCAATGGGAAATGGGATCACCGGTTGGAGCACAATCAGTTGTCCGGTCAGCCAAAAATGGTAGAACGGCGGATAGTGCAGACTAAGGGCCAAGCCTCCGGCTGGATGGCGGTGCAGGGTGGTGCGGCCTGCTGGCTGCTGGCGGAAAATGGACATGCCCGTTATTGGGATGGGCAAAGTGCGAAACCCTTACCCGGCACCTGGCGGCAGCAAGGAGACAAACTACAGATTCAGCGGGGCGATCAGCGGGACGCTTTGGTTTATGAAGTCAAAGAAAAAAACACCTGGGGCTGGCAGGTTGTAACGCCGGCTGGCCACCTTGAAGATTGGGTCTGGCTGAATGCTTTACAACCTGAACCCCGCAAGTTGCAGCGCTGGCGTGAAGGGGCAAAAGCCGCGCACCTGGAAGCTTTTACCGAAAAAGGCCGTACCGGGCTCCGGGCAAGTGACGGACGGGTTGTTCTGCCCGCAGCATACGACGGTATTGAGCCGGTACACCCCCGGTTAGCGGTAGTAGAGCTGGAAGAACGTTTTGGCCTCGTGCAAACGGACGGCCGGGAGCTACTCCCCATCTACTTTGAAAAGCTGGAATATTTAGGCGACAGCCTTTTGCTGGCCCAATACAGTGGCGCGCAGGGTATTCTGCACCTGTCGGGAGACACCCTCGTACCTTTCGCAGCCTACGAGCGGCTTATCCCCCGCGATGACAGCAACTACTGGGCTTTTGCAGGCGGTGAAATGGGGCTGATTGATGACCGCGCGGCCATGCTTATATCACCACAGTTTGACCTCATCCACCCCTTTTTCGGCAATCAGGCGGTAGCTGTGGAAAACGGGCAAACCGGTGTCATTGATGCCCGGGGGCAATGGGTGGTCCCCCCGGGCCGCTATGCCGGGCTCACTCCTGTTGGGCTGGAAGGCTATCTGGTACAAACCCCGGACAATTACTGGGGCTTTATCAACCGCAAAGGGCAGCTGCAGGTGCCGCTCAACTACGGGCATTTGCGGGCGTTGGCACCGGGCGTACTGGTAGGGCAGGAGCGTGGGCGTTTTGGGCTTATCCGTACCTCAGGAGAAGTGCTGGCGCCGCTCCGGTACCGGATGCTGAAAGGATGCGGGGATTATACCACTACCGATGAGCTATGCTATGCGTTGACGGAAAACAACGCTGTGGCGCAGTTCGTATCCGATGACCGCTTCGGGTACCTCGACGCCCGGGGGCAGGAGCACCCGCCGGTACTGCCTACGCCCGCCGGGATTGAGACGGATTACCAGGTGGATACGGTGGAGCAGGGGCTCATTTTGACCTTTCCGAAGAAGTGGAAGCTGGAGGAGAGCATTCAGAAACTCTACAAGCAAGGCGATTACGGGCAATCCCGCGTAGTGTATGAATTCCTTCCCGCCAACGGGCAGTCCCTGGAGGATTGGGTGGTTAAGAATATTGAACAACCCACTACTGATACCCAGCTCGGTGGCCGTGCCGCACGGACTTTCACAGAGCGGGAGCGGGTGCAGTATTATGATTTTTTCAGGAAGCACCTTTACTGCCTGTCAGCAGATGGGCAGACGGTTATCCATCTGGAGTTTTCCTGTAAAGATGCCAACTTCCTGGAGAGCATTCCCCATTTGTATGAGATTGAGCAGTTGATTCGGTTTGCGGGGAGATAAAGAAAAAACACTTGCTTTGCTGATAGTCCGTTGAAAGGGCTATATTTGGAGCAATAACCAGTGAGATAGTCTGGTGTTATTAAGAGCGTACCGGGACTTTAGTTTTCGACTAGAAGACCAAAACCCCAACACGCTCTAAGTGAATCGGATAAAAAGTTTAATCCTAATTAACCATAAACTTTTTATTATGAAAAGACTGATTTTTCTTCTCCCCTTGCTGTTCAGCATCATGCTGGTCACGGATTCTGCCTCTGCACAAGAGTATCGTACCGCAGTGGGCGCCCGGTTGGGCTACCCGCTCTCCGCTTCCCTTAAGTACTTCCTCAATGACAGTGGGCACGCGCTGGAGGCTTATGTTGGTACCCGTGGCTGGGGCTATGGCCGATGGGTCAACGTCAGTGCCGCTTATCAGATCCATAATCCACTGGAAATTGAAGGGCTGGAGGGACTGTACTGGTACTATGGTGCTGGAGCAACTGTTTTTTTCTGGAACTACGACGATGCGTTTGTTTTTGATGATGACTATTCTTCCACTGCTATCGGAGTACAAGGGTACCTGGGATTAGATTATGCCTTTCAGGACACTCCGATTAGCCTAAGTATTGACTGGGTGCCGACGTTCGCCTTTAATGGTTACTCAAGAGGCTTTGGCGGAGGATACGGCAATATTGGCGTACGCTACATTCTGGCCAGATAGCCAGCAACAAAGTGGAGATGCCCTGAAGCTCAGGGGCTTTAGAGCTTGTTTGGAGCGGTTTCGTCGTGAAAATCAAGGATCTATGGTTTTGGCAAAGTCACTAAATTTGAGTTTAGCGGGCTAAGAGCGTATTGGGACTTTAGTGAGGAAGTCAAAGCTTGCCCCGCATTTCTACGGGGTTCATAAAGCATCGATTTGCAATAGTAATGAGCTCCAAACCTGTTCTGGAAACGCCTCGCGATCCTCAAAATCTGTGGGTTAAACTATCGCAGCAACGAAGTAGGCGCGAGTGAATTTTCAGACAAGCTCAAGAATAGGCAGCTGATGTACTTTCAGCTGCTTATTCTTTTCCTGATTCCTGCATAAAGGCCTTTTATACCTTCTCCAGCACTAGCTGTTGGGTGTCGAGCAAATGATTGCGCAGCAAAGCCTCGAGTGATTCTTCCTGTTCGATTTTAAATGCCGACCTCAGCCGGTATCTGGCCATTTCCACGGCTTTGACACTTACCGATAGAATTTCTGCAATTTCTTTGTTGCTCAGTCCCAGGGCGATCAACATCGCATACCGGAGTTGTTTGTCGGTCAGGTTAGGGATTATCCGGACCAGCGACCTGGAGAAATCCGGATAAAACAGCTGGAATTCCTTTTCAAACTGTGGCAGGATGTCTTCTTCCATGAAAATCTGATGGATTTTGCGCT
This sequence comes from Phaeodactylibacter sp., assembly GCF_040219495.1. Taxonomy (GTDB): domain Bacteria; phylum Bacteroidota; class Bacteroidia; order Chitinophagales; family Saprospiraceae; genus Phaeodactylibacter. Next base: position 114,106 of record NZ_JAVJSK010000009.1, on the reverse strand, counting down.
CCAGGTAATCCGGCCGTTTATGGTATTTCGCGATAGCTTCACTGACTTTAGGCTTGAGGCCAGCTGCCCAGAGGGTCTTGTCGAGTACTGCTGTTTTCTGGTACTCCAATTGTTGCAGCGTCTGTTTTTGTTCCTGAGCCAGGCGTTTGTTGCGTTCTTGTATAGCCTCCCGCTGTAATTTAGAGCGTTGCCGGAACTGCCAATAGCTAAAGCCCAGTAGCAATAAAGTGAGTGCGCTAAAGGCTGCCGCCCAGGAAGTGTAGCGGTTTTTCCGTTCCGCCAGTTCTGCCCGCACAAGAGATAGTTTTTCCCGGTTACTGGCATCTTCTGCGCGCGTTCGGTACTCTTTAACTTCATAAGCTACCGCTATATCCTCTGCTGTGCGGGCCTGCCCCTGCATATGCTCCTCATCCCGGGCCTTCAGCAGAAGATCTTGGTACCCGTAGGCTTCTTCCCACTGACCATAATCGCTGTACAGCTCCGCTAAAGCTTCATAAAAAAGGGCACGGTTAGAAGGGAAGGAATCAGCTGGAATACGACTGAGCCCTTTTTTGTAGGTGTCGGCAACAGGCTCAATGGGCTCGCCAGAGAGGTGTTTATACCGGCCCGTCCAGTAATAATGGTCATAGGGAGGAGGTATGTCGAGTTCCTGGTAATGCGAAGTTATGCTCTCGAGGATAGGGCCCATTTTTTTATGCGCATTTTCTTGTGCATAGAGCTCCAGCAGATAGTAATAGAGTTCTTCCTGATTGGCATCAAAATTCAGGTTGTCATTCAGTATGGTTTTCAGGTGCTGTTCTGCCAGGTCCAGCTGTCCAGACTGCAGATAAGAATAACCGATGGTACTGTGCACCAGCCGTTCTAGGTAGGGGAAGTCTATCGTTTCCAGAGAATCGAGTAGAGGCTCCAGGATATCCAGCGCTCTTTGGTATTGGTCTCTGATATTGTGTACTACTGCTATATTATGCCGTGTCATCAACCTTCTTCCTCTTGAGTTGGGAGTGGTATCCTTTAAGGCGTATTCAAGCGAATGTGAAAAGTGCGCCATGGCATTACCCGGCATCTCCAGCTCAACGTAGCAGTAGCCCATAGCGGAAAAAATACCGGCAATAACGAAAGGCCGGCCGTTCCAGTCTACTGCATCCAGGGCTTGTTCAAGGTATTCGAGTGCGCCCCGGAAATTACGCTGATAGATCTCAATATTGCCAAGGGTGGCCAGGTCGGCCGGCAGGGCTTCCGGGTTATCGGTCAGCAGGCTGTCCTGCTCTATCGCTAACAGGATACTCGCTTTGGCAGAGTCGTATTGCCCTTTCAGGCTGAGGTACTGCCCCATGAAGTTGTAAAAAAGCTGCTTGTATTCAGGTGTCGTGAGATGATGAGCCTTGAAATAATCTATAAGGCAGTGGTAGTGGTCATCTTCTACCCGCATCAGTTCGTACATCTTCGTGATGAGGACTTTTGGGGGTTTTTCTGAGATCTGTTCCTGCTCCATCCACTGCTTACAATCTGTACGGGCCCCGAGGCTAACAGATAAATACATGAACAACAGCATAAATAATGTCGGGGAATACTGGATTTTCATCTCCAAGGGGTTTAGTAGGGGTTTGGGTTTAAATATCTGGTTATTAGTTTATTATAAGGTGTTGTAGAGGGTATGTATCGTTAGAGTTGTAGTTTAGAATTGACTTTTTCGCTGAGCATGCCTATACTGCATGAAAATTATTCAACAAATATTGCATTAACAAACTCTACCGTCTTTTTTCCTAAAATGATTTGATGGTTGGCTCGCATCGAATTTTATCCCCCCCTCAACCGATATAAAGATTTTTGTGCATTTATCATTTACGATACCTGCTCTACATAGGTGGGTATCTTTTTGAACACTATGAACTCGCGCCCTTCAGGGGTGAATTCCTCTGTTGTGATTTCTTCCAGTTAATGGCATGCGTTTTTTTTAAGCCTGCCAGATAAACCCACTAATGGGGCTGGAAGCAAATGTCTGAGTTTCCACATATAGGTTCCCCTTTAACCTTAAAATGACGGCCCGCTTCTTTTTCAAGAAGTGGGCTGTTCATTTTCCTTGCCTTGTTTTAATTTTATTATTACCTTTGCCGGGCAAATTTGCGGACGTGGCATTGCCGTCTGTAAATCATTGTATTGATCTGATTATTTTTTAACCAACGGGGCAGGTTATTCTCGCCCTCAAGTCTATAGTTCGTACATGATCATCATCAACGTAAAAGAAGGAGAGTCTATTGATCGTGCGCTCAAGCGTTACAAGCGTAAGCACCGTAATGTTGGCGTAATTAAGGAATTGCGTAAGCGCAAGCAGTTCACTAAGCCTTCCGTTGAGCGCCGGCATGAGGTACTCAAGGCTCGCTACAAGATGGACAAGCAAAGAGAAGCAGAATAGGTACAGGTCAAATAGCCTGGCCTGCCAATAGCCATTCTTTTCTTCGTTCGCGGCACTTTTCAGAGCCGTTTCTATACCTACCTTAATTACCTGAGAAAAGGTTTCAATTGCTTTGTGCATTTGAAACCCTTTCTGGTTTATGGCTATATAGCCGGGTATGAACGCCTGTCGTTATCGGACAACCTGTAGGTCCCCTTCCAGCAGCACAACGACCCCGTCAATAAATTCGACTGCGGCGTAGTAGGCATACACCCCGATCTGAGCAGGCTCGCCCTTGAACGTGCCGTCCCAGCCGAAGCGCGGTACATTAGGCGGGAAGCTGCGCCCGTCGAAGACCATTCCGCCCCAGCGGTTGAATATCTTTAGCTCCTGAATCTGCCGTACGCCAGGACCTGCATAAACCGTGAAATTGTCATTCCTCCCATCCGTATTCGGCGAAAAGGCATTAGGAACATAGACCGGCCGGTTTTTAATGACCCGCACAGTGACGGAATCAACCGCCATACAGCCGTTTTCGTCGGTGACAGTAAGCGTGTACAGGGTCGTATTGACCGGGTTGGCAGTGGGGTCCTGGCAATCTATACAGGACAAAGAGTCGGGTGGCATCCAGCTGTAGGTGACGCTTGGGTTCGACACACTCGCATCAATCTGTCCACTGTAACCCAGTTCAAAACGAATGTCCGCTCCTGCATCCACAAGTAATTCCGGGGGCTGCGTAACCGTTGCATCCGCTGTAGCCATACATCCGTTAGCATCCATCACCACAAAGGTATAGTCACCTGCAGCTAAGTTTTCGAAAACAGGGCCAATCTGAAAGACCTGCCCGTCAGCACTGAATTCGTAAGGTGGCACACCGCCGGCGCCTTCCAGGGCGACGATGCCCGAAGTGTCACCAAAGCAAAGTACGTCTTGAATGTCCAGTATGGCAAGCTCAAGCAACGGAGGTTGTGTGATTGTGGTATCAGCAGAAGCCACACATCCATTGGCATCAGTAACGGTATAGCTGTAGGTGCCTTCTCCCAGCCCTCTGATGGTCGCTTCCGCCGAACCCGTACTCCATTGTATACTGTAAGCTCCGGTGCCGCCTTCCGGGGTTGCCGTGATTAGGGCATCTGCTTCTCCAAAACAGCTGATGCCCTGCACCTCCAAGCCGGCAATCAGGAGGGGCGGATCTTCCAGGGTAATCGTGAAGTTGCCTTCGCAAAGATTGGCATCCAGGACATTTACGGTGTAAATGCCTGCACTAAGCCCACTAATGCTGTTGTTGGCCACGTAACCATTGCCGTTGTTAAAGTCATATTGATAAGGTGGCAGCCCATTTGCAATATTGATGGTAATGGCCCCATCAGAAAAGCCCGTACAGGACGGGTTGATAATTCCGGGCTGTGCGGGGTCAAGCATGAGCTCCAGTTCTCTAACGGGAATAGTCAGCCCGGTCAGGCAGCCATTGGCATCACGGATGACCACCTCATAGTCGCCTACAGGCAGATCGGTTAATGTATTGTCATTGCCGAAAGGCTGTCCTTCCCAGCTGTATTCGTAGGGGGGAGTGCCGCCGGTCAGTTGCAGTTCAATGCCGCCATCGGTGCCGCCATTACAGGTGGGCATGGTGATAAGGGTGTCTACATCCAGCGGAGGGGGGCTGCCCACGGTGTAGGTCAGCACAGAATCGCAGGTGTAGTCGTCGGTAATCGTCACGGTGTAGTCACCGGGCGCCAGGTTGTTGAGGTTTGGCGTGTCTGCTCCGTTACTCCAGTTGAAAATATAAGGCGGCACTCCTCCGGTTATCGTAAGGCTGATGGTGCCTGTGCTGTCGTCCGGGCAGGGGACATCGGCGATGGCATCATCGATGGTGAAATTGCTTTCGCAGCACTGCACGTAGATCGTTTCCACATGCGATACGATACAACCATCACTGGTCAGCACCCGTAGCAGGACACTCTTCAGCCCCGGGCTGCTATAAGTAACCTCGTGCGGCCCCTGCCCGGTAGCCGTTGCCGGGCTGGCATCTTCGCCGAAGGTCCACTCCCAGCCTGAAAGGCCGCCGATGAAGCTGGACTCGTCTACAAACGTGATGCTGTTTTCCAGGCAGAGGGTGTCGAGCTCAGGCTCGGTCCTGAATTCTGCCTCCGGGCCCAGGAAGGTGCCTGTACCGCCAAACTCCACAGTGAAACCATTGCCGGACTGGCTAAAATTATTGACGACAAGCGCGTAGCTGACTCCTGCCTCCATTTCAATTGGGGCGACAAAATTGTCATCTCCCGGGTCACAGCCACAGTTTTCGCTCGTATCCTCTTCTCCATCTGCCAGGCCGGTCGCACCAGTACAGGGCTCCCAAATATCAAAAGCTGCACCCACCACCTCACCGGAAGCCATGCAACGTAGATCGAATTTTTCATCACAGTTGTTAATGCCATTAGGCAGTTGGTAGAGAATAAAATCAAGATCGTCAGCCGGATTAAGTGGGGTGAGGGAAAAGGTAAGTGAACCGGCCTCATCGCAGGTCCATTTGTACCATGCGGAGCCGCTTTCGCTGAGCGGGCAGGAAAAAGTAGAGCAGGCCACATCGCCAATTTCGTTGGGGTTGCTGCCCACACCGGTGACCTGTTCAACGGTAAAGGGGGATTTATCGCAAAGTATTACGCCGGTATTGCAATCGCTGGAAGGGTCGGGGATATCATTGTAGTTGTTCACGCAAAGCTGGAAGGTGCCCTGATTGCCACTCCGGGCGCCTACTTGTATGTAGTAAGTCTGCCCGATTTCCAAAGGCCCGGCAAATAGCTGCCCGCTGCCCACGCCGATGGCATCCGAGAAGCAGCCAATCTCTGTGAGTATGCCACATTCACCACTGTAAACGGCAAATTGCGGGTTGTCCAGCGTACCCCCGTTGCTCTGCCCGGTAGCGCCTGCCACACTTACGTTAACAGTAGTGGCTTCGGCCACAAAGGAAAACCAAACGTCAAAATTGTCCTGCCCGTTCGGGAAGCAACCGGTGGTAAAGCCGGAATCTTCAAAACTGACATTAGAGTAGGCCCCGCCTTCCGAGCACCAACTGCTGATGTTCGGCAAAGGGGTGGCGGTGCTGCAGTCTTCTCCCTGAGCCAGCACAGGCAGGGGCATCAACAACAGCAAAAAGTAAAACAGGCTATAGTTCTTCATCACTTCATTTTGCGTTAACGGGTAAGCAGGAGGTCAGTCTGGAATTGCCGGACCGTACCATCAATAAATTGACCATCAATAATACACGTATATACACCGATAGGCACAGGCTGGTTTTCAGCCCTGCCGTCCCATTCTAAAACGGCATTTTGGCTATTCGGATTTTGTGCTTCGAAAATCAGGCCTCCCCAGCGGTCAAAAACCAGTAATTGCAGCCAGCGTTCCAGTGCAGGGCCACCGTAGGGCTGCCAGGTGTCATTGATACCGTCGTCGTTGGGCGAAAAAGCGTTGGGTAAATAAGCCGGATAGGTTAAAAAGACCTCTGAAAATACTGAATCGGTTGTACGGCAGCCTGCTTCATCGGTTACGCTTAAGGTATAATAGGTGGATGCAGTGGGTTGTACTACCTCCGGTGAGGCGCAATCTGTACAGGACAAAAAGACCGGAGGGGCCCAGTCGTACACCGGATCAACCGCATTGGTAATTACGGTAAGTTGCCCGCTGTCGCCCAGTACAATGGGTGGCGGTGCCTGAATGGCGAGGGACAAGGCTTCCGGAGCAGGCAGGCTGCCACTAATGCTTGTGGTGCAGTTGCGGCTGTCGCTGATTGTGATAACATAACTGCCCGCCGCCAGACTCGTAAAAACCGGATCGGACTGTAGAGGCAGACCGTCAATCTGATAAGTGAACGGTGGCTGTCCGCCGGTTGCGCTTACCGCAAGGAAACCATTGAGGTCGCCAAAACAGAGGGGCCCTGCCAGGGAGTCAACATCGGCTTCTACGGGCGCGGGCACTGCCATTTCGTAGGCCGTATTGGCCAGGCAGCCATTCACATCGGTGACGGTGAGGGCGTAGGTGCCCGGAGGCAGGTCGGTACGTTCGGCTATACTACTGTTGTCTTCCCATTCAAAGCTGTAGGGTGGGGTGCCTCCGCTGGGTGTGGGGATCAGTTCGCCATCTGCTGCTCCATAGCAGGAGATGGTCGTGGGTTGAAGGTTTGCTTCCAGAGGAAGAGGGGCTTCCAGTTCAATGACAAACTGGCCCTCGCACAGGTTAGCATCGAGGACTGCTATCGTGTAGGTGCCGGCCGAGAGCTCACTGAGTGCGCTTGATGCCACGTAGCCGTTGCCGTCATTAAAATCGAATTGGTAAGGCGGTAAGCCATTGGCGATAGCGATAGCGATCTGGCCGTCAGGAAAATCAAAGCAGGAAGGTGCGGTGATGCTGGTCACCTGCGGGTCCAAAACGAGTTCCAGCTCTTGCAGGTCAATTTCCAGGGTGTCTGTACAACCCTGACTATCCTGTATAGCAACGGTGTACAGCCCTGCCGTAAGGTTGTCAAGGGTATTGACGGAAGAGAAGGGCAGTCCATTCCAGGCAAACATGAAAGGCGGAGCGCTACCGGAAACATGGAGTGTGATGCTGCCGTCCATGCCGGCATCACAGCTGGGCAGGTTCAGGAGGGTGTCCATTTCAAAGGGCTGCGCCTGAGGGATTTCAAAGATGCGGACAGTATGGCATTCTGAGGTGTCAGATATCGTAACGCTGTACAGGCCTGCCGCCAGCTCTTCCTTTGGGTTGCTATCGGTGCCATCTTCCCAGGTGATGAAGAATGGCGGGCCGTAGGGGCTTTCCAGTTGGAGCGCGATTGAGCCATCTGCCTCGCCTGCGCAGGAGGGCCGGGCAATAGTCGGCACGATACTGAAATGATCGGCACAGCAAAGCACTTCTATGGGCAGGATTTCAGTGGAGGTGCAGCCTTGTTCGGTCGTGGCTCGCAGGAGTACGAACTGAGTGCCCGCACTACTGAACGCCACCTCATGCGGCCCGGGGCCCGCCGCAAAAGCCGGTGTTGCACCTGAGCCAAACGCCCACTGCCAGTCCACAACGGTGGCACTGCCCGGCGGGTTTAGCCCCGTGAAGGACAACAGGCTGTCCTGGCAGACTTCCTGTGCCTCAGCAGCCAGGCGCTCCTCTCCCCCGAAGAAAGAACCGGTACCTCCAAACGCTACTTCAAAACCAATGGTGGTCTGGGAGAAATTGTTGACCATCAGCCCATAGGTCACACCAGCTTCCATTTGGATTTCGGACAGGAAGTTGTCTTGCCCGGGGCCGCAACCGGGGGGCTCCGAAATGTCCAGTGCGCTTTCGTTCAGGCCTGTAGGGCCAAAACAAGAGGAGGCCATGCAGCGCAGCACGGTCTTTCCGGAGCAATCCCCCGGGCCATTAGGGAATTCGTACAGCACAAAGTCCAGATCGTCTGTGGCATTGATGGGCGTGAGGGAAAAGGTAAGGCTGCCGTCTTCCGCTGCCGTCCAGACAAACCAGGTGGAAAAGGTCTCCACCGGCAGGCCTGCTATGTTGAGGCATCCGGCATCGTCGGCTTCACTGGGGTCATTGCCACCGCTCAGCACCTGTGGTATGACAAAGGGGTCCTGATTGCACAGGATAGCCGCATCGGGGCAGTCAGAAACCGCTCCGATCTCACCGGAGTAGTTATTGATGCACAGGGACAGGTTGCCAACAGTGAGGCCTTGGACCTGAAGGTAATAGGTTTGCCCCAGCTCCAGCTCATTCTCAATCACCTGTAGGGAAAGCCCGGTGCCGGCCTGACAAGTCACCTCACTGAGGCCCTCACAGGTGCCGGTGTAGAGGGTGACCTGTGGCTGGCTTAACTGATTGGATAAGAAACCGCCCAACACAGAGACGCTGAGTGAGGGGGCTATAGCCGTAAAGGTAAACCAAATATCACTTGTTGCCTCGTAGCAGGAAGGGGTGAAAGTGGCGTCTCCGGTAGCTTCAGAAGTCGTGAACTGACCCTCTGAGGAGCACCAATTGACAGGCTCCGTAATCAGGAATGCATTGGCACAGTCGTCGTTGGCGGGCTGAGCCAATGCCCACTGAACGGACAGCAGGCACACCGCCATAAGAAAGAGGTAGGTTGTCGTTTTCATAGCGTCGGACGTGATTCAACGGTAAGTTACTAAATAAAATTAAAGTCCCAACCCGCTCTCTTAGTCGGCTACTTTCCTGAACCCCCGGCTTTTCGTACCTTCGCGCCATCATGGTCAAAAAGCATATTCCAAACGCTATTACCCTGCTCAACCTGGTTTTTGGTTGCTGCGCATTGGTGAGTATACTGTACGGACAGTATGTGACGGGCTTTGGCTTTATCGTGGCTGCTGTGGCTGCCGATTATGCGGACGGTCTCGTGGCAAGGCTGCTGGGCGTTCATTCAGAATTAGGGAAAGAGCTGGACTCTATCGCTGATGTGGTATCTTTTGGAGTTGTGCCCGGTGCGATTTACTATCAGTTGCTGCTGATTGCGCTGGAACAGGAGGGTACAGGAGCTTTGGTGTATGCAGCGGTGCCCGGTTTTGTCCTTTCGGCATTTTCTGGTATGCGGCTGGCTAAATTCAATCTCGACACCCGTCAGACGGAGGGGTTTATCGGTTTGCCCACGCCTTCGAGTACCATGTTTGTGACGGGCCTGATGCTGATCTACGCTTTAGACAGCTACGGTATGGGGGAGTGGGTTGTGCGCAGCCCAATCGTGCTGTATGCGCTAATCGCGCTGCAGTCTTATCTGTTGGTGAGCGAAATTCCCATGTTTGCGCTCAAGTTCAAATCATTGACGTGGGCTGGCAACGAGATAAAATTTATTTTTGCAGGCATTGCGCTGCTGTTGCTCATCCTGACACAGGAGGTGGCTTTTTCAGCAGTCGTTGTGCTGTATGTTGTTTTTTCTGCCGTTCGGCATTTTACAAAGCACTAGTGCGGCTAGTCCGAAATGACGCGGCGTATTTTACGCTTGGAAGCCTTGGGTTTGCTGAACTTTTACGTTTAGTCACTTCCGAGATACTCCACGAGTGCTTTGTCAAGTCTTATGAAAAGCTGGGTTTCCAGAGATGAGCATAAGGTGCATCTCTTCCGGCTGGGGGTAACATGCGACTTCTCCGAAGTCGATCTCCTGTGGTGTTGCCAAGGTTAAAGATGTGTGACTTCTCCGAAGTCTTCCAATGCTTAGCGACGAGCAATCAATAACGGTTGGTTTTCTAGGAGCGCTTTTTCCTTGATCCGGCGTTGAAGAACCGCCAGCCTTAGCGCCTCTAAGGTCGGGAATCCCGCAATGCTGCGGGGCAGGCTTTGGCTAAAGAAAAAATCGCTGGGCTATCTAAACACAACACGCTCTAAGCACTCGTCGCTTAGTGACCTGACTACACTCTTCATTTGATACTTTACAGAGCACTATTGCCATTTGATATTTTCACTGAACTGAATTCATATGCTCCATCTCATTCCTACGCCTATAGGCAATCTGGAAGACATCACACTCCGGGCCCTGCGCCTGCTAAAAGAGGTGGATTTTATCCTCGCTGAAGATACCCGTACGTCCAGGAAGCTACTGGACCATTACGATATTACCACGCCTCTGCGGGCTTACCACGCGCACAATGAGCATAAAATTACCGAAGGCCTGCTGGAACAGCTGAAAGGTGGTACCCGCATGGCGCTGATTTCGGATGCAGGCATGCCCGGAATTTCTGACCCTGGCTTTCTGCTGTCGCGCGCCTGCGTACAGGAGGGCGTAAAGGTAGAATGCCTGCCAGGCGCTACGGCTTTCGTCCCTGCTCTTGTTGCTTCGGGTATACCCTGCGACAAATTTCACTTCGAGGGGTTTCTGCCTCACAAAAAGGGCCGTCAGACGCGGTTAAGTTACCTGGCGGAGCTGCCGGTTACTTTTGTATTGTACGAATCACCATACCGGCTGGTCAAATGCTTGCAGCAATTGGCCGCGTGTTGCGGCGCAGACCGCCTGGCCTGCGTGGCCCGCGAACTGACCAAAATGCACGAAGAGATTAGGACGGCCCCGCTGCACGAGCTCATCGCTTACTATGGCGAACAGGCAAAAGTAAAGGGCGAAATAGTAGTAGTGGTGAGTGGCAAGTCAGCGTAGGGGCTATTGTGTTCAGGCGCCCTGTGGCGGTTCTTGTTCATCTCTGCGGGCAGAGGCGTTGCCTCCCAGGTGCGCCATGCTGTCTTTTTCCGTAAAGGGATGCGGGCGTTCCGGTGCTTTGGTAGCGGATGTTGAAGTGGGGAGGGCCTGATCCAATTCATCCGAAGCGTAGGGAAGATCATTGGCTTGTTCCTGAGCTTTGCGTATGTTGGCCATGGTGTTGGCTGCGACAAGCCGCATGAGGCTGGATACCCCCCGGTCCATATCCGGTGTGTCAGGCTCCTGCTCGCCGCGAAACCAAGCCATTACTGCTTTTAGATCGTTCCACATCATGAATCGGAAAGGTTTTAGAGTGTGTTGGGACTCTGGTCTTCTAGTCGAAAACCAGCAGTTTACAGACCGATCGCTAAAGTCCCAACACACTCTTTTTTGAAGAAACAGCCCAATCAGCTGATAGTTGATGTGACCAGCCGGGGAAAACACGTCTACAAAAGGCTGTTTCGGGCAGACAGAAAGCTTTGCTACCCGAAAAACAATCTGTAATTTAGAGCTTGTTGGGATTTTGCTTTTGAAGTGAACGTAGCCAAATTTTGTTCTGACCGAGGCGTGAGACATTCAAGAATGGCATTAAAGGGGCCCAATCTTGAATCACATAGCCTTAGCTACGTGACCGAAGAGCAGGACGGAATTTGGCAAGAGCAGCCCAAAGTTTAAAATCCAAATAAGCTCTTATCACCATAATCAACCATAAAAAACAATATGGAAGCTAACTTAATGAACCTCCTGCAAGGTTCTCTTTCCGAGGGAATGATTGAACAACTGAGCCAGCAAATCGGAGGTGCCAATAAAGAAAGTACCGCCGCAGCAGCCTCTGGCATTGTGAATACGCTGATGGGCGCACTGGCTAAAAACGCAGAATCTACAGAGGGCGCACAAGCGCTGAATAACGCGCTGGAGCGCGACCACGACGGCAGTATCCTGAACGATGTAGTGGGGATGCTGAGCGGTCAGCAAGCCCAGTCTCAGGACACCCGGATGCTCAATGGCTCTGGCATCCTGAACCACGTCCTGGGCAATAAGCAGGGTGGTGCGGTAGAAATGATCAGCAAGCTGAGTGGGCTGGACTCCGATAAAACGGGTAGCCTGATGACGATGCTGGCACCGGTCGTGATGGGCGCTTTAGGCAAAACCAAGAAGGAGCAAGGCCTGGATATTGCAGGGATCGCTTCCCTGCTGTCCGGAACCGTTTCAGCAGAGCGTGCAAATTCAGACAATCCCGCTATCGATATGGCCATGAAGTTTTTGGACAGCGATGGCGATGGTAGTGTAGTGGATGACGTAGCGAGCATCGGCATGAAAATGCTGGGAGGGCTGTTTGGCAGAAAATAAGCATCACCAGTGCCACTGCATGAAAAAAGCCATCCGGGAATGTTTCCGGATGGCTTTTTCTGTTTAGAGCTTGTTTGGAGCGGTTTCGTCATAAAAATCAAGGATTTATGGTTCTGACAAAGGCACTAAATTCGAGTTTAGCGGGCTAAATAAAAATTTAGTGAGGAAGTCAGAGCTTGCCCGCATTTCTGCGGGGTTCATAAAGCGTTGATTTGGAATAGTAACGAGCTCCAAACATGCTCTTAGCCACGAAGCCGTGGATTTTATGCGTTACTGTTTTCTTTTTTCTCAGCTTCTCTGCGTTCAGCCGCATCCATGCCATCCTTGAGCTCGCTTTCGAGCGAAGAGCGTGCGGTGTTGAACTCCCGAATGCCCTTGCCGATGCCGCGCATCAGTTCAGGGATCTTCTTACCGCCGAAAAGCAACAGAATCGCAAAAAGCACGACGAGCATTTCCGGACCGAAGAAGTTGAACAACAATATAGTTTCCATAATGATCAGTTTTAATTGGTACAAAATTACAGCATTATGCTGTCCTTATCAACCTGCTTTTAGTCATCAGACCGTAATAAGAGGTTTAAGTTTAGTGAAAGTAATGTATTTTAGGACGACTTGAAAAATTACTTCCGAATTTCTCTTAAGACTTTTGAAGAGCCCGTCCCGAAGTCACTTGAAAGCAAAATCAGGGGCGTTGATTTTCTGCAGCCCTTATTTTTTTAGCCCAATCTCGCGCAGCCGTTCGTCCAGGTATTCGCCGGCGGTAATAGGTTTGTAGTGCAGTGGGTTGTCGGTTGTGATGCACTTTTCCAGTGCACTGAGGTCCATTTCTGACTTCGGGTGCAGGAAAAACGGAATAGAAAGCCGGGGCAAGTGCCATTCTTCACGCGGTGGGTTCACCACACGGTGGGTCGTCGACTTGAGGTAGTTGTTGGTCAGGCGCTGCAGCATGTCCCCTACATTGATCACGATCTCGTTCTCCTCCGGCATGATGGGCAGCCACTCGCCGTCTTTATTCAGCAGTTGCAATCCACCCGCTGATGCCCCAACGAGTAAGGTGATCAGGTTGATGTCTTCGTGCTGTTCTGCCCGGATGGCAGAGTCGGGCTCTTGTGTGATAGGCGGGTAATGGATCGCCCGCAGAATGCTGTTGCCCTTTTCGATGTGCTGCTCAAAGTAGTCTTCCGGGAGCTCTAGGTGGATGGCGATGGCTTTCAGTAATTCGGCACCTGCCTTTTCGAAGGCCCGGTATAATTCCAGCCCGAGGTTGGTGAATGCTGCAATTTCTGCAACGTGCACATTATCCGGGTATTCCGCTTTGCGCGGGTCGTCGTCGGGTACCTCCTGGCCAATTTGGAAGAACTCTTTCAGGTCGGCCACTTTGGATTGCTTGGCGTGCTCCTTACCAAAAGAAGTGTAGCCTCGCTGCCCGGCCATGCCTGCTATTTCGTACTGTTTTTTCACTTCCTTAGGGAGTGAAAAAAAGGCATTAGAAGCGTTGTAAAAATCAGTGATCAGTTTTTCGGATATACCGTGGCCGGTGACACCGACGAAACCGATTTCGTGGAAAGCCTGGCCCAGTTCAGCTACGAAAGCCTTGCGGGAGCCCGCATCCCCCTGAGTGAATTGAGACAGGTCGACTACAGGAATTACTCTTTTGGTCATTGGTACGATATGCTTGTTTCAATAATGCGCCGCAAATTACCGTAATTTACTGCTTTTCAGCAAGAAATTATTCGTAAAGGAAGGTTAAATTGCCAGATCGTGCTTCTTGTTGAGCCGGTTAGGATAGTAAGGGCTGACTTCAATGATGCTAACCGGCCCAACAAATTCAACGAAGGGCCTTAACCGCCCCGGTGTGGGCCAAAAGCCAGTAAAGGGGCAGATTTTCGGGTGTAGCTTCCCGGGGTTCAATCTTTTTTTGCCATAAAACCCGGAGCGCTCTAAAATGTTGAGCTTCAGTATGTTTTTCACTGGTGGCCGGCGCTTTGCGGTTTAGCCACTGTCACCTATCTTTGCGCGCAATATCAATCAAGTGACCTTTGAAAAAGACACTCATCAATATTCTGAAATTCCTGTTGTTTTTGGGCCTGGGGCTGGGGATTCTTTTCCTGGTGTACCGAAGCCAAAATGCAGCGTATCAGGAAGAATGTGCCCTCAAAGGCATCTCCGCTGAAGACTGCAGTTTGTTTCAAAAAGTAGTTACCGACTTTCAGGAAGCCAATTACTTCTGGGTGCTCATGGTGCTGGTCGCCTTCATGGTGAGCAATGTGAGCCGGGCAATCCGGTGGAGCATGCTCATCCGGCCGATGGGGTATACGCCCCGGTTTGTCAATGCTTTTCTGACCACTGTGCTGGGTTACTTTGCCAACCTGGGCCTGCCCCGGATGGGGGAAGTGGTGAGAGGGGCTTCATTAGCACAGTACGAGAAAATCCCTCTGGAAAAGGTGATGGGCACTATCGTTGTGGACCGTATCATTGACGTCATCAGCATTCTGCTGGTCACGGGCCTTGCTTTTTTGCTGGAGTTCGACACCATCTGGCAGTTTGTAAATGAGAAGGCCGACCTGGGCAAGCTGGCCAATCTGGGCAACCTGATGGCCGTCGCGGCCGGGGTGGGCATTTTGGGCCTTGGGCTCCTGTACCTTCTGCGCAAGCCGTTGTCCCGCACTGCGATTTACAAAAAAGTACGGGCACTGGCGCTCGGCTTTTGGGAAGGGCTGCAGACGGTACGTCAGCTTGAAAACCCCTGGTGGTTCTTTTTCCACAGTGTGAACATCTGGTTCATGTACTATCTGATGACCTACCTCTGCTTCTTTGCCTTTGCGCCTACTGCCGGATTACCGGCTATTGCAGGGCTTACGGTATTCGTTTTTGGTGGCTGGGGCGTGGTCATCCCTTCCCCCGGTGGTATGGGCACCTATCATTTTCTGGCACAGACGGCACTGACCATGTATGGTATAAGTGGAGAAGACGGCTTTTCCTGGGCCAACATCGCTTTCTTTTCTATACAGTTGGGCTGTAATGTGCTGGTTGGTATTTTCGCCCTGGTCTTCCTGCCCATTCTCAACCGCAACTATCAGCCCGGCAATGGCCCGGAGCGGGTAGTCACAGCCAACGCATAACTTATGATTGAGGACATCAAAGCCAAGATAGCAGACCGGGCACAGGCAAAGGCCAAACGGCAATTGTGGCGGGAACAAGGCCGGAAGGTCGTTTTTACCAACGGTTGTTTCGATTTGCTGCACTACGGGCATATTCACTACCTGGCGCAAGCCCGGGAGCTGGGCGATGCGCTCATCATCGGGCTCAACGCAGCGGCCTCCGTCCGACGGCTCAAAGGCCCAAACCGGCCCATCAATGATGAAGCTACCCGCCTTTGGCAAATGGCCTCCCTGCAATTTGTAGACCTGGTGGTGCCTTTTGAGGAGGACACCCCGGCGGCCCTGATCGATCTGCTCCTGCCTGATGTGCTCGTGAAAGGAGGGGATTATACGATTGAGGAAATTGTTGGAGCCGGCACCGTGCTCGAACATGGCGGAGAAGTCCGTGTCTTATCTTATATTAACGGTTATTCCACGACCTCTATCGAGGCGAAAATCAGAAATCAATCCTAATGCAGATCCGTGACGTCATACAACACCTGGAACAAATTGCACCGCCGGTCTATCAGGCCGGGTACGATAATGCCGGACTGATTACGGGAGATGACAGCGCAGAAGTAAAAGGAGTGCTCTGTTGCCTGGATTCTACCGAGGCCATTGTGGCGGAAGCCATCGAAAAGGGCTGTAACCTGATCGTGGCCCACCATCCCATTGTCTTCAAAGGGTTGAAAAGCCTCACCGGCCGCAACTACGTGGAGCGGGTGGTCATACAAGCCATCCGGCACGATATCGCCATATATGCTATACACACCAATCTGGACAGCGTTTACTATCAGGGCGTCAATACCCGTATAGCGGAGAAGCTGAAGCTACAGGATACCCGGATTTTGGCACCGGCTGGGGTAATGAAAAAGCTGAGCGTATACGTACCGCCGGCCTATAGCGATACCGTCCGCAAGGCGCTCTTCGCCGCCGGAGCCGGCACGCTCAGTCAGGAAGAAGCGCTGAGTTATGCTTCTTTGGGTGTAGGTACGCAGCGCGGGCAGACGGTAGCGGAGGTCAAGCTGGAGGTCTTTTTCGCTACGGGCCAACAGCCGGCTGTGCTTCGGGCACTCCGCGACAGTGTGCCGGAGCAGCAGCTGCCTTACGAAGTGATGGCTATTGAAAATAAAAGCCCGCTGGTGGGTTCCGGAATGATCGGGCGCCTGGAAAAGCCCATGAAAGAAGACGCTTTCCTGAAGCACCTGAAAAAAGCAATGGATGTCAGCGTCATACGGCATACGGCTCTGCTCGGGCAGCCCGTCAGGACTGTGGCGGTTTGCGGTGGAGCAGGCGGTTTCCTGCTCGGTGCTGCAAAGGGGCAGGGGGCGGATATTTTCATAACTGCGGACTACAAATACCACGAATTTTTTGATGCAGACGGGCAAATCGTGATTGCCGATATCGGGCATTATGAAAGCGAGCAGTTTACAATACAGCTGTTGCAGGAGATTATTTCTCAGAAATTTAGTAATTTTGCCGCTTATTGCACGGAAGTCACAACGAATCCCGTTCATTACTTGTAGTATAAAAGGCTACAATTCCATCTGATCACTATTAAATCAATATACAATAATGGCAGGAGAACCCACTGTTGCGGAGAAACTGAAAAACTTATTCGAACTCCAAACCATTGACTCCAAGATTGACGAGATTGAAATCCTGAAGGGGGAGCTGCCTATTGAGGTAAGCGACCTGGAGGACGAGATTGCTGGTCTGGAAACCCGGATCAACCGGCTCAATGAGCAAATTGCCGACTTTGATTCGGAAATTTCCAAGCACGGCGCGAATATCAAGGAGGCGGAGGCTTTAATTGAGCGTTACAATACACAGCTCGATAACGTAAAGAATAACCGCGAATACGATGCCCTGATGAAGGAGCTGGAAATGCAGAATCTGGAGATTCAGCTTTCTGAGAAGAAAATCCGCGGTGTAGAAAAAGACAAAGAGCGTAAAGCGGAAACCCTGGAGGCCAATCAGGAGCGCCTGGATCGTAAGTCTAAGGATCTCGCTACCAAAAAGGTAGAGCTCGAGGAGATCATCAAGAAGACCGAAAAAGAAGAGCAGAAGCTGCGCAAGGAAGCGGAGAAGTGGCGCAAGAAAATTGAAGATCGCCTGCTGCGCGCTTATGACCGCACCCGCACCAATTACCGCAACGGAATGGCGGTGGTCACTGTGGAGCGTAACGCCTGTGGTGGCTGTTTCAACATGATCCCGCCGCAGCTACAGCTGGAGATTGCTATGCAGAAGAAAATCATTGCCTGTGAGCACTGCAGCCGCGTATTGGTAGATGATACCATTGCTGCTGAAGTAACCGGAGAGACGGAGGCTGCATAGCCCTGTTTGCTCCAATCACCTGTTAAAGAAGCCCTGATAAGCCTGTAATGTGCTGTCGGGGCTTCCTGGTGCTTTGTCAAGTATGAAATAACGGGTAATCTGTGGCAGCTTTTTTGCCCAGCTCTACGTTAGCGAACAGCTCATATCGCTCCACGAGAGAAGGGGACTAAAGGGGGCCCTTTCCGAAGTTAATCGCGAACCACCGCTCCCCCTATTCAGCGGGACAGGCTTTGATTTGGACAAAAACCTGCTGACACCTTACTCTGCTTTCCATACTTGACAAAGCACTGGTTTATTATCTTTGTGCCCAAACCAAGTGATATGTACGCCCTCCGGACTTTCCTTTTCGCTTCGCTAATCCTGTTTGCTCCTGTGTGCCTCGTAGCAGGTAAGTATTTCCATTTTACCGTTGACGCCAGAACCGCCTACGAAAAGGCGACCGACCTGCGCTTTGGTGAGGCTTATGCCCTCCTGGCCAAAGTCCGTTTGCAGGAACCGGACAATCTTATCGTCCACCATATTGAAAACTACATCGACTTCTTCAAACTGTACATCAACGAAAACGAGGAGGATTACAAAGTACTGAAAGCCAAAAGGGACCGCCGGCTGGAGACCATCGCGAACAACGGCGACCCCAACTCTCCCTACTACCGCTTCGTTCAGGCCGATATCCGCTTGCAGTGGGCATTGGTCCGCTTGCGGTTTGAAGACTACATTGGCGCTTTTACGGAAGTAAGCAAGGCTTACAAGCTTCTTAGGGAAAATGAAGCCCTGTACCCCGATTTCATGCCCAACAAGAAGGACCTGGGCATCCTACATGCTATGGTCGGTACTATTCCGGACAGTTACAAATGGGGCATTAAGCTGTTGGGCGGCCTTGAAGGTACGATTGAAGAAGGGCGGCGCGAGGTGGAAGCGGTGCTGGAATATGCCAAGTCGCATGATTTCGTCTTCGAAAAAGAGACCAAAGTGCTCTACGCCATGCTGCTGCTGCACCTGGAAAACAAGGGGGATGCAGCTTGGAAAGCAGTCAACAAAGCCGGGTTGTCACCTCGTCAGAGCCCGCTGCACTGTTTTGTTCTGGCCCACGTTGCTATGCGGACCGGGCGTAACGATCAGGCGATTGAAGTCCTGCAGCTCCATCCCAAAAACGGTGTGTATTTCAATTTCCCTTATTTGGATTATATGCTGGGGCTGGCCAAACTAAGGAGGCTGGATTCGGACGCTGCCCCGTACTTTCAGCAGTACCTCAAAGCGTACAACGGCAGGAATTTCATCAAAGAAACGTACCAGAAACTAGGCTGGCAGGCTCTCATCAACGGCAATCAGGAGGGGTATAAGCGCCATATGCTGAATTGTATTGCGCACGGGGACGCTGTAGCCGGCGGAGACAAAAACGCGCAGCAGGAGGCTACCGCCGGTATTGTGCCTAACCTGGACCTGCTCCGGGCACGCTTGCTCTTTGACGGAGGCTATTTTCAGAAAGGTTACCAGCTGCTGGCCGTGCAGCAGGCCGCTAATTTCAAAAGTGCCCATGAGCTGGAATACTACTACCGGTTGGGGCGGCTGTTGCACGGGATGGAGCAATATGAAGAGGCGCTGCGCCATTATCAGCTGACGCTGGATAAAGGAGCCGACTCTCCCTGGTTTTATGCTTGCAACGCAGCTTTACAGATGGGCGTGATCTACGAAGAGCTGGACGAACGGACCCAGGCGCGCCAGGCTTATGAGCGTTGCCTCAGCCTAAGGCCCGAAGAGTACCGCGTGGGGTTGCACCAAAAAGCTAAAGCTGGCCTTGCCCGGCTGCAGCAATAACAGCTACTGTGCGTTCAGGCTCCAGTTGTACTCCAGGTAAGAAATCTCTGCATCTTCATTGATTTCGATGGGGGCATACTGATTGATGTAGCCAATTATGGTCTGCCCGTTGGTTTTGAAGTCCCCTCCGTACCAGGTGTAGATTTTCGATAGGCGGACTGAATTGGGGCTTAACTGGTTTTTGCTTTCCTGGGCAAGGAAATCTTTTGCGGCTTGTGTCAGCTGCGCATCGAGCTGCCCGGGCATGTAAGCCCGGTTACTGAGCTTAGGGCAGGAAATAGCGGCACAATTGACCGCAAAGTGGATGCGGGGCTCTTCAAACCCGGGGCGGATGATCCCATGTTCGATGTTGTTTAAGTCGTAGGTACGCCCCTCTATTTCTATAAACTTGATGTCCCAGACGGTATTAACGAAAGGGATGCCATTCTTGATGTCTTTAATGCTCTCCACCGGGTAATGGTCGGCCACCAGTTTGACCGTGAATGCGTTATAGGCATTGATCCAGTAAGCGAGCTGTTCGTCCCGCGACCAGTGTTTGTCGTTGGGGTGGTTTTGCCGCAGCACATCCAGGTAATCATTAAGCCGGGCACTGTCCGCTATGAAGCCTTCGTAGTTGACCAGCCCGTCTTCGGTAACGTGTTTTTGGAGCAGGCTATCCCAAATCCGGTGTTCCACAGGCATGGAATCAGAAGCGTAATCACTGATTTTGCACCCGTATAGGAGTGCGGTCATAAAAAGCAAGGGCAGGTAGCGCATAGGCAATGTTTATTTGCATAACACGCCCTGCACCTGAATGTTAGCGCAACAAGAAAGAGAAGCAGGGGGAATGTCCGGGCCAGGACTACTTCTCCTTCAAGTCGTACTCCGAAAGAATAGCCTGCCAGCGGCTGCTCTCCAGGATGCGCAGCATAATGGGGTTGATCTGATCAGCCAGCGGGCTGCCTTTGGGCAAGCCAAAGCTATAGTACTGCGTGTTGAACCGATAGGGGAGGACCTGCAATGCTTTGCGGTTGCTGCTTAGGATTTCGTACCTCAGGATGGGCTCATCGTACACAAAAGCATCTATTTCACCTTCCTCCAGTGCATCCAATCCTTCCTGAATATTTTGATAAGGCTGAGCCGGCACATAGTTGTCTTCCAAAAACTGAAGGCTGGCCGAGGAAGCAACTGACCCCACCTCGTATTGCCGGAGCTCCTGCAGGCTCTCAATATCGCTGCTCAGCTGATTGACCGTAAGGGAAGACGCAATACTTGCCGTAAGGCTTGAAATAATAATGATGGCGGTAAACATCCACACGAGAGCGACGACCCTTCCACCGAGCGAACGAGGCGACTTATCGCCATAGCCCACCGTAGTCATCGTTACGGCCGACCACCAAATGCCTTCCCACATGCCGGCCCAGCCATCAGGGAACTCATCCGGGTTGGCCTTGCGCTCAAAAAGCCACGCAATGAAGCCGAATATAAAAATGACTATAAAAAGCACAAAAATGGCTTTGATGAAGTTGGCAGAGAAGAATTTTTTCACAAAGGCAGCGGCACTTTCCCAGCTGCTGCTGCTCCGGGTCGCGATGGCAGAAGAGGAAACAAAGAACGGCTGAGTGAACCCGATACGCTCAATCCGGTCGCTCGTTACGGTCAGAGGGTTAATGGCAATGTCTAGGTCTTTTGACTGCAGTTGACGAAGAACTTCACTTAGGCTAAGCTCTTGATAATCAAAGGACCGGCCCATTTCTGAGGCAATCTGCTCCCAGAGCCATGCACTAATACCCTTCAGCTGATCTGTATCTTTTTTGAACAAAAAAGGAGGCGATACCTTCACGCCGACACGAATAGCCGACAGGCTATCTGTATTTGGCGTTTTTTCCTGGCCGTAGATCCCTGTGAAAAAAAATAATGTGAATATTATGTACGATGTAATGTGTTTTTTTGTCATTTATTTTAGGCTTTTGTGCTAAAATTAAGCAATTTATTCTTTTAAGTTAAGAAAAACAGTGCTCTTCGGAGCCTGTCAGGTCTATGTTTCTTTTTAATTAAACACTAGTTTTTATGAATCGTACTTTACAAATGACTCGCTACCTCCTTGGGCTGCCCTTTACGCTACTGTTGTTTGTTATGTGCTACAGCCTGTATAAAGGACTAGTACAGGAATACGATGACTTGCAACAGCAAAAGCAGCAAAAGGAGCGGGCGTCCTACCAGAAGGTTTTATCAGAACTCATTGCCAAAAGGCAGAAAAAAAATAAAGTGGAATAGCCTATGGTTGCCTATAAATCAATGGTCTTTGGCCTGGATTTGACCGATATGGATCAGGTCCTGTTGAGGTATGCACGTTTTTTGTGCAACACCCTCCCCGGCATAGAAAAAGTGTATTTCCAGCACAACATCCGGTTTGATTATCCCGAAGAACTGGAAGTACTGATGGAAGAGCTGGAGAGCCCGCTCTCAGAGCTAATCGGAGAGGAGCTTGAGGAACAGATAGAGACCCATTTTTTGGATGATACTAGTCAGTCTGCCCCGGACGTAGACTGGGAGGTAATGGTGACCGAAGGCAGCTCAACCGCTCAGGAGATCGTGAAGATAGCCAATGCCGAAAGTGTGGACCTGATCGTTCTAGGCAAGAAGTTGTCTTACAAAGGCTCGGGGCAGGTCGCTGAGAAAGTGCTTCGGCAAACGACGCTTAGATCTGACCTGCTCAGCGTGCCGGAAACAGCGCCTCATGTTGTTAGCCGTATCGTGGTGCCTATAGATTTTTCCCAGGCTTCTAAGCGGGCGATGATGGTCGGGCACCGTATTGCCAAAGCGGTAGATGGGGTCCTTACCAATCAGCACGTGTACATCATTCCCATGCATTATTTTCCCTTTATCCCTGTGCAGGGGTTCCGAAAGTCTATGAAGGAGGAAGCGGAAGCGCAACACCGGCGTTTCCGGCGCAGCCTTCCGGAAGATTTACAGGAAGTGCCGTGTGTTTTCACTTACAGCGAGGACCGAACCACCGCACAGGCCGTTTATGACTTTGCAATACAAAAAAATAAGGACTGGGTCGTTATCGGGTCAAAAGGGCGGAGTAACCTCCCTGCTATGCTGCTGGGCAGCACAGCTATACAATTGTTGAATTTCGAATTTCATATTCCGGTACTGGTTGTCCGGTGAGTTTTAGAGGTTAAGCACTTCGCCACAGTATTTACAATGAATAGCATCATGATCGTGCCCTTCCTTGCCACAGTACCGGCAGGCCTGAGTAGTGGCTTTGTTATTTCTGTATTCTCTGACAAACTCTGCGGATACGATTCCGGTAGGCACCGCGATGATTGCGTAACCCAAAATCATGACAATGGCCGAAATGAACTGCCCCAAACCTGTCAGTGGCGTTATATCGCCGTAGCCTACGGTAGTAAGGGTGACGATAGACCAGTATATACTGCGTGGAATGCTGGAAAAGCCATCATTAGTTCCTCCCTCAATCAAATACATGATTGCGCCAATAATAATCACGAGCAGGGATACAAAAGTGAGGAATACCGTGATCTTGGCCCGGCTCGCCCGCAGGGCTTGTATGATAATATCCCCTTCATTAATAAAGTGCGCCATCTTGAAAATCCGGAAAATCCGGATCAGCCGGAAGGCGCGGATGATAAGAAAGTACTGAGCGGTAGGCAGGAACAGCGCCAGGTAGGACGGCAGTATCGCGAGCAGGTCGACGATACCGAAAAAGCTGGTGGCATACTTCATTGGGCGAAGCACACAGTACAGGCGGAGCAAATACTCAAGGGTGAAGAAAACCGTAAAGATCCACTCTACAATTGTGAACACAGTCGCGTACCGCTGCTGTAGATGCTCCACGCTTTCCAGCGTGACGGTCAGGACACTGGCGGCAATGAGCAGGAGCAAAATAACATCAAACGCCTTGCCTTCGGGCGTATCTGCCTCAAATATAATTTCATGAATTTTATGCTTTAGTCTTGATGAATCAGAATGCTGCATAGTCTCCGCATTGATGCTTTCCGGCAAATTAGGATTTCTTGAGAGATTTCAGAAACCAGGGATGCCCCATCCGTTGGGAAAATCTGATTTTAGAAGCGTGCGCACAGACTAAGAGCGTGTTGGGACTTTAGTAATCGGTCTGTAAACTGCACTTTTTCGCTTATACTTCGCCCCGAAAATCCTCATTTAGCTTAGGCTAAACTCCAGTTTTCGGGTCTCGTCTAACCAAAAAATTGCTAGTTTTCGACTAGAAGACCAAAATCCCAACACGCTCTAAGAGTATGTTTGGAGCGGATTCGTTATGGAAATCTAAGGTGGCAGCATAGCCTGCCCGCCGCATTACGGGGTTCATAAGCCCCTGTGTGCAATAGGGGCAACCTCCAAACATAGTCTCAGCCCGGGCGGCCGCTTTTCAGGAGCAGGCCATATGCCCGGAAGGGGGAAGTCAGCGCTACGCATTTTCTTAGCTATCTGCAAATAGCTCGCTTTGAGTAGAAAAGGGGTGGTTGAAATCTTTTATATTGTATTATTTTTAATTTATATTTGCCGCAGTGAATTTCGAATATTCCTGTTTCAGTCTACTTATTCCTCGGCTTGACGTACCACTATTTTTGAAGGGGCGTGCCAATTAACCGAAAAATATTGTATATTTGGTAGGGAATTTGTGGCTGTTAGTGCCTTAACTGCTAAAATTAAGATAGCCTTGTTCAAAGCCATAATTGTTGAAGATGAAGCCAAAGGGCTCAATAACCTGAAGAATCTGCTCAAGGAGCATTGCCCACAGGTTAATATAATTGGAGATGCAGGTACGATAGAGGAGGGGATTGCGCTGTTGGATGAAGAGGTGCCGGATGTGGCTTTTCTCGACATCAGCCTTCCGGATGGTCTTGTTTTTCAGATGCTGAACCGGATTCGACCTATCGATTTTGAAGTAATCTTTGTAACAGCTTACGAGGAGTACGCGGTTAAAGCTTGTCAATATAGCTCTATTGGCTATATTCTTAAGCCTATTGACCCTGATGCTTTAAAAGAAGCGGTGGCACGCATCAACCTCCGGCAAAATTCAGAAGTAGAAAAACGGCTGGACTTATTCAACAGCTACTATAATAATCCGAACGCTTTCACTAAGATGAGCATTTCTGCTCTGGATGGTATTTACTTTGTGAATATCGCGGACATCGTCCGGTTTGAAGCAGAAGATAATTATACTCATATTTTTCTAAAGAATGGAGACCGCATAACAGCTTCTAAAACCATAAAGGCCTACGAAGATTTGTTGGCACCCTTCAATTTCTACCGAGTCCACAAACGCCACGTGATCAACCTAAACTTTATGCGGAAGTTCGTCAAAGGAGACGGAGGGTACCTCGTCATGGATGATGACATTCAGATAGAAGTATCCCGACGCCGCCGACCCGCTTTCATGGAAAGAATGAAAAGGTTGCAGGAGGGGCTTTAGTATCTCCTATTGGCATCGTTTCTTACATATCGTTACCTGGAACCCCATCGGGCTTGTTCTGATGGGAGTATGAGTGACAGGTTGAGTTATATTTGAGCAAATACTCTTAGCAATTATGTTTTTTGCAGCATAAGTCTGTTACATTCAGCAATTGCAGAAAACCTTATATTGTTATCTTGAATTCCCTAGAACAAATCTACACAAAACACTTTACGATTTACAAACGCATAAGCACCTGATCCAAATGGTGTGAAGAACAGTCACATAGAAATACCGTTTATGTAAGATATAAATATATCAAGCTTGCGGTTACAATGCTTCGGTGCATTGGATTGTTTTTTTACTTTTACGGATGCATAGGTAGCTGTAATGCTTTTGGTATTAAGAGTCTGTGCAGAAAATCTAATTTACTATGGGAAGATCAAAAAAGAACCTCGAGGACATTAAGAAGGAACTCAAGTCGATCAAAAAAGAGGACATGAAAAAGATCGTCGGTGGTAAAAAGGGTAAAAAGAAAAATTGGAATAAGGGCTGTGGTGGTATAGTGCCGCAGTAACTTTCTAAAATATTTACCCCCCTTCTGAAAAGATGGCTATCCCTATTTATTTAGGCATAGCCATTTTTTATATTTGTCTTATATTAGAGTTTATTAACGTAAATTTTGTGCGTCCCTGGATTGCCTTTTTCACCAGCTCTGCATCAAGCCTGTCTGTGTCTCGTCGCCTGTGGGCTCTGACCACCGGAGACTGAAGTATCGACACGCAGGCAGGTCCTCACCTCCGTAGCTACACGAAGAAAGGGGATTAAAGGGCTCCTTTTATGAAGTCGGGGTTCCCGGGCGCTCTCCTGCTACTTTGCGGGACAGGTCTTGATATGGCAAAAAATCCTAATCCATGACCTATACAAAACCTACATTAATGAACGCTATTAAAATTGGTTGCCAATATTCCGAAATTGTAAGAGCATGTTGGGGTTTTGGCAAGCCCCGAACATACCTGCCCTGACCGGGCAAATATCTATAGTGCATGTCTGGCATCTGCCTTCAGGGCTATTCAAATACTTACGTCATCTACCATGTTTATCGAAGCTTCCGAACAACGTGTCGTTAACCTGCAGCAACTTGAAAACAAGTTGAGTATGCAGCCAGACCCCAAGCAGCGCCTGATCTTACTGGATAAGCTCATTGCACACTATGTGTTTTCCAATATTGAACAGGCGGAAAAATTGCTAAAGGAGCTCTACGAGATACTCCAGAGCATTGAAACGCCTGACCTGCTGCTCAACTACCACCTCTACGAGGCAACGATTAAGAACCAGATGTACGATTATGAACAGGCGGAATTTCATTATCAGTCTGCTATGGCCATCCTGGAGGAAAGAGGGTCTCTAAACCAACAGACGGAGGCCTATATAGACTACGCCGGGCTTTGTATCAATACAGGTGATTTGAGCCGGGCCCACGATTACCTCATTAAGGCAGGGAAACTGCTTAAAACTTTCCCCAGCGAGCGCTTAAAAGCCCGATTGATATGCCGCGACGGCTTCCTGCAATTACACTACGTCAATTACTCCAAAGCCATCGAGTTATTGCTGCTGGCCGACAAAATGATAACGACCCTGCAATCTCCACTCGAATTGAAGGACTATTATTTCCTGACGCTTATCCATTCCGGGCTTGGGCAGATTTACGAAGTCAATGATGAGGCAGAAAAGAGCATACGCGCCCGCAGAAAGGTGGTCGACATGTGCGAACAGATGGGGATACGTACGCGCCTTTCCTGGCACTATCTTAGTGTTGGGAGTAGCTATATGGCACAAGGGGAGCAGGAAAATGCAGAAGACTTTTTCCGTTTGGCGATCGAAAATGCAGATGACACGAGTGAGGATGCCCGCGCAAGTGCCTATGCCAATTTAGGGTTCTGTTATATAGAGCGCGATCAATATGAAGAAGCCCTGGACCTGTTGGACCGCGCAGATCAAATCTACTCCAAGAAGCCTGAACAGAACTACAACAACTTCTCCAACGTAGCCCTGTGGAGAGGAGAAGTCTTCCAGAAGCTGAATGATACAGAAAGAGCACTCGAACAACTGGAAATTGCGCTGCACTACGCCGAAAAGCAAGGCGACTTCAAACAGATTGCAGGCATCTGTAAAGAGTTGGCGACTTTTCACGCAGAGCTTGCCCATTACGAGCCCGCCTACCTGTACCAGTGCAAACACGATGAGTACCAGGAGCGCTACAACAACGACGTGGACCAGCGCAAACAGCGGGAAGTGGAAGCTAAATACGAAGCGGAAAAGAAAAGTCAGGAAACAGAACTGCTGGAGCTAAAAGCCACCCGGCTTCAGCTTAAGGCCCTGCGCGCGCAGATGAACCCGCACTTCATGTACAATGCGCTTAATTCTATCCAGAACTACATCACTTCCCATGATGTAGACTCTGCCACCAAATACCTGGCTAAGTTTGCCCAACTCATGCGCCGTAGCCTCGAGTACTCCGAACTGGAAGTGATCTCCCTTGAGGAAGAAATTGAGTTCCTCGAGCAATACCTCGTCATCAATGAAAAACTCCGGTTTGAAAACAAACTGAGCTACGAAATTATCATTGATGAAGAAATAGAAGAAGATATTTTTTGCGTGCCGACAATGATCATTCAGCCCTACGTTGAAAATGCAATCGAACATGGTCTGCGCACCCGGGACAACGGGTTGATTAAAGTCTTCTTCTTTTTATTTGATGAGCAAACGATCTTGTGCCGGATCGAAGATAACGGGATAGGGCGGGATAAAGCCCTTCAGCTTCAAATGAATGACCCACAATACCAGAACCACCGCTCCCGGGGGACAAGCATTACGGAAAAGCGCCTGAGTATTTTGCACAGTGGCAATTCAAAAAAGGAGGATATCTACGTGCATACCGAAGACCTGAAAGACCCTGTGACCGGCCATCCACTGGGGACTCGGGTCGAGATCAAAATCCCGGTCCTGGAAATCAAGGTCAGCCCCTCTTCTCAAACAACCAGCCCTTTGTAGAGCCTCTGACTCCGTTAGATAACCTATTGGCACCTTTAACCGGCTCAAAATAACCGTACCCGGAAAAGCCCCCGCATTTCCATACTCAAAACCTTATCTTGTACTCAGTTTTCTCATAGTATGTTTGTTTGAACCTCCTGCACCCAACATCGGTGCAGGTTTTTTTTTGCCATATTCTATCTGACCGGCACCTTAATCTACTCCAGCCTCCCCGCTTTCTAATTCCCCTCCAGTTTACCTATTCGCTTTTCTTAAATTTGACCGTGTAGTTTTCTCATAGTATGTTAGTGCTCCTACATCCAGACTCCCTTGATGTAGGAGTTTTTTTGTGTTAAAGACCTTTTTCTTCATGGAGCATTCGCCCTTGCGCACCCGGTTAGCCCCCACGCCCAGTGGTTTGTTGCACCCTGGCAACGGGCTCTCCTTTATTATGACCTGGGCCATCGCCAGAGCAAAGCAGGGGCAGGTGCTACTTCGTATTGATGACCTCGATAAAGCGCGCACCCGTGAAGCTTATGTTGAGGATGTTTTCCGCACCCTGGACTGGCTGGGCCTGGACTATGACGAAGGGCCGGCTGGTGTGGATGACTTCTTCGCCAACTGGTCTCAGCATACTCGTTTGGAACAATACAGCGCTTATTTACAGCAACTCATGGAGGGGAGGCATCTTTTTGCCTGTACCTGTAGCCGGAAACAAATCCGCGACATCAATGCTGATGGTCGCTATCCTGGTACCTGCTGCACCCGAAGTCTGGCCTTCAATGCCGCCAAAACGGCCTGGCGGATAATCGCCCCGCCAAAGAATACCATAGTGGTACTGAACCACTGGCGGAATAGTCAGGAAAAGGTTGCACTGGAGCCAATTGATGCTTTTGTTGTGCGCCAAAAAAACGGCTTCCCGGCTTATCAGCTGGCTTCACTGGTCGACGATCTTCTCCACGGGATTAACTTAATTGTCAGAGGGTCAGATTTATGGGATTCTACCCTGTCGCAATTGTACCTGGCTCAATTGCTGGAAGCAGAACCATTCCTGAACAGTACTTTTTGGCACCACCCTTTGCTGACCGGAAACGATGGAGAAAAACTCTCCAAAAGCAAAGGTGCAGGGTCACTGAAGGCCTGGCGGGAAGCCGGCAAATCTCCTACGCCATTGTTTAAACAGGCTGCTGCTTTACTGGGCCTCGAAGAAGAGGCGGGTAGCCTGGAAGCGTTGGTTGCAGGCTTGGCTTAGGATTACTTTTCCGGAAAGTAAGGAAAAGTGTATCTTGAAAAAAAAGACCAAAATACTGTCAATTATGCGGACACTTCTCCAAGTTACCTTTCTCTTTTTACTCTCCTTTCAGCTGTCGAATGCTCAGGAAACCATCATCGGGAGTTTTTCTTTCGACGGGCAGGAACGAGACTACCGGTTGAGGATACCTCCGGCTACTATTTCCGGTGAGCGCCCGTTGGTTTTGAACCTTCATGGCTTTACCTCCAACGCCTGGCAGCAGGAGGCCTATTCTCAAATGAATGCGGTGGCGGATACCGCCGGCTTTTACGTTTGTTACCCCAATGGGATCAATAATGCCTGGAATGTAGGATGGACGTTTGGGAGCACTGCTGATG
Organism: Phaeodactylibacter sp.; assembly: GCF_040219495.1. GTDB lineage: Bacteria > Bacteroidota > Bacteroidia > Chitinophagales > Saprospiraceae > Phaeodactylibacter. Next base: position 84,813 of record NZ_JAVJSK010000009.1, on the reverse strand, counting down.
ATGTGGGCTTCATCAATGCCCTCCTGGATACGCTTATTGCCAATCATGGCATCGATCCGGAGCGTCTCTACGCCTGCGGGATGTCCAACGGTGGCTTTATGAGCTATCGCCTGGCTTGTGAACTCAATGACCGGATAGCTGCCGTGGCCTCAGTCACCGGCAGTATGGTACCCGCTTATATGGGCAGTTGCACCCCGGGGCGCCCCGTGCCCGTTCTCGAAATCCACGGTACTGAAGACCCTACCGTCCCCTACACCGGGCAGGCATTTCTTGCGATTTCAATAGAGGAGCTGCTCAGTTTCTGGAGGGCCAATAATGAATGCGATGGCGACCCGGTCGTTGAAGAGTTGCCCAATACCAATGCTGATGATGAGTCAACGGTTTCCATAATACAATCTACAGGATGTACAGAGCGGGGGGAGGTCCTGCACTATCGGATCAATAACGGTGGGCATACCTGGCCGGGGGCACCCATTAGTTTGGGGGTGACCAATCAGGATATTAATGGCAGCGTGGAGATTTGGCATTTCTTCCGGCAGTATACCCGAAGTGGCCTCTCTTCAATAGCGGCTTATGCGGGTCCGGGCACTTTAGATCTTTTCCCCAATCCGGCTATTGAGCGCGTGCATGTTTCCCTCCCTTCATCCGGCGGCGAGCTATCCTTATTCAATATAGCTGGACAGTTGATACACCGGCAGGCGATACAGCATAAAACTACTGAGCTGAATGTCTCTTTCTGTACGCCCGGCGTTTACTGGGTCCGGGTCAGGCAGGGAGCACAGGTCAGGGTGGGGCAGCTGGTTGTTCAATAGACTTGATGCGTTGGGAATCATTGCTGGGTTAAAAGGGTTCTTTCCTGCCCACACTATGCCTTTCTTCAGTCGGTTAGCTCAGGCTGAACTCCTTCACTCCCGCTATTTGTAGGGCTTTCGCGCCGCGAGAGCCCTACAAATAGCGGGAGTGTGTGGTTGAAAACAGCACATTTTCCCACTACACTGACCGAAGGCATCAACATTTCAAAATGAAAAAAAAATAAGCCCCCCGGGAAAAAAGCCGGCCTAATGGTTGTCTAACCCTCGAAAGCAACCGAAAAAAACCGCTGCATGCTCCAGCAAAATGACTGCATACTACGTGCCAAAAGTGGTGACGCCCAGGCTTTCCGATCGCTGGTTGAACAGCATCAGGGACAGGTCCGGGCGACTGTACGCAGTATGCTGGGCGAAGTCGCGGAAGCAGACGACGTGGCACAAGAAGTGTTTATTCGCTTGCATCAGGCGCTGCCCGGGTTCAGAGGCGATGCCAAACTGAGCACTTACCTCAGCCGTATCGCTATCAACCTGTCCCTGAATGAGCTGAAACGGCGGAAACGCAAAGGCCGGTGGTTGACATTCACCAAGACAGATGGGCCGGAATTACAGGTAGAAGATAAGGCGGCGGGGCCCGAGCAGCAGGATTTGAAAGATGCCTTGCAGCGTGCTCTGCAGCAAATTGACCCCGAGTTCCGGGCGGTGGTGACCCTGCGCCTTGTAGAAGGCTACTCCGTCAAGGAGACCGCTGAGATCCTGGATTTGCCGCAAGGTACGGTGGCCTCCCGTCTGGCGCGGGCACAGCAAAAACTAAGATCAATTTTAGGACCATGGCTATGAAAGACGAAGCATACTACCGGGGACTGCTCAGCCGTTCCTTCGACGAGGAATTAGGCCAGGCGGAATCAAAAGCACTGGAAAAAGCATTGTTGCAATCCCGTGAGCTAAGGGAAGAGTCTGCCCGGCTCCGGAACCTGAGAGAAGCTTTCCGATCGTTTCCGAAGCCCTCGGACGAGGCCTTCACGGAGGCGGTCATGCGGCAGATAGAGCAGTCGGACGTCTATCGTTTCCCTGCCTATTGGCTACAGTGGGCAGCGGCAGCAAGTGCTGCCATCATACTCATTGCTGGTATCAGTATCTATTGGTCAGCGGGCAGCCTGACCGCCGAAGCGTTGGTAGGGGTAAGCGAGCTGTCACCGGAGGATGCGGTCACTTTACTACAAGCTTACTAAACAATAAACATGAGCCGAATACAGCTTTTATTAATTGGATTGTTACTACTTGCTGCTGGCTTTGCAGGCGGGTGGGCCATGCACCGCAGCACGGTAGTTAACCGAATACACGAAGTAGCCCGTATGCGCGAAGCCAGCGGTTTTGAGGACATGCTGTACCGGCGCATTGAGGCTACACCCGAACAGCGCGCAACCCTTGGCCCTATTGTACAGCGGTACGGTACGCTCATTGACAGTATGCATCAGCATTTTGGAGCCGACCGCCGCGCTACAATTGAACAAATGCACGAAGAAATCAAACCCCTGCTCTCAGAAGAGCAGGTTGCAAAACTAGACCGGTTTTCCCGCCGGTTTGAAATGCGGGACGGCCATCCGAAAAAAAGGCGGAAGCGGGATTAAACCCTGATACGCCTGTATCATCAAACCTTAAAAATTATTGCTATGAAAAAATTAATGATGCATGCCAGCTTACTGTTGGCAACGCTGTTTTTGTCCACTGTTACAGTAATGGCTCAACCGAACGGCCGGCACCACGCGCCACAGGGCGGCCCTTTTGAAGCGATTGAAGAGCTGGAATCGGAACTCAAACTGACGCCAGAGCAACGAGAAGCTATCGAAGCCTTGCAGCAAAAGACGCAGGAAGCACACAAGGAATGGCGTAAAGAGGGGCGCGAAGCCCGAAAAGAGCATGGCGCGCAAAGAAAAGCCATACACGAGTCTTTGAAAAGCGAGTTGAATGGCATCTTGACGCCGGAGCAGGCTCAAATGCTCAAAGCACACCACGACGCTAAAAAAGCGGAGCATAAGGAAGCCCGGAATGAAATGCGCACCTATCAGGAGCAAAACATTGAGCCCGTATTGCTTAGTCAGCGCAAAAAGCTGGAGGCAAAGATTAGTGCAGCAGATAAAGCTACCCTTGCCAAAATCCGGGCAGCACGCCAGGGAATGCGACAGGAAAAAGGCCGTACTTCCGGGGGTAAAAGAGAAAAGGCTGAAACCAATCCTAATAAGGAAGCACTCTCGGCATTGGTGCAAAAGTACAGCGATGACATCAACGCCCTGATGCAAGAGATTGAGCCGCAGCGTGAGCAATGGAAAAAAGATATGAAAGCAATCGCAGTAGCTCACCGGCTCGAGGGCAAGGGCCGTAAGGGGCAGGAAAAAATGGGGCATCGTGCTCCAAAGCCTGCCTTCCACAAAAGCCGGTTTTTGTTGATGGACCCTGCTCTGACACCGGAAATTGATAAGAATATCCGCGACTAACCTAAAAATTTGCTAAATTTAGGGTGTTCTATTGCTCCCAGGGCGTTTAGCTTTGGGAGCAATCTCTCTGTATAACCACTAAAGGAAAGAACGCCCATGCTAATCAAAACTTATGCCGGCGCCGTTCAGGGTGTCGATGCTCAAACCATTACCGTAGAGGTCAACGTTGGCGGTAAGGTAGCAACAGATAAAAACTTTTACCACCTGGTAGGCCTTCCTGACAATGCAGTCCGGGAGGGCTTTTCCCGTATGGAAGCAGCCATGCAAAATATTGGCTTCAAGATGATGCGGGTCAAGACCGTAGTGAACCTCGCCCCTGCGGATATCCGGAAAGAAGGCTCTTCCTATGACTTGCCCATAGCTATGGGCGTTTTGGCTGCATCCGGACAGATAGAGAGTGCTGCCCTCGATCAGTACATCATGATGGGGGAGCTTTCGCTTGACGGTAGCCTACGGCCCATACGTGGTGCTTTGCCAATTGCCATTCAGGCTCGAAAAGAAGGGTTTAAAGGGTTTATACTACCTAAAGAAAACGCCAGGGAGGCGGCAATCGTCGACGATTTAGATGTATACGGAGTGAGTAGCCTGCGCGAAGCTGCCGACTTCATCAACGGCGATCTCAAGATCAACCCTAAAATGGTGGTGACCCGTGATGAGTTTTTCGAGCAGCAGAATATCTTCGATATTGATTTTTCTGACGTAAAAGGGCAGCAGAATATCAAGCGGGCCCTTGAAATAGCCGCTGCCGGTGGCCACAACGTGGTACTGATCGGTCCTCCGGGTGCCGGGAAAACCATGCTGGCGCGCCGGATGCCCACGATCCTTCCGCCTTTGAATTTGCACGAAGCACTGGAAACCACCAAAATTCACTCGGTATCTGGCATGCTGCCACCGGATTCTTCGTTGATTGCCAACCGCCCTTTCCGGTCGCCCCACCATACCATTAGTGATGTGGCTTTGGTCGGTGGAGGGAGCAACCCCATGCCTGGAGAGATTTCGTTGGCGCACAACGGTGTACTTTTTCTGGACGAATTACCGGAGTTCAAGCGGACGGTCCTGGAAGTACTGCGGCAGCCCATGGAAGAACGGCGGGTGACCATCTCCCGGGCCCGCACCACCGTCGACTATCCCGCTAGCTTTATGCTCGTGGCCTCCATGAACCCTTGCCCCTGTGGTTATTACAACCATCCGGATAAGGAGTGCGTTTGTGGCCCTGCTCAGATCAACCGCTACCTCAATAAGATTTCCGGCCCGTTGCTCGACCGTATCGATCTGCATGTAGAGGTCACGCCCGTATCTTATGACGAACTGGCCAGCAAAAGCCTGCCGTCAGAATCCAGTAGTGAAATTGTGGCCCGGGTGATCAAGGCCCGGGAGATACAGGTGGCACGCTACAAAGACTCTCCCGGGGTCAACTCGAATGCGCAAATGTCGGGCCGGCAGGTACGGGAGTACTGTGAGGTCGGTCAGGCCGGGCGAATGCTCGTAAAGAAAGCGATGGAAAAGCTGCAGTTGTCGGCTCGTGCCTACGACCGGATTCTGAAGGTCGCCCGGACGGCGGCAGACTTGCATGAGAGCGAAAATATTGAAATTGAACATTTGGCTGAAGCCATTCACTTCCGAAGCCTTGACCGCGAAGGTTGGGCAGGGTAGCAGCCTGTCGGAGATGTACTGATGCGGCGAGAGCGAGCAAATATTGTTCTGAACAAGGCGCGAGACATTCAAGAATGGGATTAAAGGGGCCTATTCTTGAATCACATAGCCTTAGCTACGTGACTGACCGTACCTTCGTCGAAGCAGCTACGCGCAGGTAGGTGAGCGAGGAAGTTCAAGGTAATATTTGCCGTTCGCAGACCATTGAAAATCTCTACGACAGACTGCCAGGGCACATATAATGGAAAATACCCGTACTTTATGAGGATCTATTTTGCAGACGCATTCAACTTTTTGCGTAAGCTCACCCTGCGCAGAGCCTGGAATGCAGCGAAAGTACTCGCTTCTTATTTCGTGACCCGCTTGCTGCGCCGCCCTGTACAATGGGGCTTGCCCGTTACTATTTCGGTAGAGCCTACTACCGCCTGCAATTTGCGATGCCCGGAATGCCCAAGCGGGCTTCGTTCCTTTACGCGCCCGACTGGTAACCTCAGGAAAGACTTCTTCCGACAGATTATTAAGGAACTTGGTGAGGAACTGATTTACCTGATTTTCTACTTCCAGGGGGAGCCTTACATCAATCCGGATTTCCTTAACATGGTGGAGCATGCAGACCGACAAGGGATTTATACCATCACTTCCACAAACGGCCACTTCCTGAATAAAGAAAATGCCCGGAAAACAGTGGCTTCCGGGCTTGACCGGCTGATTGTTTCGGTAGACGGTACGACCCAGGAGGTCTACGAAAATTACCGCAAAGCGGGGAATCTGGAGACCGTACTGCAGGGCGCGCGAAATGTTATTGCCGCCAAACGCGAAATGGGCTCATCTACCCCGCATGTGATTTTCCAATTTCTGGTAGTCCGCCCCAATGAGCATCAGATACCGGAAATTTACCGCCTGGCAAAAGAGATCGGGGTTGATGAAGTCCGGTTAAAAACGGCTCAGGTCTACGACTATGAACAAGGCAATCCACTCATCCCGCTCAATGAGCGCTACTCCCGCTATGCGCAACAGGAAGATGGCACCTACCGGGTGAAAAACCAATTGCTCAACCACTGCTGGAAGCTCTGGCACGCCTGTGTGATTACCTGGGACGGCCTCGTCGTGCCCTGTTGCTTTGACAAGGACGCCCAGCACCAGCTCGGCGATTTAAAGCAAACCTCCTTCGCTGAGTTATGGCAGGGTGAGGACTACCAGCAGTTTCGTGCGCAGCTCTTGAGAGGGCGCGATCAGATCGACATCTGTACCAATTGTACCGAGGGCTGCAAAGTATGGGAGAAGGCCTGATGCGCTTCCAAATCAAACAGTGACCAGTCCTTTTCCCAGTCTTCCCCAATCGCTTCATTCAGCCAGGGCTCTTCGGCTCTGGGTTTTGGCTTTAGCAATGCATTGCCAATGGCACACTCCAGACAGCGTTTTGGAGTACAGTACGCTTGTTTGAGCTGTAATAGTGCTTGTGTTTGGTAGGCGGAATCAGCCTTCACGCCGTGCTTTTTCCATTCCCGGATAATCTTGTTTTGTTCGGCGGGCAGCTTTTCCAGTAAATCCAGCCCCTTATCGCGCAACACGTGGTCGCCTTTGCGGGAGCCATAGAGGAAAAGCATGGGGGCAACGGTATTGATAATGACCGACCGTATGGTCTGTACACCGAGGGTTTTGGCCTGCCGGTGCGAGGGCTTGTCAAAAGTATAGTGGTCCCACCAATAATTGGAGAGCTTAATGTGGAACATATTGTTCAGTTCTGTAAGGTCGTGGGCGGCCATAGCCTTACTAAACCACCCGGCTTGCTGGTAAATCATGGTGACCAATTGAGCGATGCGGATGGTTGGGAAGTTGGCGGGGCGCAGGCGCAGGTACTTCCAGGTTTGGGGCGGCAGCGGGGTCAGTCCGTGTTTTTGCCTCAAAAAACGATATTCCTGCTGCAGCCGTTTGGGGTATTCGTCTACGAAGGAGGCATCCAATAGCCCCGATTGCCCAAACAGCAGGGCTTCCAACTGAAACAGGCTGTGCCGGTACTTGTAGAGCAAAATAAGCGGAGTACGCTCCGCCAGCATTTGCATGGGCTCCGCATTGACCCTGCCCCCCAGGCTGCGTGCCATGAATTGGTAGAACGTCTCTTCCCAGCCTTCTTTATTACGAAGGAGTTGGGCTTTTATTTTCTCAGCTCTCGCTTCCAGCCGTTCGGCAGCCATGCGGTCCAGCCACAGGTTGATTGTCAGCTCGTTGACCTGCCCAATCGTATTGCCGCAGGGAACCCACTGCTCACTTTTGATCAGCCGCTGATAGTGAGCCGCTAACCGTCTCGATATACGCTGCTTCAGTTCCAGGCAGGGAATAGCCGTGCCGTTGCCCCTGCATATCGGTGCATCATCTTCGTAAACGACGTGGAGGATGACATTATCGTAAGCTGCGTCAGACTGATGCCCGTGCTGCAGCCAGTCGGAACTGCGGAGATGCATTTCCACATTGCCCGCCCAAACGGTATCGTCAATGCGCAGCCGGGCATTCAGGAAGTCGGGCCCGGCATGGGTGTTCAGTTGGCCGGGATGAAGGATTTCTACAACCTGCCCGTCGGTAGTTTGCAGGGCAGTAGCATTGAACCGGCGCATACGCCAGGCATAATGAAGGAGTTCTTCTTTCATGAGGATTCAGTTTTTTGGTGGTTAGTACAGAGGGGCGCTTCGGAGAACCCCGTTCAGTTCAACATATAGGGGCATACGCCGCCCAGGGCATGAACAGAACTTACGCTGCCAGATAAGACATCAATAATACATCATGGAAGGCTGCCGGGAATGGCAGGGGAAACGAAATACGCGTGGAACACTACTGCTGGCTCGTTCAAAAAGTCATGCCAGAATCAATATCAGAAACAAGATCGGTTAAAATGTTGGGTTTTTCAAGTTTTGAACACGGAAAGTTTTCAAATATCCCAAAAGGACCGCGGCCGACGCAGTACAACAATCGTATCACGCAGGGTGATGAGGAAGTATGTAAAGGCTGCAAGCCCAAGCAATACCAAACTCCAGTAGCCAGCCAGCCAAAATTTGAAAGGGAGCAGGATGAGTAAACTGCCGAGAACCCACAAGTAGGGTTTCCGGTCCCGGTAGGCGTAGGCGGCCAACAGGTGGAAAGCGCTACCCGTTTGCCAGAGTGCAAGGCCCGCTACCACAGTTAGTGCCCACAGCCACCATTCGCCGAGTACGACTATAAGGGCTAAGGCAAGTAGTACAGACTGACCTACGAGGTCGAATTTCATTCTATATTGGCTGATCATGATCTCAGAAGTTTGTTCATCGGTTATACAAAAGCAGGGCGGCCCCACTCAACCGCGTGCTGATAGTCTTTCCAGGTTTGACGGGCGTACCAGACGGCGCCAAATATGGCAGGGAACCAGAAGACAGCGTTGCCCAGGTAACCATATTTAAAGGGGTTAAACGTTGCCTCCGGCGGTAAATACGTAGCACCTCCTGTAAGGAGCATTAGGTAGATTACTGCGCTCAAAGTGTAGTAGCTGTGCATTTTGCTTTTTAGGAAAAACGCCTTCAACGCACCGCTGATCAGTTGCCAGCCTCCCAGCGGCATCGCAAAGAACAGGCTGACAAGCAGGTATTCGGGAGCAGCCAGTGCATATAGCGCACTGCCCGCTATGATAGCCAACAGTAAAGTTTGTACGCCGAAGTCAAAGAGCAGAAATCCTTTTTTCATGGCTTTGGGTTTTAATCTACCCCAATCTAACTCTTTTTTCCAAAACTTTCAATAATTAATGAAAGTTTAACAATTCATCGGTATAGTGGGACTTCTTCAAGGTATTGATAAACGGCATCAGGCACAAGGTATTGCACAGATTTTCCGTCCTGAAGGCAGCGGCGGATATAACTGGCAGAGATTTGCATTAGCGGCGCTTCGACGACTTTGATATTCGGGTGGTTTTCCAGCTCGCCTAAGTCGTGTTGAGGGCGTTGATAGACGAATAGCTCGTAGTCTCTGAGCAGCAGTTCATAGTTTTTCCATTTGTGGAGCGTAGCCAGGTTGTCACCGCCCATGATGAGTGCAAACTGCCGGTTGGGGTACTTTTCCTTCAGATAGGAGAGGGTGTCGATGGTATAGGAAGGCTGCGGCAGGCTAAATTCGACATCTGAAGCCTTCAGTTTGGGATTGTCGCTGATCGCAAGGCGGACAAGGTGGAGCCGGTCGTGGTCGCGCGCCAGGGTCTTTTTAGTTTTGAGCGGGTTGTGGGGAGAGACGACCATCCATACTTCCTCCAAGTTGGTTTGTGTGGCCATAAAATTGGCAATGATCATGTGCCCAACGTGGACAGGGTTGAAAGAGCCAAAGAAGAGCCCCACTTTCGGAATGCTCATGGTTTTAGGTTTATTCTTGCATCATTTCCTTTACCAGGCTGTCTGGCAACTGTTCGAGGATATCGTTGTCGATCTTTATTTCATCCTGAGGTGCATCTACCAGCCATTGGTCGTTAAGCTTTACCAGGTGGTAGTCTGAAGTGTAGCGCTCGTACTGATCTTCCAGTACACATTGGCAAAGCAGGGTGTCGCCATCACCTGTGCAATTGACGGAGAGGAACGTGGTATGAAAAAGGGTGCTGTCGGGTTGTTCTTCCTCCACGATGGCTTTCAACTCATTCAGCCACGCCTGTCCGGCTGGAGTGCTCAGGGATTTAGCCTTTTCCAGCAGGTTTTTATCTACAAATCCCTGATACTGTTTGAGCACTTCTTCCGGGTCATTCGGTGGGGCAGGGGCTTCACTGCCACAGCTCCACAGGAACGCTGCTATGATCATACCGGACCATAAGTAGCTGTACTTCATTCGTGTGTTTTATTGTTGGGTTAGTGTTCGTGGGCGGCTGTGCGGGCTTTCGCCTAATTGCTAAGCATGACCGGCATCACGAGCATCAGGATTTCTTCTCCTGCGGTCTCTTCTGCGGGCACCATAATGCCTGCCCGGGTAGAAGTGGACAGCTCAATTTTTACTTCATCGCTTTCCAGTACGCTCAGCATTTCCACCAAAAACTTGGCGTTGAAGCCGATGGTCAGAGGCTCGCCCTCATAGGTGCAGGCCAACTGCTCCGTTGCTTCATTGGAGAAGTCGAGGTCCTGAGCCGAAATCGTCAGGCTGCCATCATTGATATTCAGGATCACCTGATTGGTGGTCTTGTTGGCGTAAATAGCGATCCGCTTGAGGGAGTTCTGGAAATCTGAGCGGGAAAGGCTCAGGGTATTGGGGTTGTCAACCGGGATGACCGCGTTGTAGTCTGGGTAACGGGCATCAATGAGGCGGCAAACCAGCTCCGTGTGGCCAAAGGAGAAAAAAGCATTGGCGTTGTTGAAAGCGATGTTGATGTCTTCGTTTTCCGGGAGGCTGCCTTTGAGCAGGTTGAGTGCTTTTTTAGGTACGATGAAGGAGGTGGAGACCTCTCCGCCAATTTCATTGAAGGTATACTTGACGAGCTTGTGCGCATCCGTTGCAACCAGGATTAGCTTGTTGAAATCAACCTGGAAGTAAACGCCAGTCATAGCCGGGCGGAGCTCATCGTTGCTGGCTGCGAAAATAGTCTTGGTAATACCGTGGGTCAGTGAGCCACCCGGTATGGAAATCTTATCCACAGCGTCAGGTTTCGGAATACTGGGGAAGTCCTGGCCATCTTCACCTGCAAGCTTGTACTTACCGTAGGCAGAGGTAATTTCAATACCGAAATTCTCGTCATTTACAGAGAAGGTAATCGGCTGCTGTGGCAATGCTTTGAGTGTTTCCAGCAGGATTTTAGCGGGTACGGCCACTTTGCCATCGGCGTCCGCCATCACTTCTATTTCAGTGCTAATGGAGGTCTCAAGGTCGGTTGCCGCAATTTGCAGCTTATTGTTGCTGATGGTAAAGAGGAAGTCTTCCAGAATGGGCAACACGGGGTTAGAGCCAATTGCGCCACCGGCGATTTGCAGGCGCTTAAGCAGTTCGGATGAGGAAACGCTAAACTTCATAGGTATATCCGCTAGGGTTTGAGAATTTATGAATCAGGAGGCTCGCCTTATCATCGTTTCGTCGGAATGCTGCGTTCACAGCAGTTTTGCAAGCACTATAGCAGACAAAAGTAATTTTTTTTGCTCATTTTCGTACTATCGAATAACCAACAGACTGTTAATAAGTTGAATTCTTGCTTACTTGTCCCATTGAATACATAATCTATGCCCAACCGATCACAGCCCCCTGTTATTAATGATATCCAAACCATTCGGTTGCCCGAGCCGGACCTCCTGTACCTGGACAACGGGATCCCGGTATACGTGACGAACCTCGGGACGCAGGAAGTCATCCGGATGGAGCTGGTCTTTTTCGCAGGACGAACGTACGAGCAAAAACCCCTGGTAGCCAGGGCCACCTCTAGTCTTTTGCGGGAGGGGACGCAACGCTTTACCGCTGCGGAGATAGCCGAGGCCATGGATTACTACGGCGCTACACTGAGCCTGCCTTTCAACCTCGACACGTCAAGCATGGTGCTGTACAGCCTCAATAAGCACTTTGCCAGCACCCTGCCCCTGATCAGTGATATGCTGACGGCTCCGGCTTTTTCGGATAGCGACCTTGAAGCTTACATCAAACGGAACCAAAGGAGCCTTTCTGTTGATCTGGCGAAAAACGACACCTTTGCCTACCGGTTGATTACCGAGCAGATTTTTGGCAGCAAGCACCCCTATGGCTACAACAGCAACATGAAGACCTATGATGCGCTGAATACAGAGGACCTGAAGGCACACCACCAACGATTGTACAATGCTTCCAATTGCCTGGTTTTCATCAGTGGGCGTGTGACTAAAGAAGTGCTCAGGGAGCTCAACCAGGCGTTGACAGGTGCCCTGAAGGCAGGTGAAAAGCCAGAGCCCCGCATCCCTAATCCCGATGGGCAGCCGCAGTCTGTTTTTGAACACCGGCCCGATACCGTCCAATCTGCCGTCCGGATTGGGCGCCGGGCTTTCAGCCGGCACCATGAGGATTTCTACGGGCTGTATGTCCTCAATACCATCCTGGGGGGCTACTTCGGCTCCCGCCTCATGACCAACATCAGAGAAGAAAAGGGCTACACCTACAACATCTATAGCATGCTGGAAACTATGCGCTACGATGGTTCCCTGCTGATTGGTACAGAAGTGAGCCCCGAGTATGTGGAGCCGGTCCTGCGGGAAATTGACCTGGAAATGAAGCGCCTGCAGGAAGCACCGGTAGGCGAGGAGGAGCTGAGGATGGTGCGCAATTTCCTATCGGGCAATTTCCTGACCATGTTGGATGGTCCGTTCAACGTTTCCGAAGTGATCCGTACCCTGGTTTTGGATGGCCTGCCACTGCAGGCCTTCGGCGACTTGGTGGCAACGGTACAAAATATAGAGGCTTCAACCCTGCAGGAGCTGGCTCAAAAATACCTCAACAAAAAAGAGATGTGGCAAATCATCGTTGGCCCTTAGCCTATTTAATTTGCTCCGAAATTCTTCTTAATGACCGAAAAAATGTGTTGTTTTGCGAGTCAGAAAGTCGCACAGTAGCAGGAATATGGATAACCGGTGTAACCGGACGGGTTTTAATTTTTAGGATAAAGACGGGGTAGTCGGCGTTAATTTTGAAAAACCATACCCCGGATATAGGAAAAATTGCTAATTTCAGTTCCTGTGAAGCTTATAAGCGTGTTAAGACTTTGCTTTGAAGCCGGAAATGCCCCGAATAGGGTCTCGTAAAACCATTTTTGAGCCTCGTACTGCGTGCCGGAGAATGTTGATGGACGTGCTGCGGAGGAGAAAAACGGAAGTGAGATGCCCCTAATTTGCTAGTTTTTGACAAGAAGCCCAAAGTCCCAAAACACGCTAAAAGACAATAGGTCACACCCTGCTGCCTTTTATGAAGCGCTGACAAGATGTACGAAACACGATACTTTTAACTAGCATAAAGGTTCTAATGAAACTTTTCAGCTTTTTTACCCAAGAACTTGCTATAGACCTGGGCACGGCCAATACACTCATCATTCAAGACGGCAAAATCGTTGTGGACGAGCCTTCTATTGTTGCCAAGAACCGCCGTACAGGAGAGCCTATTGCCGTTGGCAATAAGGCCATGCAAATGCACGAAAAAACACACGAAGAGATAAAAACCATCCGCCCGCTAAAGGATGGCGTTATTGCTGACTTTCAGGCAGCAGAGGATATGATCGAAGGCATGATCAATATGATCGGTCGCCGCCGCCGCTTCTTTACGCACATGAAAATGGTAATCTGTATACCTTCCGGTATTACAGAAGTGGAAAAACGTGCTGTATTCGATTCTGCAGACCACGTAGACTCTAAAGAGACTTACCTCATTCATGAGCCTATGGCAGCTGCTCTGGGTATTGGCCTGGATGTAGAGGAGCCTGTCGGCAACATGATCATTGACATCGGGGGCGGTACAACTGAAATTGCAGTCATTGCCTTGTCTGGTATTGTCTGTGACCAATCCATACGGATCGCTGGTGATGAGTTTACCAGTGATATCATGAGCTACATGAAGCGGCAGCACAACATCCTGATTGGTGAGCGCACTGCCGAGCAAATCAAAATCCACGTAGGTTCTGCTTTGCATGAGCTGGAGAACCCACCAGAAGATTACGCGGTTAACGGCCGGGACCTGATGACTGGAATCCCCAAGCAGATCATGATTTCTTACGGCGAGATCGCTCATTCTCTTGACAAGTCAATCTCTAAAATTGAGGATGCGATCCTGAAAGCGCTGGAGACTACACCGCCTGAGTTAGCGTCAGATATTTACCGTACCGGTATTTACCTCACAGGGGGCGGCGCATTGATCAGAGGGTTGGACAAGCGTATTGCGCAGAAGACCAAACTCAAAGTGCACATCGCAGATGACCCGCTGCGAGCTGTAGTAATTGGAACAGGGATTGCCCTGAAGAATACTGACCGCTTTTCTTTCCTCATCGACCGGAAGAGCGTCTAGGCGGATTCAAGAAAATTCTAAAAATCGCTAGCCATGAGAGGCCTGATGCAGCTTTTTGCAGCTTATGGGAATTTCCTGCTTTTTGGTCTCCTGGAGCTGATCGCGCTGATACTTGTGGTCAACTTCAATGAGCGGCAAGGGCTTATCTGGGACAATTCCTGGGGTATGGCAACTGCTGGTCTTGATCAATCCGCAGACTGGCTGGGCGAACAGTGGGCGCTTCGGGACGAACTCATCAGGTTGCAGGGTGAAAATATCCGCCTAATGGAGCAACTGGACAATGCCAGGTATTCTAATGCCGTGCGGCAGGATACCTTTCTAAGAGACTCCACAGAGCAGCTTTTCTCCTATATCCCTGCGAATGTGATTAGCAACTCCACGATTTCCACTACGAATTTTTTACGCCTCGACAAAGGGTCCAACCAAGGCGTGATGCCTAACATGGGGGTCATCTCTACCGATGGAATTGTAGGGGTGGTGAGAGCCGTGACCCCTCACTACAGTCAGGTAATGTCCCTGTTGCACCGGCAAACCCGGATCAAAGCGGCCATCGCAAGTTCGAGGTACTTTGGCACACTGACCTGGGACGGGAAAAGCTCGAGGTATATGCAGTTAGAGGCCATTCCCAAACACGCCATATTGGAAGCCGGTGATACAGTGGTCACCAGCGGGTTTTCGCAGCTCTTCCCGGAAGGGCTGCGTGTCGGGGTTGTCGAGCAGTACGATCTATCCGGTGGCGGCAACTTTTATAATATACAAGTTAAACTGCGAAATGACTTGAATACAGTGCGCTATGTCTACATCATTAAAAATGAAATGTGGAAAGAACACAAAGAATTAGAGGAAGCAGTCAATGAATAATACGGTTTTTAGGAATATCATACGGTTTGTTGTGTTAGTGGCGCTGCAGGGGCTGTTCCTGAAGCGGGTTTCTGATGGTTGGGTGAGCGGCAGTTTGTACATCAATATTTTTCTGTACCCGCTCTTTATCATGTTGCTGCCGTTACAAACACCGCGCACCGGTGTGCTGCTTCTTTCTTTCCTGATGGGTATCAGTGTGGATTTGTTCTATGACTCACTTGGGGTGCACGCCGCTGCACTAACGGCTATGGGCTTTGCAAGAGGGCTCTTTTTGAGCCTCTATGAGCCCCGGGAAGGGTACAAGCTCAACGCTAACCCTACACCTGGTGATTTGGGCATGAACTGGTTTTTGAAGTATTCGGCCTCCATGCTGGGCCTGCACCTGCTCGTCTATTTCAGCGTAGATGCTTTTTCACCCATTTATGTCCTTGGGATACTAACCCGTACCTTTTTTACCTTCATCTCCACGATGGTGGCTATCTTGATCTTTGTGTTTATATTCAACCCAAGGCGTTAGTCTTTGGTTTTAGCTTTAGTCGCACAACGAAAATACTTTTGAAGTGGCAGATACATTCAGCAGCCGGCAATACATTATCCGTTTCCTCTTTGTGCTGGGGGCATTCGGGCTGATCTACCGTGCCTTCCAGCTTCAAGTCCTTGACACTTCCTACAAGAAAAACCCGGATGCCACAGCCATTGATGAACAAGTCATCTATCCGGCGCGCGGTACCCTGTACGACCGTAATGGTAAAATACTGGTGTACAACGTACCTATGTACGACCTCATGGTGACTTACAATCAGTTGGATCCGGAAATGGACACTGCCGCTTTCTGCGCTTTGCTGGGCGTTGAGCGGAGTTACTTTGAAGAAACCCTCAATAAAAACTGGCAATCCCCCCGTTATTCCAAATCGGTTCCTTTTCCCTTTCTGACGCAGCTTTCGGCCGCACAATTTGCTGCCTTTGAGGAACGCCTCTACCAGTTCCCGGGCTTTTCGGCTCGATTGCGCCATGCCAGGGGGTACCCTCATAAGAATGCCTCACACGTATTGGGGTATATCCGGGAAGCCGATCAGAATGACATCAAGCAGTCCAATGGCAAGTACGAACCTCGTGATTACCTCGGCAAGAGCGGCCTGGAGCTATCTTATGAGGATACCCTCCGTGGCGAAAAGGGCATTGCATTGGTCCTGAAAGACAACCTGGGGCGGGAAGTAGGGCCTTACAAAGACAGAGAGCTGGATGTGGAGGCCGTCTTCGGCAAAGATCTGATCACTACCATTGACCTGGAATTGCAGCAGTACGGAGAAGAGCTGATGCAGCAAAAAATAGGGGCCATAGTGGCACTGGAGCCCGCTACAGGAGAGGTGCTGGCGATGGTCAGCTCCCCAAACTACGACCCCAACCTACTGGCTATCGGGCATGGCAAAGGTAATCCTTACGGCCGGCTGTCTGTGGATAAAAACCAACCCCTGTTCGACCGCAGCATCATGGGGCAATATCCGCCGGGCTCCCTTTTCAAAACGATTGTCGCTTTGGTCGGTATGCAGGAAGGCTATTTAGACCCCAACCGGACCGTCTCCTGTTCCGGAGCTTATTACTTCAATGGTATGCGGCTAACAGGCTGCCACGGTCACCCTACCTGCACGAGTGTGGAAATGGGCATTCAGCACTCCTGTAATGCCTACTTCGTCACCGCTTTCCGCGAAATCGTGGACGGCCCGGGCGGCTTCCGAAATCCGGAAGAAGGATTGGACCTCTTCAACAGCTACCTGGATAAATTCGGGCTTGGTAAGCCTTTGGGTATAGACTTGCCCCGGGAACAAAGTGGTTTTTATCCTACTTCGCAATTTTATACCGACTACTTCAACAAACAACAGGAAGGGCAGCGCTGGAACTCCGTTTGGATCCGCTCCCTGGGCATCGGGCAGGGCGAACTCCAAATGACCAACCTGCAAATGGCTAATGTGGCAGCGGCGATTGCTAACCGGGGCTTCTACATTAGACCACACCTGGTACGGGGCTACCGGGGCCGGAGTGTCGACTTGCCAATACCTGATCAGTTTACTGAGCGCAATTATATCGGTATCGATAGTTCCTACTTTGAAATCATTGCCAATGGTATGGAAAAAGTGACCCTGTCCGGTACCGCACGCATGGCATACATTCCGGATATCCCGGTTTGTGGCAAAACCGGTACAGCTGAGAATTCCCATGGGGAAGACCACTCCGTATTCTTTGCCTTTGCGCCCAAGAAAAACCCCAAAATCGCTATCGTCGTTTACGTCGAAAACTCCGGCTTTGGTGGCACTTACGCTGCGCCTATCGCCAGCCTGATGATCGAGAAGTACATGACCGACACCATTAGCAATAACCGCAAGTGGCTGGAAACGCGAATGCTCGAGGCCAATCTAATGCCAGAACTACCCTAAAGCTCATCATCATGATATTATCGGCCATCGTCGCAACAGACCGAAAAGGGGTCATCGGTAAGGATGACGATATCCCCTGGCACTTGCCAGCAGACCTGAAATATTTCAAACGGCGCACCCTCAACCGTCATATCATCATGGGGCGGAAGACCTTTGAGTCTATTGGGCGCCCGCTGCCCAAGCGCACCAATATCATCGTGACCCGCAACCCTTTCTTTATCGTTTCCAATTGCCTGGTGTCCAATAGCCTGGAGCAAGCCATCGAGCTGGCACGCAGCAATGGGGAAGAAGAGGCTTTTATTATTGGTGGTGGAACAATCTACGAGCAGGCCATGCCGCTTATCGACCGGCTTTACCTGACCGAAGTGGATACCGAAGTGGAAGGTGGCGATGTCTTTTTCCCAAAGCCCGACCCCGTCATTTGGACGGAAGTCTCCAGCGAGGCACATCAACCGGATGAGAAAAACCCGTATGCTTATACTTTCAAGGTGCTTGAGCGCCAGGGTTAGCGCTGGTTTGGAGCGGTTTCGTTATGAAAATCAAGGATTTATGGTTCTGGCAAAGCCACTAAATTTGAGTTTAGCGGGCTAAATGAAAATTTAGTGAGGAAGTCAGAGCTTGCCCCGCATTTCTGCGGGGTTCATAAAGCGTTGATTTGCAATAGTAACGAGCCCCAAACATGCTCTAAGGCAATCAACGGCATTTCCATCGCTCGTAGATCTCGGGCAGCCTGCCCGCAAAACTCCGGTAGCCCTAAGTCTTTTCCTGTTCGATGCCATAAGCTGTCCGCACCACTTTTGCCTTTCGGGTATGTGCCCGTATGGCCAGGTTTTTTTCCAGGCTTTCCTTTGTTTTATACCCCCTCGCGTGGTCCAGGTGCACGACTACCGCCCGGTGCCGTACCTGTTTGCCCCGTACCCCCATATTCTCCAGTCGTTCCCCGATCTCACGGTCGGGCCCGCCGTAGCGCATGCGCTCGTCGTACCCATTGACGGCCAGGAGGTCTGCTTTCCAGGCGGAGGTATTGCAGTTGTTGAAGGTTGCTCCGGTTGGCGTGATGGCATCCAAGAGCTTGCCCCAGCCTGGAGAGGCCGAGAGCTTGCGCAGTTGAGAACGGCCGGTTAGCCCATTACTTTTTAGCCAATTGGGGGCAAAGCAAGCCTGAGATTCGATATCGCCTAGCGCAATTGCTTTGCTGGTTTCCATAGGGAGCTTGCAGTAACCGCCAGATAAGAAGCGGCCCCGTTCAGCTTGTGCAGCGTGGAAAGCGACAAAGTCAGCCCTCGGGATGCAGTCCCCGTCTGTAAATAGAATATAGGCTCCCTGCGCCTCCACAATAGCTTTGTTGAGGATCGTTTGCCGCCGGTAGCCTTCGTCTTCGTGCCAGAGGTGGGTAAGCTTTAATTGGCCCCGCTCCTGGAAGCGGTCAATCACGGCCTGCGTCTCGGGCCCGGAGCCGTCATCGGCAACGATAACGTCAAAATCGGGGTACGTCTGCTGTTCGTACCCGCAGAGGACTTTCTCCAGCCAGTCTGGCATATTGTAGGTGGCCATAATGACCGTGATGTGCAGTTTTTCTTTAGCGTTCTCCATGTCGGTTGAGTTCCCAGAGCTTGAGGTATTTCATGAAATTGACGTAAGAAGCGAGCGCGCTGAAGATGAATCCGTAGTAGCCGTCCAAAAAGCCGCGCTTGAACACGAAAAGCTTGATGAATTTGAACCAGGGGCCGAGCACCACATCAATCAGGAAATTCACCTGCCTGCCTTTGGCAAATTTGGACCGGGCCGCAATAACTGCGAACTTTCGGTTTTGCTCAAAGTGCTCATCTACCGTAGCGTAGGGGTAGTGCAGGAGGTCCCCATTCAACCGGTCCACACGGCCCTGTACCACCACTTTGTCATGAGGGTTGGTGCCGCCCCACTGTCCCTTCCGGCGGTCCCACAACCGGGTTTTACGGTCGGGGTACCAGGCGTAGTGCAGCCAATGCCCGCAGTAGTTGTTCAGCCGGTTGAAGGCATAGCCATCGGCTGCCCAGTTGGCTTTAGCTGCCCGGACTGACTGTGCCATCGTTTCCGAAATCCGCTCATCGGCATCAAGGGAAAGCACGTAGTCGTACTTTGCCTGCTGCATAGCGTAGTTCTTTTGTTCAATGTGCCCGGCAAAAGGGTACTGCAAAAAGCGGACGCCAAGTTCTTGGCAAATGGCTGGTGTCTCATCTGTACTGAAGGAGTCGATCACCACAATATCGTCTACCACCGGCAGCATAGATTGAATGCACGCCCGGATATGCTTCGCTTCATTCAGGGTAATAATAACACCAGAAATCCTTACAGGGTTGCTCACGGTACCGTCCTATAGTTATGCCGCAAAAGTACGCTTTTTTCAGGAGGACGCCCGGTAAACAAAACGCCGCTTCAGGTGTCTTTTCAAAAACAATAATGCTACATGAGCCTGACGCCTGAGCAAACCACCGCACTCCTCCGCCGCCGGCGGGCCATCTTTCCAAAGACCTACGTCGACCAGCCGATTGAAAAGGCGATCATCGAGGAGGTCCTGGAGAATGCCAACTGGGCACCTACTCATAAATTTACAGAACCCTGGCGCTTCCGTGTTTTTACGGGTGAAGCACGCACCCGCTTAGGAGAACACCTGGCTGCGTTGTACAAAGCCAATACCCCCGAGGCGCAATTTTCTGAAAAAAAATACGAAAAGAACCTGCATAAGCCGCAGCGTTCCGGATGTATCATTGCCATCTGTATGCAGCGCGACCCGGAGGAAAGGGTGCCGGAATGGGAAGAAATTGCCGCAGTGGCCTGTGCCGTGCAAAACATGTGGCTGACCTGTACCGCTCATGGCATCGGCAGCTACTGGAGCTCCGCCAATACCTTGCAGCGGGACCCCGGGTTGCTCAACCTACAGGAAGGGGAGCGTTGCCTGGGGCTGTTTTACATGGGCTACCATAATCTGCCGGAATTGCCGGGTAAGCGCGGCCCTATCGAAGAGAAGGTGACCTGGATGTAGGGTCAGCCACGCAATACCCATTGCTCCAGCGCCTTAAGCGAGATTTTGTTCTCGTAGATGGCTTTACCAATAATCGCTCCGAAGCAACCGATAGACTCCAGTTCGTCCAGCTCTTCCAGGTCGGTAATGCCGCCGCTGGCAATGAGCTGCAATTCCGGGAATTCGGCGCGGATCTCCCCGTAAAGTGGCAGGGCTGTACCTTCTAGCAAGCCATCTTTGGAAACGTCTGTGCAGATGGTGTACTTCACGCCCTTGGCGACGTAATCCTCCAGAAAGGGGAAGAGTTCCTGTTCACTTTGTTCCTGCCAGCCGCTCACCGCTATTTTTCCATCTTTGACATCCGAGCCCAGTATGATGCGCGCTGAGCCGAAGCGTTGCAGCCAGGATTCGAAAACCGCCGGCTGCTTCACCGCGATGGTGCCGCCGGTAACCTGCTGCGCACCACTTTCGAAAGCAATGCGCAGGTCATCGTCTGATTTCAGGCCACCGCCAAAGTCGATATGGAGCCCCGTTTGCTGAGCGAGTTTTTCCAGCACCTTATAGTTGACAATCTGCTTGGCTTTGGCCCCGTCAAGGTCTACCAGGTGGAGGCGCTGCAAGCCGTGCGCTTCGTAAGCTTTGGCAACCTCCAGCGGGTCTTCGTTATAGATTTTTTTTTGAGCGTAGTCGCCTTGGGTCAGGCGTACGCACTTGCCTTCGATGATGTCGATAGCGGGAATAGGGTGCATGTTACAAGTTGATGAAATGCTTCAGAATGGCTTCGCCTACTTTACCGGATTTTTCCGGGTGGAACTGTGTGGCGTAGAAATTGTCTTTTTGCAAGGCAGCACTGAAGGGCAGCACGTGCTCGGTGGTGGCCGTAGTGTAAGGGCCCTGCTCCACGTAGTAGCTGTGCACAAAGTACACATATTCGCCTTCCAGCTCGGGGCTGAATAAACCGCTGTCCAGGTTGCGGATACTGTTCCAGCCCATGTGTGGGATTTTCTCCCCATGCTTTGGGCGGAAGCGCACCACCTCCTGAGGGATAATGCCCAGGCATTCCGTATCATTTTCTTCAGAATGCTGGCACAGCAGCTGCATGCCCAGGCAGATGCCTAAAACGGGCTGTTTCAGATTGCGGATGACCTCGTCCAGGCCCCGTTCCCGGAGGTGAGCCATCGTGGTATTGGCCTCGCCCACGCCCGGGAAAATGACCTTGTCAGCCGCAGTAATCTCCCGGGCATCGCCCGTCAGGTGGGCCTCTAAGCCCAGGCGTTGCATGGCAAACTGTACGGACCGGACGTTGCCGGCGTTATAGTCTATAATCGCTACTTTCATGCTTAGGTTTCAGAAGAAAAACTATAAAACACCTTTGGTACTCGGTAGTTGCAGGTGCTCCGTATCCCGGCGCTTGGCCATACGGATGGCACGCGCCCAGGCTTTAAAGATGGCTTCGATCTTGTGGTGCTCGTTGGTGCCTTCCACTTTGAGGTTCAGATTAGCTTTGGCAGCATCCGAGAAGGATTTGAAGAAGTGGAAGAACATCTCTGTGGGCATATCACCGATTTTTTCCCGCTTGAATTCAGCCTCCCAGACGATCCAGGGGCGGCCACCAAAATCAATAGCGGCCTGCGCCAGGCAATCGTCCATCGGCAGGGCATAGCCGTAGCGCTCCAGGCCCAGCTTGTCCCCCAGGGCTTTGGCGAAAGCCTCGCCCAGTGCCAGCGCCGTATCCTCTATGGTATGATGCTCGTCAACTTCCAGATCGCCTTTGACTTTGATGGTCAGGTCGAGCCCGCCGTGGCGTGCCAGTTGATCCAGCATATGGTCGAAAAAGCCCAGCCCGGTTTCAATGTCGCTTTTGCCGCTGCCGTCCAGGTCGAGCTGTATGAGAATGTCCGTTTCTTTGGTAGTGCGTTGCACTTCGGCCGTGCGTTCCTTCAGCCGCAGGAAGCGGTAGATCTCTTCCCAGTCAGTGGTGGTGAGCGCAATCGCCTTGTGCACAGCGCGGTTGTCGCCTTCTACCTCGTCGGCACCCAGGTCGGGCTGATTGTTGAGCCAGATTCCCCTCGCACCCAGATTTTTAGCCAGTTCTATATCCGTCAGCCGGTCGCCAACGACAAAAGAGTTGGCAAGGTCATAGTCACCATTCATGTACGGTTTCATAAGCCCGGTCCGGGGCTTTCGGGTAGGGGCGTTGTCCTCCGGGTAGCTACGGTCAATAAGTACATCCATGAAGGTAATCCCTTCTGCCTCGAAGGTCTTCATCATTTTATGATGCGCAGGCCAGAAGGTGTCTTCCGGAAAAACTGCTGTGCCCAGCCCATCCTGATTGGTAATCATGATGAGCTCGTAGTCCAGCTCTTTCACAATACGAGACAAATACTGAAAAATGCCAGGGTAGTAGTCCAGCTTTTCCAGGCTGTCTACCTGATAGCCTTCCGGCTCTAAAATAAGTGTACCATCGCGGTCCAGGATCAATAACTTTTTCATGCTGCAAAGGTAGCAAATTCAGGATTGAGAAGACAGAGCCGTGCCAAATCCTGATAGCGTATAGATGAGGCTCTACACACTTTAAAGATAATTTTATATCTTATGGGATAACAAATTTGCCTTATGAAAACCCTGACCTATAGTGCATTATTTCTTGCACTCAGCTTATTTACCGCCTTCGTGCCTACATGGTCTCCTGGAGGCGGCACCGAAGCCGGCTTGGTAGCCTATTATTCTTTCAACGATTGTGATGCCCGCGACGATTCCGGCAACGCTGCTCACGGCAGGATGTATGGTAATACCAGTTGTTGGTGTGGCATTGAGGGCAGCGGGCTGCTTTTTGATGGCATCGACGATTTCGTAGCCTTTGAGGGCTCCGTAAACCGGTACTTCAATACCTCTGATTTTACCGTTAGCTTTTATTTCAAACCCGAACAGTACCTGGTCTTCCAGCAAAGCCTGCTGTCGAAAAGGGAAGAATGCGAGGCCTACAACATGATGGATATACTGCTCGATCTGAATGCTCAGGAGATCACGACCCTGGTGCATGAGAATCCTCATAAGTTTTATCCCGGGCTAAGCCCGGGATTAGACACCACTCGTTGGGTGCACTTCGCCATCACCCGGGAAGGTACTCGTGCCTTTACCTACGTCAATGGGCGGCTTGCCCAAAAAGCCTTTCGTTGCAGCGGGGTAGATATATCGAATAATGTACCCTTGTCCTTTGGCAACAGCCCCTGTGTGCAACAGGGCAGTGCCCGCCGGTTTAAAGGGGTGTTGGATGAACTCAGGGTCTACAGCCGTGCCCTTAGCCCGGAGGAAATCTGGGCCATCTACCAACGCAATCCGGTGGAGGAGGCTCCATCCGACTGCCTGACTTGACCCTATCGGCCGCTGTCGCGGAACGGGTCGCCTCGGCGGGCCCGGGAGGTGGTGTAATTCCAAGAGCGCCATCCGGGTCGGTGCTGCTTTTTGAGCCGGGAGCTGACCGCCTTCAGCTTGCGGGTTAGTTCGTCTTCTGTCCAGCCGGCAGCCACCTGTAACCGGTGCCGTTCTTCCCAGAGTGTTGGAAGATTGACCGGTGGTAGTGTACGGGTCAGAAACTCTACATCCAGCTTGCCGGGGGCGGCCTGCCGGATGTTGTAGCGTGTGATCATCCGGTCCCAATTGACGGTACTGTACAGCAGCAAGAGCACCAGCCCCAATTGTGCTGATCTTTGCAGCACAAACGTTATGGTACGCTTGTCCCGTGTTTTGAGGTAGACCAGCCATAGCCCTGCCAGGGTCGCAAGGAGGAACCCGAAAACGCCTAACCGCTTGTAGGCAAGCCCGAAATTAGCTACGTACTGCCAGTTGCGCAGCCCTACTGAAAGGATGAGCATGGCGTTTTGGGCCAGCCACAAGTAAGCGAGCCATCGCAGGCGCTCATTATCTGGCAAAAAGTTAAGGTTGCTACGGAAGAACCACAGCAGTACGCCCATCGCCATAAGGATGGATAAGATCAACAGAGAAGTGCCTTCGTGCACATACTGGCTCAGCTCCTGAGGAGTAGCCTGCCCGTAGTTGATCCAGACAAAGCGCAAGTCTGCCAGGTTGGCTACAAAAAGCAGGCCGTTGAGGATGGCAAGAGTGAAAACGCCGGTTTGGTATTCCCGTTTAAGCCCCAGCGTGCCTGCCTTCGGTTTGGGGGTGCTGCGCTTTCTTCGCAGCACAGACCGGAAGGGCGCTTCCCATTCCTTCAGGAAGTCTCCCCACAGAGAGGGCCAGATGAGCCCGCCAACAACGAAGCTGCCAATGAGGAACAGAAGTGCCTGCTCTGCTTCCCAGTCCAGGTGCAGCCAGCTGCCCGGCCAGAACCGCTGCCAAAAGGCGGCAAACTGTGGATTGGCATGGTAATATAGGGTGCCAAAGACCAGGCCTAGTCCTATAGGTAGTATGGCGAAAGGGCTCCAGCGTACTGCCGGTTTCCATTCCAGGGAAGGCCAGGACCGTATGAGCTGGTAGCAGGCTGCAATCGGGCTGCCCAGTAGTTTGGTGATGCCCAGCAGCCCGGCAAACCACAAAAAGCGCAGGGGGCGCCGGTGCAGATGCCCGGAAAAAACCAGAAAACAAAGGAAAAATACCATAATGGACAGATCTGAGTTTCGCCAGGCGACCAGGGCGGCACTGCTTAGGAAAGCTGCTGCCAGCCAGCGGGAAGGCTTTTGGTGCCGTAACTCAGGGTAGCTCAGTGCCGCAGTACCGATGGCAAGAATGGAGAAAACCAAAGCGTTTAGGCCCAGGTGCGCTTCGTAGAACAACTGAACGTAAATCGTGGCCCCGGTTATCCACAGGGCAAGTTTGGCGAATGGATGCTGAAGATTGATCGTATTCCAACTCATCGTGTTGAAGTTTTAGGGTTTGAAGTAGATAGATGGTAAAAGAAGGCGTAACCCAGCCCTTGCAAAAGGGTGAAGAACCCTAGAAAGGCAAGCAAAACAATAGGAGGATCGGAGAGCAGACTAAGGCTGTGCCGCAAAAGATGCATCGGCTCCAGAAAAGCCTCCCAGCTATTCCAGCGGTCTACACGGCCGAGGTACAGCCCAAAGCTGCTCAGTACGGCAAAGCCAATAATCCAGAAGTGTGTCTGTTTGATGGTGTGCCATCGCAGTAGGTAGCGTTGTACGTTTAGGAGGGAGGCTAAGCCGAGTAGAAGCCCCGTCCAGGCAAAAAAGAAAAAGACTAGTATGTCTGCCCAGATCGGAACCGGTGGCCTGGGCCTGAGATGGATCAAATCAGTAATGAGGTAGGGGGCATTGGGCAAGAACAATAGCCAGATGAACAAAACAGCAGCCCCCAATAAACGATGTTGGGCCATTGGCAATAACAAAGAGAGCGCGTACGGGACCAAAGCCAGAAATAGGTTCCAGCCCAAAAATAACAGAGCCTGGCTCCCAGCTGCCGGAAAACTAGTGAAGGCTGCATATCCGTTGGGTTCGCCGTAGGCGAGCAGGTATCGCCATGCCAACAGCGCTGTTGCTGCCAGGATTTGTACCAGGATGATAATAGGTATGTTTTTCATAAAGTACTTTGAATTTCAAAGTTTAAGATTAAAAAAAATAAGCTGCTATCCGGTAGCCCCCTCACTGCCCGCGCGCAGCAGCGCTTCCAGTCCGTCAAGGTGAGCCTGAAAAGCTTTTCTACCTTCCACTGTAGCCCGGTAGGAAGTGTTCGGTTTGCGGCCGATGAAGCGTTTGCGGACTTCCAGGTAGGCTTCTTTCTCCAGGGCTTTGATATGAGAAGCCAGGCGGCCATCGGTAAGGCTGAGTGTTTCTTTGAGGCTGCTGAAATCTGCCCATTCTTCCACCATGAGCACAGACATAATACCCAGCCGTACCCGGTGGTCAAAAGCAGGATTTAATTGTGTGATGATATGCTTCATTCGCCCCGCTCATATTTGAAGTACAGGACCGTGCCGTACACAATGTGCATCAGCCCGAACCCTAGCGCCCAGAACTCCAGTCCATACCCTGGGAAGAAAGCGGCAAGTAGGCCAATGCCGATTTCGGTCAGCCCAAGGTAACGGATATCATTGAGGGTATACTTGCTCGCATTGAGTAATGCGAGCCCATAAAAGATAAGAGTAGCCGGGGCGACCAGGCTAGCTTCACCGTGCTTGAGCAGGGCCAGGCAGAAAACACCGCCAGCGGCCAGAGGGATAAAGAGATTGATGAGTAGCCGGCGAGTCAGTCGGTCCCAGATTGGGAGCCCTCTCTTCCTGGCTTTCCGGGTAGTAAAGTATATGCCGGTGCTGAGGGCAAGTACCAATACCAGTGTGCCATTGAGCAGGAAAAATCTTAGCGGGCTCAGCCCCAGGGCACCCGTCGCTCCCGGATCCATTATGTAGGGCAGCTCCTTTCCAAACGGCGTTGTGCCGAGATACCAGAACGCCGCCGACGCGCCCAGTAATGCCCAAATACCGGCCGCAACGCCTGATAGGCCGCTAAGGGAGATAAACCGCGATGAGCGCTCCATGATGCTGCGGATCTCCGTCAGCGCTTCCAGGTGTTCCTGATGATGAGTTGTCATTTTATAGTACTTTGAGATTCAAAGCTAAAGGTTTTGAGCTTAGAACGCAAGCAGTCAGGGGTTATTTTACGAATTGAGTTTTTTCGGACCCGTTTTTTACAAATGATAGGGGCTTGCCTGCCTGGTATGAAGGTATGCCCAAAATTGAGCCTGATCAGGTGCTGCCAGGTGGCTGGAATGGCTTGCTATTCCTCCCTCGGCAGACCTTTGGGCGGGAGAGAAATGAGTTCCTTGTTTCAGGCGAGCTATTTTTTCGTCAGGCAAGGCGCTCTCCAAGCTTTGGGGTGAAGGTGGCCTAAAGCTAGAACTGGGCATAGCTACGTAAACCGATAGCGTAACGCAGCATGACGGCAAAAGAGCCGCATCAAATGGGGAAGCTATTCTTCGCCGGGGCTCCACCTTAATCTCAACCTCCCCTTGGTTTACCCTGGTACTTCTCACTCGATACTTTGCAATCCCTTAGCGCTGCAACACCACGGGCTGCCTGCGGATTTCCCCATCTGCCGATCGGGCGACGAGGTAGTAGGTGCCATTCGGCTTTCCCGCCATCTGGCACTGAATGGACCCGGAAATATTGGCCCAGCTTTCCACAACCTGTCCGTTGCTATTGAAGAGCTGAAGTGTCCAGCTGCCATCTGGCAAAGTGGCTGTAAACTGATTGGCAACGGGGTTTGGGGCCACTTTCAGTCCGGCAATCGGCGTTATCGGAGCAGCATCGGCTGAGACAGGGTCCAGCTCGAAGTCCCAAATGCCCCGGCCGTAAGTCCCAAAGCGGGCTGTTTGGCTTTGTGGGAGGTATTCCACCGACCAGTAGGTTTGTGCAGGAGCACAGTCGCCCCCCAGGTAGTACCAGCGTTCTTCTGCTGATACAAAAACATAGGGGCCGGCTTCCGTCGCTGCAAAGAGGTAGGCTTCATCGGGCGTGCCCGTAATTTCGAAGACCAGTGTGGAGGGCAGACCTTCTGACATCGCGGTAAAGTTTTGTCCGCCATCTGTACTCACATACACCGGTGGATTGGAATAGCCGCTGCCCCCGAGGTAGACCTTGTCGACATCCTGCGTGGAAGCGTAGATGGTTTGACCGTACAGGTAATGCCCCTCCGGGATGAAGTTCACCGTTTGCTCCCAGGCATAGCCTGCTTCAGTGGAGGCGAAAAAACGCCCGTTTGTGGTGGCGGCGTACCAGCGGTTGTAGTCGAGAGGAGAAGCTTCGAGTGCCGACAGTTCCCCATCTCCCGAAGCGGCAGCGAAGTCGAAGTCGATCTGAGTAGCGGAGATGCCATTGGCATTAGGGTCGAGCCGGATCAGGTAGGAGCCCGGGCCGCCATTGGTATTCCCACCAGCCATAAATGCTCCAACATCATTGGGGAATGGACTCGCCATCAGAGGGGGCAGCCAGACGGATTCATCCTCTGACTGTAGTTCGAAGTCGCCGGTCAGGGTGCCGTTCTGAGGAGTTTGGTAGTAAGACACCCAGCCACCGGGGTAGGTGGTCCAGAGGTATTTCCCGTCATTGGAGAACACAATATGCCCGTAGTCGCCGGAAATAATCTGGTCAAACCTCTGTATACCGGGCTCATCAAAGTGGCGGGCCCGCTGAAAACCCTGATCCTGAGAACCAGCATAGACGAAGCGGTCGTTGTTGGGGTCTGTGCGCACGCTGTAATACTGACTGACGTTGAGGTCTTCCATGCCGATATTTTCCACGGTTTCCAACTGATCATAGGACACGGAGAGGCCACCGTGGTTGCTGATCAGGGTGAAAGGCGCACCATCAGCTGTTGTGAAGGCATCAAAGTGCATGATATCGGCATGTAGGGTATTGGCAACATCGGAGTAGTAAGCCCACCAGTCATTGATTTTTTCCCAGTTTTGGCCACCATTCAGGCTGCGGAAGCATTCCACCTCCCCCATGTAGAGCACATCGGGGTTATCGGGGCTTACAAAAAGGCCGACATCCCAGGGGCGGGCGGGCAAATCGCCCCGCTTCGACCAAGTGGTGCCTTTGTCGAGGGAGCGCCACACTTCCCAGCTGCCTTCTTCCGGGCTGGTATAAGCATAAAGGACCAGGCTGTCGGCTATGGCTGTACCCGCCAGATTGGCCCGGGCGCCACCAAAATCGAGATTGGTAGAAGGGTTAATCCAGTCGAGCTGCCCGTTATCGGGGTTGGCATGATAAATTTTTCCGGTATTGTCAGCGGATTTCTCGATCAGCATCATACGCTGATAATGATGGGGGGCTGAAAGGCGCAGGCGGTTAAAGTCATTGGTGTTGAAGGTGCTCACGGCCGAGTAGGTCTCTCCCTGACTTGCCGAGCGGTAAAGCTGTATGTCGGCCCAGTAAGAAGGTTTGGCCAGCACGTAGATTGTGGAAATACTGTCTTGGATGAGGATGGGCGAGTGGATATTGCCCCAGCTGTCTTCGTGGGTAATGCCTGTGGCTTGCTCCCAGGTGTAGCCATCGTCGTCAGAGTAGTGGGGTATACGTCCGGTGAAAGCGATCATCCGCCGGCTTTCCTGAAAAGGGATGAATTCCAGGAGGCCCGGGGTGAAGCGGAGGTCCTGATTGACAATTTCCCATTGGCTGCCATCGAGCAGGCCCCGCCAAAGGGAGCCTCCGGCAGAGAGCAACCAGAGCTCATCTGTAACCGGATCGTATTCAGTGTCAAACACACTGCCAGCCTGATTGATACTGCCCCGTTCCCGCCAAGACCCAGGGAGCAGCCCATCGGCGAACAGGCCGCTTTCGCAACCGGACCTGAAGTTAATGCCCTGACGTGCTTTTGCCCGGTGCCGTGACAGCCGGTTTTGGTGCTCTATAGCTTTCCAGTCGGTGCCCGGCGCGGCCTGATGCATCAACTCAAGCCAAGCCTCTCTGGCATCGGTTTTTTCTTCTTCCTCCCCATAGCGGACGAGGGTTTGCCCATCAGTGGGCTGAGGCAGAGGCTGTACGGGGGCAGGCCCCGCTGAATCGACGAGTACTATATTGAGAAAAGCTAGACAAAGAAGCGCGAGTGGCCAGGTGTATTTCATAAAAATGGGATTTAATATCTGGATTGCAAGATAAGGGATAGGTGCTTTTTAATAAGTAGTCTGGACGTCAAAGGTGGGGGAAGGGAGGTAATCAGTCCCCAAGATAGGCATCTATGAAATACATGTCAATATCCTGGCCTTTGGTTTCGGTATATTGCCCATTTGTGGAGAAGGTGAAAAAGTCCTGGATAAAGGCGTGGGTAGCCTCTGATACATTGACCTTGCCAGCTTCGCCGTTGGTCTCCATTCTGGAAGCGAGGTTGACGGTATCGCCCCAGATATCGTAGGCAAATTTTTTGATTCCTACAATACCCGCTACCACAGGTCCGGTGTGAATGCCGATGCGGGCCTCAAAGCACGTACGCCCTTCGGCTCCCCGCTGTATCTTCAGTTCCGCCATGAACTCCTGAATATCCATGGCCGCCAGCGTGACCCGTACGGCTTCATCTTCGTCGTTATCGCGCATGCCGCCTACAGCGAGGTAAGCATCGCCCACGGTTTTTATTTTTTCCAGCCCGTATTTTTCCATGATCTCATCAAAGGCCCGGAAGCAGTGGTCAATTTCTGCCACGAGGTCTTCGGGGTCCATGCCTTCTGAGATATGACTGAAGCCTTTGAAGTCAGAAAACATAACCGTGACCAGCTCATGCCGCTTAGCTTTGGCAAATCCATATTCCTTGAGTTCGCGGGCGGTCTCCTCCGGCAGGATATTGAGTAGCAGCTCTTCAGACTTTTGTTTTTCCTGCTCCAGTTCTTTGGTGCGATCCTGTACCAATGCTTCCAGTTCCTGCTCCCGGCGGTGGGCCAGGATGATCCGCCACCGCATGACTCCAAATACGATGCTGCTCAGCAGCAGGGTTATTAATACCCAAAACCACCAGGTATTGTAAAAGGCTTCGTGTACGATTACCGGGATGGTAAGTTCCCGTTGGTTCCAGGCAGGGCTGTTGGGGCCTGCTTTGGCTCGCACCCGGAAGGTATATTGCCCGGCAGGGATGTTGTTGTAGCGGACCATTGTATTAGTGCCGGGCCGGCTCCACTCTTCTTCGTACCCTTCCAGTTTATAGCTGTAGGTGTTTTCGAGCGGCTGCCGGTAGTCGGCCAGTGCGAAGCCGAAGGAGAAAATGCGGTCCCAGGGGGAAAGGTCAATACTGGTCTGAGGGGTCAGTCCATAGTTTCGTTGGATGAGGGTGTCCTCGGCAACGTCATATTTACTGAAGTGGGTAAGGAGGAGGTGGGCTTCCTGCGCTTCGAGTTGCTGTTCCCGGAATTGGGGGCCGGGAAAGAAGGCATTGATGCCATTCAGTCCACCAAAGTAGAGCCGCCCTGCCCGGGAGCGGTAGAAGGAAATGCGGTTGAATTCGTTGGCTGTCAGGCCATCTTCAACATAGTAATTAGTGACTGTGCCGCTGGGCAGGCTTAGCCGGCTTAGCCCGTTATCGGTACTGACCCATAGGCAGGAGTCGCTCTCCGGCAAAACCCCGTTGATGAAATTATTGGAGAGCCCGTCTGTTGTGGTATAGATGCGGAGGCTATCCCGGTCGGGCATCAGGCAGTGCAGGCCATCGCCAGACCCTACCCAAAGCCTTTCCGCTGCATCCTGATAGATGGCATTTATCTGATTGCTCCGGAAGGGCAGGGGGCTGCCTTTTCCGGTATGGTAATGTGCGGTACGGCCCTGGCCCGGAATGATTTCGTGCAGCCCGTTGTCCAGCGTCCCTACCCAGAGACGGTTGTTGACCGCATTGTAGTGGAGGTAGCTGATATTGCCATCGAGGCTGTCCCAGGGCCCGGCAGTGTCTTCAAAGAGTGCAAGGCTATCCGTAGCCGGGTAATAACGGTACAACCACTGCAGATAACCCATCCAAAGGGTGCTGTCTGGTGCAGCGACAACATGCCCCAGGTCCTTATCTGGCTTTTTGAGAATATCGCGGACCTGTAGGGTTTTCAGGTCAATACGCTTGCCATTACCGGTGTATAGGGCCCCATCGAAGTAAGTCAGTCCAAAGGGGGAGTTGAAGTAATCATTGAACGGGAAGAGCGGCCGAAGCCCGTCGGTTTTGGGATCGAGGACATGAATGGAACTGTAATAGGAAAAGTAAATATTGCCTTTTTCGTCTTCCGTTATACCCCGCGTACTGCAATAGATGTTGCTGCAATATTCACTACCGCCTTCCAGGTAATGAGAAAAGAGCTGCTCGGATTGTACCAGGCGTATAGCGCCGAAGTCAGAGGCGATCCAGATAACACCGGACTGGTCGCGGAAGATTTGCCGGTAGGTGGCTGTATTCTTGGTGATTGCACGGATTCTGGGGGCGAAGTTTTCCACGCTGCCGAGTTTGGCATTATAGTAAAGCAGGAGCCCGCGCCCGCCAATCCAGAGGCTGCCGTCTTCCTCGGCTTGGAGTGCGGTAGCCACTGCGCCCTTTACACTTGCGGGGTGCTCGGTGAATACCTCCCGGCCCGGGTCAAAGGTGAACAATTGCCCGTCTGCGCAGAGCACGTAGAGTTGGGTGCCAGCCCTGGCAATCTGTACGATACGGTTGCTTTCCTGCACGGGTACAATATGCCGTTGCAACACATCGCCTTTGGGGCTCAACGCCCACAGTTCATTGCCTACAGCACCTAAGAATAGCTTCTGCTGTGTGTGTAGCATTGGGCGGCCAATGTGTCTCCCTGCAAGTTTGAGCACGGCCTGATAGCGCCCATCCGGCTGCATGAGCATGAGTTGAGTGGTAGCAGTCTGCTCATGGTAGGCCGCTGACCAAACCTGCCCTTCCGGCCCCAGCGTTATATCGTGAGGCACGACGGCCTCCCGGACCCTTACGTCCCCTTTCTTGACCTTGTAATCTTCAAACTTGTTGTTGCCAGGGTCGAACCGGGTAATGAAATTGGGGCTGCCGAGCCAAAGCCGTTGCGCTGAGTCAATGGCCATATCAGAAAAGGACTCGTGTGGCAGGCAGGTTGCGGGGTCCTGCGGGGTGTAGGTGACAAATTCATACCCGTCAAACCGGTTTAAGCCATTGATGGTGGCGATCCAGATAAAACCGGTACTGTCTTGAAGTATTTTGGATACAATGCGGTGGCTCAGCCCGTCTTCGAAATCGTATACCTTGATCTGCACATCGCTCTGCGCCCGGAGCAGGGTGCAAAAAAGGAAGGGCAACATCAACATACTCAGGCGGTACATAAGCTTGGATTGAGGCAGTCGTACGTTCGCTTCCAAAGTAAGCAAATTGTGCGAAAGGTGAGCGGCTGAGCCTAATACTCTTTTGAGCCCAGCTATATTTCTGTTTAGATCGGGCTTTCTGCAAACGCGTTCGGGAGAAGGGCAAAGTGTTTCAAATGGCAAAAACAAATATTTGTTTTACTATTGGTTTGTTTAAAACATTTGTTTATTTTTACACTGAAATGACGATACTCTATTTCACCCGTTACTAAAACCTATTACATATCATGCAAATTTTAAAGATTGGATTAATTGTGGTTCTCGGTTTAGTTGGTCTGGCCGCGGTACTCGGCCTTATTGCGCCACGTGAAGTCGCGCTGAGCCGATCAACGGTCATTAAAGCACCTCAGGAGATGGTATTCGGTACCGTCAATGACCTAAATACCTGGGAGTCGTGGTCGCCCTGGAAAGAAATGGACCCTGCGATGCAGGTTACGATGGGGAAACCTTCGGTTGGAGAGGGTGCACACTACAGCTGGACGGGAGAGCAGTCAGGAGAAGGGCGTATGGAAATCACATCAGCCACGGCACCTGAAAAACTGACTACCCATGTAGATTTTAAGGGGCAGGGTGGCGCTGATGCAGCCTGGACTTTTGAACCGGTAGAGGGGGGCACGCAAACAACCTGGGCTTTTCATACGGTTTTTCCCTATCCCTTTAATGCGATGTTGTTGTTTCAGGATTTTGAAGGAGCTATAGCGAAGGATTATGACCGTGGTTTAGAGTTATTAAAGGAGCAGGTTGAAGCGAAGGCGATGGCAGCACCTCAGCTCAAAATTCAGGTTGTTGATTTACCGATGCACTACTTTCTGGCGCTACGCCAAACGGTTGATATATCCTCAATGGACAAGGTGTTTGCAACAAACACTCCAAAGGTTCATCAGGCGGTGACAGGGGCAGGTCTGCCAAGAGCTGGTATGCCGTGTGGTTTGTACTTTACATGGGACGAAGCTACGGGGACCACAGACTGTGCTCAGGCTATCCCGCTGGCAAAAGCGCACACGCTTAATGGCTTTGAAACCATTGAAATACCGGAGCAGAAAGCCTTGCTCGTTGATCACTATGGCAGCTACGGTGGGCTGGGCGCAGTGCATGAGGCTATTGATGGCTACCTGAAAATTGAAGGGCTAACCGCTGCTATGCCCGTAATTGAGGAGTACGTTACCGATACAGTAGCAGAACCGGATACCTCCAAGTGGCTTACCCGTGTCTACTACCCTTTGGCAGCGATGAACTGATCCGACTGTAACTGATGCTGATTGAGGTGGGTTTGAATGCCCATCTCTTGCAGCGCCACGACCAAATCTGTACGAATATTATGTTGGAGAGCCCAGGCATTGGCTGGCGAATTAGCCCAGGCGGCGATCCAGCACTTTATAGCGGTTTCCCCCATTGCCATGACCCAAAACCTGGGCTGCTCTTTGACCTGTGCGGCGTTGTACTGCTCTGCAATGCGCAAGGCGGTATAACGCACATCGGCAATCTCGGCCTCGGTGGAGACGAAAAACTCTACATGCGCCCAAATGAAGGTATCATGTACTGAATAATTCACGACTTCTCGCTTTAGCATATCCGAGTTGGCGATAATGTAGCGCTTCCAGTCCCAGGTTTTGACGGTTGTATGCAACATTGAGATATCCTCTACAGTGCCATAGTATCCATTAATGATAACTGTATCGCCCAGTCGGATGGCAGAAGAGAAACTCAGGAGGATGCCAGAGATGAAATTCTCGATAATGGGGCGGGCGGCAATACCCAGCACAATACCGAAGGCGGAAATAAGCAGTGATATTGAAGTGATAGGCAGCTTGGTAGAAAAGGGCAACAACCCAATCAGGACGATGACCAGAATAGAAAAGGCTATAGTCCCTTTCCTGATGATACTGAACCGGCCGGAGATATTG
This sequence comes from Phaeodactylibacter sp., assembly GCF_040219495.1. Classification (GTDB taxonomy): domain Bacteria; phylum Bacteroidota; class Bacteroidia; order Chitinophagales; family Saprospiraceae; genus Phaeodactylibacter. Next base: position 49,850 of record NZ_JAVJSK010000009.1, on the reverse strand, counting down.
TCAGCGGCTCTTTCCAGGGAGGCTTCCTGAGAATCGCCCGGAGGCGAAACCGTTTTGATTGGATTGAGCGTTTGTATTTCGCCTAACCGCTTAAGTTTCCGTTTTTTATAACCAGTAATGACTTTGAGGGTGCCGAAAAGGAATAGTCCTCCTCCCGTTGCAACCAGTGCAATATATATCCAAATGTTTTGTGTCATTTTTGGTAAGCTTTTGCTATTTTAGCTTGGAACTTGTCTAAAAATTCGCCTCGCGTCTACTTCGTAGTGCTGCGATAGTTAAAAAATCAGGCTCAAAAGGACGATTTTGGGCATTGTAAGTAGTTTTTAGACCAGTTCTTGAAAATTTAACTCAAGAACGAGAAACCCAAATATCATGAAAACTTTGCACCCCACCCTTTTTCAAATGTTGACTGTTTTCCTGCTGGCCGGTTTTCTGTCTTCCTGTGCGACTAACCCCGTTACGGGCAAGAAGGAATTCATGCTGCTCAGTAAGAGCCAGGAAGTACAGATGGGCATCAGCTACGATCCACAGGTGGTAGCGAGCTACGGACTTTACGAAGATGGAAAAATCCAGCAATTTATTACGGCTCAGGGCCGATTAATGGCACGAATTTCTCACCGCCCGGATTTGCCCTACGAGTTCAAGGTGCTTGATTCCCCTGTAGTCAATGCCTTTGCGGTGCCCGGCGGGTTTGTTTATTTCACGAGGGGTATTATGGCTCACTTCAACAACGAAGCCGAATTTGCAGGGGTGCTGGGCCACGAAATCGGGCATGTGACCGCCCGGCATTCCGCCCGGCAGTACAGCCGGCAGATGCTTGGGCAGGTGGGGCTGATCGCCGGTATTATTGTTTCGCCAAAATTTGCGGAATTTGCCGATGTCGCCAGTCAGGGCCTGGGGCTGCTTTTCCTTAAGTACGGCCGCGATGCGGAGAGCCAGTCTGACCGCCTGGGCGTAGAATACTCTACGAAGATCGGGTACGATGCCCGGGAAATGGCTGATTTTTTCAAGACACTGGAACGCCTGAGCGATCAGGCGGGCGGACGGTTGCCTACTTTTATGTCCACACACCCGGATCCGGCGAACCGGTACGAAAACACGAAAGCCCTGGCACAAAAATGGCAGCAGCGTTACCAGGGCCGGAATCTCAAAGTTGGCCGGGAATCTTACCTCCGCATGATTGACGGGCTGCTTTACGGCGAAGACCCCCGGCAGGGCTATGTGGAACGCAATACCTTTTACCATCCAGACCTGAAGTTCCAGTATCCGATTCCGAATGGCTGGCGCACCATCAATACCCCCAGTCAGGTACAAATGGCGCCGGAGGATGGCAACGCCCTGATGGTGCTTTCGCTTTCTGCTCAAACCAACCTTGGTCAGGCCGAGCAGGCTTATATGGAAACTCATCAGTTTGAAGTGGCCAGCCGCAACAACCGGCAGGTCAATGGACTGAATGCCCGGGTGGTACAGGGGCGGCAGGTGGATGAACAAAACCAGCAGGTAATCAATATTCTCCTGTATTTCATAGAGTACGGCGGGCGTGTCTATCAGCTTTTGGGTATGGCTTATCAGCAACAGTATGCCAATTATGAGACGAGTTTCCTACGCACCATGAATGGCTTTGACCGCCTGACGGAGGCTTCGAAGATAAATGTGCAGCCGGAGCGGATTAAAATAGTGGAAGCACCGCGGGCTACTAATTTGCGCAGCTTGCTGACCAGCAACGGCATTCCGAGTAGCCGCCTGGAAGAATTTTCTATCCTGAATGGCATGGAGCTGAACGCCCAGGTGCAAAAGGGAGGCTTGATCAAGGTCGTTGATAAGGCAAGGAATTGATATATTGCGGCAAAAATAGAATCCATGAAAAGTCCAATCCGATTTACATTATTACTCGCGAGTGCGTTCCTGTTATTTACCGCTCAAAAATGCGGAAGTGGCAAATATGAGTATAAGCCTACGACTTCCGTTGAAATCGCGAGAACAGGTTGTTTTGGCGAGTGCCCTACCTACACCTTCGCACTCAGCGGAGATGGCTCGGCAACGTTCAATGGACGACGGTTTGTAGAGCCCGAGGGGCAGCACTATCGCACCTATTCGGCGGATACCACCAACGCCATCTTTTCTCGCCTGATCGAAGCGGATCTTTATCAGTATGAGCGGGAGTACACTGATAATGTTACAGATTTGCCCACCACGTACCTGACCTTCGAGCACGAAGGCAAGCAAAAAAAGATCAAACTCTATTACGGTTATCCGGAAGAACTGGGCAGTATCGCTGACGAACTGCAGGAGGTCGCCCTGAGTAAGGGATGGATGGAGGGGCAAGCGCCCGAGAAAGAGTAGGTAGAAATTAAGAGCGTGTTGGGACTTTGGTCTTCTAGCCGAAAACTAACCATTTTTTGGTTAGATGAGGCACGAAAACCGGCGTTTAGCCTGAGTTAGATAGCTCGTCCCGCAGTTTGCGGGAAGGATTCTCGGGACGAAGAATAAGCAAAGGCCGATTACTAAAGTCCCAACACGCTCTAAAAGCCCTCAGCATTGGATAACAAACGCTGAGGGCTTTTGGTATCAGGCTGTTGCCCGTGCCTGTCGGTTAGCCATCCATTGTTTGAAAATCCGCTCTATTTCCGGATGGCCTTTCCAGTTCTTTTCGATATCCTTTAGCGCGAGGATGTCCTCAAAAAGGGCATCCTGAGCTTCTCCTTCAGCCAATGCTTCGCTGTAAGGGATATGGCTGAAGGTGACCTGAGTGTACAGGGGCAAAAATTCCGGATGAACCTTATTGAGGTGGGCGGCGATTTCTTTGCGCAGCAGGAATTTGGGGTCAGCAACCTTGTCGCGCATTTCCACAAAGTTGCGTAGTGCCAGGTCTGCGATCGCATTGGCATTTTTGATGCGGGTTGCGTTGAAGACTTCGATGGTGGTTGTCCAATTGCCTTGGTGCTCCTCAAGTAGCTCGTCCAGCAGCGTACAGTCTTCAAACCCTGAGTTCATGCCCTGTCCGTAGAAAGGTACGATGGCGTGGGAAGCATCACCCATAATCAGCACCTTGTCTTCGCAGCACCAGGGGCTGCAGCGGATCGTGACCAATGAGGACGTCGGATTTTCGTGAAACTCCTCCAGTAAATTAGGGATAAGCGGTATGGCATCAGAGAAGTATTGTTCGAAAAATGCCATGATCTGCTCGTCGGTATGCAGCTGTTCAAAAGCAGGGGTTTGCCCTTCGTAGGCGAGGAACAAGGTGCCGGTAAAGCTACCATCGACATTCGGGAGGGCAATCATCATAAACTGCCCGCGAGGCCAGATGTGGAGCGCATTGGGGTCGAGGGCATGTTTCCCGTCTGCCGTGGGTGGAATGTGCAATTCTTTATACCCATAGTCAAGAAAAGACTGACTATAGTTGAATCGGGGCAAGGCTTTCATCAGGCTCCGGCGTACAGCAGAGAAGGCCCCATCGGTGCCAAAAATCCGGCTGGCTTTTACCGATAGCCGCTCAACCGTCTCCCGGTGTTCGAAGTGGGCTGTAGGCGATTCTGCTTCCAGGCCCAGGCATTTATATCCAAAGTGGAATTTCACTTGCCCGTACTGGTCGGCGATGTTGATCAATTCAATATTCAGGCCGCCCCGAGATACGGAGTAAATCGCCTGGTCCGCTTCCCCGTAAGGTTGAAAGGTCAGCTGTCCGGTGGTGTCATGCATTTTGCGTCCATGCATGGGTATGGCCTGCTGCCGGATGGTATCCTTAATGCCAGCCCGCTCCATCGCTTTCCAGCCGCGGTCGCTCATCGCGAGGTTGATTGACCGGCCTCCCTTAAATCCGGCTCTTCGCGGATCATCGCGGAGTTCAAATACCTCAACCTGATAACCACGTTTGGCCAACAGCACAGCCCATAGCGAGCCGACCAGCCCGGCGCCAACAATAAGGATAGGATCTTTCATAACAATTGCTTTGGAATCTTAAAACATAAAACGCAGCGCAATAAATTGCGATACAAATCCAACGAGGTAACCGCCATAAAGGTCCGTCGGTTCATGCGCCTGCAGAATGAGCCTGGAAGTGCCCACCAGTCCGGCAAGCAGCATCGTCAGCATGAGCACCCAGTGCATGCTAACCTGATAGGTGCCTATAGCTCCCAGGCTGATCAAAAAGGTATCATGGCTGAACAGCAACAGGGTGATGACCACCATGCCCAGTAGTCCGCCCATACCTACGGCATGCGCACTGATTTTGGAAAAGATATTGATGAAAAAAGCGATAAACAGCCCAATAGCAGCGCCCAGCAGGAAAGCGGAGAAAGCGGTAGGAACCTGTGCATTGCCCAGGAAATTGCGGAACATCCAAATGTAAAACATGCCCGTAATAACGTACGGGCCAATGCGTTCCTGTTTAGTCTTCATTTCCAGTGAACTGACCAGCCCGGTGAACCTGAGCATGGCTACCGCAAAACCAGGAATAAAGAAAGTGGATAGGAAGACCTGCAGGATAAGCAATTTGCTGAATTTGTCTCCAATACTGTATACCCCAAAAAGGTAGGGATTGATCAATAAAAGAAGAACCAGCATGTAGGTCACCATCAATAGTGGGTGGAACAAAATGGAGATGACCTGCGCCAGTGGTTTCAGCATGTAATGGTGATTTGGTTGTGCTCAAAGATACAAATTCTGAAGCAGTAAAGTTGACCGTGCTGCAGACGAAAGGATGGGTAAATTTTTGGTTATCCATTCCGTTTTCAACAACGGTCTGCTTAACTTTCCGTCAAGATCAAACAAAATGCAAGAGATACTGAATCAGATACTACTGGAATACAACGGTTGGGCGCTGCGCCTGGGACAGGTTTTGCTGGGCTCGAGCCTCTTGGTGCTGCTTGCTTTTGTATATTGGCTGGTGGGGCAGCGCTTGTTCCCCAAAATTGCCAGCCACCTGGAGTTGCCGCAGGACGAACGCCGGAAAGCCCGTCGTATTCTGGCAGGGCTGCTGATCCTTCTGGCGCTGACTGCACTGGTGCATATTCTAAACCTGGACCGGCAGTTGATCGAGACCGCGAATGAGGAAGCGCCGAACCTCTTTATCTCCACCTTTTTTCATGCAATGCTTATTTGGCAGTTTGCCCGGCTACTCGACTTCATCATCTCCCGCCTGCTCATTACCAACTACTACCGTAACCGGCAGGAGGAGAATATGCAGCTCGATCACTATCAGACGGACTCCAAAAAGAAGACCAACCGTACGGTACAGTATGCTGTGTACATCCTGGCGCTGCTTTTTATTGTGCAGGCTTTTGAAATCGACTGGGCCTTCTATACCTACAAGCCTGCGGGCGCAGAGGATGGGCAGACGCGCAGCTTCTCGGTTTCCAATATTTTGAATGCCGCTTTTATTATTGTCCTGGCTCGTTTGTTCAGCTGGGTTATCATTCAGCTTATCCTGAGCCAATACTACCGGAGTAAACAGATCAATGTCGGCTCACAGTATGCGATCAATCAACTGCTGCAGTACTTCGTGTACATCATCGCTGCACTGATGGCACTGGAAGCCATTGGTTTCACCCTTACATTGCTTTGGGGTGGCGCTGCGGCTCTGCTCGTTGGGGTAGGGCTGGGGCTGCAGGAAACCTTCAAGGATTTGTTCTCCGGAGTTATTCTGCTGTTTGAGCGCCGGGTAGAAGTAGGCGATGTGGTGGAAGTAGACGGGTTAATTGGTACGGTAAAACGGATCGGAGTCAGGACTTCCCTGGTAGAAACCCGCGATAATATAGTGGTGATCGTACCGAATTCCCGCCTGATCGTGCAGCACTTCGTCAACTGGAGCCACAATGACAACAAGGCCCGGTTTTATATCAAAGTGGGCGTGACTTATGGCTCTGATACCGAACTCGTGAAGCAGTTGTTGTTGGACATTGCCCGCAGTAATGCTGAGGTTATCCGTCATCCGGCGCCTTTCGTCCGGTTTGTGGATTTTGGGGATTCTTCTCTGGACTTTGAGCTTCACTTCTGGTCACACGAGTTTATCCGTATTGAAGATGTGAAGAGCGCAATCCGCTTCAAGATTGATCAGGCTTTCCGGGAAAACAACGTGGTCATTCCGTTCCCGCAGCGTGATGTATGGATGAAAGGAAAGTAGCCTTTGTCAGGTAATCTGTTCCGGCATAAGGTATTCCTCGCCGATGAGGTCTTCGTACAGGTCAATCATTTTTTCAGCCAATGGCTCCCCCCGGAACTGCTGGGCATGTTCAAAACCAGCATTGACTAGTCGTTCCTGATACTCAGTATCGGTCAGCATTTTTCGAATCCCTTCGGCGATCTGCTCCGGTTGATTGGGATCTACGAGGTGGGCACCTGGGCCACCGGCCTCCGGTAAAGAGGAGGTGTTGGAAGCCAGCACGGGGACTTTGCTGAACAGGGCTTCCAGGATAGGAATACCAAAGCCTTCATAGAAGGAAGGATAGACGAAGAGGGAAGCGTTTTGATAAACCGCGGGCAGGTCATTGAACCCAACATTCACAAAGTGGATACAGTCGCCAAGGCCAGACTGCCGGGCCAGGCGTTGGATTTGTTGTTTGTGCTTTGGCCCTTTACCGACGATCACGAGTGGCAAACGCTCTTCTTCAGGTAGTATAGACAGTGCCCTGATTACACCGGATAAGTTTTTTCTGGGGATGATCATACCGACTGAGAGGATATAATCTTTGGGTAAATTGTACCGCTTCCGTACAGTCTCCAGTGTTTTGTTGGACCGCTCCTGCATGTAGCGCTCGTGGCAAGATTGGTAAATGACCGATACTTTCCCCGGGGAGACTTCATAGAACCGCAGCAGGTCTTGCCGGGTATTCTCACTGATGGCAACGATGTGATCGGCTTCCTGGCAGGCATATTTGAGCTGTAGGTCAAGCGCCAGGCGCTGGTGGAAGGGGTATTGCCCGGGGAAGTGCTTAAAGGCCAGGTCATGGACTGTGACCACGCTTTTAATATCTGTTTTGGACATACCAAATGGTAAAGCCTGATTGAGCCCGTGGAATAGCTGTATGCGTTGCCGTTTGAGGTCGCGTTTGATACCAAAGCGCTGCCAAATCAGGCCGGCACCTCGCCGCCGCGGGAGCTGCGTATTGTATAAGGCACTATTCAGGAAAAACTGCGTTTCTTCGTTCTTGGTTAAATGCGGGGTATACAGAAAGTAAGCATTGTCCGGGAAGTATTCTGCAAGGTTGGACAGCAAGGTGCGGCTGTAACTGCCAGGCCCTGTAAAGTTGTTGTACAATTGCCGGGCGTCATATCCAATGCGTAGCATAGGCGGTCAGGCGTTTGTGGCTATCAGAGAATAAAAGGAGTCAGGCATTGGGCGGTAAAGCTTGAAGTGGTCTGTTTGTAAAGTCGTATCGTTAACTTAGCAATTGTTTTACCTTTTCCAAGGGTAAGTCCATCATTGTGGCAATTTGATCCGTAGTATGTCCCGCCTGATGCAGGCTCTGCACAGCTCTGCCCATTTGATGCCAGGCTTGTTGTAGCTCATGCTCTCTTTGTGAGATGACTTCCTCTTTTTGTGAGACCTCAATCTCTATTCTCGTAAGCTCCAGCTCTTTGTCCGCGATTTTCCTTTGATAATCTTTAAACTCGTCAATCAGCTCATCTTCAGCCTCCATGACTTCCCTTACTACGGGTTCAGCTATAGCTTGCTGCAGGCGGCGGAGCAAAGGACGGTACCGCTTTGGCAATCCGGATTCCTCTATGTTTAATAAGTGCCGGTCTTTTGTGATAGAAGACTGGTCAAAGATAGAAAGGAGTTGTTCTAAATCGTTGCGACGGTGCCCCTTCAGGAGGGGGATTTGTATGATGATACTGTCGTGGGTCAGACTCTCAATAAAGGTTTCCTTCCCCTCAAGCACTTCTCCGGTGGCGGCGTCTATATACTGACGGTTTACCCGAATAACAGGGGCAGTCGTATGCTCAAGTTTATGCCCCAGAAAGTAGATACTCAAGATGGGCAGCGCTTTGCGGGAAGCATACTCCTCCGCAGATTCCTGTACTACGTTATTCTTGTTTTTGTATTGTTCTCCCAGGTACCGCCTGAACCGCATGATGTCGGTAGCCAGCTTGGCTTTCTGAAGCTCAAGGATAACGAGCTTTTCATCTCCGTTGGGGTAGCGTATACGGGCACTGAAGTCCATGCGCAAGACCATCAGGTTTTCTCCTAACGGAAAATGGTGCTCCGTTGGCCGCAATGCCAGGCTGACTACTTCCTCTCCAATGATAGCAGAGAGCAGCAACCTGGCTAATTTTTCATCACGCATGAGGTATTTGAAGACCACATCGTAAATCGGATTTGCAATTTGCACCATAGGTCAACAGTTTTGTAGGTGTAGTGCGCTACACGCCGCCCTTGTACCTGCAACCGGTACAAAAAGACCTCACTAGCGGGAAAGCTCTAAACGGCAAAGCTCTCTCCGCAGGCGCAGGTACGGGATGCATTCGGATTGTTGAACACAAAGCCGTCCCCGGTTAGCCCACCGGAAAACTCCAGCGTAGTATTACAGAGATAAATAAAGCTGCGCAGGTCTGTCACGACTTTCTCGCCGTTGTCCTCAAAGACCTGATCATCATCTTTTGCTTCATTCGAAAACTCCAATTGATAGGTCAGACCGGAACAACCTCCGCTTGTGACCCACACGCGGACGAAGTAATCTGATCCGTAATTTTTGGCTCTACGAATTTCTGCAATCTGGTTTTTTGCACTTTCTGCAACTTTTATCATGGCGGACCAATATTTATCATGATGTAGTCCGGGCATTTTTGCCGGAAGCTCAAAGTTAGTAACATTAGGCCAGCCAGTCAAGTTCACCAAACCTACCGGGAGAGATATCCACCGTCTATGGGGATGTACGCTCCGGTCATAAAGGAGGCGGCATCCGAACTCAGCCAGAGGACAAGCTCAGCCACTTCTTCTGGTTTGCCCAAACGGCCAATCGGGTGCAGTTGCGACAACATGCCCAGCTGGTCTTCCGACAAATTGGCGGACAGCAGGGGCGTATCGATAAATGCCGGCCCTACGGATAAAGTCCGTATGCCTTGTCCGGAGTACTCCAATGCCGCATTCCTGGTAAGGCCAACCAAACCGTGCTTAGCGGCTACATATCCGGCCGCGCCTTCAAAACCCACCTGTCCGAGAATGGAGGCCATATTGATAATGGCACCTCCTCCGGTTTTCAGCATGGCAGGAATCTGATAGCGCATGCCGTAGAACGGGCCGGATAGATTGACCCGGATAACATTTTCCCACCCCTCAATAGGGCATTCTCCGATTGGCGCCTGTGGGCCACCAATGCCGGCGTTATTGCAGGCAATATCCAACCTTCCGTACCGGTCGAGTACGGCTTGCACCAGTGCTTCGTTGTCTTTGGCAGAGCCGGCGTCCATTTTGAAGAAGAAGGCCGCACCACCTGCATCTTTAATCTTTTGTACCGTCTCCTGGCCACCCTTTTCGTTGAGGTCAGCCACGGCTACTTTTGCACCTGCTTTCGCGTAAGCAAGCGCTACACTGCGCCCGATACCAGAGCTTCCACCGGTAACGAGGGCGACTTTTCCATTCAGTTGTTTCATAATCGGGTTGTTTTAGTTCCACCTTTTAATGTACCCGAAACCTTAGTAAAGGGCAATGACTTTTAGCACTTTGCCGGCGTTTTTCAGCGGTGGTTTGAACAGGAAAAACAACGCCACTTCCCTGAATATTTCATAATCCCTTTCCGGTGCCGTAACTTTAGGGGTTCAAGCCCAAATGACCCAAGCCTATGTTTTTAGAACCACATTTTAAGGGACAGCGCAGCGGATGGATAGAAATCATCTGTGGGTCCATGTTTTCCGGTAAGACCGAGGAATTGATCCGCCGCCTGAAACGCGCCAAAATTGCTAATCAGCGGGTGGAAATCTTCAAGCCCAAGGTAGATACGCGCTACGATGAGGCCAAAGTGGTATCTCACGATGCCAACTACATCCTCTCCACGCCGATCGAGCACTCCAGCCGCCTGCTGGAGCTGAGTGAGGGGGTCAACGTCATTGGGGTAGACGAGGCACAGTTCTTTGATGAAGACCTGCCGGAGGTCTGTCAGATGCTGGCCCTGCGCGGGCTGCGCGTCATTGTGGCGGGGTTGGATATGGACTTCCGGGGCAAGCCCTTCGGCCCCATGCCCAATCTGCTGGCCGTCTCGGAGTACATCACCAAAGTGCACGCCATCTGTCAGCACTGCGGCAACCTGGCCACCCATTCTTACCGCCTCTCAGCAGATGACCACACCGTTGTGCTGGGCGAAAAGGATACCTATGAGGCCCGCTGCCGCACCTGCTACCATATGGGTAATATCCTGGACCTTAAGACGGAGAAGCCAGCCAACGAAGCGCAGCAGCAGGGGAAGGTGCGGCGGATGTAGGGTTTTGAAAAAAAGATAAAAGCTTCTAGGATACCAGGTACTTAGTACGGGAGGCACCCGGTTCACAACGACAAAGGCAAAAAGAGTTGCAAATCGAAATAATCCACAAATAAGGAATCTGCTTTGCCATTGGAATAAACGAATCCGGAGTACTGAAAATTTAATTCGCATACCCTTTCTCCGTAAACCCTGCAATCAATGTTCTCAGGGATGCGAAGGATTGATTCCGAATCAGAATCGGCATCAGTGTTTGTAGTACGCTCTGTATAGAAAAAGCTATTGGAGTAACTTACATCCTCATCCCTTATCGAAAATTGCAAATGATATTTCCGCGAGGAGTTGCTTTGAATGATATCAGTGACAGCATTGTAAAGCGAAAGGTCTGTCTCTTCAAATCGATTCCAGTAAACGTAGAACGCATAGCTGAGCACTTTTGGTTGGTTAACGATATTAAGCGGGCTTAATATCACCTCGTAAACTACTGTGGAGTCACCGTAAAGCTTGTAAGTTGAAATACTCCTTGTGCTGACATCGGTACAAAAGTCATATCCTATATCTTCATCGCTGTAGGTTGATAAAGCCCCTTCCAGACTTAAAGAATAATTGGAGCTCAGCCATGTTGTATCAGGAAGCGCTTCACCTTCAGCATCGTCAATGCCCTGATCTTTTACACAACTTGTCGATAGAAGAAGCATCAGGCATAAGCCAGAAAATGTAAACTTCTCCTTATTGTATAGCAAGCAAAGAGTCATAACTTTTGAATGATTTAATCGACTTCCGTTTAAAGTACTAATAAATCGGGAATACTATGCATGAGACGATCCACATGGGCTCTAAAAGAGTGAATAGTTGGCACGTTGCTTCACAACCTGCTTTATTCATAGTCTTCACCAGTGTTAATCAAAAGCTTCCTAAAGATTCCAAGTTTGCATCGGGGATAAGCTCTTGGCCCGACAGCAAATAAGTGGATGTTTGAGTGGTTGGATTTCAGTTGTGTTGTTAATAAGTGTCTTTTGTAACACAAGAATAATGATGCGCCGTTAAGTTAACAGTTTGTCTTTTTGACAGAACGAATAACGACAAAAAGGACTTCTCGTGAAAGGTAAGTGCTGCACGCTCCTCTTTCTGTTGGTATCCGTTGCGGTCTTTGCGCAACAGACAGTGCTCCATATTCGAGGCTCCATTAAATCTGCAAACTCCCACGAGCCTGTCATCGGAGCGGTCATACAGGATACATTGAGCAAAGCGTACAGTATTTCTGACGAGTACGGCTTTTTTACTTTGAGCCTGCCCGGCACATATGGCTGCTTACGTACGCAGTACATCGGTTATGAGCCCCAATTGATCTGTGGAGTCTTCGAAGAAGGGAAGGCTTTACACATTGAGCTGAGCACTTCGAATTTCCTGCCTCAGGTGGAAGTGTCTTCTTATTCTAATCACGGCGTGCCGAAACTTGGCAGGGTCTCTTTGCCTGTTTCAACGCTTCAGTTGCTGCCTCAGCTAGGTGGCGAAGCTGATTTGCTCAAAACGATTACGCTGCTGCCGGGTATTGCGCAGGGCGTAGAAGGCACTACCGGCTTGCTGGTACGCGGAGGCAGCCCCGATCAGAATCTGGTTTTAATGGATGGGGCTCCGGTGTACAATCTTAGCCATTTTGGGGCGTATTTATCTGTATTCAATACTGACGCCATTAAGCACTTTGATGTCTACAAGGCAAGCTGGCCGGCAAAGTATGGGGGGCGGTTGTCGGGCCTGATTGATATCCGGACGCGCGAGGGCAACCTAAAGCATTGGGAGGGCAAAGCAACTATTAGCCCTTTACTGGGCCGCTTTCTGGTAGAGGGGCCACTCAAAACAGATAAGACCAGCTTTCTGCTTTCGGCCCGCTCTTCCTGGCTGGGCGTCTTGTTTAACGCATTTTCGGGCCAGGATTTCAAACAGCGTTACCTCATGTACGACCTAAACGGAAAGCTTACCCACCGGATAAATGATAACCACAGGGTTTACTTAAGCTACTATAGTAGTCTGGATGACAGTCAGGTGGAAGAAGTCCTTACGGGTGGCAGCCTGGGCAATCAGGAACGAATCAGATCTGAAGAAGCAATTGGAGTGAAATGGGGCAATCAAACGGCATCATTGAGGTACGCAGCCTTTCTAAGCGATCGTTGGTCACTGCAGAGTATCATTTACTATACCCGGTATCGATTTTCAGGTTATCAGCGGGAGATGAATCTCTTTGCGAATGGTTTGACGACAGCATCTTTCAATGCCAGTACCTCATCCAATCAGGATTTTGGGATACGGGCCTTCGCCAAATACACCCACCGGAATCTAAGTTTTATTTTGGGTGCTGAGCAGGTTATTCAGCGGTTCACCCCGCAGAGTACTTTTCAGAGTGAAGGTCGGTCTGCCACGCTCCTGTTGAGTGATGCCCGGGCTTTTCAGCAGAACTATTTTTCAGACATGAACATCCGGCTGGGTAAGGCTACGGATATTCGGTTGGGCATTCGGCAGGTGGTGCATCAGGCTTCAGATACCACCTTTTTATCGCTGGAGCCCCGATTAGAATTTGAAAGCCGCGTGGGCAAAGGATTATGGGCGAGCCTAAGCGCCAATTACGGGCAGCAATTTATGCATTTGATTACGGGGGGTAATGCCGGGCAAGCTAATGAAATCTGGTTGGGAGCCACCGCTTCGGCTCCCCCGCAACAGGGCGCACAGGTGGCAATGGGCATTAGGTGGTTGGATCCCAGCGCGCGTTATGAGGTAGCATTGGAAGCCTTTCACCGGCGCATGTCAGGCCTTACGGAATTAAAGGCCGTGGGCAATAGTGGGTTGGAGGAGGTGTACCGCTGGGAAGAGCTCCTGGAGTTTAATGGAGAAGGACGGGTAGATGGGCTGGAATTATTGCTACGAAAGCAGGAAGGCCCGCTTACCGGCTGGCTGTCTTACACCTGGTCGAAGAGCCAGCGGCAGTTCGATCAGATCAATCAGGGGGAATGGTTCCCCTTCCGCTTTGACAGGCGTCATGATTGCTCCGTGGTACTCTTGTATGCGTTGTCCGAAAAATGGCAATTTTCAGCCACCTGGAGCTATCAAACGGGTAGTCATATTACTTTGCCCACTGCCAAAATACCCAATACGAACATTGCATTTGAGGATATTTTTTTCCCCGGTGGCGCCCATATCAACGATCAGCGCAATAATGTCACACTGCCTTCTTACCACCGGCTTGATCTGGGGTGTACTTACAGCTGGCAGAAAAGAGAAGAAGGGCCTACCCATGACCTGAGCCTGAGCATCTACAATGCCTACAATCGCATTAATCCTTATTTTATTCGCACAGAGTCAACACCCCGCTTCAGCCGGGACGGGCAATACCTGGGAGAGGATCAGCCAGAGGTTGTCATTGTCGGGCTGTTCCCTTTCATTCCTTCACTTAGTTACAGCCGAACGTTCGACTGGAAATAGCTTAGCATATGAAATTAAACAAAATGCTTCTTGCCCCACTACTAATGCTCACCGCCTGTGAATTGACCCGGTCGTATGATGAGGATATTTTTCCTGAGGCTCCGCCCGTTTTGGTCTGTTTTGCGAGTATTGAGAATGACCGGCCTGTATCTGCCTACCTTTTTCCTACTGTGCAGGCATTAGATACCGCTTCGGCTAATTTTATTTCGGATGCGGTAGTGGAACTTTACAAAGACGGCGGGTTTTTGGAAGAACTGCAGTTTGAAGAAGATCAATATGTCTCTGCACCAGCTACACTGGGCGTCCCCGGAAGGCAGTATCAGCTGAAGGTGCGCCATAACGATTACCCCAATCTGGTGTCAGAAACAGTACTGTTGCCTCCACCGGCTAAAGTCTTTGATTATACGGTCAACTATAATGAATCGGCCTCCCAATACAGTATCGCTTTATCCTTCAGTCATACCGGGCAGGATGCCGACTCCTACAGTGTTTTTGCCGATTTATATGCTGATGGGCAACTGGTAAGGGACCGGGTGCGCAGTGCGATCAGTGGTGCTGAGCCATTTATTGAAAACGATACGGTCCGCTTTAACTTAATTGTTCCTGCCCAAGTTACCCGATTTGAGGATTTTGTCCCGGTGGATACCCTCAGCATTGACAGTGCAGCGGTATTTATCCGTACGATCTCTGATGAGTATAATGCCTATCGGGCATCGGTGCCAGATGACGAGATTGGAGGCTTTTTTCCGCCTCAGGACGACCTGTTTACCAATTTTGAGGGCGGGTATGGGGTGCTGTTTACGGTTAGTAGTGCCACCGTTGGAATACGATTCTGATGGGTTTTGAATAGACCGGGAAGACTAAAGTTTACCTATTCACAACTAAGCAATGTAAAGGACAGCGAGCCTTGACATTCTGAGTAGCTGCAACCCCATTCATCCAAAAATCCCAATCCCTCACCGAATTTCTTGCGTCCCCCGAAGAATTGGGCTTATCTTCCCTCCCACAACCTATTGAACCGTGAGCAGACCTATACTTGATATTCAAAATATTGTGAAGGCCTACGAAAAGCACGTCGCCGTCAATGACGTGAGTTTCGAAGTGCCTGCCGGGAGCATCTTTGGGCTCCTGGGGCCAAATGGGGCGGGGAAGACTTCCCTCATCCGCATCATCACTACCATTACCCGGGCCGATGAGGGCGTGGTGTACCTGGATGGCGAAAAGCTCAACAGCCGCCACCCCGAGGAAATCGGCTATATGCCGGAGGAGCGGGGGCTCTACCGCAAAATGAAAGTGGGCGAGCACCTGACCTACCTGGCCCGCCTTAAAGGCTTATCCGCTAAGGATGCCAAGTCCAAGATCAGCGACTGGATGGAAAAATTTGGCATTGAGGACTGGTGGGACAAAAAGGTGGAAGAGCTTTCCAAAGGCATGCAGCAGAAGATTCAGTTTATCGCCACCGTGGTTCACGAGCCTAAGCTGCTGATCCTGGACGAGCCTTTTTCCGGGCTGGACCCCGTGAATACTAACCTGATCAAAGACGAAATCCACAGCTTGCGTGGGAAGGGCATGAGCATCATATTCTCCACCCACCGCATGGAGCAGGTCGAGGAAATCTGTGAGCACATCGTACTGATCAACAAAGGCGAGAACGTGCTGGAGGGCAAAGTCAGCGCCGTCAAAGACCGCTTTAAGCAAAACCTGTTTGAACTGGAGTACGAGGGCGAGCTGCCGGAAGGCCTGCTGGAACAAGCCACCGTCATCCATCAAAAGCCCGGGCGGCTCACCGTGCAGGTGGCAGAAACAGCCGAGTCCAATACCCTCCTCCGCGCGATGCTCGACCGGGGTGTTTTTGTGAAGCGCTTTCAGGAAATCCTGCCGACGCTCAACGAAATTTTCATTCGTCAGGTCAACTAATTAACCCTAAATAACGATCATGGATAAGCTTTGGCTCATCATAAAGCGGGAATACCTCACACGGGTGACCCGCCGCTCTTTCATCCTGGCTACCCTGCTGACCCCGCTGGCTTTTGGCCTGTTTTTCGTGGTGGCGGGCCTGATCTTTCAGTATGAGAGCGACGATTCCCGGCGCATTGCGATCATCGATGAAGGCAATATCTTCGACCGGTCCATCAAAGATGAAGAAAATTTGTACTTCAAATTTGTGGACACGGACCTGGAAACCCTCCGCCAAAATTTTGACGACTTCGACTACGATGGCATTCTTGTCGTGCCCAAGGTCAAAGATGTGATGGCTACCCGCCACACTATTTACTACTATGCTGACAAGCAGCCTTCTCTGGATATAGATGCGCTGATCCGCGACCGGGTGCGGGGGCAGATGCGCGACTTCAAAATTGAAGCCCTGCAGCTCGACCCTCAGCAACTGGAGGCGCTCGATACCCGCATCGAACTGGAGCCAGAGCCTATTGATGACGAAAGCACGGATGCCAGTAAGCTGACCGGAGCCATTGCCGCCGGTATTGGTGGTGTCATGGGGATCATCATGTACATCGTGGTCTTTATTTACGGTATGATGGTCATGCGCTCGGTGATGGAAGAAAAGACCAGCCGTATTGTAGAGGTCATGATTTCCAGCGTCCGTCCCTTTCAGTTGATGATGGGCAAAATTGTAGGCGTTGGCGCGGTAGGGCTGACGCAGGTCGCTATTTGGGCCATCCTGATCCCGATTATCATACTGGTAAGCAGCCTGCTATTTGGCATTGATTCCAGTGCGCAAATGGAGATGGCACAGCAGCAGCCCGGCGCCGCCAATTTCAATCCGGAGGACACAGAAGCTATGGTCGCCCTTGCCATTGAGGAGTTTAAAAGCCTCAACTGGTGGGTCATCCTGCCGATGTTTATTTTCTTCTTCCTGGGGGGATATTTTTTGTATGCTTCCCTGTTCGCGGCTGTAGGATCTGCGATGGGCGACGATCTGGGCGAAGGGCAATCCCTGACCATCCCGATTACCATTCCGGTGATCCTGGCGTTTTACATTATGATTGTGGCTATACAAGCCCCCAATTCGAGTTTGGCGGTTTGGTCGTCTATATTCCCGCTCTTTTCGCCAATTGTGATGCCGGCCCGGCTGGCCTTTTCGCCTCCGGTCTGGGAAGTGGCGCTATCGGTCGTGTTGTTGGCCGCCACAGCGATCTTTTTTGTCTGGTTGTCCGGGCGGATCTACCGGGTAGGTATTCTCATGTACGGTAAGAAAGTGACACTTAAGGAACTGGGCAAATGGCTCTTTTACAAGGACTGATATGAATACATTTTACACCTGGCCTAAGGCCGTGCAGTGGATTCTGGCGTTACTGCTTTTTGCGGCCGGCGCTTACCTTACCGGTAAAGTCATCATTTATGGCACAGAGCACTGGCTCTTTTACATTCCACTGCTCTTGCTCATTGTCCCGGCGATACAATTTGCCTTCACGCCTTTCTTCAGGCTCATCGGGCTGTACCGCTATCTGTCGCCCATGCTGTTGGTGTATGCGCCCAATGAAAAGGTTTGGGGACTGCACAACGGCACCTCTTTCGACTACCTTTTTGTGCTGCGGGGCACGCCCGCCGGTGCACCCCTGCGCCGCCGTATGCTGACTCATTACTTGGAAGGGCTGCTTCATTTGACAGACTTGGTGGAAAAAGGAGAGGTCGCAGAGGAAACCCTGGTCAAAGGCAGTTCCTATTTCTTCAGCGAGCGGACAGCAGAGCGGTTGGGGTTTGAATTGGTAGAAATACCATCTTTCGAGAAGTTCAACCTGTACTTCAACTACCTGGATCTGCTATGGATGTATTCCCTGGCGCATGGCAAACTGCGCTTTCCCAACCTGAAAGAAGCCAAGACCGCCCAGGTCCCTGCTGGCACTTTACTAAAGAACCGCCCCCAACTGCAACGCCTTCACAACTACCTAAGGAATGGATAAACAAGCCCTGCGGGAACGACAACTGGACCTGGCACAGCAAGTGCGTATCCCCCAAAGCCCACGGCAGGATTTACAGCTACAGCCCGGTGATTGGGTCTTTACCACAGATGTACAATACAAGGGAGATATTGGAGCCGTAGCCGTAGATGTGTTACGCTGGCCCGGCGAGCCTTTCGGAACGGTAGTCAAAACGTACCCGGTAATGGTGCCTTATGCTCCCGGTTTTTTCGCCTTTCGGGAAGGCCCATTGCTGGTTAATGCGTTGGAAGACATTGCCCGGGAGTTCAACCGCTACCCTAAGGCTATCATTACTGATGGGCACGGGACCAACCATCCCCGGCAGTTTGGGCTGGCCTGCTGGCTGGGCGTCACTACCGGCTACCCGGTAATTGGTTTAGCTAAAGATACTTTACTGCCGTATGAGGGGGAACTACCGCCGGAGCAGGGCGCTGTATTGCCCATTATGCTAAATGAAAAAATAGTGGGGCATGCCCTGCGCACCCGCAAAAATGTTAAGCCGGTATTCGTCAGCGCCGGGCATAAAGTGAGTCAGGCAACCGCGCTCCAAACCGTAGAACAGCTGATGGGCAAATACCGTAACATCGAGCCCATGCGCCGTGCCGATCAGGCGGCCCGGCAGGCATTCCGGGGTTAATCCTCCGCTTTTCCAGGGAAGACTTCCATATCCAACCGCTGCCGCTCAGGCATATCTTCACGGCTGTTGAGTTTCCAGTAGGGCGATAAAATAGTATTCGTCCTGCGGGCCAGCGTAGTACGTGGTTGCCGGTCAAATGCGGAAGGATAGGTGTCTTTCCAGCCCTCAATAATGTAGGGAGATTCAGCCTGGTAAACGATGGATAGCTTTCGCTGCAATTCCGGATATTCCAGCGTATATACCTTGAGGTTGCTGCCTTCGAATTCTGTACCGTTGTAATCGACATGAGTGGCATTGGCGGTATAGGCTTTGAAGGGGAAATGGCGCAGGCGGATCACCGTGGTTGCCGGAATGATCTCGATCTGCCCGGTCGGCAATCCTTCCGGATGAATCCGGATGCGGTTGAACAGCTCGTCTTCAAGCATTGCGTAGCCCACCTTCTTGTCCTGGTCCGCCTCATTTTCAAAGTAGGAATGCAGTTGCATGCGGTACTGCTCTTCTTCGTAATTGAGCTGCATGTAGGCGTGCCCACACCAATCCTGTGCTGTGGTGGAAACCTTCAGCGTCTGAGGATGCTCTTTTACCTTCGTAGGTGTGAAAACAGAAGTCATAATGCTGTAGTCGTAGATGCCGGTCGGGAACTTCAGCAGCAGGTTCGTCTTCAGTGCCGGCGTGCTGTTGGGGTTGCTGTAGTTATCATTTTTGACCTGCTTGTCGGTCAGGAAGTCTTCCGTCACGAAAATAGCGACTGCTTCGCCTGGGTGAACATCCTGATAGCGGTTCTGCTGCAGCTCATACCGGCTGATTTCTGCTTTGCCCTGATACCAATAGTCGCTTAGTCCCGGGTCTTGATCATTAAAAGCAAAGGCAGCCGTTTGGACAGGCGTGGCGTTAGTTGTCTTTGTGTCTGGTGCTTCCCGGCCCATGTCACATCCAAAAAGCACGAAGCTCAAACTGCAAATAATGGTAAGGAATCTCATCAGTGAAGGGTTTTTTGTTGTGCAAGTGTTTATTCTAAAAGCAGAACATTGTTATAACAACAAAGGAGCTCCTATGTTCTGGCACTTTCGGTAGGAAGCCATTAAAACTGTTGCCGAATGCCAAGAATGACAAACAGGTTGTCCAGGCCCAGATTTGGGTATTTGAAGCCGGCATTGGAGATGTGCCTAAAACGAGTGCGCAGATTGATGCCCCAGTCTCTGGCAGGGGGGAGGTAGGAAAAGCCCAGTTCAAAATTATCAGAAAAGATAAAGCCCGGTGCCTGGCTCTCTGTATTAAGCGTGATGTAGTGCGGCCCGGCCCCGATAGCTGCTCCAAAGAGCCATCGCTCCGAAAGCTGCGCCTGATAGCGGAACCCCATATTGAGGCCTGCTTCGTAGGCAGCACCCGGCTCCACGGGAGTGTCAGCGTAGACAAGTTGCCCCTCCGCGTATACAGATACCGGGCCTATGAGCCAAAGTGAGGTTTCTGCCAATAAGGTGAAAGGCTGATAAGCATATCCTTCCCGCAGGTCTTCCTGAATGACGCTAACCCCGAGGTTGAGCCCGGTGTAGTGCTGCCGGTTGGCTTGTTGGGCAATACTCAGAGCGGGGAGCAAGGAAAGCAGTATCCAAATTTGCAGTCGGGCCATAGTCCTTCTATTGTTGGGGCTACAAAGGTAAGGGAAGAATTCCTTATCTTGGTCATCCCTTTGGTTTTGTGGTCTGTCAGGTACAGCGATGGCTCACCTAGGGTTCACGCAGAGGGCGCGAAGCAAATGCAACGCAGAGGGCGCGAAGGATGGTTGCTATGGCGATTGAGAAGGTTCTGAGCCATATAACTTTGCGATCTTTGCGCTACCCTTTGCGGCTTTGCGTGCAACAACAGAAATTACTTCCTCTACATTTAATCTGCATACTCAAGAGTTTTACCGTCTATGCTACATCGTTTATTACTGCTTTCACTGTTCGCACTACCGCTCGTTTTCCACAGCTGCTCCAAAGAAGACCAGCAGGAGGATATCATGCCGGCCAACCAACTGCCGGTCATTGACGCACCGTCTACCGTTTCGGCGATTGCCGACTCCCTGTTTACTGTTCAACTGGAAATTACCGACCCCGACGGGACTACCCCTGAGGTCAGTTTCGAAGGATTGCCGGACTGGCTAGCCTACGATGCTGCTGACCAGGTACTGTCGGGTACGCCCAGCCGCTCCGATCAGGGCAATGTAACAATAGAAATCATCGCCGCTGATGATGTGGGCGAACGAAAGCGGACGTTGAAAATCTCGGTCCTGGTCTACCTGTCCATCACCGAAAAGCTCAACAACGAAGTTACTAACAAATTTCAATTTGCCACCAGCGGTATGCTGGGCGTTTCGGTGGCCCTGATGACGCCGGAGGACGAACTCATCACCACAACCCGCGGGGAGCACAGCCCCGGCGGAGGCAATCCACTCGATCCCAACTACCGGTACCGGGTGGCGAGTGTAACCAAATCCTTTACGGCAACCCTTATTCTCCGGCTGGCGGAAGAAGGCTACTTTGAGCTGGACGATAAACTTTTTGAGTACCTGGAAATCTCCGGACTGGACAACGGGGTAGCCATCACCATTCAGCACCTGCTGACCCACACCTCTGGCATGGGCGACCACCTGAACGATGGCGGCTTTTACACCGGCAGCGACTGGCAGACCCGGGTGTGGGAGCACGAGGATATTTATGATTACACGGTCGATCAGGGCTCCTTTTTCTGGCCCGGCAGCAGCTACCGGTATTCCAATACGGGGTTCTACGTGCTGGGCGCTTTGGCGGAAGCCGTCACCGGACAGTCGCTGGGTGACCTGTACAAATCCTACATTTTCAATCCGCTCGGGCTGGACCAAACCTTGTATGACGACTTCAGCTCCTACGCAGAAAAAATCGACAGCCTGGCGGAAAACAGCCGCGCCTATGAGTACCACCTGACCTCAGTGGGCGCTGCCGGCGCTATCGTTTCCACCCCTTCCGATCTGGCGAAGTATGGCAATGCCGTGTACGGGGGCAACTTCCTCACCGCCGCTTCCAAAGAACTGATGATTACCGATTATGGCTTTGCCGTAGGCGGCAGCAACTACGGTCTGGGCACCCGTCTGTGGGACGACTTTGGCATCGTCCACTACGGGCACACCGGCTCTTTGATGGACTACCGGAGCATCATTATGTATGTCCCGGAAGCCGATGTCAGCATCGCCCTGTCTACCAACGACCCGCACCCCAACTGGTTTGATCTGGTGAATGGCGTGTTGGTGGTGGTGACGAATCATTACCGGTGATCTAGGCCTGGGGTTTAGTCAGCCCCGTTGCAGTATTCACCATATCAAAACATTGTATCGGATACAGAGAAGCGTTAAATTGATCGTAAAACCCCAATACGATGCAAAAGTTAGCGCTATCAGTAGTCCTCTTTGTTTTCAGCACGACCGTGTCCGCACAATGGGAAAAAGCTTTTCCTGAGCTGATGTCCGGGGAGGTCACGAAAATCCTAGAGCGGCACAACGGTAATTATGCCATGCTGGTGCCCAACCGCAATCGGCTGCTGGAATTTACTCCTGCTGGAGAATTGATCACCAATGAGGCTCTTCCATATGACCTCAATGCCTGGCAACTGTTTTCTTTAGAGGAAACTCCGGATAGTGCGCTCGCTTTTCCTGTCAATGTAGGGTTTTGTTCCGGTTGGGCAAATATACTGCTCATCGATTCGGAGGGTGTCAGGCAAGAAGTGCCCTTTGAGCAGGGGACTACGTTTAATGTTCTTCCTTTAGCGGGGGAGTCTTTTCTGGTGCACAATTACTACGACGATATGCTTCAGGAAATAAAGGTATCTGGGCAGGTGGTCCGGGAAATCCCTTTTCCTGGTGGGCAGGAGTTTCTGGAATTTGAACGACTAAGTGATACAACTATTGCCATCGGGACACTTCAGCATATTATCATTACGGATACGGCTTTGTCAGTCCTGGACACTTTGCCAGGCTACCGTGGGCAGCAGGTGGAATCGAATGGCTCAGGCGGGCTGATCAGCTATGATCAGGACTCCGTATGGCTGCACGATGAGGCGATGCAGCTTCAGGCCGTTGTGGCATCGGCATCAGGTGCCGCTATAGAGTCTGTTACGATTGGCTTTGGGCAGGTTGCCATCTTGCATGATAATGGATTGATCAATATTTATGACAGTACCTTGCAGCCACTAAGCGGCTTCAATATAGACCAGGGTATACAGCCCAACGACTTTGCAGTTACCCCTACTGGTTACCTATTAGTCGGGCGAGCCGGATTTGCCCCCTTCATTAAACATTATCAGTTCAACGGATTCAGCGAATCAAAAGGTTATGACATTGCGCTTTCTGAAATCAGTGTACAAGGGCCTGCAATCTTGGGTACCCTTGCGGTTCAAGCACCGGTCGGTGAGGTTCAGACTTACGACTTACCTATTGCCCGCTTTACGCTTGAGAACTATGGTTCGGACACTATCCATACCCTTTTCCTGACCATTAATTTCCCATGGGTCAGTTATAATGTATGGGATGCCTGTTATTCTATGGAGCAGTTCCGCAAACGGCGCTGGGATAACTTAGATTTTGCCCCGGGCAGTACCATTGAGCTAGAATGGGACATCCCGGAGTTCGAATTCAATAGTTTCGGCATTATTGGAGATCCTTACCAGCTTTGCGTTACAGCAGAATTACCCAATTACAGCTTCGATTACAATCCCTCGAATAACCGCAGTTGTGCCACTACGCTCTACGTCAACACCCCGGAGCCCGCCCTCAATGCCGTTCATCTGAAAGCCCTGCCCAATCCAGCCACCGGCCAGGTACAGGTCGAATGGTCTTTGCCCGTACAGCAACCAGTGGTGGTGCGCTTGCACAATGCCATAGGTCAACTGGTGCACGAAGCCCCGGGGAATCTGGCAGAGCAACTGTTCTTACCCACCCAAGCTGCCGGATGGTATGTAGTCAGCCTTTGGCGGCAGGGACAGCGGCTGGCGCAGCAGAAAGTGGTTTGGCGTTAATGTGCCACCACTCTCTTTATCAATATTTCCTTTGCTATTTACTCCTGCGGCAATGATTCTGAGGAAGTACAGCCAAGAGATGCTATGTTAGCATCTCTAAGTCTTTTCGGGTAGCGAAGACCTCCCGGATCTTTGATGCAGTCAGCTTCCAGGTGATATCACATTTTTAAGGGGATAACCGGGTCACACTTTTAACCCGGGCGTCGCAGATTTTTAGTTGAAAAAAGCGATTGCTCCAACAGCAGTACCTATGGTCTCCGACAAAAAGCAGGAGTAGCTTGGATAAATACGAAAAGCTTACTTTTGCCAGCCATTACATTCCTGTGACAATCTGCTTGTTCCTCGCAACTGATCAGGGAGAACTTTGTTTTGCACCAAAATATTCGTTAGTATGAAGTCCAACGCCATACATTTTTCCCTCTTGCTAGTTTGTTTGCTGGTGGTTTCCGCTATATCGGCTCAGCCTCCCTGGGCCGGCACTGGGGGCGGCAAGAAGGGGCCTACCATTAAAGGGCGTATTGCCGGGACGGTGATCGATTCGATCAGTGGACAGCCGGTAGAATTTGCAACCCTGGTTTTAATCAAGTCAGCCGACGGGAAGCAACAGGATGGTGGGATTACGGAATCGGATGGCTCCTTCAAGATCATTGAGGTGGAGAATGGGAAATACGATTTGAATATTAGCTTTTTGGGCTACGAACCTA
Source organism: Phaeodactylibacter sp. (assembly GCF_040219495.1). GTDB lineage: Bacteria > Bacteroidota > Bacteroidia > Chitinophagales > Saprospiraceae > Phaeodactylibacter. The sequence continues at coordinate 25,654 of NZ_JAVJSK010000009.1, read as the reverse complement.
AGGTACTGGAAGGCCTGGAAACCACCCTGGAAAAGCCCGACCTGGACTTGGGCACTATTTATATCCTGCCAACGGGTGTAAACCTGGAAGAGGTTACGGTGACGGGGCAGGCGGCCCTGGTGGAAAACCGGATTGACAAACTGGTTTACAACGCGGAAAAAGATGCGAGTACCGTGGGGGGCGACGCCGCAGATGTACTTCGTAATGTCCCTTTGCTGTCAGTAGATCTGGATGGGAACGTAAGCCTGCGGGGCTCCTCCAATATTCAAATCCTGATCAATGGCCGCCCTTCCACCTTGTTTGGTTCCAACCCGGCGGATGCCCTGAAAACGATCCCGGCTAACCAGATTAAAACCGTGGAGGTGATCACGACGCCTACCGCCAAGTACGACGGAGAAGGGAGTTCGGGAATCATCAATATCATTACCAAAAAACGAAACGCTGAAGGCTTCACCGGCTCCATGAATACCTCAATCGGAACCCGCCAAAATAACGGTGGGGTCAATCTGAATTGGGTGCGTGGCCGCTTTGGGCTCAACGGTGGTGCCAACAGCTTCTGGTCCTGGAGGCGCGAAGGGGCTGTAGACTTCCTGCGGGAGGAGCAGGAGGGCGAAACCATACTAAGCACCTTTAGCCAGGGTGGGCCGAATAGTAGTCAGGTACTCGGGTTTAACGGTAATTTCGGGGCCTTCTACGACTTCAATGCTTACAATAGTATCAACTCCAGTATCCGGTTCAATGGCTTTAATAATTGGCGGGACGGTACAACCAATGGCCGCATCGCCCCTAATACGGGCTCCATCGTGGATTTTGTGCGCAGTAATGATAATGCAAGCGTACGAAATGGCTACGATTGGACGGTAGATTACAAGCGTACCTATCCCAAATCTGAACGGGAGTTTTCCATGGCCTTTCAGCTAAGCACGACCAACAGCGATCAGGAAAACATCACCGATCAGGATGGCAGTGAATTGCGCTACGAGGAAGATATCCGAAATTTCAACGATGGTATCAACAGTGAGTACACTCTGCAGGCGGATTATGTACACCCCTTTCCCGGAGGGACAAAACTGGAAACGGGGCTCAAGACCGTCATTCGGCGCATCAATAGTGATTACGAGACCCTGACGAGGGAGACGAATGCCGTTATGTTTACGCCTATTCCTTTCCTTACTGACAATTTCCTGTACGATCAGGATGTGTACGCCGGTTATGTTTCCTTTAACTGGAAATTGAGCAAGTCTATCGGACTGATCACGGGCGCGCGTTATGAGCATACCACCATTCGTGGCGCATACCGGGAGTTAGAGCAGGAGCCGTTTACCCAGCAATACGATAATATTTTGCCCAGTATTATCCTGAACAAGCAGTTCAAGAACTTCAGTAATGCGAAGGCCAGCTATTCGCGCCGTATTCAGCGGCCAAGTCTGTTCTTTATCAACCCATTCACCCAAATCAGTGACCCCAACAACCTGGTTTTTGGAAATCCAACACTTGACCCCGAAGTCGTGGACCAGTACGAGTTGAGCTACAATACCTTCGTCAAAGGGGTCGCTATTAATGCCGCGGTCTATTACCGGCAGACAACGGATATTATTGAGTCCTTCGTCCAAATCGAGCCGGCTTCAGAGGTGTCGTCTACTAGCTATCTCAATATTGGGGTGAACAACAGCGTAGGGGTCAACCTCTTTACTTCGGTCAACATCAAAGAAATAGGTTCCTTTCGCCTGGGCTTCAATATCTTCACCTATAACGCCGAGTCGACGGTAGACAGCATTGATCTGAGCCGGAGCACGGTAATTTGGAACGGCAATATCGGTGCGAATATCAATTTGCCACGCGACTGGAAGTTTGATTTGTTCGGTTTTGCCCGTTCTCCACAGCAGACGCTACAGGGAGAGAACCCGAGTTTCTGGCTTTATGGTATGGGACTGCGTAAACAATTTAACAAGCGCTTCAGCCTGGGCATCCGCGCCATCGAGCCATTTAACGAGCGCAAGAGTTTCCCATCCGAAATTCAGGGCGAGAACTTCTATCAGCGCTCCAACTTTAGCATTCCGTTCCGCTCGATTGGCTTTAGCATCAGCTATAATTTTGGTGAGCTGGATTTCAGCGGTAACCGCCGTGGGCGCCGTTCCAAGATCAATAATGACGATCAGAAAGGTGGAGGGAACGATAATTTTTAGAGGCTAAGGGTTGATAACCTTCCTATGGTAGTCAAGCCATTGTGATGCTGCTCGTTGAGTAGCCAAGAAAATGCACCGCCGGGCATACTGTTTTTTAACCATATGCCCGGCGGTTGTATCTACACAATGCGCTCGCATGAAGTCGAGGCTCCCTCAGCCCTATTAAATATTCTTGCCCTCAAAGATTTGGCAAGTTTTTTTGGCATTAAGGCTGCACCACCACCTTTTCCACCCGAATCCCCCTTTCCATCCGCGCCCGCAGGGTATAAAGCCCCGCCGGCAGCCCGCTCAAATCTAGCGTATGCTGCTCAGGGAAGGGCCCCTGCGCGCGGCGTACGGCTTGCCCGGTGCCGTTCCAGACCTCCAGTTGTTCCACCTGCTGCCCGGGGAATTGTACGTGGAGCTGCCCGGTGGTGGGGTTGGGGAAGAGGTGGAGGGGAGTTTCGCCGTGCTCCGTTGCAGTGACCGGGATCTCCGGCACGTAAAAGGTACGGCTATTGGCTCCCAGTAGAAAAGGGGCACCATCGCTACGGATACCAATGAGGTTTTTCAGCCGGAAGGTGACTTGGTTGCCTGGGAGTTGGGCATATGGTGCCAGATCAAAAGCGAGGAAAAGTTCTTGCGTGCTAAATGGTGCTGTACCCTCACGCCGGGCAAAAGCAACGTCAATGGCACCTTCTGAAATCCTCGGCGAAAAAAAATAGGCGCGGTCAGCGTTAAAAGTTGTCCCGTTGAGCTCTCCGTCAAAAGTGAGGTCAATAAAATCTTCGAAGTAACCGGTGTCAAACTCCAGGGTAAAGGCAAAGGCCATTAAGTCTTGTAATTCCTGAACATCGATACGTAAGTTGTTGGCCAAAGGGGTATCGAAGAGGGTATCGGTGGACGTATTACCCAAACCGACTATAGTGACTTCAGGACCCTCTGGGTAAAGCGCCGCAGTGGGACTGTAGTTCACTTGGGTAAGGTATTTGTTCAGCCCTATGATTTCCACATCACTTAAATCGATTAGCCCATCTCCATTTGAATCCGCATGTTTCAAATTGCGTCCTGTTGCTTGTGTACCTGACCACGGCGTAGCGGTATGAGCCCCCCAGTACAGTCCGGACCGCTCCGGCCCTGTATTGCTCTGCCATCCGGCAAGCGCCAGTAAGTCCCGGTGGTCTACGATGCCATCTGTGTTGGTGTCGCCGGGCCAGACACAATCGGTATCACAAGTCTGTTGATTGCAGGCTATACCGAACCCATTCGCATAACCTTCGCGGAGCTCGTCAAGCTGTTCATACATGACCGTTACGTTCTCAAGGTGGTTCAGCCCTGGTTCACGTACGTAAAGCCGGGCGGTATTGAGGTGTACCGGTGCCCCGGGAACCAATTGCCCCAGGCTTATACTGCCAACTGCCATCCAGGGGCTCTGGGAGAATGGGGTTACAGAATTATACATTGACCACTCGGCTGTATTATTGGGATTTCCCGGAAAGGCAAATGGAGTAGCCGCTCCACCAGTCATGTATCCTGTTCCGCCTTCTGTAATCGGTGTGCCGTCCCTCCAACGACCAGTCATATAATTGAAAAAATGCCGGTTTTCACTGGGCAATTGCATCCATGGCTGATGCCCCGGGTAATAATAAACAAAGGAAGCCAGTGGGTGACTAAGCAGGACGGTAGCTTGTGCCGGCGGGTTCTCCCCAAAACCGCTGATATTCGAGTTGTAACAGCTCAATGCTTCAGTATTAGCCTCGTTATAGGCAAAAAAAGCATCTTGCTGCGGTGCAGCGCCCATGCAAACATCTAAACCACAACCCATACTGAAGTAGGTCGGCAGCGCAAGGTGTACAGAGTCGTAAGCCTGGTTACTTCGGTTGATAACTTTGTAATCTACAAAAATGGTATGCTTTAATACGGGATCATCGCAGCCTAATGTCCAGAGGGTTCGTTGTACCTCTACCTGAAGCCGAAGGCTATCCAGCCAGGGGTTGGTACTTTGAGCATCGTTGAAAACACTCCAGATAATTTGGCTTGGAATTACTGCTGCCGCCTCAATGGATGGGTACTCTCCTGAAAGCGGCTCATATAACCCATTTCCGTTCAGGTCGGTGAAGGGCGCGAGGCCCTGCTCATCGTGAGGTAGCTCAAAGCCGAAGCGCTCAGCGAAGTGCGGGTTGCCTTTGGCAGGCCAGTCGAGCAGGGCATCAATTGGATTGTCAATGTCTCCATCTGCTTCAAAATCAGAAATATGAGCTGCGACCTGATATCCTTTTACGCTCCACAACCTGTCCCATTGAATGCAAAAACTACTATCGGAGGTTGAGCTGCCTTGCGGTAATGGACCGGTATGAAATCCAGAGAGGCCTGAGTAGCGCTCAAGAGTCTGTGCTGCTATTCTGAGATTCCCTTCGGAGTCTTTTCCTCCAATCCAAAGCCCTTCCGTTCCAATAGTACTAGGTTGCCTGGGGTCATTGACCCTGAAAAATTGGTCATCCCAGAAAGTGTCCCCTCCACTCGTGACCATGCCCCGCATGTTATTACCAAAAAGGGGTATGACAGCCTCCGGTGGCGCACACTGCGCCCGCACAGAAGCAGGCAGCAAAAGCGCCAATAACACCAAGCTATAAATTCTCATCATACAAAGTTCATTCGTTACTTAAGATCAAGGCTGTACCAGAACTTTCTCCACCCGCATCCCCATTTCCATCCGCGCCCGCAGGGTATAAAGCCCCGCCGGCAGCCCGCTCAAATCCAGCGTATGCTGCTCATGGAAGGGGCCCTGCGCGCGGCGTACGACCTGTCCGGTGCTGTTCCAGACTTCCAGTTGTTCCACCTGCTGCCCGGCGAATTGTACGTGGAGCTGCCCGGTGGTGGGGTTGGGGAAAACCTGAAGCTGCTTTTGCTTTGGCACATCTTCCGTGTCCACAAAAACACCCTCATAGGTAACAGGCACGGTCATGCCGCCAATGGGGATCAGGCTGCCATCTTCCCGTACCGCAACGATGTCCCGGAAGCGCAGGTAGGTGGTGTCTGACGGGACGGGGATATCGAAAAACTCCCGGGCCCGCAGCGTAAACACTTCGTAGTTGCCCGCACCCTCAATAAGTACATCGGGCGCCATTTTAAACCGGGCAAAGCCCATCAGCCCTTCTGCGTTCAGGGGCATCCGGGCGCGCAGTTCTGAAGAAGTGGCTGTGATGCCTTCCCCGGAATTGAAAACGCCAGCAAAGTAGCGGGTGTCAAATTCGAGGGCGAAGGACAGGCCTTTGAGGTCCGGCACCTCCGCCAGAGAGATGAGGGTGAGGATGCTCTGCCCTTCTGTTACATCGGTAAACCCATCGGAAAAAGCCGAGGCAACCTGCAATTCCGGCCCTTCCACGTAAGTCGGGCTCTCCACATAGTCGGGCCGCCGCAAATTGTAGTTGAGGCGGGTGACTTCCACATCGGCGGTGTCAATAGTGCCATTACCATCGGTATCGGCATGTTTGACAAGGTCGATCGCCCAGTCTTCGGCTGCTTTGGGGGCCCAGAATAAACCGCCGTCGCGGGTAGGGCCCGTGGCTGTAGCGTTGAGCCCGATAGCGAGCAGGTCTTCCTGATTGGCAATACCGTCGGCATTGGCATCTCCGGGCCAGACGCAGTCAGCTGTGCAAAGCTGCTGTTGCGGGCAGGCATTTTCAAAGCCATTGGCGTAAGCCTCGTGCAGGGCATCGAGCTCGCCGTACATGGCGGAGACGTTTTCGAGGAAGTCATTGCCGGGCACGCGGGTGTAGAGCCGGGCGGTGGCAACAGTTACCGATTCGTTTGGGCTTAAGCTGCCCAGTCGTACGCCACCTACGCCACGCCAGTCTCGACCGATAAGCTGTTCTGAATACAAAGACCATCCCTCCGGATCGTTCGGGTCATCAGGGAACATAAAAGTGGTTTCTTCTGTAGAACTCATATAACCATTGCCTCCCACAGTGATGGGTGTATCATCCAGCCATCTGCCGTTCATATAATGGTAATAGCTTGTCGGCTGTCCGGGGTTGCTTGTACCAGGCGGACCATTACCGCCAGTGAAGAGTATATAGGATGACAGTGGGTGACTGAGGATAACCGAGGATTGCACGGGCGGATTTTCTCCAAAACTGTCTACGCCCTGCGGGCATGGGTTTTGGTCAATGGGATTGTCGTTGTACACAAAGAAAGCATTGTATTCGGGAGCGGAGCCGACATAATCATCGGTATAGCAACCCAGGTCAAAGTCAGTCCAAATGGCGAACCGTAAAGAGTCCAGCAATTCCACTCCGCGGTTGATGAGTTGGTACTGAACAAAAACCGTCCGGTCCAGGATGCTGCCTCCGCAACTGACGGCCCAGGAAGTCCGCTGTATCTCCATGTTTAGTGGAATGCCGGAACTCTGCCCGGGGACATCGCCAGCATCATTGAATACACTCCAAATCATTTGCTCAGGTGTCACCGCCACTTCTTCCAGGGCCGGATAGTCCCCCGCCATGGGGTCGTACAGCCCATCGCCATCGGTATCGGCAAAGGGGGCAAGACCGTGCTCATCATTAGGCAGAGGGAAGCCGAACGCCTCCTCGAAGTAAGGGTTGCCCTTGCCTGGCCATTCCAGGATAGCGGGTAGGGGAGTGTCAACCGTACCGTTGTCGGCAAAGTCGGCAAGGTGAGCCTCAATCTCATACCTGCGCACACTCCAGGTGCGGTCCCAGTTGGCACAGGCATCGGCATCGATGGCGCCACCGTTAGGCAAGGGGCCCGGAAAGTAATCGCTCTCTCCACTGGCTCTGCCGTAGGTTTGGGCAGATACCCTCAGGTTGCCGGCGGGGTCAATACCGCCTAGCCACAGCCCTTCCGCAAAAATAGTACTGGGCATACCCGGAGCGCTTGTGATGCGAAACTGCCCGTCATTGCCATTCCAAAACAGATCACCACCGGTAGTGATCCGTGCCTGGATTTCATTCCCAAACAAGTCGCTCATATTTTCAGGCGGCCCGCACTGTGCATTCAGGAGGTGCTGCAAGCCTAAAACGGTAAGAAGTAGAAGTATCCGGGTCTGCATACGCTGGTATTTTTGATGTGTATTCCAATATGGCCATTTTCCCTGGCGGCTGCCATCTGCAATGAGTGAGTGCTTCTCTGGAATGGCTGAATGAGTGCTTTCAGGGTGTCAGTATGACTTTTCGGTTGGACCATTGTCCCTGATTTTCCACCTGCAGCCAGTAGAAACCAGCCGGGTAACCGGATAAGTCTAAGTCCCTCGTTTCTGCGAAATGCCCTCGTCGCTGCAATAAAATCCGGCCAGTAGGGCTAACCAGCCGGATCCCCTCCCATTCCTGTCCGGGCGCCCGCAGGTGCAATTGCCCGGTGGTGGGGTTGGGAAAAACTGATAACTGGGGCATGGCATCCTTACGGGTGCTGACTACAGGCAGGTCATCAAAAACAACCATGGCATCCATTCCACCGAGGTTCAGCAATGCACCATCCGGCTTCACGGCTACGATGTTCCGGAACCGGAGGTAAGTGGTATCAGAGGGCAGAGGTTCCGTATAGCTGTCGTAAGTATGCAAATTAAAGGCTTTGAAAATAAGATCGCCGCTTATCCAACTGTTCTCATCCCCCAGCTGAAAGTCCGCATACTGCAGGACCGGGGCGTTAGAGGCATGCTGTGCAATAGATAGGCGGGAGTCTGTGATGGGGGGCGTATTGCCCGACAAAGTCAGTTCCAGGTAACGGGGATCGTACTCCAGCTCAAACGCCAGCCCTTTGAGCTTTGGCGGGGCGTTGAGTTGTATGCGGCCGAAGTACGACTCTGACGGGAAGAAGGTCCCGAAAACGCCACCAATTACATTGGCCGCTTGCAGCTCCGGCCCTTCAGGATAGGTGTGGACAGGAGCGTAGCCTTCGCGGGTATTCCCGTAATGCAGAAGAGTGATCAGAATATCCTCAGAAGCAATGCTGCCATTGCCATCTGCATCAGCAAACTGCTGCCCGGGAACCGTCCATTCACCGCTGTTTTGCGGGCCCCAGGCTGGTGGTAAAGCCCGGGCAGGGCCGGTTTCCCCGAGGTTGAGCCCCATTTCGATAAGGTCTGCATGATTGGCAATGCCGTCGTTATTCATATCCCCGGGCCAAACACAGTTGGTATCGCATGGTGCAGGAGTGGTGCAGGCATCTTCAAATTGCTGGTCGAAGAGCACCTGCAGTTGAGCGAGGTCTTCGTACATCTGATCGAAGCCTTCTGCAAAACTCAGGCCAGTAGTGGCCGTATACACCCGGGCGGTAGTAACCTCAAAGCTTTCGCCGGGCAGCAATGTTCCGATTTCAATACCTCCGACCGGCCGAAAATCACCTGGCTCTACCTCTGTATTGGGTAAGGCCCAGGATTCAGGGTCGGCTGGATGCCCGGGGAAGGCAAAGGAGGTAACAGACCCGCCACTTTCGTAACCTGAGCCTCCTTCGGTCAGAGGCGTCCCATCGGTAAATAAGCCATTCGCCAAACGGTAGATCTCCAGGGAGTCATTTGGATAGGTCACGGGCTCCATGGAATGGTCGAAGCTGGTGGCATACTGGACCGAAGCAAAGGATTTATCCAGGACAATAGCTGAATTTATTGGGGGCGAACCCTGGAAAGCCGTTACTCCGGCGCTGCAGAATTGTTGATCCATCGGCGCTGCATTATACCCAAAACAGGCATTCAGCTCCGGCGCAGAACCCATATAGTCATCGTAGTGGCACCCAATATCGAAATCAATAAACAGGCCCATCCGCATATCTTCGATCGGGGCAGCGCTGCGGTTAATGATGTGGTACCGGACAAAAACCGACTGATTAAGCAAAGGGTTGTTCTCGCAGCCAAAAGCCCAAAGGGTCCGTTGCACCTCCACGCCGAGCGGGAGGGCATTGGATTCCTCGTGTGGCCCGTTCAGGTCATTGAAGACATTCCAAACGAGCTGTGCAGGCAGCAACTCAGTATCTTCCAGGGCCGGGTAATCACCCATCAGGGGATCGTAGATGCCGTTTTGGTTGACATCCCGGTAGGGAGCCAGCCCATACTCGTCATTGGGGAGTGCCAGTCCGGTACGTTCTTCAAAGTGTGGGTTGCCCTTGGCGGGCCATTCCAAAATAGCAGAGAGGGGTTCATCAATGACTTCATTATCTGCAAAGTCGGACAAGTGCTGCTCAACTTCAAAGCGCCTCACGCTGAATATCCGGTTCCAGTCGGAACAGTCGTATTGCGGTAAATTGCCGTTTGAAGGAAGCGGGCCCGGATAATAGTCATCTGCATTTATTGAAATGCCGTACAGCGAAGCCGCCACACGCAAAGTGCCCTCCGGTGATCGGCCGCCCAGCCACAAACCTTCGTTCAGCAGGGTAGCAGGTTGCCCTTCATCAGAATACCGCCCCAGGCTTTGGTCTATGCCATCCCAAAACAGGCTGCCTCCGGTCGTAACCGGCGCAACGATATCATTGCCAAATAAATTTATCGAGGAAATGGTCCGGTCGCATTGGGCATAACTGGGCAGGTTAAGCAGTAATAAAGCAAACAGGGTAAGTGCGTTTTTCATATCAGTGGCTTTTGAATGATAGAAGATACTGGTTTTTTCGGACAATAGACAATGTGAACTTGTGAAATTGTATTTTGACTTCGTGAATACAATCCCTCAATGTGTGAGCAGCGCAATTTTCCTACCTTCGCGGAAAGTAATGTTTTCAAATGCTAGCCAAACGCATCATACCCTGCCTGGATATCAAAGACGGGCGCACCGTAAAGGGTGTCAATTTTGTCAACCTGCGTGATGCGGGCGACCCCGTGGAGCTGGGCGCCCTCTACAGCGAGCAGGGGGCCGACGAGCTGGTCTTCCTGGATATCACCGCCACGCACGAAAAGCGCAAAACCCTGGCGGCGCTGGCCCACGATATCGCGGAGCACCTGAGCATCCCCTTCACCATCGGCGGGGGCATCAAATCCGTAGAGGATGTGGACGTCCTCCTGGCCTCCGGGGCAGATAAGATTTCCATCAACTCGGCAGCGGTGCGCAACCCGCAGCTGATCGAAGACCTCGCCAAACGCTTCGGGAGTCAGTTTGTGGTGGTAGCCGTGGATGCCAAGTCTATTGATGGCGACTGGTTTGTTCACCTCAACGGGGGACGGCTCGCTACCGAGATTCGCCTGCTCGATTGGGTAAAGGAAGCCGAAGACCGGGGGGCGGGGGAAATCCTCTTCACCTCCATGAACCACGATGGCACCAAGAATGGCTTTGCCAACGGTATCACCGCCCGGGTATCCGAAACGGTTTCTATTCCGGTCATTGCCTCGGGCGGTGCCGGGAACATGGAGCACTTCTATGATGTTTTCACGGAAGGCAAAGCCGATGCCGGGCTGGCAGCCAGTATTTTCCACTTTCGTGAAATCGGCATCACCGACCTGAAGTCCTATCTTCGGGATAAGGGCGTAACCGTGCGGCTTTAAAATATTAACCTCAAAGACAATCAACGATGGCTGTAGATCCAACCACTATAGATTTTCAGAAAGGCGATGGCCTTGTGCCCGCTATTGTACAGGATGCCACCACCGGACGGGTGCTCATGCAGGGGTATATGAATGAGCAGGCGCTGCAGAAAACCCTCGATACGAAGCAGGTCACCTTTTTCAGCCGCAGCAAAAACCGCTTGTGGACTAAAGGCGAGACTTCCGGCAATACGCTTTCGCTGGTAGATATCAAGGCCGATTGTGATCAGGATTCCCTGTTGGTCTATGCCCATCCGGCGGGCCCGGTTTGCCACAAAGGCACTGACACCTGCTGGGCGGAAGACAACTACCCGGCAGGCTTTCTCGGCCACCTGGAGTCGGTCATCCAAAGCCGGAAAAATGCCGATCCGGATACTTCCTACACCGCCCGCCTCTTTGCCCGTGGCATGAATAAGGTAGCCCAAAAGGTAGGGGAGGAAGCCGTGGAGCTGGTCATCGAAGCGAAGGATGATAACGAAGCGCTCTTCCTCAATGAAGCGGCTGACCTGATGTACCACTATCTGGTCTTACTGGCCGCCAAGGGCTACGAGCTGAAGGATGTGCTGAAAGTTTTGGAGGAGCGCCACCGGTAAGATCAAACAGTCTTCGGGAGGCTAAATTCCGGAAACATACGCGCAATACTTTCTTCTGTAGCCTCACAAATACCCCGCTCGGTAATCAGCCCTGAGACCAGCCGCGCCGGCGTTACATCAAAGGCGTAGTTGGCTGCCGGGCTATCCACCGGCGTGAGCAGGACTTTAAAGACCTTCCCGTTGCGCATCCCCTGAATGTAGCGTACTTCCTCCGCAGAGCGTTCCTCAATTGGGATTTCCTTTATGCCGTTCAATACCTCAAAGTCGAAGGTGGAAGAGGGCAGGGCGACGTAAAAGGGGACGTCATTGTCGTTGGCTGCCAATGCTTTGAGGTAAGTACCAATCTTATTCGCCACATCGCCCCGCCGCGTGGTGCGGTCGCTGCCCACCATGACGAGATCGACCTGCCCGTGCTGCATGAGGTGGCCACCGGTGTTGTCGGCAATTACCGTATGCGGTACACCGTGCTGCAGCAGCTCAAAGGCAGTGATGCGTGCGCCCTGATTGCGGGGGCGGGTTTCGTCCACCCAGACGTGCACGGGGATGCCGGCATCGTGGGCGGCATAGATGGGCGCGGTAGCCGTGCCGTGATCGATACAGGCGATCCAGCCGGCATTGCAGTGGGTGAGGATGTTGACAGGCGCCCCGTTTTTCCGCTTGCTGATCGCTTCGATAAGCGGTAGGCCGTGTTGCCCGATGAGGCGGCAGTGCTCTACGCTTTCTTCGGTGATATCCCGGGCGGCCTGCAGGGCGGCGGCTGTCTTGCTTTCCAAATCAGCCTGCGTATCTATTTTCTGCAGGCTGTAGCGAATAGCGTAGGCGAGGTTGACCGCAGTAGGGCGGGTCTGCAGCAGGGTATCCGCCGCTTTTCGGATGTATTTGGGCAGGCGGCGCTTATCCGCCGGGGCTTCAAGCATAGCGCTGTAGAGCCCGTAGGCAGCCGTGGCACCAATGAGGGGCGCTCCCCGCACGTGCATATCTTTGATGGCTTTCGCAAAATCGCTGAGCCGCCGCAGGTCTTCAATCATCAGCTGATGCGGCAGGTGGCGCTGATCGATAATCTGAATAACGCCGGGCTCGTCTGCTTTTTCCCAGATCGTACGGAAGTGCTGGCCATCAATTTTCATATCGGAGGAGGTTTTGCGAGCCCTGAAAATAGGGCGTATTGGGAAATATCTTTACCGCTGCGGAAAAATTGATACAGATTTAATGTTTCCGGCCTTTTCGTGGTTCTCTCAAACGGGCTTCTTTTCTCAGCCGCGCGGCAAGAACAAGGTTGGAAACGCCCTTTACGAGCAGGTAAATCATCAGGATTGCCAACGCGATGGGAATGATATACAAAATTGAGCCTGCCCCGGAAAAGGCAATGGCAAATACAAAGTAGGCAGTTGCCAAGCCAGTGGGCAATACACCGAGAAGCTGTAAGGCACCTTTAAGCGTAGTTCGATCGGGATTCGATACATTGGCGATTCTCCGTTGCTGTCTCATTTTCCGCCGAATTTCAGCTTTGTCCATCACCCTTCCATCCCCGAACCGTATAGTGTTCAGTTTGGAGCCGGCTATGGAAGTTTTGCGGTCATCATTACAGTACTGAACCGTAAAAGCATCGCCGGAAATATCCAGGACCCGGGCATAGAGTTCAATGCCATTTTTGAGCAGCAGGGTATCGCATTTGAGCGTATCAGCGGACCAGTGAATGGCAGCTGCGCTTAAGTGGAGGGTAAGAACGGTAAGCAGTAGGGTTAGGGCAAAATTTTTCATAGGGGCTTTTGCACACATAGTGCAGTTGCTACTGATTATCCGCAATGATTAAAGTCAGTAAAATGGTTGTTACCCGCTGCGGCGCCTACGGAGTAATTGGCGTACGCCCTTTACAATTCGGTATAGCCCCTTGACCAGGAAAAGGACGGCGAAGCCTGCTGCGATGATGAGAATGGGAAGGCTCAGCCATGAATTGTAGCCCGTTGGGGTTTTCATTGGGTTTTGCCGTCTAAACCAGGGCGTTTTGGGTTAGGCAAGCAAATTTTTATAGGCAGTATTTTGTAATGTGCGCTTAATTCGACTTCCAAAAGTAAGGCGTAAATAACACGAGAATCGTAAACAGCTCCAGGCGGCCGAGCAACATAAGAATCGATAGGAACAACTTAATCGGCGGGCTCAGCCAGGCAAAGTTATCCACCGGGCCGACACCGCCAATGCCTGGCCCTACGTTCCCAAGTGCGGTAGCAGTTGCGCCCACGGCAGTTTTGAACTCCAGCCCCATGGCCGCAACTACAATGGAGCCTACAACAAATAGCATGAGGTACAGCAGCAGAAAGATAATGATATGGGTTAGAACCCGCCCGGTTACGACCTTTCCGTTCAGCTTCAACGGGATGACCGCCCGGGGGTGCAGGATGCGCTTAAACTCCAGAAAAGAGTTCTTGAAAAACACCAGATGACGAATGAGCTTGATGCCCCCACTGGTAGAGCCAGCACATGCGCCAAGGAACAAAAGCACGAAGAATAACATCGTCAGGCTGTTTCCCCAAGACGTATAGTCAGCAGATACGAACCCTGTGGTGGTGATAAGGGAAACGATTTGGAAAAGGCTGTCCCGGAAGGCTTTTTCCCAGGGCAGGTCTGTATTATTGTGCACCGCAAAAGTGACAATGATGGCGAGTAAAAAAACAATCGTCAGGTAGGCACGAAATTCATCACTCTGCCATACATTCTTGAACTTACCCTTTAGCCCTAAATAGATGACGGTGTAGTTGGTGCCTGCCAGGAACATAAAGAAGATGATGGGGTACTGCACCTGTGGCAGGTCATAGTGGGCCATGCTGGCATTCTTAGTGGAAAAACCGCCGGTTGCCATAGTCGTCAGGGCGTGGTTGATCGCCTCGTAGAAATCGAGCCCTACCAGTAGGAGTACGATGCAAAGCAGGCCGGTCAGCCCTACGTAGATTTGCCAGAGCCGCTTAGCCGTTTCCCTTATCCGGGGGTGGAGCTTATCAGAGGTGGGGCCGGGCGCTTCTGCTACAAACAGCTCAATGCCACCAATGCCCAGGAGGGGGAAAATGGCTACCGTCAGCACGATGATACCCATGCCGCCAATCCATTGAGTCATGCTCCGCCAAAAGAGGATACCTTTGGGGACCGACTCAATATCCGTGAGCACCGATGCGCCCGTAGTGGTCATGCCGGACACGGTTTCGAAAAACGCGCCAATCACATCCGGGATTACTCCGCTGAGCAGGTACGGCAGCATGCCAAAGGTGACCATAGCCAACCACCCCATGGCGACGATTAGGTAGCCCTCTCGTTTTTTGATACTGCCTGTGCCGGGTATGGGGATCAGCCACAATCCACCACCCACCGTGATGCAAATCAGCCCTGAATGGAGCAACGCCCAAAAATCTCCACTGTCATAGTACAAAGAAAAAGGAAGGCTGGTCAGCATCATACCGCCAATAATGACGAGCAAAACAGCAATGACACGGGCAATGGGTCTGAAGTTGATCATTAGCAAAGGCTATGGGTACGGGGCTTAATGGAATAATTGCTCGAGCTTGTCAATGGCCTCGGGCAATGCAAAAACGATGACCTTGTCATTGAGTTGCAACTGGAACTCCCCATTGGGGATCAGGGCTTCATCGCCCCGGATGACCCCTCCAATGAGGGCGGTTTGAGGGAAGTGCAAGTCCTTCAAAGGCTTGCGGGTTATTTTATTAGATTTGTGGATGAGGTACTCGATGACTTCCGCATCCACACCGTGCAAACTGGTGATCGCCTCCACCTTGCCTTTGCGTATGAAACGAAAAATATTGTTGGCGGCAATCAGCTTCTTATTGATGAGGGTGTCTACGCCAATGTTTTGAGAAATGTGGATGTACTCCTTATTTTCAACCTGAGCGATGGTCTTGTACACCCCGTGGTTTTTTGCCGTGAGGCTCGCGATAATATTCGTTTCGGAGTTGCTGCTCAGTGCGATGAAAGCGTCCATATTGTTCAGCCCTTCCTCTACGAGCAGGTCGATGTTACTGGCATCTCCATTGATAATCAGGCTGTTGTCGAGTTGCTCTGCCAAAACTTTGCAGCGCTCCTTGCTCCGTTCAATTACTGTAATATTGTACTCATTCTCCAGTTGCTTGGCGGTGGCCAGCCCGAGCGACGTCCCGCCCAAAATCATAATATTCCTGACTTTATACTTTTGCTTACCGATGAGGTTGTTGAGTTGCTCCATGTTCTTCTTCTTCGTTATGAAGTAAACATGGTCGCCTCTTCTGAGAATGGTTTTGCCCCGTGGGATAATGGTGCGGTGCCCGCGCAGGATCGCGATGGGGCGAAGATTGAGGTCGGTGTCCTGCTCATCATCAATGTTGAACAATTGCTGGTTCACCAGCGGGCTGTACTCATCCAGGGTCACTCCAATCAGGTTGATCTTACCATCTTCAAACGCAAAATGGTCGGTAAAGGAGCATTCCCGGATCAGTCGCCGGATTTCTTCCCCGGCCAGCAAGACAGGGGAGATCAGAGAGTCTACGCCCAACTCCCGGAAGGTCTCCCGCTGAGAGGTCTCCAGGTATTCATGGTTGCTGACCCTTGCGATGGTTTGGCGGGCGCCCATCTTCTTCGCCAGAATGGCAGTGACCAGGTTGGTCTTTTCGGAAGTCGTAACGGCCAGCACCAACCGGGCCCGCGCTACATCCGCCTGCCGGAGGATATCAATAGAAGAAGCGTCACCGCGCAGGGTCATCACATCCAAGTGAGTGGCTGCGTAGTCGAGCACCTCCTGATTGGTATCAATGAGGACGATATCTTGCTTTTCAAAGGACAGCAGCTCGGCCAGGTGGAAACCTATGTCGCCGGCTCCTGCGATTACAATCTTCATGATTAGAACTTTTCAAATCGATGGCAGTTGTCTTAACAACGAATCCTTTACCAGCTGCAAATATAGGCAGGGTAGTGGAAAGTCAGATTACTTTGGGTTTTAAATGCTGTTCTTAATGAAAATCTTAATGGTTTGTCTCGGAAATATTTGCCGTTCTCCTCTGGCACAGGGCATTCTGGAACAGAAAGCGGCAGAAAAAGGACTGAACTGGTCGGTGGACTCCGCCGGGACCGGTTCCTGGCACATTGGAGAATCACCTGACCCCCGCTCCGTCTATACCGCTGGTCAGCACGGGCTTGATATTTCCGGGCAGCGGGCCCGGCAGTTCCGCCGGCAAGACCTGCAGGACTTCGACCTCATCCTGGCGATGGATCAGTCCAACTACCAAGAAATTCTCCGTATGGCTCAATCGCCGGAGGAAGAAGAAAAAGTCAGGAAAATACTGGATTTTACCTCTGATGCCACTGCCGGGGACGTACCTGACCCTTACTGGGATGATGACGGCTTTGAAAAAGTGTACCAAATGCTGGACAAAGCCTGCGATAAAATTATTGCTACGGATCAGTGACGGTAGTGGCAGAAAGCCATCGAAGACCAAACCCAAAACGGGCTGTACAAGTATCATACTCGCACAGCCCGTTGGTGTGAATGGGTGTACCCCAACAAGCTTCTACTGCGCTGCAGCAATCAGGTTGATTTCAAGAGCCACTTCATCCCGGATGATGTTGTCCTTGACCACGCCCAGTGCGGAAGCGCCATACATGACCTCCCACTGAGTACGATCGATGACAAACTGAGGGGTAGAGGCTTTAATTACGCCACCTTCCATGCTGATGTTAGCCGGTATAGTCACGCTCTTGGTGATGCCTTTCATGGTCAGGTTGCCCGTGATGGTATGGGTGGCATTAGACTTGCCTGTAACGGGTTCAACTTTAGCGATTTTGAAAGTTGCGGTAGGGTGCGCTCCGACGTTGAAAAACTCATCGCTTTTCAGATGCCCTTCCAGTTTTTGGCGTTTGCCTTCTTCCTCAATATCCGTATTGGAAAGGGTGGTCATATCGATGGCGAAGGTGCCGCCCGTCAGTTTGCCATCTTCAACATTGAGCTGACCCTCCTGCAGCCTTATAAAGCCGTTGTGAGCATCGCCCACCATTTTGCTGCCGGTCCAGTTGATAAGGCTTTCTTCCGTATTCACACGGTAAGCCGTCCCGGTATTGCTTGCAGATTCAGTGGTTTCTACCTCGTCTTGCGCTTCTACTTTTTCGCCTGTTGGAGCTTGTCCGCAGGAGGTTAGTGCAAATCCAAAAATCAGTGCTGCGCCCGCATAGAGCATTGCCTTTTTCATAATGATTGTTTAGGAAATTTGTTATAATAAAATTAGGATGGATACAGACTTTAAAAGAGGGCTACTTCCCGGAATTTACCTTTTGCTTAGTCTGCTGTAATTGTTCCAGGAAAGACATGGTTTGATCCAGGCTTTTCAGAATTTCAATATTTTCTGACCGTTCTACCTTTTGGGCAACGACCTGATAACCGGAAAGAAGAACTGTGCATTCCTTGAAGTTTTTAGCCAGGCGATCAACATACTGCTGCAGAGGTTCTTTAGAAAACGTTTCCGTTATCATAGTGAAAATGAAATCAGGCTTGTAAAGGTTGCAAGCGTCTTTAAGGTCCGCAAGGGTAATATCCTGACCGATGTAAGCTACATGGTTGCCTCGAGACTTAAGCAGATAGTGCATAAATAACATGCTAAGCTCCTGCTTTTCGCCTTCAGGCAGATAAATGAGAAACCTTTTCGCTTCTTTACGGCTTACTAATGACTCATTGTCGATAGCGACCACGATCTTTTGCCGGATCAGGTAGCTCATAAAGTTTTCCTGCACCGGGTTAATGGAACCAGTCAACCACAATACACTCAGTTTGTCAAGGAAAGGGTAGATGATTTCGAGCATCGTGCGTTCAAAACCCAACTGTTGAATATTGGTACTGATAATACGGTCAAATTTATACTCATCCATCTCGATCATCGAGATCGTCAGCGCATCGAGTTGAGTACCGTATTCGAAATTGATTTCCGAAATAGCGGCTACTTTCTCCGCGATTTCCTCGCGGCTCATATCTGCTATTTTGGAGATTTTTATACCATTCTTATTCAGCAGCGCTATATTCAGGATAAACTTCAGGTCATCATCGAGATAATACCGAATATTTGTTTTCGTTCGCTTAGGCTTAATAATATCATAGCGCTGCTCCCACACTCGAAGAGTGTGAGCTTTGATGCCCGAAAGCTTCTCCAGATCCTTTATGGAATAAACAGCCACGCTATAATTGATTTTAAATCAGTGAGTTATATCACCTTACAGTATCTTTGGATTTTATTACGATTCAAGACAAATTTGTAACATCGTACGTGATAAAAGGTTTAAATAAAATCATTTCTGATAAAATCATGCTGCTTTGGCAGGCAGGTGACGTGAAGGAGGCATAAGGGTATTGGAATTTTTGCTTAATTTTAGCTCACCTAGTTATGGAGCATGAGGTGGTGGGCAAAGGTACCGTACGGGCCCGCCAAGTCAATGCTACAATAGCGGCTATAAGACTTATCAAAAGTTAAAAAGAAAACTATATGAAGCGGAGTTTTACCCTGCGCCCCTTTTGGTTCATCCTGCTGTCAGTTTTACTGAGCGGCAGTACATTGAATGCCCAAACTTCCTGCGAATACACGCTCAATCTAATCGATAGTTTTGGTGACGGTTGGAATGGTGGTTTCCTTGATGTTACCATCGGTAATACTACCACGACTTACGCGCTTGATAACATCAACGATGATGGCTCGTTCGCGTCATTCCCAATCACGGTGACTGAAGGCGATACCATCATTTTGAATTTTGGCGCAGGTGTTTTTGGCGCGGAAATTTCTTACAATCTTGTTGATGCAGAGCTCAATGTCATTTTTGAAGATGGCCTGATCGGTGCTCCTCAAACGGGCATTGCTTTTACCAGCAGTGCGTTCTGCCCATCCTGCCCGCCACCGCCCACCGGTGGCGTTGATGTAGAAAATATCAGAGCCTTCCGCGCCGATGTCTCCTTGATCCCGTCTGACCCACAGGGGGGCACTATCATTGAGCTTGGTGAAGCCGGCTTTATGCCCGGTGATGGTACTTTCAAGACCATCAATGGTGCTTCCACTACCTTATTTAACCTCTCCGAAAATACAGCATACGAAATCTACCTTTCTGCTGCTTGTGCCAATGGAGATACAAGTATAGTGATTGGGCCATATGCTTTTGCGACACCGTTTGCGAATGACGTAGGTGTGGTCAACTTATTTAACCCCACCACGGCTTGTAACCTGGGCATAGTCGACAGCATCACCCTGGGGATCTCTAACTTCGGAGGGGCACCCCAAACCCTCATTCCCTACAATTTTGCAGTGAATGGTATTCCGGGCGGGGTGAATATGCCTACAGATGGCCTCTTTACCGGTGTGATCGGCACTGACAGCACGGATATCGCCCAATTTGATGCGACCTATGACCTCTCCGAACCAGGGGAGTACCTGTTTGAGGTCTGGACAGACCTGGAAGGCGACAGCGTACGGACCAATGATACCACCCGCGTACTGATCGTGAATATTCCGGAGGTGACCACCTACCCTTACTACCAGACTTTTGAGGAGTGGGGCGGAGGCTGGACCGTTGAGCAGGGCGGTACCGGTGAAGCAACCTGGGAGTATGGCGTACCCGAAGGCACCCTGATCAACAGCGCGGTAAGTGGCGATAACGCCTGGGTTACTAACCTGGATGGGCAGTACAATAACAGCGAGATTTCTTATCTGGTATCGCCCTGCCTTGACTTTAGCGAGCTGGATGAAGACCCCCGGATTGCCTTTTTTATGAACTTTGAGTCTGAGTCCTGCTGTGACGAACTGTGGCTGGAAGTATCCACCGATGACGGAGAAACCTGGACAAAAGTTGGTGAAGCAGACACGGGTGTAAATTGGTACAATGATCCCTTCAACGATTGGTGGGACGGTACTGGCGGCTTCGAAGGCTGGGCTTATGTACAAAACATTCTGACTAACACAGCCAACTCAGCAGATGTGAAAGTCCGCTTTGTCTTTTCTTCTGATGCTTCGGTACCTCGTGAGGGGATTGGCATCGACAATATCCTGATCGGGCCAACGGTTGCCGATGATATGGCGGCTTCCGGTATTACCACACTGCAGGATGTTGCCTGTGGCAGCCCCGATGATGAAGTGACCTTCACCGTTCGTAACGTTGGCGATGAGCCGCAACAAAATATTCCGGTTGCCTACTCTGTAAATGGCGGCCCCATAGTTGTCGAGTCTACAGGCCTGCCTATTGTTTTCCCTGGGGATCAACTGGTCTACACTTTCGAGCAAACCTTTGACTCTTCGGTACCCGGCACTTACGAAGTCCGGGCCTGGGCTATGCTGGACGGCGATGGCTTCCTGTCTAATGATACTACGGTATACCGCTTTCAGACCGCAGCCGATCTTCCCTACAAGGAAGACTTTGAAGCAGGTAATGTGCCCGATGACTGGGAGGTTAGCTCAAGTGTTTCGGTCACCAATGGGCACAACAACGCTTCTTTCGCCATACATGCCAATATTTGGTCCTTCAACGACTCTATTGCCATGGAAATGCCTGTACTGGGCCCTGTGGAAGCAGGGGACACCCTGCGTTTTGACTACCGGTACGTAGATTACTTTGCGGGTACTGAGGCTACCGTGCTTACAGACCTGGACACCCTGGGCGTTGCCGTTTCTACAGACTGCGGTGAGACTTACACCGATGTGCTCACGATTTCCGGTGCCGAGCATACTCCCTCCGTGGATATGACCACTGTAGCGCTGCCCCTAGGCCAAGACTTCGAAGGGGAATTCATCCGCGTCCGCTTTCAGGGCATTTGGGGCGAAAGCGACTACTGGCTTGATATCGACAACATCAATATCCGCCGATGTAATGGCATCACCATTGATTCTACCATCACAGGTACAAGCGGGATGGACATGATGGATGGCAGTATTGAGGTGTTGCCCACAAACGCTGAAGGGCCTTTCACCTATGTCTGGAGCACCAACGACTCTACCCGCGTGGTCTCCGGCCTTGGCGTAGGCGAGTATACTGTTACCATTACTGATGGCTTTGGCTGTCAGGACGTGAAGACTTTTGTAGTGGATGTAATGGTAGGTACGATTGAGCTGGACCACATCGGCAGCGTTAATCTTGCGCCTAACCCCACGTCTGGCACAAGCACACTCACGGTTGCCTTTAAGCAACCGGTGGATGCCCGTATTCAGGTGCTCAACACCATGGGGCAATTGCTTTACGAAACCGTAGACCAACAGGTCACAGAGGGGACCTACCCAATTGACCTCAGCCGTTATGATAGTGGTATGTACTGGGTCCGTATCTTTGCAGACGGCCAGGTTAAGACCGCCAAACTGATCAGAGCCGGGTTGTAGGAATACCAGCTTGAGAATCCCAAACGGGGCGTTTCCTGATCAGCAGGGAGCGCCCCGTTGTTGTTAAAAACTAAACTATTTAAGCCCCCAAACGTATCCATCCTAAGCAAACCAAAACTTCAACCCGCTGTTATGGCGGGACTGTCACCGCTTATGAAAATAGGGATTGTCTGTTATCCAACCTACGGAGGAAGTGGCGTTGTCGCCACAGAGCTTGGTCTGGGACTTGCCCGTAAGGGGCACGAGGTCCACTTCATTACTTATAAACGCCCGGCCCGCCTGTCTGCATTTCACGAAAACGTGGTGTTCCACGAGGTGGCTACCGAAGACTATCCGCTGTTTGAGTATACGCCCTATGACACTTCTCTGGCCAGCAAACTGGTGGATGTGGTGAAGTTTGCTCATCTGGACCTCCTGCACGTGCACTATGCCATCCCGCATGCCGCTGTCGCTTACATGGCCAAAAAAATTCTGCTCACAGAAGGCAAATATATTCCTGTGATCACTACCCTGCACGGTACAGACATTACCCTGGTGGGTACCAATAATGCTTTCGCACCGGTCGTGGCCTTTTCCATCAACAAGTCGGACGGGGTCACTGCGGTATCCGAAAGCCTGAAGCAGCAAACCTACGAGTACTTTGATGTGCACAACGACATCCGGGTCATCAACAACTTTATTGACTTCGAACGCTTCCGGAAAGTCAACAAAGATCATTTTAAGAAGGCCATTGCGCCCAATGGCGAACGAATTTTGGTGCACGTTTCCAATTTTCGGAAAGTAAAGCGTGTGGATGATGTGCTGAAAGTGTTTGCCAAGGTCTATAAGGAAATACCTTCCAAACTACTCCTGATTGGGGATGGGCCGGAACGGCATAATCTGGAAGAACTCTGCCGGAAGATGGAGCTGTGCCACGAAACACGCTTTTTGGGCAAACAGGATGCCGTCGAAGAGCTGCTGGCGGTTGGCGACCTCTTCCTGATGCCATCGGGCAGTGAAAGTTTTGGCCTGGCCGCCCTGGAAGCTATGGCCTGCGAAGTGCCCGTCATCTCCTCTGACGTAGGCGGTCTGCCCGAAGTAAACTTACATGGCAAAACCGGCTACCTGAGCCCGGTGGGAGATGTGGATGATATGGCCCGCAACGCCCTGAGCATATTGCAGGACGACAAAAAGCTACAGACCTTCCGCAATAATGCCCTGGCGCAGGCCAAACGGTTTGATATCGAACACATCCTGCCGCAGTACGAAGCGTACTACGAGGAAGTCATCAAAATGACGGTTTATTAAGAATGGGTTTGAAGCAGCCTTTACCTTGGTAATCACCTCCAAATACCTCCAACTTGGTAATCGCCCCGTCCATACGTACCCGCCCTCCTTGGAGCAGGTAGGCAAGTGAAGTTTATACCTTCTTAATCTTCTGTACCAGTCAGCACCATCAGGCCAAACAGGCACGGCAGCGGTACCAAATGGACTTTCCCTTTAATTAATCACCATAATTTTAGCAACAGCCGCATCCGGCTGGGCATTAAGGCTGGTGTTTCGGGCATTGCTGCTGCTGAAAACCAGGTAGACCCCTGTTTGCACGCGGCGGCCGTTGTAGTCCCGTCCATCCCAAATAGCCTGCCCGCCCAGAGCATTGGTCTCAAAGACCAGCTTCCCTGTAACGTCCGTGATTTTTACTTCCGCATCCCGGGCCAGCCCTTTGATGGCGATCGGGCCTTCGTAATCCTCCCGTACCGGATTGGGGTATACTAATAGGTCATTGCTATGCACCCGGCCGCCTGCTACGGCATCGCTTTGGTAAGAGATAATGCCTTTGGCGGTACCGATAAAGACCTCGCCGGTTTGTTGGTCCACCTCGATATCAACGATTTCGTTGTCGAATAGCGGGCTGTTGGCTACGGTAAACCGGTCGACCTGCTCTTCGCCGGAAGATGATAGCAGGAAGACACCATTCTGCGTGCCAATCCATTTGCGGTTAGCGCCATCCACTGCGATATCGATGATGTTCTCGGTTTCCAGGAGGCGTGCTCCAAACCCATCCTGCTCCACGATACGGCGGGTGCCCAGGCAGGATTCATCGAAGGCACTGCTGCCACACTCGAAAATAACGACGCCCTCGGTGGTGCCGGCCCAGATGTCCCCTTCGATATCCGTTACTATACAATTCACGTCGTTATTCGGCAGTTCGCTGTTATTGGAGGTGAAAACCCGGCACCGGTCGTCATTAGGGTCCTCCATATCGCCCTCGTCAAAGAGCAGTAGCCCTGCGCTGTTCGTACCGAGGCGCATCCACTTATACCCGCTGCCGTCTACTGCGATATCCAGCACGGCATTTTGCCCGCAGGCCGGCTGAAAGCTGCGCCATTCCCCACCCGGCATCAGCACGGAAATGGGGGCCGGAGCTGAGTTGTTGCCGACCCAGAGATTGTTGTCTTCATCAAAGGCGAGTCCGCCAACCCGGACCCGTACATCTTGCTGTGCAATCTGCAAAGTAGAGTTCTCCACGTTGTAGGCGGTTAGTTCGTCGGTAGCCGGGTCTATTTCCACTAAGCCCTCAATGTAGCTGCCCATGAAGACCTTGCCATTTTCGGGGTTGATAGCAGAAGTGACAAAGACCTGTATGTCATCATCGGTGCTGTTCAGGTCCTCGCCTTTGAGCGTTTCGCGCAGGTCCCGGTTGTAGATTGACCATTGCCCGTCAATGAAAGAGGCGAACCCGTCAGAGAGGAAAATAGGGCCAAGGGTTTGATCCAGCCCGCCGGAAGCCATCCAAAGCTGCCCGTTGGCGATAGACATGTCCCAGACGGCTTCAGACCGGGGCGAATTGAAGGAGAAGGACTCGCAGAAGCCTTGCTCAAAATTCTCCGCATAACGGAAGTCTGACCCGACAGCTTCGTTACCATACCAGAGGCGGCCCCGCTCGTCCTCAATAGCGTAATTAGGAGTGAAGATACAGTTGAAAGGCAATGCGCCGGTCCTGCCGTCCGGGTGCAGGTAAACAACGCGCCCGGGGCGGAAACCAACAAGCAGGAGCGTCCCTTCGTGCGACATAAACTGCAGGGTGCTGCCCATCTCAGCGTAAAAGTATTCCAGCTGCTCATTCTCGTACCGGAAAGCTGTATCGTTGACGCCAACGTAAAGGGCCCCCTCAAAGGTTTCGAACCCACGGGCATTATAATCTGCCGGGAAGCCTTCCGCAGGCCCCAGGAGTGCCCAGTTGCCGAAGTCATCGGGGTTGACGTTATCCGTAGCAATACGGTAAACACCTTCTTCCGTCGCAGCATAGAGATCGTCTTCAAAAACATGCACGCTGTTGACCTCCACGCCGGTCAGCGTGGTAGAACGGAACTCGGCATTCAGGATGTCCAGCTCAGAAACGCCGTAGGTAGCGGCCAGGTACACCGTACTGTCGTTAAGGATGTGCAGGTCGTTGATCCGTTTTTCTCCGGAAAAATTCTGGAAGTTTCGGATTTGATTCAGGGTCACCACTTCCCCGTCTTCGTAGACCAGGTCGATGACCGTATTTTGATAGATGATGACCAGGATATTGCTAAGTGGGTTGTAGCGGATAAACTCCACCCCCGCATTGCTGAGCCCGTTGACAGTAGATAGAAAATCAACGGCGAAGTCGGTTTTGTCTACAGACAGGACGGATAGCTCGGTGGAGAAGTAGATCTTATCCGCGCTTTGAGTGACGTATTGCCCCGACTGATAAGGGAGGTGGCTTCTCCACTGCCCAATGGGCAATGGGGTTTGACTATGCACAAAGGAGCAAATCGAGCAAAGACCAAAAGTCAGCAGTAGAAATGGGCGCATCTCATTGAGTTTATTCAAGGCTTAGGGGGCGCAATAATAAGTTACCTAGAATAGAGTTTATTAACGCAAATTTTGTATGTCTCTGAATGGTCTTTTTCACCAGCTCTGCATCTCGTCCTCACCTTCGTAGCTTAGGCTACGAGGTTCCGGGCGTTCTTTGATCTGGCAAAAAATACTCATCCATACCCTATA
>NZ_JAVJSK010000008.1:0-5389 GCF_040219495.1 Phaeodactylibacter sp. | reverse complement strand
TTTTTTGTAAAGAAGGTTTATTTGATTTGAACGTTTTTCCCAAATTGGCTACAACTTAGTAGAGTTTATTAACGCAAATTTTGTATGTCTCTGAATGGTATTTTTCACCAGCTCTGCATCTCGTCCTCACCTTCGTAGCTTTGGCTACGAGGTTCCGGGCGTTCTTTGATCTGGCAAAAAATACTCATCCATACCCTATACAAAACCTACCTTAATAAACTCTAGTGTATGTTAGGACTTTGGTATTCTAGTCGAAAGCTAGCATTTTTGGATTAGTTGACCGATTACTAAAGTCACAACACGCTCTAAACCCCACGCTCCTGCCGCAAGCTCCGGTGCACAAAAGCCGACCACTCCGCAAAGCGCTTGCCCTTCATCACGCGGGGGAATTTGTTCTGCCCGCCGAGCTTGCCCCTGGCGGCTTGCCAGTCGTAGAAGCGCTGAATGGGCAGGATTTCCACCTTGATGCCCAGCAGGCTGTCGCGCTCGGTCTTATAATCATCATTGACTTGTTTCAGGGCCTCGTCGAGGAGGCGGGTGACCTTTTCTTTATCCACTTCCCGCTCCGTGCCAATGTACCAATGGTGCAGAAACCGGTTGCCTTCCTGCACCGGCGCCACCGTAAACTCCCGCACGCTCAGGTCGAGGGCTTCCTCCACGGCCTGTATGCCCTGATTCATATTGTCTACCGAAAGGTGCTCTCCGCAGATGCTGAGGAAGTGCTTGGTCCGCCCACTGATAATAATCTCGGGGTTGCCGGCTTCCGGGAAGCGTACGGTATCGCCAATGAGGTAGCGCCAGGCCCCGGCGCAGGTGGTAAGGAGCAAGGCGTAGTCTACTCCGGGCTCGACTTCTGCAATAGTCAGGGTCTGTGGGTTGCCGATCAGCTTGCCATCTTCGTCAAAATTGCTGTTGTTGAAGGGGATGAATTCGAAAAAGATGCCGTTGTGCAGCAGCAGGCGCATGGCGTTGGTCTCCGGCCGTTGCTGATAGGCGATAAAGCCTTCGCTGGCCAGGTAGGAGTCCATATAGATGAGCGGGCGGTCGAGCAGTCGCTCAAACCCTTTTTTCAGGGGCTCGAAGGCGATGCCGCCGTGCACGCAGACCTTCAGGTTGGGCCAGATGTCATGTATGGTATTCAGTTGATGGTCTTCGATGATGCGCTCCATCATGAGCTGCAGCCAGGAAGGGATGCCGACGAGGAAGCCAATGTCCCATTCGGGAGCGTGGCGGGAAATCTCCGCTATTTTCTCGTCCCAGCTTTTGATGCGGGATATTTTACCCCCCGGTTTGTGATAGGGCCGCAACCAAAATGGCGGCTGACTGGCATTGATGCCGCTGAGGTCGCCCCGGAAGTAGCCACCCTGATTGTCGAGGTCGCTGCTGCCGCCCAGCATCAGCATCGGCTTGGTGAAGAGGTCGGGGTCGACATCGAAGTTGGTCAGGGCGAAGAACATCCGGAGGCCGGCGTGCTTCATGGCCCGGCGCATGTCGTCCGTGACCGGAATGTGCTTGCTTGGTGCCCCGGAGGTGCCGGAACTGAGTGCAAAGTGCGTCACCTTGCCCGGCCAGCTTACGTCTTCCACCTCGCGCAGAGCCATATGCCACCATTGCTCGTACATGGTGTCGTAGTCAAAAATAGGCACCTTTTCCCGGAAGGTGTCGATGCAGTGCTCGTCCTGTAAAATGCCCTTAAAGTCGTAGTATTGCCCAAAGGCCGTGCCCTGAGCCCGCTTGAGCAGGCGGCGCAGGGTCCGCTTTTGCAGTTGGATCGGTGCTGCGCGGCGGCGCTTCTGTAATTGTTCCCCTACGGTAAGGCTGCGCTTAATGAGTTTTCCGAAAAAAGCCATAGACGTTTCGAGTTTTGGGGTTGTAAACTACGAAAATCTGTGGTGTTGTGCATGGTTCCCGGGCGTGAAGCAAAAATCATACGCATTACGAAGTGGGATGCATAAAGTGGGATACTACATCGAAGCGCATATGCCGATATCAAATCGGTTTGTCAAGGCAAACCATTTAATCGTCGGTATAAAAAACGATAGGAGCTTTATAATGAATCAGGCAGACTTGTTCAGATGTTAAGGGGGAGAGAACCAGGATGCTTAGCCCTAAAACGTGTACAATAACTGTCAAACTGATTGTCTGATTTGCATGGTATTGCTTAATAGCTTATTTTACCATCAACTCAAAAAACAGAAACCAAACCCCATTTATTTTATGAAAGCTGCAACGCGGAATGCAACCTTATTTAAAAGCTACAAAGTTAGTTTCTTTATAGCCTTTTTCATTTTGTTTGGGACTGCAATATAGATATCATCGAAAATACAACGCTCTTCAATACACTTAGGCCCGGAGCGACGCCATTTTCAATAAACGGGCACAATAACGGTATTGATATCTACTTATTTCCTGATCACCCCTCCCCAATTGCATCCGGCGAGGGTTTTGCGAACGGCATCCCTTCAACAGCATTCCAGGTAACAGGCAATTTTCCTTATCCGCCTTATGGCTCACAAGTGAAATCATACCTCATTGCGCATGAAATGGGGCATTGCCTTGGGCTTTTGCATACTCATAATAGTGATAATGGTCAGCCTATAACCGGGCCTGAATATGTTGATCAAGATAATGATCCTGGAAATTGCCTGGATAATGGCGATTGCGTATGTGATACTCCTGCCGACCCCAATATAGATACTAAGGTGACGTATAACAATGATGAATGTACTTATATTGGACCATATGAGATGGATGACTTTGATGATTACTATGATCCACACTTAGATAATATCATGTCTTATACGAATTATCAATGCTATCACAGGTTTACAGATGGGCAAGGGAAGCGGATGCGCAATTTCATTGCAACCTCTACAATCCTTGGAGATTGCTTAGTTGATCCTAATACGGTAATTCAGGCCAACACAACCTGGGATCTCAATAGCATCCCTGACGGCACGGTAAATATTCTGGGCACGCTTGAAATAGAGGATGGTGCAATTTTAACTATCAAACCTGGCATCACAGTGTCATTTGCCGAACAAGGTAAATTGATTATAAATCCCAATGCTAAACTTATATTAGAAGGGACATTGACCTCAGGCTGTCAGGAAAGCTGTTCAAGCTCTTCATTTTGCAGCGATACCTGGCAGGGAGTAGAAGTCTGGGGTGACCAAAGTACGCATCAGTTTTCTATCAGTGGATATCGGGCACAAGGTAGCTTTATTGGGAAACCCGGCGCTATCGTTGAGAACGCAAAAGTGGGCGTTCAATTATGGGGGCCGACACCTGTGCAAGCTGGTGGCGTTATTAGTTGTAGTGAGACTACCTTTAGAAACAATATAATCGGTATTGACTTCCGCCCCTATGACAACTTTTATCCAGAAAACTATCCCCCAACTATTGCGGGCGACCCTACAAGGTACTTTGCCTCTTTCTCTAATTGCGATTTTGTCTCAAATAGTAGTTATCCTCATCAGGAGTCTTTCGATAAATTCGTCAGAATGGCTGGTGTGAAAGGGCCGCGATTCCTGGGTTGTTCATTTGTTAATACTTACGTGCCTCAAAACACCTCTAGTCCAGCGGATTTTGGCTACGGTATCTATGCCTTTGAATCTGGCTTTCGTGTAGAACCAAAATGTAATTCAACAACCTACCCTTGCACCAGTTACAACAGATCTGAGTTCAGAGGTTTGGGATATGGGGTTTATGCAGCCGCCATTACGGGTCAATCGGATGTGCCTTATATCGTCAGGCAATCCGACTTTTATGACTGTTTTATTGGCATCAATAATAGGTTAGTATCAAGCAGCACAATGCTGTTGAACAACTTTTACCTCGGTACGCCTCCATCCTCAATGATTGATTCCGATCAAATCGGAATTGCACTTAACGGCTACTTCACAGGCCTGGCACTTGAAGAGAACGCTTTCATCGGCTCAACTACCCCATCACCTAATCGTACCATTGGGGTGAGCAGTTTTAATATTGGGTTGGACAATAAAGTGATCCGCAGAAATACATTTTCAGGGCTTAGCATTGGCAATCAGGCTGGTGGAATTTGCGGAAGTGAGGTCTCAGGCTTGTTGTATGAGTGCAATATAAATATTAGCAGCACTGAGTATGACTTCCTCGTTTGTGCTGCGGAACCATTCGCGATAAATACAATAAAACAGGAACAGGTTATCTTCGATATAAACGATGAAAATATGACGATAGCTACCGGAAACACATTTTCCAACACAGGTAGCGCAACCGACCGCGATTTTGCTAATTATGGCATTCCATTAAGTGCCTATTCTGCGGCAGCCGGGCAGGCAGAAACTCCTGATGAGTACTCGGGGATAGAGAGCTTGATTCCCGCAGAAGCAAATACATGCCCCGAGAGCTATTGCGCGCCCCCCTGTAAGACGACTTCGGAGATTGCCTTGTTGAAACAAAGTTTTTATGAAGAGCGGTCAGAGTATGATCTTGCCATGGAGGCGTACACTTTATTGTCCGGTAGTAATGATAGCACCCTTTTGCGTCAGAAACTACTTGCTGCATCAAGGCACAAACTCCAGATGGATAAAAGTGCCCAAATGGTATTATTGCACAGTTTGTACGATACGCTGCACTATAGCAAGGATACGGTCCGTACCTGGATGTACAACATAGGCACCTTTGGAGCCCAGCTGGCTATTGCCTTTGATTACCTTGGAGTAGGCGATACCACATCAGGGTGGTCTGTTCTAAACTCAATCCCGGGCAATACTCCCCTTACTGCTCAACAAGTGAGTGATTTAGAGGGTGCCAAATTTGTTTTTGAGTTGTTGTCGGATCAGTCATTGTACACACTGCCTGAGGAAATTCTGGTAAAACTGGAAGAAGTGGCACAAACCGGAGAGGCCTTTTCCAGGACACTAGCAGGTAATATATTAAGTTGGTATGGTGAAGATATTGGACCGGAAAACTGTTGGCACGAGAGGCAAACAGAAGAGGTGGAGGGACGCTCATTTGAATTTGAACCAGATACTAGAAGCCAGTTAGTTGTATTCCCCAACCCCGGTCGGGAGCGTATCTACTTCGAGCGCCCGCCTGCCTCAACTGCTACGGCGGCTACGATACGCATCACCGATGCTATGGGTCGGGCGGTATGGCAGTACACTATGCCAGCGGGCGAGTCGCAGGTGTCCTGGGACGCGTCCCGCCACCCGACTGGCTTTTATTTTTACCAGGTTGCCGCCAAAGACGGGGCGACCTGGAACGGGAAGCTTATTGTAGAGTAAGCTTAATTTTAACACTAAAAAAGGATACCTATGAATACCTGCCGCACTCCCTTGCTTATCGCCGCCCTGTGTTTGTCGCTTGCGGGCTTCGGCACTGCACAGCCGGGGTTTTCGAAGTGGTT
>NZ_JAVJSK010000007.1:0-7269 GCF_040219495.1 Phaeodactylibacter sp. | reverse complement strand
CCTTTTCCGAAAGATTTTCACTGAATAGAATCATATATTCTTCCGTATCTTTATCATAGGGTTGGACTAGCTTGGGCATGGTATTAGTTTAAGTTTCCGAAAGATAACAAATCGGACACTTATTTATTTGACGTTCCTTAGACCCAAATACTGGTGACTACCGATATTATGGAATGCCTGATAATACAGAGCTGCGTAATGACTTTCGCGGAGAAAAGAACCCTGATAAAAACTAATAAAAATGAAGCACCTGAATACTTTATTAATATGCCAGCTTGCGCTCTTAGGGTGTTCTGGCTCAGATGAACTTTGCGATTGTAGGCAAGAGTGTTTTTGGGAGTTTTACCACGTTGTTGAAAAAGTTGACAGGTATAATGAACACTTAATTTACAGGCTAGATAAATCTCAACCATTGACTGCTGAGGAGGTAGATAGTCTGAAGATTATCCTGAACAGACTTAACAAGAAATACTATGTAACAGAGACTGGAAAAGTGCTTGTTTCAAGAAAAACAGTCCCTACTGTTTCAAATATGGCGATTATAGATGCAGAACTGTTTGACATGCTTAACCCCGCTGCGCGAAGTATGCAAGAATAAGCCAACGCACCTGCACAAAAAGAGCAACGCTGCAAGTGGTCTGAGACCACGCGCAGTTATCCTTTGCAGCAAAGAAGAAAGAGCCTTGCCGGTTGGCGGGGCTTTTTCACGTCAGGAGGTACCGACGCTACCGGTCGGCATAAACATAAGCCTGCCGTGCTTTAGCACCGCGCAAGAAAAAGCGCTGTATAGGCTGGAAACGGTACGAGATATCCAACCACTCTCCGCTCGCCATAGCCTTTGCGAAGGCGGGTGGGCAGCGTCATGGCCGTGCTCAATGACCGCAAGTACTACAAAGATACGGATGCCGATGATGAAGCAGCGTACTTCGACCCCGTATTTATGGCCGCTACTGATTATTACCCTTTTGGTTACCAATGGATACGACGAGCTCGTCCCCGTATTTATTGACGGTGAAATCTTTGTCCTGTACAAAAGGGAGTTTCAGGCGGGCGGTGTAGCCTCCGGTAATCTCCCTCAGTTCGAAGGGCTTGCCCTGGTACAGCACTTCCATAAAGTCTTTCCGGTCGCCGTAGAGCGACTGCCCGATTTCCTGTAGCAGTTCCTGCCCAAACACCTCCCGCCCCTGATGGGCGAGTTTGAAAATGGGCAGAGTCAGTGGAAAGGATGAGTGTCTTGGTACCGGACTGAGCGGCCTGCAGAGCTGTTGCCGCAGACAGTGTGGTCTTTCGAACCCTCCCTTTCCGGTTAAGAGCATAATACGTATAGCTTCTAGATTTAGTAATGCTTTACAAGGAAAGGCAGTCCAAAAAGTTAGGGAGATATAAGTATCGGCGAAGGTTGACTTAAGGACGTTTTAAGAGCTGAACCGATAAAGGGCCTCCTGCCAATCATAGGGCTGAAAACGGATTCGCCAGTTGTGCTGCTTCAGGCCCAGGGTGCGGACTAACAATTTTCTGATACCATGAAATCCTCCAAAATCGCCAAGGTACCAGCGCATGAGCGGGGTGGTATGCAAAACGCTCTGTGTTTCGTCAACAACGGTTTCCTGCTCCAGAAAACCGTGCGTGGCAACATCTAATTGCTGACTGATCATATTTTCCCGGTAAAAACCAATGGGCGGGCATCCGCGTGCCCCACAGTTGAGCGCAAAGTGAATACGGTAATCCGGACGTTTGAGCATCAATTTATAGACACTCAGCCGGAATAAGGGGCTGGGGAGATAGCCCAAAGCCCATTTGGCGCGGCACCGCCTTAGAATCCCGTGTTCAATATCATCAAGGCTGAAGCGCTTACCAGCAATAGGTACAAGAGGCTCCCGGAAAATATCGGGCCGTTCCCATCCCTGTTGCCGCAAAAGCAAAAAGTAAGCATTGTAAATGTTGATCCAAAAAGCTTTACGGGCATCCTCGGTATTAAGCGCCTGCTGAAGCTCCGGAATAGTCATAGACATGAGTGTTGCCTCAAGTGTACGGCTTGGCTTACGGTCCCTTAGTGCTAACAGTAATTGCTCAGCAATCTGCGGTAAGGTGTGTTTGGATGGTGTTATGGCGAGTGTGTTTATCGGGTGAAGATCAGTGTTTGACCACCAGATCAATATCTTTCACCTTGTAAACAGGTCTCTGGCACTGATAGTTCCGGCAAATGTAGATTGGGTTTTGCTCTTTTTCACCACGGCAGACGACCAGTGGATAAGCCTCGGTGGCGTATCGGTGCTCATCAGAAAGTAGTAAACTCAGTACTGCCGATTCATGAATATCGCGACGTCAGTATCCTCCAGGCTTTCCCCGGGCATCAAATGGTAGCAAATGCCGGTGCTGTACCCAAGGCTCGGGAGAATAGGCTTATTTCTTCCCACTATGTTTGTGCCAGGGTACGCTGACTCCAGCATTGGGTACAGCACTGGCTAATGGGGGTGCTGCCGGAAGTAGAGACTAAGAGCCTCGTAGAATTCGTTCAGGCTACGCGTGTGCTAATTCGGTGAAGGAAAAGTGATGCTCCAGATACCACGCAGGTCACCAGCTGCATACCCGATGGCATTATCTTCCGGATAAAGTTCTTTAATGACTGCATAGTCTTCGGCTTCCAGGGTTTCGCCGAGCTTGCCGTGGCACTTCAGGCAGAGTTCCTGCATCATGATGGGGGCGTAAAAAGCAATTTCACCGGAAGCCAGTTGGCGGATTTGGGGTTTGGGTTGCTCACCAGCCTCTGCCTGTGCATGGTAGGCATCGAGGATTTCCTGTTCCCGTGGGGTAGGCGCGTCCTTGGGGTTGCGGACTTTGTTGCTTGCCCGGCGGATTTGGGCGTTGTACTGTCCGGAGAGGCTGTCAACGAGTGGGTAGGCAACGGTGTTGCAATATTGGGCGGCATTCTTTACACCACCTTCCTGCATTGCGGCTTTGAGTTGCCCGCTGAGGACTTTGAAAGTACCCAGGGCGATTTCCATACCCTGTTTTTTGTACTGTGCGGTGTCCAGGGTAGAGGTGGTTGAGGCTTCGTCCGTCGCCGCTTTTTCGGAATCGTTGGACGGTGAACAAGCGGTGCTTATGGCAAAGAGACCAAGAGCAACGACCAGAATAGTCAGTAAAGATTTCATGGCAATAGGATTGATTGGTGTTGTGAAAACAGAAATAGCCCGGCGACCGAAGTCACCGGGCTTGTACAAGATTACTCTTCTTTAGGCAACGGCGTTGATCGCCTCATCGATGGTATCCTGTGTCAGCGTACTTGGGCAGGCGTACTCCGTTAGAGGAGCTTCGCTAACTTCAATTGCGCGCCATCCGCCGATGATATCCACCAGGTTGTGGAAACCACGGGCTTTGAGGATAGAAATAGTGATGAGGGAACGGTAGCCACCGAGGCAGTGCAGGTGGTATGTTTCGCTGCGTTCCAGCCGGTTCATGTTTTTGTTGATGTAGTCCAGCGGGAAGTTGCGTGCAGTTGTTACGTGCTGCGAAAGGAACTCGGTCGGCTTGCGCACATCGAGGGTGGTTTGCACCTTGCCTTCTGCCAGCCGCCTGGCGTATACTTCAGCGGTGATGGCCTCTACGCTATCGGTTTCTTTACCGGCTGTTTTCCAGGTTTCGATGCCACCTTTGAGGTAGCCCAGGGTATTGTCATAACCGACGCGGGCAAGGCGGGTCACGACTTCCTCTTCCCGGCCTTGTTCTGCGAGGAACACAATGGGCTGTTTCAGGTCGCCGATCAGCGCACCTACCCAGGGGGCAAAGTTGCCGTCGATCCCGATGAAGACAGAATTCGGAATGTGGCTGTCGCGGAATGCGGCTTCGCTGCGGGTATCGAGCACCAAAGCTTCATGCTGTTCGACAACTTCCTCGAACGCAGCGGCATCAAGCGCTACTGCTCCGGCTTTCAGGACCTGATCGAAGCTGCCGTAGCCGCCTTTGTTCATCTTCGCGTTAGCAGCGAAGTACTGCGGTGGCGGCATAAGGCCTGTGGTAAGTTCCTTGATGAACTCACCCTTGGTCATGTCAGCCCGCAGGGCGTAGTTGGTCTTTTTCTGGTTGCCCAGGGTGTCCCAGGTTTCGTCGCTCATGTTTTTGCCACAGGCAGAGCCGGCACCATGGCCAGGGTAGACGATGACCTCGTCCGGCAGGGTCATGATTTTTTCGCGCAAGCTGTCGTACAGCCAGCCTGCCAGGTCTTCTGTAGTTACCTCGCCGGTTTTCTGCGCCAGGTCGGGGCGGCCCACATCACCAATGAAGAGGGTGTCTCCGGTAAAGATACTGTGCTCCTTACCTTTCTCATCGATCAGCAGGAAGGTGGTGCTTTCCGGCGTGTGGCCCGGTGTGTGCAGCACTTTGATGGTCAGCTTGCCCAGTTTGATCTCTTCGCCATCGGTAGCCATGTGCTTTTCGAAGGTAGTCTCGGCTTTCGGGCCGTAGATGATGGTTGCACCGGTTTTTTTGGCTAGGTCGATGTGGCCAGAGACGAAGTCGGCGTGGAAGTGCGTTTCAAAGATGTACTTCAGCTTAGCACCTTCCTCCTTCAGTTTGTCCAGGTAAGGCTGTGTTTCACGCAAAGGGTCTATAATGGCTGCTTCTCCGTTGCTCTCGATGTAGTAAGCGGCTTCGGCAAGACAGCCGGTATAAATCTGTTCGACTTTCATAAGTATCGAAGAATTTAGTGTTCGGTTTAATTAAATAACACCACAAAGGTAAGGGAGGATTAGCGAGCGATCAGTGACGGGCGTCACAAATTGGCGGGGCACAGAAAAACCCACCACAAAAAGGGCTGTGGCGGGCTTTGGTTGGTTTTGGTTTTGGCTGAGTGGGGGGCTATAAATACCTGGCTAAGAAGCTGTAAAACTTACGCTTCAGGTCGCGGTAGATATTGCGGTAGGACTCCATCTCCCCTTTCATATAATCATGGAAGTTCGGATCTAGGGGGGCTTCTTCGCCCCGGCGCAGCGCTTCACCGATCTTTTGCTCGTGTACCTTTATATTATGGTGGAGCTCTTCCAGTACTTCACGCTGGCGGATGAACTGATTCTGAAACTGTTCCAGCAGGCTCAGGACCTTCGTTTCGTTATTTTTGTTGACGAGGTCCTCCAGGCGGCGCTCATAGATTCTGAGCTCATCGCTGAAGAAGCTCAGCTCGTTCATCCACAGGCGGTGGTCGAAGTGGAGTTTCTCAATTGAACTTGTTGTAGTCACCATGGCAGTATATTTTTATTCAGTTAATTGCTTGCGTTCTTCCAGCAGGTACCGGAGGAGGTCCTGCGTGGTGATGATACCGACGAGGGTGTCGCCATCGACCACCGGCATGGCGTGCATGATATTGGACAGGAATACCTCTGCCACGTGGTGCACCTGAGTATCAGGTGTGGTGGTGGCCAGCTGCTGAGTCATGATATCGCGGACCAGGACTTCCTTGAAATCTTGCCGGAAATGGACCAGCAGGTGGCTGGCTCTTGAAAAATCTGAGCGGGTGACAAGCCCTCTGAGCTGCCCGGATTCACCGATCACCGGAATGTGATGGATGTTGTACGCGCGGAAGCATTGCTCTACTTCCTGCAGGGAGTCTTCTGGTTGGAGCACCACGAGGTCCCGGCTCATTAATTCGCTCACAGGTATGGGGATAGATTTGATCATGATGCTGTCGGTTAGTTGTGTACTGGCAAGATGCGGAAGCTTGCAGCGGACTGCGATGAGGTTTGTCAGGAGCGGGAGTGAGGTTTGTCAGACGGTCTGCTGCTTCCCTTTCATGCCGTTGAGGGGCTTCACCTGATTTGCTTCCCCAAAAGAGGGCGTGTACTTTTTTGGGGGTTCATGTAAAGTCCGCAGCGTGCTGTGCAAAGTCCGGTAAGGCTGGCTACCCAGGGAGGAGGGGAGTGCCCGAATTCTTCTTTTGCTTTAGAGCGTGTTGGGACTTTAGTAATCGGTCTGTAAACTGCACTTTTTCGCTTATACTTCGCCCCGAAAATCCTTCCCGCAAACTGCGGGACAGGCTATTTAGCTTTGGCTAAACTCCGGTTTTCGGGTCTCGTATAACCAAAAAAATGCTAGTTTTCGACTAGAAGACCAAAATCCCAACACGCCCTTAGCGTTTTTCATGCGGCTAAATGAAGGCTTAGTGAGGAAGTCAGAGCTTGCCCCGCATTCCTGCGGGGTTCATAAAGCGTTGATTTGCATAGGAACGAGCTCTAAACATGCTCTTGAACACGCTCCCAGCAAGCTCCTATATAATTATGTAACAATCCTGGTTAATTGTGTAAGGCTTTAGATCAAAATAAGTCTGATCTTGGTAGGTGTTGAAGTGATTAGAGTCATCATTGTCCTACTTTAAACAATAACGGGTAGGTCAGATTAGCGCTCGAAAGAGATTTTCGGTTTTAGAGCTTGTTGGGATTGATTCTCACCATTACTTAAACAGAGTAATCATGACACAGAAATTAATATTATTAGGCATAGTCTGTTTTTTATTTATGGGCACTTTAAGTGCGCAAAGTATTGACAGACGTGAATCCTTCGAATTAGGCATAAAAGCGGGTTTGAATGTCTCAAATGTTTGGGATTCAAAAGGTGAAGCCTTTACAGCGGACCCGAAAGCAGGATTTGCCGGAGGTGTTTTTTTCGGGATCCCTATTGGCAAGTACCTGGGAGTGCAGCCAGAAGTCTTAATTTCACAAAAAGGATTTAAGGGTTCCGGAACCCTGCTTGGCTCTCCTTATTCAACGAAGAGAACAACCACCTATTTGGATATTCCGTTGCAAGTTCAATTGAAACCTGTACCCTTTATAACCATTTTAGCAGGCCCTCAATTTTCGTACCTCTTAAAACAAAAGGACAGTTACAGCTTTGGGGGTAACAGCACGGAACAAGAACAGGAATTCACGAACGACAACGTCCGGGAAAACATTCTGGGATTTGTAGCCGGCGCAGACTTTATTTACGGGCATGTGGTTTTATCAGGCAGAGCAGGATGGGACTTCCAGACCAATAATGGAGATGGTACTTCTTTGACACCGAGGTATAAAAACCAATGGTTGCAATTTACTTTGGGGGTTAAATTATAGAGGAGTAGTCCGTATTTGGCGGACCACAATCTTAGTGTATGTTTGGAGGTGCACTTCGGCTGATAACCAAAGCCTTGTGAACAGTGACGTCATGAAAAAATACTTATTTGACCCGCCAAACGCGCATTTTTTCATTTAGTCATAACCACAACTCTTTGATTATCAACTCTCG
>NZ_JAVJSK010000006.1:0-39700 GCF_040219495.1 Phaeodactylibacter sp. | reverse complement strand
TCGGCCTGCAAACTACACTTTTTTGCTTATACTTCGTCCCGAAAATCCTCATTTAGCTAAGGCTAAACTCCGGTTTTCGTGCCTCGTCTAACCAAAAAATTGTTAGTTTT
This sequence comes from Phaeodactylibacter sp., assembly GCF_040219495.1. Lineage (GTDB taxonomy): Bacteria > Bacteroidota > Bacteroidia > Chitinophagales > Saprospiraceae > Phaeodactylibacter. The sequence continues at coordinate 39,590 of NZ_JAVJSK010000006.1, read as the reverse complement.
CGACTAGAAGACAAAAGTCCCAACACGCTCTAATAGTTTGGCTTTGATGGAATAAAGAAGCAACGTCTGACGTTAGACCATCAGCCAATCGGAAATGTACTGATGTGGCGATAGCAATATTTGCCGTTTGCAGAATAGAGGACACTTCTCCGACAGACTGCAAGGGCATCAAAAAATAAACGGACTTCGTGTTTTAAATGCAGCAGCCAAACTCAAACTTTCTGGAGCAATCGAAGAACTGGATTTTCAACCAATGGGAGCGGCTCCGGTCCCGTGCTTTAGGTTTTTACGCGCAGTACCCACGCTGGGCCATCGCAGGCCTGGTGGCTGGCGGGCTGGGTATCTTAGGCTTTTTGTCTGTGCTGCTGATCGCAGGGCTGGTGTACGTTGAAGCCCTCGGCCCGGTACCCGGCTATCCGGAACTACAGGCCATCAGCAACCACAACGCGTCGGAGGTCTATTCCGAAGACGGTGTATTGCTGGGGAAATACTACGTGGAAAACCGGATCAATGCCGACTTTGAGGAGATATCCCCTGATTTGATCAATGCGCTTGTCGCTACGGAAGACGCCCGGTTCTTCGAGCACAGCGGCATTGATGTACGCGCAGCAGCCCGGGTCCTGGTAAAATCCATCCTACTGATGGACGAATCGTCTGGCGGGGGGAGCACCCTGAGTCAGCAGTTGGCCAAAAACCTTTATCCGAGGCAGGAGTACCTGGTGCTTTCGATGGTGGTGAACAAGATGCGGGAAATGCTGATTGCCCGCAGGCTGGAGCATGCCTATGCCAAAGAAGAGTTGCTGCGGCTCTACCTGAATACGGTCTCTTTTGGAGAGGGGATATTTGGTATCAAGGTGGCCGCTCAGCGTTTTTTCAATAAGTCTCCGGAAGCCCTCAACCTAGAGGAAGCAGCCGTTCTGGTGGGCATGCTGAAGGCGACCACTTACTACAGCCCGGTGCGCCACCCGGAGAATGCCCTGCGCCGCCGCAATATCGTGCTGGGGCAGATGGTCCGTTATGGTTACCTGGGTGCAGAGGTAAAGGACTCACTCGTACAATTACCGCTCGTAGCCGACTACCGGCCCGAGGGGCACAATAAAGGCCTGGCCACGTACTTCCGGGAGCATCTCCGCCATGAGCTGAGCGGGCTGCTGGAAGGCTATACCAAACCTGATGGCACACCTTATAATCTATACACCGATGGCTTACGTATCTACACTTCATTAGATGCCCGGCTACAGCGCTATGCTGAAGAAGCCGTACAGGAAGAGATGGCCAAAGTACAGGAAAACTTCTACGAGGACTGGAAAAAGGGTACGCCCTGGGGCAGCAACGAAGTCCTGGAAAGAGCGGTACGCAAATCAGATCGCTACCAGGACCTAAAGGCCCGGGGCGTATCGGAAGAAAAAATCGAAGCCATTTTTCAGCAGCCGGTCCCTATGACGGTCTTCAGTTGGAAAAATGGAGAAGAAGAACGCGAGATGAGCCCGCTGGACTCGGTGAAGTATTACCTCACGATGCTGAATGCCGGATTCCTCGCTGCTGACCCTTCCACTGGAATGATCAAAGCCTGGGTGGGCGGTATTGACCACAAGTATTTTCAGTACGATCATGTATTTGCCAAACGGCAGGTCGGCTCCACCTTCAAGCCGGTGGTTTATGCTACGGCCCTGCAGGGCGGGATGCTGCCCTGCGAATATACCTACAACCGGCAGGTGGCTTATGCCAAATACGACAACTGGTCTCCCCGTAATGCCGATGGGGCTTACGAAGGCGTCTACTCCATGGAAGGCGCACTAAGCAACTCGGTCAATACCGTAACGGTGGAGATCATGATGCGCTCCGGCATCGATTCCGTTCGGCAACTGGGGCGGGCGATGGGCATTGAAAGCCACATCCCTGCGGTGCCTTCGATTTCTCTGGGGGCTGTAGAGGCTTCGCTGTATGAAATGACGAAAGTGTACGGCACCTTTGCCAACCGTGGCCGCCGGCCGGAGTGGCATTACCTGGACCGTATCGAAACCGCCGATGGTGAGGTCCTCGTGACCTTTGAGCGCCCCAATCCCCGGCGCTTCCCCCGCGTTTTGGAAGAGCCGCAGGCGGATATGATGATCCGGATGCTCGAATCTGTGGTCGACAGCGGCACAGCCCGTAAACTCCGGTACCACTATGGGCTGTATAATGATATCGCAGGCAAGACAGGCACCACTCAGAACCAATCTGACGGCTGGTTCGTCGGGTTTAACCCCAAACTGGTAGCCGGTGCCTGGGTAGGCGGTTCCTGGCCGCAGGTACACTTCCGGACCCTTTACCGGGGGCAGGCTTCGTCCACTGCTTTGCCGATCTACGGTTCGTTTATGAGGAAAGTGTACCGCGATAAGGCTTACAAATCAGTGCGTTATGCCAGGTTTTCGGCACCGGCGGATACGGTCTCGGCACTTATGCAGTGCCCGCCTTATTTGGAGGAAATGCCCATCCTGGCCGTCCACGAGGATGGCTATTATTACTTTGAAGACAACCGAAGCTTGTTCGGCCGTTTGCTGGATCAGCCTTATAAAGATGAACAGGGGCGGGTCATTAATGTGCCCCCCAGGCAAGCCGGAGAATCGGATGAAGCTTATGTGCAGCGGGTCCGGGCCTATCAATCGCAGCTGCAAGAGCGGGAGCTGCGCCGGGAAAAGCGCAAAACTTTCTGGAGCAACCTTTTATTTGGCGAAGGAGAGGAAGGTAAGAATGATCAAACGGACGAAAAAGAGCAAAAACCCACGACTGGCTACAAATACTACGATAGGAATAACGAGCAATAACCTTCCGGCCGGCCCCGAATACCAGAAAATTCCGCTTAGGCCAGGCGGCCAGGTGGGAAAACAATAATTCCGCTGTGCATTGGTTTGGGGAAACAAAAAACGCTGCAGCGTCCCCTGTTTGCAATACCACCCTATATTATTTGAGAACAACGGCTATAACTCTCTGTTTCTCAACCCCTGCAATTCAAAGTCCATTTGAAAAAAAAGGTTGTACGTTTCACTAATATGCTAAAGTGCCTTACTTTTGTGCCGATTTCTAAAGGTCCTGGTTTTTGCACCTCTATTAAGCAAAGCCTACTAAAGCATAAGAATAGTGAAAGTGGACATCAAGAAGTTCTGCATACTGACACTGGCCCTGGCCCTCACGGCTTTCGGAAACTCAACGTTTGCGCAACACGACGATCATGCTCAACACGAACATGCTGAAGGGCACGATGAGCACAATCAGAACGAAGAGCACGGCGGTGGTTACGACCCGGTTGCTACCGTTATGCACCACATTGCGGATGCCAACGAGTTTCACGTCTGGAAAGACGTGCACATTCCGCTCCCGGTTATGCTTTATGCGCCGGAGCAGGGTTGGACAACCGGCTTGTCCAGCATGTTTGAGCATGGGCATACCGCCGTTGATGGCTACGTGCTCAACCACGGCCGCATCAATCGCGTAGCGGACCCTTCCTTCCCAACCGGCGAAGTCCATGTGGGGCATATTGACCATAAGGTCGAAACAACCGAAGACGGAAAGGAAAAGGATGTTTACTACGTCAACTACGAAAACGAATCTTACAAGCTAGACGCACCCAGCACCCTTGATGGTGGAATGATGGGGGGCGGTATCACCTCTTTTTACGACTTTTCTATTACCAAGAATGTCTTCACCATGCTGCTGGCAGCACTGCTGCTCATCTTCATCTTCAATGCGGTCGCACGCGGTTACAAGAAGAATGAAGGCAAGGCGCCATCGGGCATTCAGTCGTTTTTTGAGGTCTTCTTTGTTTTTATGCGCGATGAAGTAACCAAGCCGATGATTGGCGAAAAGCACTACGAGCGCTTTCAGCCATTCGTGATGACGCTGTTCTTCTTCATCCTGTTTTGCAATCTGATGGGCCTCATTCCTTTCTTCCCGGGCAGTGCAAACGTAACCGGCAATATTGCGGTAACGCTGGTGCTGGCAGTTTTCACCTTTATCGTGGTGAACCTGAATGGTAAGAAAGACTACTGGCAGCACGTATTCTGGATGCCAGGCATCCCGGGCTGGGTGAAGATCATCCTCACACCGGTGGAGATACTGGGCTTGTTCATCCGCCCGTTCTCCCTGATGATTCGTTTGTTTGCGAATATCTCAGCGGGGCACATTATCATTCTGAGCCTGATCGGTTTGATCTTCCTCTTTGGCGACAACGGTGCCAACACAGGAGGGGCAGCCGCAGGTGCGGTAGTCGGTGGCTTGTTCACCGCCTTTATGAACCTGATAGAGCTGCTTGTGGCGGCCCTGCAAGCCTTCGTGTTTGCTATCCTTTCTGCTTCCTATATCGGAGCCGCAGTAGAGGAGCACCACCACGATGAAGCTCATGCACACTAAGTATTTAATTTACTCACTCATATAAAATCTCATAACAATGGGACCAATTGGAGCTGGATTAGCAGCACTCGGCGCAGGTATCGGTATCGGTTTGATCGGTAGCAAAGCAATGGAAGCTATCGCACGTCAGCCAGAAGCTGCCGGTGATATCCGAAGCAACATGATCCTCGTAGCAGCACTCGTAGAGGGTGCGGCACTGTTTGCGATCGTTGTAGGCCTGCTGGGCTAATTTGCCCGCTGAGGCATGAAAATTTAAGCTCAGGGCGGCCGCAGCAGCGGTTGGCTGTCTGCCCGCCCTGGCTTGAGTGAGCTAAATTTTCAATAAAAAACCTTCTAAACATTTTCGATACAATGGCTAACGTATTGTTTTTGGCTGACTTCTCCGTTATCAAGCCCGATCCGGGCCTGATCTTCTGGACGACTCTGATCTTCGTGCTGGTATGGGCGCTGCTCGGCCGTATGGCTTTCGGACCTATCCAAAATGCCCTGAAAAAGCGGGAAAACGATATTCAGGATGCCCTCGACGAGGCCCGCAATGCCCGCGAGGAAATGACCGCACTGCAGTCTAAGAACGAAGAGCTGCTGCGTCAGGCTCAGGAAGAGCGCGCCAAAATCCTGAAAGAAGCAAAGGAAATGAAAGATTCGATCGTCAAAGAGGCAAAAGAAAAAGCACAGGACGAAGCCCGCAAAATCGTGAATAGCGCGACGCAGGACATCGAAAATCAGCGTAAGGCGGCTATGACCGATCTGAAAAATCAGGTAGGCGTACTGTCTATCGAAATCGCTGAAAAGCTGCTGCGCCGTCAGTTAGACAATAAGAAAGGTCAGGAGGAGTTTGTGAACGCCCTCGTTGATGACATCAAAATGAACTAAGCTATCGGTAAGGTCTGCCCCGGCATTGCTTATCGAAAATTATAAACTGATATGTCTGTACAAAGAATAGCTTCCCGCTACGCAAAGTCGCTCATCGAGCTGGCCCAGGAGCAGAATAAGCTCGAGGCCGTTACGGAGGACATGAAGACCTTCAAGACACTGCTCAGCAACCGCGACTTGTACTTGTTGCTCAAAAGCCCTGTGGTAGGAACCGACAAGAAGAAGCAGATTTTCAAAATCCTTTTCGAAGGGAAGTTTGATAAACTGACTTCTGCATTCCTGGATATCCTCGCTACCAAAGTGCGCGAAAGCTATATGCCGGAGATCGTCGATGAGTACCTGGCACAGTACAAGCGGTTCATGCATATCTCCACGGTCAAAGTGACAACAGCGACGGCCCTGGATAAAAAGGCGATAGAGGCCATCAAAGCCAAATTGCTGGGAAGTAAAGCTACAGACGATAAAGTGGAAATCATCTCAGTGGTTGACCCCGATGTGATCGGTGGCTTCGTACTGGAGTTCGATGATAAAATTTATGACGCCAGCCTGGCTAACAAGCTGGAAGAGCTGAAGCGTCAATTCAGGGACAACCTGTACGTTTCGCAGTTGTCCAAGTAAACGGATATTAATACTAGAAAACCCGCTGCACCGCGCAGTGATAAAATTTTTCAGATATGGTTGATGTAAAACCTGATGAGATTTCAGCAATACTCAAACAACAACTCTCCGGTTTCAGCTCCGCAACCGAACTTGAAGAGTACGGTACCGTACTTCAGGTAGGTGACGGTATTGCGCGTGTGTATGGCCTGACCAAAGCACAGGCTGGTGAACTGGTAGAATTTGATAGCGGTACTCAGGCCATCGTCCTGAACCTGGAAGAAGACAACGTGGGTGTGGTACTCATGGGGCCAAGTGATGGCATCCGTGAGGGTAGCCGCGTACAGCGTACCAACCGCATCGCTTCCATTAATGTGGGCGAAGGTTTCGTGGGCCGCGTTGTGAACGCGCTCGGCGAGCCGATTGACGGCAAAGGCGCGATTGAAGGGACCACCTACGAAATGCCGCTGGAGCGCAAAGCTCCGGGTGTAATCTACCGTCAGCCGGTAAACGAACCACTCCAAACGGGTATCAAGTCGATTGACGCAATGATTCCGATTGGCCGTGGACAGCGGGAGCTGATCATTGGCGACCGTCAGACGGGTAAGACTGCGATTGCGATCGATACCATTATCAATCAGCGCGAATTTTACGAGCGCGGTGAGCCGGTTTACTGTATCTACGTAGCTTCCGGCCAGAAGGCATCAACAGTTGCCAACGTAGCGAAGACGCTCGAAGACAACGGAGCGATGGACTACACTGTGATCGTTTCGGCTTCGGCTGCGGACCCTGCACCGCTGCAGTTCTACGCTCCATTCGCAGGTGCTGCGGTTGGGGAGTATTTCCGCGATACGGGCCGGCCTGCACTGATCATCTATGATGACCTTTCCAAGCAGGCGGTAGCCTACCGTGAGGTATCACTGCTGCTGCGCCGCCCTCCGGGCCGTGAGGCTTACCCTGGTGATGTATTCTACCTGCACTCCCGCCTTTTGGAGCGTGCAGCGAAGATCATCAACAACGACGAAATCGCCCGTCAGATGAATGACCTGCCGGATACCCTGGCAAACGCTAAAGACGAAAATGGCGAGCCAATCGTAAAAGGTGGCGGTTCACTGACTGCCCTGCCGATCATTGAGACGCAGGCAGGTGACGTTTCTGCCTATATCCCAACCAACGTAATTTCCATTACCGACGGTCAGATATTCCTCGAGTCCAACCTCTTCAACGCGGGTGTACGCCCGGCGATCAACGTGGGTATCTCCGTATCCCGTGTGGGTGGTTCGGCTCAGATCAAGTCGATGAAGAAAGTATCCGGTACGCTGAAGCTCGATCAGGCACAGTATCGCGAACTGGAGGCGTTCTCCAAGTTCGGCTCTGACCTGGACGCTGCAACAACGGCAGTACTGGAGAAAGGTAAGCGCAACGTTGAAATCCTGAAGCAGCCACAGTACTCTCCGGTATCCGTAGAGAAGCAGGTAGCCATTATCTACCTGGGTACGAAGGGCAAATTGCGCAATGTACCGGTAGAGAAGGTAAAGGAGTTCGAAGAGCTCTTCCTGACTACCCTGGAAAAGCAGCATCCTGATGTACTGGAGGCTTTCCGGGCGGGTAAGCTGGAGAAAGCGGCAACAGATAAGTTGGAAGCGCTGGCAGCCGAGCTGTCTGCACAGTACAAGAAGTAAGACAATCGTTTATTTGATCGGCAGCCCCTGTGGCTGCCGGCAAAATTGCTCATAGATGGCTAACTTAAAAGAGGTACGGGACCGGATCAAGTCGGTTCAGAATACTCAGCAAATTACCAAGGCGATGAAAATGGTGTCGGCTGCGAAGCTGCGCCGTGCTCAGGATGCAATCGTGCAAATGCGCCCCTATGCTGATAAGCTGAATCAGGTATTGCGCAATATCCTTTCCAATCTTGAAGGAGACGCGGGCAGCAGCCTCGGTGAAGCGCGCGAGGTTAAAAGTGCCTGTATTGTCGTGGTGACCTCCAACCGTGGTCTTTGTGGAGCCTTCAACTCCAACATCTCTAAAGCGGCTGCCAACCTGGTGAATACCAAGTATGCTGCTTTGCGTGAAAGCGGCAACCTTAGTATGTTGTGCATCGGCAAAAAAGGGGCGGAGTACTTCAAGAAACGCTACCCGGACCTGGATTTTATCCCGGGTTATGTCGACCTCTTTGATAACCTGAGCTTCGACAACGTTTCGGAAGTGCCCAAAATGCTGATTCAGTATTTTGAGAATGAAGATTTCGATGCAGTAGACGTAGCCTATGGCAAGTTCAAGAACGCAGCCACGCAGGTTACTCAGGTGGAGCAATTCCTGCCTGTTCCGAAAATCGAAGCCGAAGTTACAGAAAACGAAGTGGAAGGCCTCATGGCAGATTATATCTTCGAGCCGGGCAAAAAGGAACTGCTGGAATACCTGATTCCTACGATCCTGCAGACCCAGTTTCAGAAGTACGTGCTGGATACGCATGCCTCCGAGCATGGTGCCCGTATGACCGCTATGGACAAGGCAACCGAGAACGCTCAGGAATTGCTGCGCGACCTCAAGATTTCCTACAACAAAGCGCGTCAGGAAGCCATCACTAATGAAATTCTCGAGATTGTGGGTGGTGCAGCTGCCCTCGAAAGCTGATAAACAACCCCGCAAGCGGGTTTTCTAGTACGATATTTAGAATCCCCCCGGCACGGCACGACCGCGTCGGGGGGATTTTTTTTGTCTATTGCCGCTCAAACTCAATCCGGTCGCCCGGCTTTACCCCCAGCTTATCGGACAGGCCCCCAATCACTTCCAGTACGTATTTAGCATCTCCCTGACTCGTCTGCGGGCTCAGCGTTTGGGGCTGTGCATTCTTGCGGATATTCAGAATGCGCTGTTCTTCACTGATGAACATAATGTCGAGGGGGACATAAGTATTGCGCATCCAAAAGGACTGCGGCTCCGCCCGCTCCATAATGAACAGCATGCCCTGATCCTCTTCCATGGACTTGCGCCACATCATGCCTTCTGCCCGGCCCATATCATCGGCTTTAATCTCAAGATCAATGGTACTGATCGCCTGACCGCCCTGCTCTGCATAAAACGTAAGCGTACCCTGTTTGGTAAACTGAGGCCCCGAGGCATTGGGCGTGGATTTTGGCATAGACATATAGATTAGCCCCCCTACTACGGGGAGTGCGAGAATGACCATCAACAGGATAAGGTTGCGTTGTTTGCGCTGCTGAGCTTTTCTGCGCTCCGCGCGGTTGGGAAGGTTGGATTTTGCGGTCATGGGTGTCAGGTCGTTTATGGTTGTTAGCGGTAAAAATAACATACTTCGGGAAAAGATGGGAAGAGGCACGCTGTTTCCTGAAAACCAGCGGGAAGATTCTATGAATTTGAAACCGATGTGCGGTTTAGTTAGCTCAATGCCATTTTGAGTTGCCAGGCAGAGTCACCCATTAGGATCAAAGGAGAAGGGAGCGGAGGTTAAGTTTGATAAAAGAAGGTCTTCAGGAAATTAGGGGTGAAAGATAACAACAGTCCCTCTGCAAGTGTGCGGACAATTTCAGATGATGGGCATGACTTTCTAATCCTGTACTGGTATTACCTGGATACCTCCGCTATTGATAACGGGGTCAATATTATCCAGTATAACGAAGAAACACAGTTTGTACAAGGTGCTTTTCAGTTTACGGCTATCCGCGATACAGTATTCGTTGGCGGTAATGATTTACCAGATACGATTCAGGTGCGAGATGGGGATTTTGAAGCTACTTTGGAATGACTTAGCGGGCGAGCCCCAGGTTTTGTAGGACGCCACCGGCCATCCATTCGTCCTTTATTTTTACCAGATCGCCACCAAGGACGGTCGGAATGGAACGGGGGCCTTATTGTGGATTTCTAGTCAGGTGCCGACTTTAGAGTCGCGACCTGACAGATGGACTCAGGCCGCGATTCTGTAATCGCCGCCTGAGTCACAGCGGACAAAGAAGGCACCCTCTGAAATCAAAGACACCTCCACTCACTTTGTGCCTCTACTCCGTACCATTAATATAATATGCGCCCTTAAGTGCCACCGGCGTACGGTCAGAAATGCCCTTGCCACTTATTTCCACGTACCCATCCGCGGCAACGCCAGGCTTCACCAGCATTTTCTGAAACCCGTCTGCTGTTTCCAGAAAAACATAAGCCTCTTCACCGGAACGCACAATAGCTTCTTCCGGTACGGTCAGTGCCATGCGGGTGTCGGTCTGAACCTTAGCAAAGAGGAAACTGCCAATGGCCAGCTGTGGGGTAGGCTCATCGAGGTGTACATGTACCCGGGCTGTCTTTTGCGCCAGGTCGATGCTCTGATTGACCAGGTGCACGGTGCCGGTGACCGGTGTTTCCATACCCGGTAAATTAGCGATGACGGGTTGCCCTTTCTTAACCTTGTGCAAGTCTTTGGCATAGACTTCCAACTCCAGGTGCAGGTGGCTGCCGTCGGTAATTTGGAAAAGCATCGTTTCGGGCTGTACGAGCTGCCCGGAGCGGACTTCCATCTGCGTCAGTTGCCCGTTGGAAGGGGCAGTCAGTGCGATAGAGGATTGAATGGTCTTCGTCTCTTCCACGGCTTGTGTATTGATCCCAATCAGTTGAAGCTCTGCTTTGAGGCCTTCGTACCGGGATTGCATAATAGCCAGTTCCGAAACCGCGAGTTCGTAATCTCTTTGGGAAGCAGCATCCGATTCGGCCAGCTCTGCTTTGCGGTCTTTATCCTTTTGGAGATAAGGCAGCCGGGCAGCCGTCTCCAGGAAGGTACGCTGCAGGCGCACGAGATCGGGATGCTCAATGCTGGCCAGGCGTTCGCCCCGACGGACTTGCTCACCGGGCAGGTGGCGGATATTGCGCACAAAGCCCATCACCGGGCTGTGCACCGCCTGCTGATAAGCCGGGGGTACATCTATCGTGCCGGAGCAGGACAGGTAAGTGGGTATTTCCCGCTGCTCGGGCTGGCCCGTTTGGATGCCGGCCTGCTGCATCTGAGCAGCAGTTAGGCGAATATGCTCATCGGCCCCGGCATCAGCAGAAGTCTCCGTTTCAGTAGTGCTGACCGGTGCCGTATCGTTGTGACAGGCAGTAAGGCTGGCAGCGATGAAGAAGATGAAAAATACGTATTTCATGGTGGTTATTTTTTTTGTGGGTTTCCCCCTTAGGTTATCGAGATAAGAATTCGAGAAAAAGTACGGCCTCATTGTAGCGTGCAATCAGCTGAATACGCTCCAGCTCACTGCTCAGGGCGATATTCATGCTCTGGGCGTATTGGAAATAGTCCACTTCGCCCTGCTCCAGTTGCAGGCGGGCCAGCCGGCGGAGCCGTTCGGCCTGAGCCAGTAGCTCGGGGGCCTGTACTTCCAGTTGTTGTGCCAGTTGTTGCAGGCGGGCCCGGGCCATTTGCCTTTCCTGCTCCAGGCGTTGCCGCTGCCCCTGCAATTGCTGAGCAGCCTTATCGGCTTCCAGTTCGGCCTGTGCAATACGTGCCCGTTGGCTTTTTTGGAAAACCGGTGCCCGCAGCCCGATCTGAACGGCACTCAGTGGGATATCCGGGCGGATACTTTGTTGCATATAGCCAAGGGACAGTTGTGGCTTAAGGCGCTGTGCTTCTACGTCTGCATTAGCTTGCGCAACCTGTGTTTCCTGCTCCAGGGGGCGCAGGAAAGCCTGCAAGGCCTGTGAGGTGTCCACTACGCTGGTTGGCAGCGCCCTAAGCGTGTCTTCCGTGCGAACGGTCTCCGGGCTGTAAGCCAACTGCTGCAAGCGCATGAAAGCCTGCTCCTCTTGTTGCACCGCTTGCTGGGTGGTACTTTGAGCCTGGGTGAGTTGCTGTTGGGCCAGCGTATACGACAAGCGGTCGATAGCGCCCGACCGCAGTTGAAGGGCTGCTCTGTCTGCCAGGTTTTGGAACAAGCGCTCCTGACGGGCGTACAGTTGCAGCCGTGCCTGGCTGGCCAGCCAGTTTTGCCAGTTTTGCTTCACCCCAAAGGCTACCTGATGCTCGAGCAGAGCCTGCTGACTCCCCGAAAGGGCCAGCTGTGCCCGTGCGGCAGTTTCCTGCTTTGCATTCAGCCCAAACGGGGACAAAGGCTGAGTGATGGCAAACTGATAGTCACCCATCGTCGTATTGTACTGTCCGAAGCCGGCCATGAATTCCGTCTGTGGGACTTCCCGTGCCGCGGTAATGCCCAGCTGCGCCTGCTGAATGCCCAGGGCACCGCTCTTTAGATCCGGATTGCGTTCCATCGCCTGCTGGGTAGCGTATTCCAGCGTAAGGGGTTGCTGCGCCTGCATGGGCATAGCGAATAGCAGTAGTGCCACAACAGCCGTACCGGTAGCCAGCCCCGGTATTTTCAGGTTTTTATTGGTCAGGTAGTACAGCACCGGCAGTACCAGCAGTGTGAGCAAGGTCGCCGTGATCAGCCCGCCGATGACCACCGTAGCCAGGGGCTTTTGAACCTCCGCGCCATTGGAAGTGGAAAGCGCCATCGGCAGGAAACCCAGTGCCGCTACCATAGCAGTCATGATTACAGGGCGCATCCGGGCCAGCCCACCGTCGATGACGACCTTCCGGATATCGGTGTACCCTTCTTCGTAGCGCAGCCGGTTGAAGTGGCTGATGAGGACAATACCGTTGAGTACCGCTACCCCAAACAGGGCAATAAACCCAACCCCGGCAGAGATACTGAAGGGCATGCCCCGGAGCCAAAGCCCAAGGATGCCACCTACCGCAGCGGTAGGAACAGCGGTGAAGATCATCAGGGCGTATTTCAGTTTGCCAAAGGTGAAGTAAAGCAGTACAAAAATAAGGGCAAGAGCAGCAGGAACGGCTACACTCAGGCGCGCCTTTGCCGCTTCCAGGTTCTCAAACTGCCCTCCGTATTGCACAAAGTAGCCTGCTGGTAGATTGAGCCCCGCCTTAAGCTGGGATTCGATATCGGCCACCAGGCTGGCCACATCCCGGTCCCGGACGTTCACTCCAATATTGATGCGGCGGCGGGTCCCTTCCCGGGAAATCTGCATGGGCCCTTCGGTGTAGTGCACCCGGGCCACTTCACTCATCGGCAGCGAACGGCCATCGGGCAGATGCACGAAGAGCTGCTGCAGGTCCAGCGACTGCCGGCTGTTTTCCTTCAGGCGGACCACCAGGTCGAACTTCCGCTCGTTCTCAAAGACCACTCCTGCCGTTTCACCGGCAAAAGCAGTACGTACCAGGGTGTTGAGCTGCTCAATATCCAGTCCGTACTCTGCAATCTTCTGCCGGTTGAAGTCTACCATGAGCTGAGGCAGGCCCTCCGTTTGTTCCACTTTGACATCCCCGGCACCGGAAATGCCCTTGATGATATCAGCGGCGAGGTCGGCCTGTTGCTTGAGCACCGTGGTGTTTTCTCCGAAAATCTTCACCGCAATATCCGTCTTCGCACCCGTCAGCAGCTCATTGAAACGCAGCTGTATAGGTTGGGTGAATTCAAAGGAAGCACCGGCAATAACTTCGAGCTTTCCCTTCATTTTGGTCACCAGCTCTTCCCGGCTGTTGGCACTCACCCATTCCCCTTGTGGCTTGAGGATGATCATGATGTCCGCATCTTCAATTGCCATAGGGTCAGTAGGGACCTCGGCGGTACCAATTTTGGAAACGACGTGCTCAATTTCCGGGAAGTTGTCCAGCAGTATCTTTTCGGCTTTGGTAGCAGTCTTGACGCTTTCCTGCAAAGAACTGCCCGGTTGAATGGCCATTTGCATAGCCAGGTCGCCTTCTTCCAGCGTAGGCAGAAACTCCGCGCCCAGGGTGCGGAACAGCAGTATAGCCCCAACGAGAACCGCCAGCGTTGCACCAATGACCAATCGCGGCAAACGGAGCGCAATTTCTAAAGTCGGGCGATAGAGTTTACGCAAAAAGCCCACGATACGGTCGGCAAAAGTATGATGCGCCTTGAGGTTGCGGGGCATCACCCAGGCGGTCATCATGGGCACATAGGTGAGCGAAAGAATGAGCGCGCCCAGCACCGCAAAGCTGAAAGTCATGGCCATGGGGCGGAACATCTTGCCCTCAATGCCCGTGAGTGTCATGATGGGGATAAAGACCGTAAGAATGATGAAGACACCGAATACGGCAGCCCGGAACAACTTGGCAGACTCGTCGATAATAATGTCGTCCATTTGTGCCTGAGTCAGCTGTTTGCCCACGTGGTAGGTGAATAAGGCGTGCAGTACCCCCTCCACGATGATCACGGCACCGTCGATCACGATACCGAAGTCGATGGCGCCCAGGCTCATCAGGTTGGCTGAAAGGCCAAAGTAGCTCATCAGAATGAGTGCAAAGAGCATAGCCAGCGGGATAACCGAAGCGACGATCAGCCCGGCCCGTAAATTGCCCAGCAGGAGGACCAGCACAAAGACAACGATCAGCCCGCCTTCCAGCAGGTTGTTTTTTACGGTACCAATGGTTTTGCCCACCAGCACGGAGCGGTCGAGGTAGGGGTACAGCTCTATGCCTTCCGGCAAAGACTCCCGGACCTGCTCAATGCGGTCATGCACATTAGCAATGGCCTCGGAAGAATTGGCTCCTTTGAACATCAGGGTAATGCCGCCCACGGCTTCTCCCTTCCCGTCCATTGTCATAGCACCAAACCGCTTGGGGCTGCCCAGTTGGACCGTGCCTACATCTTTAATCAGGATGGGCGTGCCATTTCGGTTGGACACTACGATCTGCTCAATATCGGAGAAGCTATGGACCATACCTTCCGTACGGATGTAGTAGGCATTCGTGTTTTTCTCGATATAGCTTCCCCCACTGTTTTGATTGTTGCGGGCCAGCGCATCGAAGACCTCGCTGATAGCGATGTCATAGCCCTGCAGGGTTACCGGGTCAAGGGCGACCTCGTACTGCTTCAGGTAGCCCCCAAAGCTGCTGATTTCGATGATGCCCTTGGTACCTGCCATTTGCCGCTTGACGATCCAGTCCTGAATGGTGCGCAGCTCCATGGGGTTGTACTGGTCTTCGTACCCGGGTTTTACCCGCAGCACGTACTGGTAGATTTCGCCCAGCCCGGTGGTAATAGGCATCAGTTCCGGTGTGCCCAAGCCGGGCGGGATTTCCTGCTCTGCCATGCCCAGCTGTTCTTTGACATACTGCCGGGCTTCCAGTACAGGTACGCCCGACTCGAAAACAACGGTGACCACCGAAAGCCCGAATCGGGAGATGGAGCGGATCTCGGTGACATCGGGAATGTTGGCTACGGCGACCTCTACCGGATACGTGATGAATTGCTCGACCTCCTGAGGTGCAAGGGAGCCGGAGACCGTTACAATTTGTACCTGATTGTTGGTGATGTCAGGTACCGCATCAATGGGGAGACGGGACAGGCTGTAGATACCTGCGCTGATCAGCCCTGCGACTAACAAAAGGATGATGAGTTTATTCCGTACGGAAAACTCAATGATTGCTTTAATCATGTTTTGTTGAATTCAGACTTTAGAGAAAGGTGGCACCGGGCACCGCAGCAAAAGCCGGATGGGCAACTTAGGGGGCGCTTTCAGGCGCTCATGGCAGGCAAAGCCGGGCCTAAACGAAGGATAAGCTTTGCCACCCGGAGCCGGAAGCAGTCAAAATCACCAGCAGCAATTGAGGTTACGGGCACTTAGCGCCACAGAGTACGCAGCGTGCGATCAGGCCGGAATGGGTGGTCGGAAGACATTAGTGAGGTGGAGGTGCGGCAAAAAGCGGTGGGGCTTTTCCGTAAGGCAATGCACGACTTCTGCCGGCATGTAGGAAATCGCGTACGCAACTTGCAGCACAAGGTGGTCAAAGGAATGCATATGCTTCAGGGGAAGATCCTTGTGGCTCTGCCCCCCGTCACCGTGATCGTGATGATCGGGATTCCAGAAGTGCGCGCCCATAAAAGCATGAAAGGAAACCGTGTTGCCTTGTTCCGCAGCAAGGGTTTTGTGCAAACGGAAGTGCTTGAGCGCGACCGGGAGTTTGCTCAACTGGCTGAAGTCTGCTCCGGGCAGGAAACTGCCGAGCAGGAAATACAACGCCATAAATTGAGCAACTCTCTTCATAGTTAGTTTTCGTAAGACACTACAAAGCTAGCATTAGTTTTAGAAAAATAAAATGATGAATGTCACAAAGCGGCTAGTATAAGGGCTGTATATTGGACTTGAGGCTTATCCACCATAGTCTTTAGGAGGTTGGCGGGGGTGAGCCCTTTGGGCCGGCGCGAAACTTTTCACGCTGAATAAGGTTTCAAATGTAAATTAAAAACTTTTTGAGCGGATTTCAATGGACGAACATAATCCGCATCGGTTAAGATCAACATGGGGATGGTAAAGCAGATTCAGCAAAAAAGTACAAAAGCAATGAAACGGCAGGCAGAAGCCATGATCCCAACGCCCTGGGGCGAGTTTAATATGGTCGCCTTTTCAGAAAGCGATGAGGACTGGATGCCCCACCTGGCGCTGATACACAAAGATGCGAAACCCTCGGGCCCCGTGCTGGTCCGCCTGCACTCCGAGTGCATTACCGGCGACCTATTTGGGTCGAAGCGGTGTGACTGTGGCGAGCAACTGGCGGAAGCCCTGCGGCTGGCTGCTGAGCAGGGCGGGGTAGTGCTCTACCTGCGGCAGGAAGGACGGGGCATCGGTATCATCAATAAGCTGAAAGCCTATAACTTGCAGGATAAAGGCATGAATACGGTGGATGCCAACCTGCACCTCGGCCTGGAGGTAGATGCCCGGCAGTACAATATTGCCATTGAAATGCTTCAGGAACTGGGCATTGAAAAGATCAACCTGCTGACTAACAACCCGGAAAAGATTAGTGCATTTGACGATGCGGATATAGAGGTCATCACCCGGGTACCCCTGATCATCAAGCCGCAAAAAGAAAATTTTGATTACCTCAAGACCAAGCAGGACGAAATGGGGCATCTTTTTAAGTTGTAAATTATGACCAATGGGCTATGGAATGGGATTTTAGCCATGCGTGCTGCCTTGTCACGTACTACTGAGCCTGTTCACTTTGCCTGCCTTTCCAAATCCGGAGATGTGGCGGTCAATCAATACCTATCCGTTGACGATGTCGTTTATGTCGGGATCAGCAAAGCCCCTCATCATCCGCCACCCGGACAGGCCTACTTGCAGAAAACAGATACCGTACGCTTCAGTCTCCAAAAACATGGCGATTTCGATTTGGCTGCATTGCGGCAACTGCGGGCTTACCTTCCCTATCTTTTTATGCCTCAGATGGCAGAAGCCAAAGGAAGAGCCTGTACGGTAGCCCATTTTGCCCAGTCGCTTGATGGCAAGATCGCGACCGCAACCGGGCATTCCAAATGGATCGGCAACGATGAAAACCTGGTGCACGCTCACCGTATGCGGGCACTGTGCGATGCGGTATTAATTGGTGGCGGGACACTGGCTTTTGACCGCCCGCGCCTAACGGTGAGGCATGTGCCCGGAGAGCACCCCGTCAGAGTGGTGGTCGGGCGGCCCGATGCCAATTACGCCTCATTGCTCCATGCCTGTGATCAGCCCATACTCGTGTACGGTGCAACGGCATCAGCAACAGATGCGCCTGTAGAATATACCAAACTGCCTGTTCTTTCTGATGGGCGGGTTTGTTCCGTACAGGTGCTGGAGGCATTATATGAACGGGGCATTCGCAGCGTCTACCTGGAAGGTGGGCCGACTACCACCTCCCGATTCCTTAAAGACGGCGCAGTGGATATTTTACAATTGCATATCTCTCCTATGCTATTCGGGTCGGGCATGAGTGCGGTAAAACTGGATCCCATTGTGCAGGTCGATGAAGCCATCGCCTTCCGGACTTTCACCTTTGAGCCGGTAGGGGATACCATGATGTTTGTAGGGGTGCCCGAAAATGTGCATCAGCCTGTATCTGCAGAACCACCATCCCCTGCCGCTCCTAAAAGCAACTGATTATGCCTCAAGCTTTATGGCACCTTTCCGATAATGAATCCGCTGTTCAGCCCGTAGCCCTATCTGAAAAGGGGCTGCTTGTCCGGGCTCTATACTCCCTGGTCAGCACCGGCACAGAGCGTCTGGTCGCTACCGGAGGTGTGCCCGTAGCCTTGCATACCTCTATGCGCGTACCGGGTATGGCCGGGCATTTTTCCTTTCCGCTGACTTATGGTTATTCCTGGGTGGGTAAGGTAGATGCGCCGGGGCATGAGCTGCATCAACAGCTCGTACATACCCTTTGGCCGCACCAAACGGAACTAAAGGCCCCGGCAGAGGGGCTCTTTCCTTTGCCGGATGCCGTACCGCCACTGCGCGCCACCCTGGCCAGCAATATGGAGACGGTTGTAAATGCCATTTGGGATAGCGGTATCAGCCTGGGCGACCGGGCGCTGGTAGTGGGTTTTGGTATGATAGGCGGTTTGCTTTCCCGCACCCTGTCCCGCATGCCGGGCGTACAGGTCCAACTGGCCGAGACTCATGCTCAACGGCAAGCGCAGCTTGCGGAAATGGGCTTTGAAAACTGGGACGGGCAGCCCGTGGATGTGGCCTTTCATACCACTGCTAACGGGGCCGGGCTGCAACAGGCTGTAGATGCGGTAGGAACGGAAGGCAAAATCATGGAGCTCAGCTGGTACGGCGAGCGGGAAGCAACCGTACGGCTGGGCGGCGATTTCCACTACGGGCGAAAGCAAATCATCAGTTCTCAGGTGGCCAATCTTCCGTCAGATCGCCGGGCACGCTGGGACTTCCACCGCCGCAAAGCCCTCGTGATGGATTTGCTGAAAGACCCTGCCTACGATGCCCATATCACGCAGGTGCTGCCCTTTGAAGAAGCACCGGCATTTTTTGAGCAGCTGCGCTCCGGGGCCATGCCGCCCCTGGGTACCGCCTTCGATTATTCACCAAAAAAATAAAGCATGTTCAGTGTTACCATTCGACAGCACATTATGATTGCGCATTCCCTGCCACACCCGGACTTTGGGCCGGCGCAGCGGCTGCACGGAGCAACTTACGTCACTGATGTCACCTTTTACAGCAAACAGCTCACGGAGATGGGCATCGTCATTGATATCGCCTTGGCGCACGATGCCCTCAAACAGGCACTCGCTCCTCTGGATTACCAAAACCTGGACGAGCTGCCGCAATTCAAAGGCAAGCTGACGACCACCGAGTTTTTGGCTCTGTACATTCACGGGCAGGTAAAGGCTGCAGTGGCCGATCAGTTTGACGGCCGGATCAAGGTCGTCCTTGGCGAGTCGCACGAAGCCTGGGCCGCCTATGAAGCCTGATGGGTATACCTACGCTTTTTTAATTCCCGATACGGAAGCTTTTGTGTCCGGGGGAAACCTCTACAACCGGCATTTGATCGATGCGCTTCGGGAGCGGGGGCATACCATTTACGAAAGGGAAGACATAGAAGCATTGCCCGGAGGGGTGCCCTTGCTGGCAGACACGTTGCTCGCCCCTTCATTGCCCAGCGTTGAAGCTGCTCGGGCCGGGCTCATCGTGCACCACCTGGAGAGCCTGCACCCGCCGGCGGGCTGGCGCGGGGCAGACTGGTTTCAGGAAAAAGAGTGGCCTTGGCTGAAGCACTACGCCTGGTATTTGGCGACAAGCCCGTATACAGCCGACTACCTGCGGCGTATGGGCGTGGAAGGCTCCGTGGAGGTAATAGAGCCAGCTTTGGAGCGTCTCCCGGAGCTGCATGACAAGCCATCGCACCCCATTCAGGCGCTGATAGTCGCCAATTTGGTAGAGCGGAAAGGTATCCTGCCCTTGTTGCAAGCCTGGGCTAAGGCACCTCCTGAAGGGGTCGTGCTCCGGTTGGCTGGTGGTTGTGGTATGGAATCTGATTACGCTGCGCAATGCCTGTCGGTACTGAATCAACTGGAAGGCGTACAGTATTTGGGGACCCTTGCGCAGGACGCGCTCTTCGCCGAGTACGCCCAATCGAACCTCCTCATTTCAGCAGCCTACATGGAAACCTACGGCATGGCCCTGCAGGAAGCGGCGGCGGCAGGATTGCCCATTTTAGCGTATGCTGGGGGCAATGTGCCTAACCATGTTGAGGTGGGTCGGAATGGTCAGCTTTGCCAGTCTCATACCGAAATAGTATCTTGGTTGAACAGATGGGCAATGCAGCCTGAAGCCTTCAAGCCTTATCTTGAACACGCCCGCGCCTTTGCGCCGAACCGTCAACGCCTTTGGGCAGATGCTGCCGCTCAGTTTGAAGCCATTAAAACACAACGATGAAAGCCATACAAATTAAAGCTTTTGGAGGCCCGGAAGAACTCTACCTGGGCGATTATGAGACCCCTACTCCTGCCGATAACGAGATACTGGTCAAAGTGGAAGCCACGGCCCTCAACCGGGCGGACACCCTGCAGCGTATGGGCAAATACCCCCCGCCGGAGGGAGATAGCCCGATTATGGGGCTGGAAATGGCCGGAGAGGTGGTGGAAGTGGGCGGGCAGGTCATTCACTGGAAGGTCGGCGATAAAGTCTGCGGGTTGTTGGGCGGCGGTGGTTATGCCGAGTACGCGGTGATTCCTGAACGACTGGCCCTGCCCTGGCCCGAAGGCTTTGATGCCGTGCAGGCCGCATCGGTCCCGGAAGTGTTTCTGACTGCTTTTCAGGCCCTGCGCTGGCTGGCTCAGTTGCAGGAAGGCGAACGGGTGCTCATTCATGCCGGCGCAAGCGGGGTGGGCACTGCTGCTATTCAACTGGCCAAAGTCATGGGCGCACACCCGGTGGTCACCGCATCGGCGGGCAAGCACAGCCTTTGTAAAGAACTGGGCGCGGAACTGGCCATTGACTACAAGACAGAAAATTTTGCCGAAAGGCTAAAGGGCTATACTAAGGGGAAAGGCGTGAATGTCGTTATCGACTTCATCGGCGGGCCCTACCTGCAGCAAAACCTGGAAGTCATGGGGCTGGAAGGGCGTATGGTGCTCCTGGCTTTTCTGGGCGGGGTGAAAGTGGATAGCCTCAACATCGCACCGGTTTTGCGCAAGCGGCTTCAGATCATCGGCTCCACCCTGCGTGCGCGGGATTTGGAGTATAAAATCCGTTTATCCAGTGATTTGCAACTTTTTGCCTGGCCCTTATTTGCGAACGGGCAGCTGCGCCCGATTGTCGATAAGATCTACGATTGGTCAGAAGTGGCGGAGGCTCACCGGTATATGGAAAGCAATGAGAGCAAAGGGAAGATTGTGCTGCGGGTGGGGAAATAAGCCTCACCGACGCTCATAGGTCGTATTGCGCTTATCCCCGGTCTTAAGTAGCAAGCCCTGTTGCACTGCTGCCTGTAAATCCCGGGAGGCAGTGGAGGTGGAAAGGTTTGGGAAAACAGCCATATAATCTTTACGGGTAAAAAAAGGCTGATCGTGCTGTTCCATGAAGTATTGAATGCGCTCTTCAGCATTAGCCGGTGGAGTACTCAGCTTAATCATCTCCTGCAGGCTGCTTCTCATCTTTTTCAGGGCATAAACCACAAAGGTGGTAGACAATCCTGACCGGTCGCTGTCGCTAAGTGCTTTGTAGTAATCCTCCTGACTATCCTTAATGGCTTTTTCCACAGGCAGAAACTCAAAGACGGGGTTGGCTTCCATCAACAGGCGGGTTTGCCAAAGCCTGCCCATTCGGCCGTTACCATCTGAAAAGGGGTGGATAAACTCCATTTCATAGTGGAAAATACAACTTTTGATGATCAGGTTTTCGGTGCCCGACAGCAAATACGCAAAGAGTTGACTCATCAAATGAGGGACATTCCAGGCGGGAGGCGCGAGATGAGCCACCTGATTGCCCTGAAATACGCCAACGCCCTCAGTTCGGTATTGACCTGCTTTATCCACGAGGCCTTCCATGAGTATCTGATGAGCCCTGAGATAATCCAACTCAGCGTAAGGGTTGAAACCGGGGAGGCTTTCATAGGCTTTGATGGCATTCCTGACCTCCAGGATATCTTTCTGCGGGCCGATGACGGGTTTATTGTCCAGGATGGCAGTGACCTGTGCTTCCGTCAGAGTATTGCCTTCAATAGCGAGGGAGGCGCGGATGGTTTTGATCTTGTTGCGCTTGCGAAGGGTGGGCTGAGGCTTACGGAGCTGTGAGCCGTCGATCACCCCTAGCAGATGCCCTATGTCTGTAGAAAGGTTGACGATTTCTGCGGTAGGCTCGAAATACTTGTGCTGCATGATAGTATCATTTGATACTATTGATACGCATTGAACGGTGATTTAGTTCTATTAGTACTATCAAATGGTGTTATAACAAAGCAGCCGGCACTTCCAATAGAAATGCCGGCCGCTGCATTTCAGTCCGTCAAACGGGTTATTGCTTAATCACTTTAACTGTAGCGACGCCGCGTTCCGTACGCACGCTCAGCCAGTACAGCCCGGCCGGGAGGGCAGCGGTAGGCAGGCTGCTTTGCTGAGCACCTTGTGCCAGTGCTTCCTCCTGCTGCAGGAGCAGTTGGCCGGCGGCATTGTAAAGCAGGTACCGCACCGCTTGTGCCTGTTGCAGTTCCAGTTGAATGCCGAGGGTTTCCCGGAAGGGATTAGGGGCGACTTCCAGTCGAAGTTCGCTGGCAAGATTTTGCGTACTGGTCAGGCAGGTAGTTTCGAAGTTCATGATGGCAGAGGGCGGGCTGATGTTATTGACCCCTTCGCAAGACACCCATATCCGGGCATCATAAACGGAACAGGAATCCAGGTTCTCCAACTGCAGCTCCTGGCTCTCGGTTGGGTAGGTATCCCAGACCGCAGTACCGTTTTTACGTACCTGCAGTTCGTAGCTCAGGGCGGCATCGGGTGCCTGCCAGCTGAGCATAGCTGTGCTGTCTGTAAGGGCACTTGCGGTAAGCATGGCCGCATCGCTATCACAGGCAGGGTTGCAAAGCGTGGAAAAGGAGAACGTATCTGACCACAAGCTTGGGAAGTCACCACATAAACCGGCGACCTGTATCTCGTAGGTGGTGCAAACGTCTAGTCCGGTCAGGACGAGCATTTGTGCCCCGACCTCATCCAGTGTCACCCATAACAGAGAGCCAGCCGGGCGGAAGCGGAGCTGGTAATCATCGTTGTTGCCTGTCCAGCTGATCCGGGCCTCCTGATAGCTTAGAGAATCCGTGGTGATCGCAGCAGGGATGGAGCAGGGTGGGATATCATCGGTGATTTCCAAGCAATAATCTTCAGTTTCTCCTTCGATGCTGTTACCGCATTCGGGTACTGGGCTGGTCTCAAAAGCCATGGCAATCCGCATACGCGTGCTGCCGGTCAGGGCGTCATCGGGAATGAAGACCTGAATTTCGATGCTGGCCTCTTCCGAAGCCTCTACACTGCCCACTACTTCGGTGCTCAGGTCCAGCGTGCCATCCTGATTGAGGTCAATGAGGACCCAGTAGTTTTCCGGATAGGCATCCGTCACCCAACCGGGTGTAATCGTTAGGGTATAGCCTGCGCCGGTTTCCAGACTGGTGCTCAGGCCCGTGTAATCTCCATAGCCGCCATCGTTGCCTGAGGTGTTTTCAAGGTCGTTGATGGATACAGCATTGATGTATTCAAAATTGGTGTCGCCTTCTACGCTACAGTACTCGAGGTCTATGCAATTGCCACAACCCGGCACGTCAAACAGGATATCTGTACCCAGAGAATCGGGTAGCAGGCTGTCGCTGCACAAACTTTGGACATTGGCGATACAGGTTTGGCAGGAATCCAGCCCTGTCACGGTTAGGGTATTGGTCAGTACGCTGTCGTAGGTTAGGGTATCCATCGGGCAGATGACCGTTACCTGGTAAGCATTGGCGGCGGTTACTGCGCGCCAGGAAAGCACCGTGCTGTCAACCGTCGCTTCCGCAAAGAGGTCTTGGGGCGCATCACAGCACCCATCTGTAAGGAAAGTAGCCAGCTGCGACAAGACCGTTGTATCTGCACAAACATCCTCGATGGCAAACTCATAGGCCGTGCAGGAAAGCAAGCCGTTGAGCTCAACCGGGGCAACCGTATCCGGAATAATCTGCCAGGTGGTATCGCCACGCTCCCGCCAGTACACGCTTGACTGCAAGGTGGAATCGGAGGATATCCAGCTGAGCACGGCGCTGCTGTCGGTTACAACGGTCGCTTCCACTCCAAAAGCCTCCGGGCAGGGCCCGCAGTTTTGGAGCAACATTTGGAGGCTGTTGTAGAGGTTGAGGGTGCCACCGGTCACCGTAATGCCTTCCAGGCTAGGGTTGGGCTTGACGCCATCAAAAATCGCCTGCCGGACCAGCAAAGCGGCCTCGGCCGGTGCTTCGAGCGACAGCTGAGTAAGCTGGGAGCAGGGAGCGGAGTAGAGCAGGGCTATGGCACCCGCTACGTGGGGCGTCGCACCGGAAGTGCCGCCAAATCCACCGTAGTTGTTGCCTTCAGCAGCGGTCCAGGTGCCCTGGCCAGGCGCGCCCAAGTCGATGGTTTGAATGCCAAAACCGGCCCCGTTGACTTTGTTGCCAGTACAGTTGAGGTTGGTCACGCTGATCATAAAGTCGCTGGCACAGGCGGTAGGTAAATCACCAACCTCATCTACGTTTTGATTACCGTTGATCGTCGCGCCGGCATTGAGGATGCCGTGTACGCCGAGGGTGTCGTAGAATGCACACCACAGGGGGGCATCCTCAGGCTGCCCGAAGTTGACGCCCCAGGAAGAGTTGGTGGCCACTACGAAGGAGCCTTCTGCTCCGCCGGTTTCGTTGTAGCGCATGCGGTGGGCGAGGGGAAAGCTGTAAGCCTCAAGCACCTCCGACTCTAAACCCGAGCCGCCGACCACGATCATGAGCTTCACATCCCAGTTGACACCCGCCACGCCTATGCCGTTATTGCCCTGCGCACCTACGATGCCCGCAACGGGCGTACCGTGCCCATTGGAGGCATCGATGTCGTCGTCATCAGAGCCGGTATTCCATCCGGCGTAGTCATCAATAAAGCCGTTGTTGTCATCATCAATGCCGTTGCCGGGAATCTCCGCTACATTCACCCAGACGTTGTCGCCAAAGTCCTGATGATTGGGGTCCAGCCCATCGTCTACCACGCAGACCACGATATCGTCACCGAGCCCGTTGGTACCCCCGGTGGTAATATCCCAGGCGAGGTCGGCGTCAATGTCGGCACCTGCCACGCAGTTGCCCAGCCCAGCATTAATGTACTGCCATTGGTCCTGAAACTGGGGGTCATCGGGTACGGTACTGCGCAAATCGACCAAGTGGTTGTATTGGGCTACCATGATGCCCGGCATGCGGTTCAGGTAGGCGAGGAAGTCAATTTCGGAAATAGTCGTGTGGTCAAACCCAACCCGCCAAATGCGCATGTAAGGGACCACTTCTTCCTTCACTTTAAACTGAGTGACCCGCCCGTTGAAGGTTTGCAGGCGCCCGGTCAGGGCTTGGATATTGGCTGTTGGCTCTAGTCGGATCAGTGCCTCGCCAAGCACATGGTTGAGTTGCTGGGCGGAAAGGATTAGGGGGAGTAATAACACCAGCAACAGTGGTAAGCGTTTTTTCATCATTCTAATTCACAAGGTTAATAATGGGCTGAAAATAGGGGAAAAAGCTCAGGTGCAGTTAGTTGGTGGGTGGTAAGTTCGGTCATGAGGGATACAAAAAAAGCGGATGGCCCGGTCGGGGGCATCCGCTTTGTCTGAGCCGGTGTACAGGTGTCTGGCTCATTGCAAGTTGTAATCCGGGTAACGCTTGGTGGCGTTGCGATTGGAAAGGCAGGGCTACGCCTGCTTCTATTTCACACGGACATCTGCCGGGGCTTCCATAGCCACTTCTGCCCGGTCAGTATCGCCTTCAAGGGGCTGGCACTTCCAGATCGGTGTATAATTTTCGCCTTCATGGCTGTATTGGCAAATCTGAGCGGAGGCTCCTTTATTGACGATAAAGGGCGCGCTGACAATCTCGTGGTCGGTAGTGTATTCAGCATGGTAAACCCGGTTGAGGCTGGTACCATCGTAAAAATAAAAAGCCTTTTCAATTCCGGCCCAGCAGCCTACCGTCATGGTACTGGCTTCTATCACCGGGAAACCCTGAGGGGTATGGACCACGCGGAGGAGGGAACTGGCCGCACAATCTTCAAACAGGCAAAGCCCGGGGATGGTGCTCGCAGTCATCAATTGGCCTTCCTGCACCAGGCGTACTTCGGCATTGATGTCCCGGAGGTTTTTCCGTTTTTGGGTAGAAATACCCAGGAGCACCAACTCTGGCTTCTGGTCTTTATTCAAATCAGTACGGTAGTAGCTTTTGGCAATATCCGCTCCCCAGATGTAGCCCTGGAATGGCTGGCCGCTGTCATCACGCCCGGTCACGTGGTACCAAAAATCACCATAGCCGTTGATCTCATCTTCGGGAAGGAAGTAAGGATCATCGTAGCTCAGGTTGGTCACGGGAAATGCGAGGGGCAGTTTCGTGAGTACGTCCGCATCCCGGCAAGGGCCTTCGTGCACCTGAGTGCTGGCTGTGAAGGTATAAAGCGTGGTATTCGGTTCGTAGTGGTCCGCCACTTGTGACTGTTCGTGAAACCAGTCGTAGTACCCCTCCAGGTCATGGTTGACGAAGCGGTCCTGAGCAGGGGTAGCCTGAGCGGCAAAAAGGGCGGAAATGAGGAGGAAGTTTTTCATGGCAGCAAGGGATTTGAGATGTTCTAGTAAACAATTACAGGTCCTTAGATATTGTCTTGACTAGCAGGAAATTCTGATTTTTTACAAAATCAATGCTTTCTAAATCAGTAAACTAAGTACTATGAAGAAGTTCATTTGGTTAGTTGGGTCTTTGTTCGTAGCTCACCTGGGGAGTGCCCAGCCTCTGAAGCCTCATTTGTGGAAACACCGTGTGGTTGTGCTGCTTGCTCCCACTGAGCAGGAGGCTGTATTCAAACAACAGCTTGCCCTTTGGACGGCTCAGCCGGAAGAAGTCACGGACCGGGATCTGGTTTTATACCAAATTTTCAACCACGGGGGGCTGGGGCCTGGCAATGAACCACTGGAAGCCACTTCCCGTGCAGTACTTATTAAGAAGTACGGGCCTTTGCCTGAGGATGGATTGAAATTTTTGTTGATTGGTAAAGACGGCGGCGTCAAATTAGAGAAGGAAGCGATAGTGGCTATGCCGGAGCTGTTTGCCCGTATTGATCAGATGCCCATGCGGCAGACTGAAATGCGGCGTCGGAAAAATTAGCGCAATCGAGCAACATTAAATCCCCTATTTTTGTATTACGGTAGTATTTTATATACGGTCCGCTAAAGCCATTACGCTTTTGACTTTAGCGTTCATTGATGAATTTTGTGGTTCCGTAAGACTGTTGGAAGTTCTGCGCTTCACAGCTGCATGCCTTTCGCCCCTTTCGGTTTCCACGAAACTTGTCAAATGGAGGACTTTTTTTTCGAAATCATCACACCGTATCCTGAACATGTACCAAGATCAACCTTCTGCTCCGAATAAACTCAGCATCTGGCTTCCGCTATTGTTTGCTGTTGTACTCGTTACCGGCATGTTGCTGGGTATGCGCATGCAGTCCAATATGCCCAGGCTTGTCGTTGAGCAGGAAACACCTGGCCCCGAGGGCATCGGGCAGGGACAAATAGAGGAAATTCTCCGCTACATTGAGGCTAAGTACGTGGATGAGGTAGACAAAGCGGCGCTTACCCAAGAGGTCATCGATGACTTGCTCTCTCGTCTTGATCCGCACTCCAACTACATCTCGGCCGAAGCGCTGCAGGAAGTCAACGAGCAGCTCAAAGGGAACTTTGATGGCATCGGTGTGGAGTTCATGGTGTTGGAAGATACCATCGTGGTGGTTACGCCATTGGCCGGCGGGCCTTCCGAAACGGCGGGGATTCTGGCAGGTGACCGGATCGTTGAAATTGCGGATTCCATCATCGCTGGTGTGAATATGGACTCCGGCGACATCATCAAGATGCTGCGGGGCGAAAAAGGAACGGATGTTGAGATCGGCATCCTTCGCGGTAAAGAAACAACGCTGCGTAATTTTACGGTAACACGGGATGAAATCCCTATGAACAGCGTGGATATATCCTACATGCTGGACAATACCACTGGTTACATCAAGGTCAACCGCTTCAGTGCAACCACCTACGAGGAGTTCATGAAAGCGCTGGAAGACCTGGTTGAAAAGCAGGGGATGAAGGATTTGATCCTCGACTTGCGGCACAACCCGGGCGGCTATCTGCAGCAGGCGACGAATATGCTCAGCCAGCTTTTCAAGGAAAAAGACCAACTCCTGGTGTATACCGAAGGCGATGCGGTCAGCCGCAGCGAGTACACTTCCACCGGCCGCAATTTCTTTGATGTGGAAGATATCGTGGTGCTGATTGACGAGGGCTCGGCTTCAGCCAGTGAGATTGTTGCCGGGGCTATTCAGGACCACGACCGGGGCGTTATCATTGGCCGGCGCTCCTTCGGGAAAGGATTGGTACAAGAGCAGTACAAACTGCGCGACGGCGCTGCCCTGCGCCTGACGGTAGCCCGTTACTATACGCCTTCGGGCCGTTCCATCCAAAAACCTTACGATGACCCGGAGGCTTACGAGCACGAAATGTACGACCGCTACGAAACCGGTGAATTGGAGACAGCCAAGAATATGCTGATCCAGGATTCGACAGCGTATTATACCGACAACGGCAGGGTTGTGTACGGCGGCGGGGGCATCATGCCTGATATTTTTGTGCCGATTGACACGCTGGCCCTGCATGATGACTACCTGGCCCTCCGGCAGTACGTCCCACAGTATATTTTCCGCTATCTGGCAGAGGGCACAGACCCGGCTGCCCTTTCCGAACAGGGGCTGGATCAATTCATCGCTGATTTTGAGATAAAAGACTCATTATTGGACGGGCTCATGGCTTATGCGCAGGAGCGGGGCGTCACCCTGCCGGATGAAGGGCTGAGCGAGCCGGTAAAAAATGCGGTCAGGCATATGCTCAAAGCTCGTATTGCGAAGCAGCTCTTTGAAGATGAGGGCTACTACAAAGTCTGGAATATGCAGGACGATATGGTCAAGGAGGCCGTAAAAGCCATTGCCCGGTCTACGTCCCTCACTGCCAGTCAGCAGTAACCGGAATGGAAATCCGGCTGGAACACCTCACTGTCCGTTTTGGTCAGAAGACGGTTTTCTCTGACTTTTCCCTTCACCTTCCTGTCCGGTCCCACTTACTGGTTACCGGCTCTTCCGGCAGCGGTAAGTCTACCCTGCTAAAGCTGCTGTTGGGGTTTTGCGTGCCCGATCAGGGGCAGATTGTTATTGGGGGACAAACCGTAAATCCCCGTACCATCTGGCAGCTCCGTCAGCGAATTGCCTACGTCCCTCAACGGTTACCTTCAGTAGCGGGTACTGCCCGGGATTTACTCGAACATTTACATCAATTTCAGGCCAATCAAACGCTCCGTTTCTCTAAGCAGGCAGCACTAGCCTACTTTGCCGATTTCGGTTTGCAGCCCGATCAGTTGCAACAGCCCGTGCGGGAATTGTCGGGAGGGGAGCAACAACGCCTGGCCATCATCAGTGCCCTGCTGCTGCAGCGTGATCTGCTCCTGCTTGATGAGGCTACATCGGCGGTAGATGCCGACCGTAAAGTTCAGGTGATGGACTATTTGTCCGGGCTGAAAGACCAAACCATGATTATCGTAGCGCACGATCAGGGCTGGCAGGCGGACCATATCTTAGACCTTTCTCAATCTGACTGATGATGGACAATCCAGTACCTATACCGCTTTGGGCTATGGTAGCCTTCTACGCTCTGCTGCTACTGCCGGCGGGCCTGATCTGGTATTTCCGGTTAGGTGTACTGCGGCGGCTGGCGATAGCCGTGGTACGCATGACGGTGCAGCTTACTCTGGTTGGGGTGTTGCTCATCTACTGGTTTCGTTGGGACAATGCTTGGTTGAATGTACTTTGGGTGGTCGTTATGGTGGGTTTTGCGGCCGTCTCTGCGGTACAGAGCAGTACGCTCCGGTTGCGCTACTTCTTTGTACCGGTCTTTTTGGCGCTGTTGGTATCCGGTCTTTCGGTATTACTTTTCTTTAATGTGCTGCTGCTGCCCATACGTGAGGTCTTCTCAGCACAGTACCTGATTATCATCGGGGGGATGCTGCTGGGCAATGCGCTGAAAGGTATCGTCATTGGGCTTTCTGATTTTTACCAACGCCTGCAGGATCAGCAGGATGCGTACCGGTACTACCTGGCGGCAGGAGCCTCCCGATGGGAAGCCCTGATCCCGTTTTTCCGCAACAGCCTGCAAGCCGCCCTAAACCCTTCGATTGCGAGTATGGCTACTATGGGGGTCGTTTTTCTGCCAGGTATGATGACCGGGCAGATCATCGGTGGAGCTACACCGGATACCGCCATCCGTTATCAGTTGGCGATCATGATTGTGATCTTTGTCTGTATTGCCCTTAGCGTCGTCTTGGGGGTGAGCTTTAGCCTGGGGCGCAGCTTCGATGGCTATGGCAACCTGCGGGCGGGAGTGTTCCGGAAATGAGGCGTTCTTCCTGGTCCGGGGCCATCCGTCCTCCGGGCACGGCTACTTTTGCGCTACCCGGCTTCTGAAGTTGCAGCATGCTAATACTGCAGCACAATGAAGGGCCGGGTCTCCACACGCTCCCCGTTGAAGACCTCTACCACATACATGCCCGCCTGCCAGCGGCTCACATCCACCTCCAGCCGCTTTTCGCGGAAGCGTGCCGGGGTATCGTTATTGCGGTAAACGAGCTGCCCAAGTGTATTGTAAATGCGGAACTCATACGTCTCAAAGTCCGGTGTTTCGTATTGAATGTTCAACCGGTCGCGGGCAGGGTTGGGGTAAATATTGAGGAGGTCAAGGTCGCCGGTAGTACCGCCGCAGGCATCGCTCAGCAGGTTCATGGCGCTGCGTACGTTCAGCCGCCCTCCGGTGACGGTGAGGTCTTCATAGGCCGGGAACCGGTCAACGCTTTCCTCCAGCACAGAACGTACAAATAAGGCTGTTGCTTTGGGCTTGGTCAGTGCCTCGGTAGCCAGAAACTCACAAGGCATACTGTACAACAGGCCAATTGCTCCGGTAAGGTGCGGGGCTGAGGCCGAGTTGCCCCCAAATATCGCGTAGCGGTTGAACGGGGCCAGGCTGTAGGAACCCTCGCCCGGCGCTGCCATATCGATAGTCACCTTGCCGTAGCCTGACTGGGTGAATTTTTCTTCGTCTTCGGTACTGTTGAGCACCGTCATGATGAAGTCGCTCTCGCAGGAGGTCGGCATATCGCCAACCCTATCAATATCCCGGTCTTTATTAGCTGTTCCTGCACCGGTCAGGATACCGACTTCGCCCATCAGGTCGTACATATTGCCCCAGATGGGGTATTCTGCACAAAAGAAAGGATCAGTGAGGCCAAAGGAGGCATTGGTCGCTACCACAAAAGCCCCCTCGGCACCCAGGGTTTCATTGTATCGTTGCCGCTGCTCCAGGGCATACGCATAGGCTGAGATGATATCATCGATATACCGAATGCTCAGGTACATAATTTTAGCATCCCAGCACACGCCCGCTATGCCTTTGTCGTTGTTGGCAGTAGCGGCCAGCACGCCAGACACCTGCAGGCCGTGGTTGTCGAAAGCAATCTCCGGACTGTCTGACCGGAAATCCCAGCCATTCATATCATCGATGTAGCCGTTACCGTCATTATCAATACCATCGCCGGGGGTTTCCCGGGGGTTGACCCAGGTATTACCGGAAATATCTTCGTGAGAAAGGTCAAAGCCACTGTCCAGGATTGCGATGACGATAGTGTCGCCGTTGGCAGTGACCCCACCTTGCCCGAATGCCCACACTTCGGGCAGGCCGATGCGTTCTGCACCCCATTGTAAATCGTAGTCCGGGTCGTTCGGTGTATTCCGGAAGTCAATCTTATAATTGGCTTGTTGGTACTGCACCTCGGGCTGTACTTCCAGCCACTGTGCCAGCGCTTCCGCCGGGCACCGGGCGGGGTCAAACTGTAAGAGGTGGATATTCTGGCTCCGGGCAACTACGCGTACGGGCGTCACCGCGTTGGCATAGCGCTGATTGGCGCGTTGTACCAAAGGCTGAAGGGCAGCGTCTTTTTCCAGCTGTACGAGCAGCTGATTCGTGACTTTGCCGCTTTCAGGGTCTACCTGTTGTGCCTGAGCAGCAGGTACAAAAAAGCTGATCGCAAGAATGAGGTATAAATATTTCATGGGCCGTCTGTCTTTGAATGGTCCAGGCAAATCAACCTGGGTTTCAACAAAGGTAACGGATTCTGTGCAACCGCATTGCCGTCAGTGAGACATTAACGCTGCCGGAGGGCTTTGAAGTAGGCCGGGCTTTTTAGCAGCCGGCTCCCGTACCAGGAGAACAGCTCCCCGTCCACCAGCCGGATTTCTGAAGTGGGGCAGGCCGAACGGATTTCTGCAATGTGTTTATCCTTGAACGGGTAGGGTTCAGAAGAAAGCAAAATAACCTCCGGCTCCCGGGCAGCGATTGCCTCGAGGCGCACTTCCGGATAGCGGCGCTCCCGCGCAAAGACATTCCGGAAGCCCGCTTGCTGAAGCATGTAGTCGATGAAAGTTTCCCGGGCAGCGACCATATAGGGGTCCCGCCAGATGAGGTAGGCGGCACTTACCGGTGGCAGGCGCTGCGTGTACTGGCCCAGGTCGATGAATGCGCCCTGAATTTGCCCGGCGAGCTCTTCCGCTGCCGGTTGCCGGTTGGTAAGCAGGCCTACCGTTCGGATCATTTCGAGGGCGTCCTCCAGGTCTTCAATATCGCTCATCCATACCGGGTAGTGCTTTTCGAGAGCCAGGATATCTTCCGGGCTGTTCTCTTCCTTGTTGCCGATGATGAGATTGGGGGCCAGTTGCTCAATGACGTTCATTTTGACTTCCTTGGTGCCGCCAACCCGGTCTTTATTACGGTACCAGTGCTCAGGGTGCACACAAAACTTGGTAATGCCTACGACCGCTTCGTCCAGTTTCAGGTCGGCAAGGAGCTCCGTCTGAGAAGGGACAAGGGAGACAATTCGGAGCGGGGGCGCAGGCAACTGTACCTTGCGCCCCATTTGGTCTGTTACAATTGGTGGCATAGGTCTAGTGCTCAACGCCTCCCTGCCCGTGGACGTGGCCATGCTCCACTTCCGTTTCGGTTGCTTCGCGAACGTTTTCAATACGGCCGGAGAAGTAGAGGTCAACACCTGCCATCGGGTGGTTAAAGTTCATCTGCACCTGCTCTTCGCCCACTTCCATAACGGTGCCGAGGAGCTGATTGCCTTCATTGTCGCGCATAGGGATGACACGGCCCACCTGCAGGAGGTCTTCGGCCAGTTCTCCATCCACCACAAAAGCTTCTGTGGGAACGGGCGCAATCGCATCCGGGTTATATTCGCCATAGGCTTCTGCGCTGGTTATGCCAAAAGCAAAAGTATCGCCTTCTGCCATACCTGAGAGCTCCTGCTCAAACTTAGGGATCATGGCGCCTGCGCCGTACAAAAATACCAGGGGTTCACTGCCGAAGGTTTCCTCTACTAAATCACCATCCGCACTTTTTTCCTGCAATTTATAGTGTAAGGTAACGACCTTGTTCTTGTCAATTTTCATATCTGTATGGATAAAATTACGTAATTGCGGGAAGGTAATTAAAAAATTATAGCTTTGGAAAATCTTGGCCCTGAACCCCCGAAAAGACGCTATTTTAGCTTGCCAGGAGACTAAATTCGACGCTTTTATGAACGCCAATAGCACAAACGTCCGGAAAGAAGCCTACCAATTGCGGCAAGCCTTTCAGTTTGACGCTGCCCGGACCATGCTGGAAGAAGCTTTGCAAGACAGCCTGCCCGCAGAAGAACAGTGGCCGCTGCACTACGAGCTGGGCAAGGTCTTTCAGGATAACTTTGAGATGGAAAAAGCCCTGGAGCATTATCATATCGCTATTGCTGGCCTGGAGGAGGCCTCCCCTGAGCCGTCGGTCTTCCTGGCTCGTCTGTACGGGGCTTGCGGCCTGGTGCATCAGGATGAAGGCCGGGAGACGGAAGCCCTGCAGTGCCATCATCGTGCAGTGGAGGTCCTCAAACAGCTGCCGGAAAGCGAGGCGGGCCTCTTCCTGGCTTCCAATCTGAAATACCTGGGAGAGCTCTATCAGGAGCAGAGCCAGCTGCCGGAGTCAAGAGAGCACTACCGCGCTGCCTTGCCCCTTCTGCAGCAGGGGCTGGGCAAAGGCGAGGGTTTCCTCAGCCTGGAAGCTGCTACCGTTGCCTTGCAGCTTGCGGCTGTAGAGCTGGAGCTGTACCTGCGCGGGCAGTTTCGGATTTCCCCTGATGCGATCCGGCAGTTGCTTTCCGGTGCGCAGTCCTGGCTCGAGCAATTGGATGTGGAAGACTCTATCGTGGAGCAGCGTACAGCTGACCTCAAACGGCTGAGCTATATGTTGGATAAGGTGGGTGGGGCTTAGGTGGCGGGGCAACTTGCAAAAAGGGTCGGATTTGCCTAAATTACCTATTCATACCATTAATGCTTATGAGCACTGCCGACCGCAAACTGCGCCTGACCAAAATACTCCTGGAAACGGACGATGAAGCCACCCTGCAGGCGGTGGAGCACACCCTGGCTGAGCAACACGAGCGCCTGGCCCGGTACTGGGACGTCATTCACGCGCTCGACTGGTCCAAGGAAGGCGATGATGCAGCGGTCCTCGCTCCTGCCATAGCTCAGCTCAGCCAATTCCCGGAAGTCGATATCCTCGACTTTTACGACTGGTTTGCCAGGCAACTCTATCAGCTCGACGGTCGGGACTACGCCGAAGCCTCTGTGGCAGAGGACGAATCCCTGTCTTCCGATCTCTTTCTGTACGCCCGCTGCGCTGTGCTTGCCAACGGCCGTACTTTTTACGAGCGGGTCCGCGCCAACCCCACCCTCTTCCCGAAAGACCTTTACTTCGATGCCTTGCTACGCCTCCCCGAAGCGGCCTATGAACAGCGGACCGGGCAGCAGCTGCCGAGAGCGCCGAAGTATATTTATAGTCCGCCAACCCAAGATTTGTGATTTCTGACTTGCTCTTTTTCCACCTCGCTGCGTTAAAAAGCCTCGCCGATGCTTAGGCATCGCCTACGTTTTTTGCCTTGCGCGCTAAAAAAATAGCTGCGCCATAATTTCACAAATCTTAAGTTGTTGGACTATATGAGACGGGGTTTAATGTGGAGGGGTGGGGAGATGAAGTTGTATCCGTGTCCAGATTGAACTGAAGCTAATGCAAGACCTACTTGAAAAATTCCAGAGCCTCGGGCGCTACAAAGAACAGCGCTCCGCACAAACCACTTCTGGTACTGGCGCTCCCGGACTGGATGGAAACGCTGAAGCTGGAGGAGAACTGCATCCCGGTTAATAGTGGGCTGACTGTACAGGCAATGGGGTCAGTTGCACTCCGGCAGCGTATATTCCTGGTCGATAGACGAAACGACTGCTGCGAACACATCGTCCTGCCGATGAGCAAAAAGCGAGAACTGCAATTTATCATTGGCATCAAACGGCAGTTGGAAAAGATGCGCCTGCTGTGCCGAAAAGTATTGGAGCAGCCTTGGAGTGTCCACCCGGGTGAGCTTTGATTGGGGGCGTAAGAAATCAGGAAGCGCCCTCAGCATCCCGGCAGGAGAAAAAGCGGCTTCTTTGGGCAGAATGCAACCGAATCTAAAATTGGTGTGCAGTTGTTCCTCCAAAATGAAGGGTATATTGTTTTTGTTACCCTGAATAGCCGCGCTTAACAAGGAGCAGCCATCACTGGTTTTTAGCTCTTCCTCCCAAACCTCCGCCGGCAGTAGCTGGCCCGATTGCAGTTCCTGATAAAGCATTTTTTTGTGACTACGCACGGCGCGTATGGTCTGCGGCTTGCTTTCGATATAGATAAAAAAGAGCTGATGGCTTTCCAGTATTTTATTGAAAAGTGTGTGTAGCAAGGCGGAAAAGTCCGCATGATCAATACGGAGTGCGCTGTAACGAATATGTTCGTAACGCTCCAGTCCTTTTGCGGGAAGCTTTGAGTATCGAAACTGCTCCTCGTTGACGGTATTATGTTGGACATTAATCATTTCTTCCAATAATGGTGTTTCTTCAATTTTCCCTGCCGTCTATCTGCTTTGCCGGAATTGAAATGCGGCAACTGATCGCCTGCCCCTCTTTCGGCTCCGTAGAAAGCCTCTTTATCTTCCCGCAAATGGTATTCAAAAGCTACAGCACCAATGAAAATGCTAAAGATATAGAGCCTTACATTTCGATCATCAAGCCCATACTCATCTCCCAGATCAGTACCAGGGTAAATGGTTTCTTCCGGATGTTGACTCATGGGAATACTACCGTCCCGCTTCGCTGCCCGGAATGCCGCCCGGCGTGAAGGGTATATTTTTCGGTATCTTCTATACCGCCGGAGGGTGTTCCTGCCTACAAAAGATATGGGCATGAGGTTTGTTTACAATCAAGTTTCAATATACATTTTTTTAGGGATAAATGGGTTTGCGGGGATTCTTTCATTTGGGGCCAACCCCACCCTCTTCCCAAAGGACCTTTACTTCGATGCCCTGCTGCGCCTCCCCGAAGTCGCCTACTAACAGCGGGCCGGGCAGCCCCTGCCGAGAGCGCCGAAGTATATTTATAGTCCGCCAACCCAAGATTTGTGATTTCTGACTTGCTCTTTTTCCACCTCGCTGCGTTAAAAAGCCTCGCCGACTTCACCGTGGGCCCCTTACCCCACGCTTCGTGTAGGCATCGCCTACGTTTTTTGCCTTGCGCGCTAAAAAAATAGCTGCGCCATAATTTCACAAATCTTAAGTTGTTGGGCTATATGAGACGGGGTTTAATGTGGAGGGGTGGGGAGAGGAAGCCGTATCCGTGTCCAGATTGAACTGAAGCTAATGCAAGACCTACTTGAAAAATTCCAGAGCCTCGGGCGCTACAAAGAATAGCGCTCCGCATAAACCACTTCTGGTACTGGCGCTCCCGGACTGGATGGAAACGCTGCATCTGAAAGCGAACTGCATCCCGATCAATGGTGGGCTGTTCGAGCGCTTTGAACACTACTGGAATGAGCTACATAGCGATAAAGGCAGCAAGCGGATACATTACCCGCTGCTGTATTTGAAGTCGGACGGGCTGGGATGGCAGGTCATGGTAAACGGCGGGCAACTGTCTGAAGACAAAAGTCCCAACACGCTCTAATACACGCTATTTTTTTCAATACACTTTGAAGCCCACCGCTCTCCAGCAGACAGCTCGTGCTTTGTCAAGTATCAAGTGAGGGGTAGAACAGACCGCATATGCTACAAGACTTCGGCGAACCTGTCTGCCTGTCGAAGCCAGGTAGAGTCACATGTTATATCCAGCCGAGGAGAAATGCTCCTGCTGCTTACCTCCGGACACTCCGCTTTTCATACTTGACAAATTACTGGTAACCTAAATCCTCAGACCGCAGTGCTCATCCTGACGTTTTCCAGCCACGGAGGTTTTTATCAGGCACCCTACCTGCCGTTTGCCGGCCACTGAGGGGCTCTCCCACAGGTTGCTATAAAAAAACCTGTGCCCACCGCCATTGTGCCTGCCGATAGCTATCATTTTTCTGTGAAGTAGGCATTGCTGGTTATGCAAAGTATCTTCTTTGTAACCGCCTGATAATCATTGTTTTTTCCTGTGAATCATGTAAATATTTAGACGAATTGTGTAAAACGGGCAATGTTTTTACCTCGACCTTTACAAGGAACTATTCACGAACAAAAAAAGTCTGCCATTATGATAATAAGACTACGCAATGCTTTAATGACGGTAATGCTGCTATTAACGTCACATGTGATGTACGGGCAGGCTCCAAACTTAGGAGCAGCTTCGGATTTTGCCGTTTTCACCGCCGCTGGCGAATTTAACGTGGCGGGAGCCTCTACCTCAGTAACAGGTGATGTGGGGACAAACGTAGGTGCATTCAATGGTTTTCCTCCCGGGGTCCTGGTAGGTCAGGTTCATGTAGCTGATGCAGTCTCGACTGCCGCCGCTACAGACTTGGCAACGGCTTATGGAAGCCTGAGCACGGTAACCTGCGGACAGGTCATTCCTGTAACGATGGGCAACGGACAAGTGCTGACTCCTGATGTATACTGTACAGGCGCGGCATCAACCATTAACGGAGACCTGATATTAGATGCTCAGAACGACCCTAGTGCAATTTTTATTTTTAAAATAGGTGGTGCTCTGGCGACTACCGTAAGCTCAAGCATTACACTGGTTAACGGCGCTTCTCTTTGCAATGTATATTGGCAGATAAACGGGCAGGTTGATTTGGGTGGAAACTCTGTTTTCAGAGGGATCATGTTGGTCAATGGCGCTATAAACTTACTCGATGGTGCTACCCTGATGGGGCAGGCCTTAAGTCAGGCGGGAGCCATTTCTCTTCAAAACAACCTGGTTACAATCGGGGCACCTCCAGTAGCTTCTACCATTATGGCAAATGGAGCCACCTCATTTTGCATAGGCGAAAGCGTTGTGCTAAGCGGCAATGTTGGTGGAACCTGGAATACCGGTGCGGTCTCCGCATCCATTACAGTCTCCAATAGTGGCGATTTTTTCGTTACCAATACAAATAGCTGCGGTTCAGTAGCTTCGAATACCATTACTGTCACCGTAAACCCTCTTCCGGTTTGCTCAATTACTGGCAGCAATACAACATGCCCCGGAGAACCAACACAGCTTTGCGCACCCGATGGGCTTGCAAGTTATTTATGGAGCACGGGAGAAACCTCATCGTGTATTTCGGTCAATAGCACCGGGACTTTTTCGGTTACTATTACAGATGCAAACGGATGTGTCAGTTTTTGTAGCCATAATATGACTTTTGTTTGTAATCCGGTCATCACTCCGGTTGACCCTGTTGTTTTATCAACTTGCAATGCTGAATTACCTATGTTGTCCACCTCATGGACGGACTGTTCAACCAGCGGGAACATCATTGGTGTCCCCGTTCTACAAGGTACAAATGGTTGCGTGGAAACTTACCTGTACACTTTTTCGGGTATTGACGCTTGCGGAGATCCATTTAGTACACAAACTACAGTCACCAGAACGGTTGACGATGCGGACCCGGTAATTATGCCGGTTGCCGATTATCAGATAGCGGTCTGCAATGCGGACTGGCCATCGGTGCTTTCGACGTCCTGGAGCGACAACTGCGCTGCCGGAGGCATGGTCGATGCCACTGCGGGCCCGGTCATGATAAATAATTGTGGAGAATCGCGTGTTTACACGTTTTTAGTAACGGATGACTGTGGCAATAGCGCAATGACTACGACCACGGTCACGCGTGTTGTTGACGATGCGGCCCCGGTAATTATGCCGGTTGCCGATTATCAGATAGCGGTCTGCAATGCGGACTGGCCATCGGTGCTTTCGACGTCCTGGAACGACAACTGCGCTGCCGGAGGCATGGTCGATGCCACTGCGGGCCCGGTCATGGTAAATAATTGTGGAGAATCGCGTGTTTACACGTTTTTAGTAACGGATGACTGTGGCAATAGCGCAATGACTACGACCACGGTCACGCGTGTTGTTGACGATGCGGACCCGGTAATTATGCCGGTTGCCGATTATCAGATAGTAGGCTGCAATGCAGACTGGCCAGCGGTGCTTTCGACGTCCTGGAGCGACAACTGCGCTGCCGGAGGCATGGTCGATGCC
>NZ_JAVJSK010000005.1:0-3207 GCF_040219495.1 Phaeodactylibacter sp. | reverse complement strand
ATGGTTCTGGCAAAGTCACTAAATTTGAGTTTAGCGGGCTAAATGAAAATTTAGTGAGGAAGTCAGAGCTTGCCCCGCATTTCTGCGGGGTTCATAAAGCGTTGATTTGCAATAGCAACGAGCTCCAAACATGCTCTTAGTCTTCTTACCGAAGATGATAAAGGTATCAATAATAGCGGCAGCAGGCTCGCTTGTATTTTATCCGTAACGAAATGATAACACCTGATAAAGGTTTCGTTTCGGAAAGCTGATGAAAATATCCGCTGTACTACACTTTTCGGAAGTTGAGCAACGTAATTTTACAATGCCCCGGTCCGGTAGCCGCAAACAACGCTTTCCTAATTATACAAAAAACAACGATTGATGATGTCGCCAATAAGCCTATCTTTTAAGAATACCAATGGTGAATTGCTATCCGCCAAATTAGAGCTACCTGCCCATCAGCACCCGCACACTTATGCGCTGTTCGCTCATTGTTTTACCTGCAGCAAACAATGGACAGCGGTACGGAATATAGCCCGCGCGCTCACCTTAGAAGGCGTAGGGGTCCTCTCCTTTGATTTCACTGGCCTGGGAGAAAGTGAAGGCGATTTTTCGGATACCAACTTCTCTTCCAATATTGAAGATTTAGTGCAGGCTGCTGAATACCTGAAAGACCACTATGAAGCACCAGCGTTGCTTGTGGGGCATTCCCTGGGCGGGGCAGCGGTCCTGCGCGCAGCCCATGAAATCCCCTCCGTTAAAGCGGTCGCCACTATAGGAGCGCCCTTTTCTCCACACCATGTACAGCATCTTTTTGGCAATCAGACAGAAGCCATAGAGGCTCATGGGCTTGCCGAAGTAAAAATAGCGGACCGCCCTTTTACCGTGAAAAAACAATTTCTGGAAGATATCCGTACCCAAAACCTCGAGCCTTATATCAAAGACCTAAACAAAGCCATGCTGGTACTCCACGCTCCACAGGA
The DNA here is from genome assembly GCF_040219495.1 of Phaeodactylibacter sp. Lineage (GTDB taxonomy): Bacteria > Bacteroidota > Bacteroidia > Chitinophagales > Saprospiraceae > Phaeodactylibacter. Next base: position 2,242 of record NZ_JAVJSK010000005.1, on the reverse strand, counting down.
CAGGACGGTAGAGATTGAGAATGCTAAAAAGATTTATCAGGCCGCCATGCACCCCAAGAGTTATATTTCCCTCGACGGGGCAGACCACCTGCTGACCCGTAAGGCAGACAGTCGTTATGCCGGGAATATCATCGCCTCCTGGGCAGAGCGCTATCTCGACTTTGAGCAACGCCGGGCCCTGCGTTCTGATAAAGATGTAGCTGTCAGGCTGGGGCGGGCAGATCACTTCACCACAGAAATTACGGTCCGAAAGCATGGACTGACCGCAGATGAACCCCCTGAAGTGGGAGGAAATGACTTTGGGCCCTCTCCCTACGAATTGGTCACCGCTGGCCTGGGTGCCTGTACAGCCATGACACTCCGGATGTACGCCAACCGTAAAAAGTGGCCTTTGGAAGAAGTCCTGGTACACCTGGCGCATAGCAAAACTCACGCTGAAGATTGCCAAAACCCAGACAGTTCCAGCAGCAAGCTCGATCATTTCGAGCTCACCCTTGAGCTCAACGGAGACCTCTCTGAAGAACAAAGAGCAAAGCTTCTGGAGATTGCTGAAAAATGCCCGGTGCACCGGACCATGCACGCACCTGTTAAAATAATGACCCACCTTAAACCCAAATAGCCGACCGCACTGCGTACGCCCTCAAACCAGGCATAGCCAAGCCTGAAAGCACAGAGCCCCGGAGTAATTACACCCCGGGGCCCTATCATTACTGGCTTTTTAGAAACTCAACTCAAAAGAAGAGTGCTGCCGGAGGGGTTTCTCGGGTCGACTGTGCTCACCCGCCCCTACTGCTCTTTTTAGCGAAGTAGCGTAATATTACCCTGACGGTTAAATACCTGATCGGGTTCTCCTTCTTCGCCCGGGCAAACAATCCTCAGGAAATAGCCGTAAACATCAGGTGCCAGTGCTTCTCCATCAAAGGAGCCATCCCAACACAGATTATCCATACTATTACTGCGGAATACCTCTTGCCCCCAGCGGTTATAGATCATCAGTTCTATTTCTGAGAACTGTTCCATGACCTCACTGCGGATACAAACGAAGTCATTATTCTGGTCACCATTTGGCGTGAAGGCATCCGCAATAAAGACCTTATCGACCTCGCAGCGTTCGCAGGTCCCTACATCCACCGAGGTCGTCAACGTGTCCCGGCAAACTTCCCCGGTCACAACAACCTGATAGGTTGATGGGCGAAGGGGCGAAGCATCCGTTATGGCTGCCATGGGGTCAGTCAGCCGATCTTCCGGTGTCCACTCATAGGTGCAGTCATCACAGCCCACAACCTCCAGCGTTGCAAAATCACCACTACAAATTGAGGTGTCTCCACCTACAATAGCGAGGTCAAGCTCCTCTACCTCAATCTCAATACTGGCTGTATCCATCGCACATGCGTTTTCCGCTACAGCAAAATAGGACACAAAACCAGAGCGGATTGGGGTAACCGTTGTGGCGTCCCCTTCATCTATAAATTCAAAGTTTTCGTCATACCAGGTTATGGTTGCCGAGACACCTTCCGGGTCAAGGGTCGCTTCCAGGTCAACTTCATCACCAAGACAGATCAGTATGGATGAAGCAGTGATCTCCACCGATAAGTCTTCCGGCACATATTCTACCACAATCGTATCGGAACGTACGCAGCCAAGTTCAACCGAGCTGGCGATGTAAGTCATCGAGCCTGGCTCAGGTATAATTTCAATGACTACGGCAGTATCAATTACGGTCCCGTTGCCATCTGTCCATACGACTGCCTGTCCAAGCGGAGCGAAGCCTTCCAACTGAATAGCCAAAGAATCGCAAACGACAAGCGTATCTACCGAAGGTAGAATCTCAATATCTGCACTATCGATCGTCACCTGAATCAGCGTATCTGCAACAGTACCGCAGCCGTTTGTCGCTTCAAAAACAAACGAAGTCGTTCCTGCCATATCGCCTGTCAAAACCAGGTCTTCGTTCACCGCAACGGTGTCCCCATTTTCGTCTTGCCAGATGAACGGATAATCGTAATCTCCGACTTCTACCGTCGTCATATCATTCAGGCATAGAAGAACGGTATCCGGAATATTTGGTGGCAGTACCGGCGGAACTGTATCAACCATGACCGTCACCGTGTCCGAAGTAATGCAGTCAAGGCCCGGCACGCCCGCGATGTACTGGCTCACCCCTACAGGCGGCATCACGCAGAGCTCGTTGCCCGTGCCCAGCACGTTGCCGTCAAGGTCGGCCCATTCTATGCAATCACCG
>NZ_JAVJSK010000004.1:0-18560 GCF_040219495.1 Phaeodactylibacter sp. | reverse complement strand
TCGGCCTGCAAACTACACTTTTTTGCTTATACTTCGTCCCGAAAATCCTCATTTAGCTAAGGCTAAACTCCGGTTTTCGTGCCTCGTCTAACCAAAAAATTGTTAGTTTTCGACTAGAAGACAAAAGTCCCAACACGCTCTTAAATTCGGTTTTAAAAAATATGTTCAAAATAAAAAGGTGTGAATACTTGGATTTTGTGTTGGTTTGTTTGGTTAGAATTTGTACATTTCTATTGAAAATCCGATTCTTTCACAAAACGATAGAGCCATGCACATTACTTATGATGAGTTGCGGGAGATCAAGCACCGCCTCCCAACCGGCAGCGTAAAAAAAATAGCTCATGAATTAGGGCTTCAGGAACAGACGGTCCGGAACTATTTTGGGGCTAAAAAATTTGAGAATGGGGACATAGTGGATGCACATATTCAGCCTGGCCCCAACGGCGGTATTGTCAAACTCGAGGACAGCGCAATTTTGGACGCTGCCCGGCGAATTTTGAGCGAGACAGAAGTCGTAAGTTGAACCCAACAACATCTGGAGATTATAATCAGGTAAAAATCAAAAGCGCCTCTACCGGTAAAAGGGTAGGGGCGCTTCTGGTTAGAGCATATTTGGAGCGGTTTCGTCATGAAAATCAAGGATTTATGGTTCTGGCAAAGTCACTAAATTTGAGTTTAGAGACTTGTTGGGATTATGCTTTTGGAACGAACGCAGCCAAATTATAAAATCTCAACACGCTCGTAGTGCAAAAAAAACTACACCGCGTGTTCGATTTGGGCGTTCGTCTATGGTCAGCCCCTTAAATTACAAGCTTTTGCTGCTTTCCGAATGGTAGAACTATCTGTTTTTTTGTATTTAATTTTTACCTTTGAACCGCTGAAAAAAAGCTGGAATAAATTACAGTCACCAAATAATAAAACTGAACAATAGAATATGAGTGGATCTAAAATCACCATTGACAATGGAAAACTAAACGTACCTAACGATCCCATCCTGCCTTTCATCGAAGGTGATGGCATTGGTCCTGATATTTGGGCAGCAGCTGAACGGGTTTTTGACGCGGCGGTTGACAAAGCCTACGGAGGGAAGCGCAAAATTCACTGGAAAGAGGTATTGGCAGGTCAGAAAGCTTTTGACCAAACCGGTGAATGGCTACCTCAGGAGACGCTCGATGCTATTAAAGACTATTTGGTAGCGATCAAGGGGCCACTGACCACGCCGGTAGGCGGCGGTATCCGCTCTTTGAATGTAGCGCTGCGCCAGAAGCTAGACCTTTACGCCTGTGTACGTCCGGTACGCTGGTTTACCGGTGTGCCTTCTCCGGTGAAGAACCCCGGAGCTATCGATATGATCATCTTCCGGGAAAATACAGAGGATATCTACGCGGGCATTGAATACCTCAACGGTACGCCCGAAGCGGAGAAAGTGAAGAAATTCCTGATTGAAGAAATGGGGGTGACCCAAATCCGTTTTCCGGACACGGTTTCCCTTGGCGTGAAGCCGGTATCGGTAGAAGGTACGGAGCGCCTCGTGCGTGCGGCCATTGATTACGCCCTTGACCAGAAGCTGCCTTCACTGACGCTGGTGCACAAAGGCAACATCATGAAGTTTACCGAAGGTAAGTTCAAGGACTGGGGCTACGAAATGGCCGAGCGGGAATACGGTGACAAGGTGTTCACCTGGGCACAGTACGACCGGATCGCGGCGGAGCAGGGTAAAGATGCGGCCAATAAGGCACAAAAGGAAGCACTGGCCAACGGTGCGTTGCTGGTCAAGGATTCCATCGCGGATGCCTTCCTGCAGCAAATCCTGACCCGTCCGGCAGAGTACTCTGTCATTGCGACCCTCAACCTTAATGGCGACTACATTTCTGATGCACTCGCCGCTCAGGTAGGCGGTATTGGTATTGCGCCTGGTGCTAATATCAACTATACCACCGGCCGTGCTATTTTTGAAGCTACCCACGGTACTGCACCGAAGTATGCGGGCCTCGACAAGGTCAACCCCAGCTCTGTTATTCTTTCTGGTGAAATGATGCTTCGCTATATGGGCTGGAACGAAGCTGCGGAGCTGGTCGTCAAAGGCGTGGAGGGAGCGATCTCCCGGAAGCGTGTTACGTATGACTTCGAGCGCCTGATGGACGGTGCGACGCTCCTGAAGTGCTCTGAGTTCGGTACGGAGATTATTGAGAATATGTAAGGTTAGCTGCTGCAAGCGTAGAGCAGCAGCATTGTGAATATAACAGCGGCACTTCTGGTTAGAAAAGTGCCGCTGTTTTTTTTTGGGAAAAGATATTTATCCCATGTCGTATTGCAAAACTGATCAACCAGGAAGCGATCACCAAAAAAAGGGCTGCCCCGGAAACCTCCGGGACAGCCCTTTTCAGTAGGTGTTAATTCAGGCAGGCTTAGCGCACTACGTTGAATTTCATGGTCTTCGTGCCCTGCTCAGTGCTTAGGCGTACCAGGTAAGTACCTGTTGCCATCTTGCCCGTAGGGATTTGTACGGTTTCGTTGGTCAGCCCCTGCTCGTACTCAAACAGTTGAATCACGCGGCCATTGAGATCTGCCACTACCAGCATCGCCGGAGAGTTGCCTTCCAGGTCGAAGTTGACATTCAGCTGATCGTTGACGGCTACCGGGTTCGGGAAGATATTCATCGCTGCTTCCGGCAGTTCAATGTCATCGTTGGTGGAAGCCAGAGCAATGCTCATTCGAGTTACAGAGGTCGTTTCCGGTCCAAATCCGCCAAGGAACCACTCAGAAGTACGCACGACGGTAGAAATCTGGAAGTACATGAAGTCATCATTAGTACCAGAGAATACATCCGTAGATTCATTGGCCCATTCTGTAACGACGAAGTAACGACCACCCGGCTCGAGTGGAATAGGATTACCATCGAGATCGGTCAGAGGAATCGTAATCAGTTCGCCCTCTTCGTTATCCTCAAAGGTGTGGAATCCAAAGCCGATTTGCTCAAGGTCTTCAGTTTCGATACTGGTGTCAAAATTATCAAAGTTGGCATCTATTGCATCGCTGACTTTGTAAAGGAAGATAGTGGTGTTCTCTCCACCCATAGGACCATCTGCTGCATTCTTAAAGCCACCGAACGAAACTTCGTTGGTTACGAACTGCTCTGTAGCAATGGGGCTTATCTGGTAGAAGTTACCCATTTGGAAATCGGACTGAGTGCCGGGGCGGGTGCCACTTTCCAGTGCTGGCTCCTTAGCAAAGAGTTCGGAAGAAACCCGGAAATCGTCTTGTTGGGCATTATTGCGCGGGTTGAAATCATCCGTATCCTGTGAATAGACATCATAACGAACGACATATTCGCCCAATGGAAGATCTGGTACGTATTGGTTAGGAAGCTGTATAGTTGAATCCTGATAGAAAGGAGGGAATTCTGCAATGACCAGGCTGTCTTCCCATAGCAGCGCTGTCTGTGTATCTGTGATACGCTCCAGGATACTAGCCTTTACGACTACATTAGTTGCAATTTCCTTACCGAAGTTGGTAATATCCACTTCAAAGCCGAAGGTGTCTGCAGCTACTTGAGAAACCGGTGTAGAGAAGCTGGCAGGTGGGTAGAAGAAGTCGCCCATTTCCAGTTCCTGATCCATAGGCGTAATCACCTGAATATCATCAATCAGCCAGTAGTAATAGCGGCCGTTCCAGGTGAAACGGATTTGTACATGTGGTTCGTCACCGGCTACTTCGCTGATGTCAACCAACTCAAGATCCGTACGGGCTGTACCGCCGTTGCCTACTACTTCCGGATTGATTGGGAGGGCTACCCATGTATTACCGGTATCCACTGAAACCTCAAGGATAGTAGAGACAGTGTTCGCATTCGCACGTGCAAACTGATGGAAAGCAAGGTACAAGGTATCAAAGCCCTCGCAGCTGAATGCAGGTGAAGTCAGGCTACCGGAGTGTGTGCCCGGGAATGGACCCTGACCGACGCCAGTGCCACCACCATCATATACATCAGAGTTGTACATGGCTGCACCGTTAGACGCAGTCGGGGATTCTATGGTCCCGGTGCCCCAAAAGAGTGCTTCGACGGTTTCACCATCAACAGTGGCTACATCAGCAGCGCCATCGGGCGACCACTGCCATACGGCACCTTCGGGATTGCCCGGGCTGATGGTCCAGGTGTCTGGAATACCACCATCAAAATCCTCTTGGAATAGCGTGTCGGTTTGTGCTGTGCCACTGAAGGCCATCAGGCATAAAGCGAAAATAGGGAGTAGTAATTTTTTCATAAATAGTTGATCGATTAAAAATTGAATGGATTCGTTATTTTGCTTGGATTGGGGCTTTGGGAATGAAGAATGCTTACACGGTCATCCCTTCATGCCCTATGAGAATACCGTTTGCGGGTGCAGAAAGTTGACCAAATGCATGAGAATAAAATGATATTGTCATCCAACAACATTTCTAGCTTATTTCACCGCATAAATTAGGAAAAGTAAACCCCAAATCACATAAAAGAACATGAATTTGGGGCCTTAGAGCGTGTTGGGGTTTTACACTTTGGGCTGCTCTTGCCAAATTTTGTCCTGCTATTCGTTGTTCTTCGGTCACGTAGCTAAGGCTATGCTCCCTCATCACGCCTTGATCAGAACAAAATTTGGCTGCGTTCGCTCCAAAAGCAAAATCCCAACACGCTCTTACTATATTATTGTGATGATTTCATTAAGCGGAAAAGGAGGTGCCGCAACCACAAGTATCGGTTGCATTAGGATTATTGAAGGAAAAGCCCCGGTTGTTCAGGCCTTCTTCCCAGTCAATCTCCATGCCGAGGAGGTAAATACCGTGGGCTTTTTCCATCAGTATTTTGATGCCGGCCACTTCGTATACCTTATCGTTTTCCCGGGGGAGGTCAAAGCCGAGTTTGTAAGAAAACCCTGAGCAGCCGCCGCCTTTTACGCCGACACGTAGCCCGTGGTCATCAGAAATTTTCTGCTCCTGTTTGATTTGGTGCAGCGCCTTTACCGCACCTGCTGTCAGTGCAATCGGGGCCTGTTCTACTTTAACTTCGCTCATATCAGGACAACCTATTTAATTTTAAGATTAATTTTCGGACTTACAAGCAGCAAATTTACTGCCGAAGCCCAAATATACCAAACACAACAAAAGTGCACGGTATTTGGTTTGCGATTACCGCTATGATCGGCCCTTTATGTAGCTTTGTAGCCCGATTGGGCTGTTCCGGGAGCTGATACCTCCTCAGAAACGGTCTGTCCCTATTCCCTTTGTTGCTAAGCGTAAAAATCAATCTATGGAGACCTTTCTCGAAATCGTTAAACTGACTATTCCCGGATTACTGACCTTCCTGGCCTCTTACTTTGTGCTAAAGACCTATATGGAAAATCAGCAGAAGCTACAACAGCTCAAGATACAGCAGGAACAACAGCGGTCTTCTCTTCCGTTGCGCCTGCAGGCTTATGAGCGCTTGTCGTTGTTCTGTGAGCGCATTTCCCTGCCCAGCCTGCTGCTCCGCGTCCGAAAACCGGGGATGTCCAGCGGCGAGCTGCGGGTAACGCTGCTCCTGGCCGTGCAGCAGGAGTACGAGCACAATATTACCCAGCAGGTTTATGTCTCGTCTCAGCTTTGGGAGATCATCAAGATCGCCCGTGATGATGCGGTGAACGCCATTTCATTGATTGCCGAAAAAGCCGGCCCAAAATCTGATGCCGCCGAACTGGCTGGTATGTTGCTTACTTATGTTAATCAGCAGGAAGTCATGGTCGTTGAAAAAGCACTGCTGGCCATCAAAAAAGAGGCGGCAACCCGTTTGTAAGGGCCGTTTTGTTGAAGTTGTAACCAATTGATATTCAACAAAACAGAAAAAATGTTAAAACAGGCCTATGTGTTTTTATTTCTGAAGAAATGATCATAGATTGTTGTATTAAAACGGCAAAGAGATTTGACTACTGGCTTACCTGCATTAGAACGGATCTTACAAATTGCTGCGATACTTAAAGCCAGGTTTTTGAGTATCCTAAGTAGTTTCAGAGCAGTTCTTTAAACTGTAAACAAACAAAAAACAATAGACGCTATGCGGAAGTGAGCGTTAATAGGACAAAAGACGAGTCTTAACCTTTAGCGAATCATGCTGCAAAATGTCTACTCAGGTCTGCTTTAGATGAATCTGCATAAAACTTGATAACCAGACTATAAATGGTCAGGATACTGGTTTCAGCTGCCATAATTAAAGCATGAAATTATGGGTGCACCCAACCAAGCTCAATTGTTACTTTGCGCACTCCGGCACTTTGATATTGCCGTGAAACAAAGCAAGGATAATGTGTTCTTACTTTCCCAAGGCGTGCAGGTTTCAATAGAACCGGACGGGGCTTTCGTGCTCTGGAAAAAGGAGCAAAACCTCGGGCGTTTTTCTGATGTGGTCCGTTTGTGCACCGCTCTTCAGGAAAAAGCCGTGGTCAAAGGGTAACCGCTCCGGGCTATAAAGGGTAAAGTGCTTTGCGCAACTGAGCAGGCACACCCGCATAGACCAATAATAAGAACTCCTCAGCAGTAATATTTACGGCATTGGCGAAACCAGTCCGTAGGTCAGTTATCGTGTGCCCCGCATCGTACAGCCTTACAACCCGGTGCCCGTACTCGGGGTCCTGATGCCCATCTATGCTCACACTCACTGGGATTGGCGTCCGGTTGGTGGTATAGAACAGATGAATACCGGACTCCCCTTCCAGCAAAGCGCGCAATCCGTACCCTTCCACATCAATGTACTGAGCTTCGTCATTGCGGGCAGGCGAGAGGTCCAGCAATTGCAGTAGTTCCATATACCGGTCTAGTAAGAAGGCGACTTCCGGCTGCCCCAGCCCGATAATACAAGACGCTACCTGCAACCGCAGCTTGCCCGGTGGCTTGAGGAGCACTGCCCGCTGCTGTAGTTGCAGTACCGCCACTGTCAGGAAGTGGTTGAGGAACTCCGTCCGCAGGCTGTCAAACTGCACATTCGCATACTGATAGGCATCACTGATCTCCTTAATGCCTTCCTGCTGAAACAGCTTATCCTTGAAGTTTTCCCGTATGCCTTTAGTAGACCAGTCGCTGCGGGGCACCATATTTACCGACTTCATTCGCAGCGGAATCGCCGGCCCGATCTTGTAGTACCTGTCCCGGAATGCCAGGCTGATGTTATTAATGGTTTCTTTGGTCTCGACGACTTTAGACTTGAAGTGATGGTACTCCCAGTCGAGCTGCCCGGCAGACTGCCCGTCGATGTATACGATGGGGCCATCTTCCTCATTGGCAGCCTCGTAGGCTTCCAGTTCCTCCAGCATGCGGTCGAGGGTACGGATGAGCCTGCGGTAGAACCCTTTCCCTTTGGTCTCTTCCGGCAGTTCAGGCATCCACCGTTCTTCCAGTGGCTCGACAAACTCAAGAAGGGTGATTTGTGGGTGCAACTGCCCATCTGTGAGGATGATATCCATCAGGATAGGATGGTCGGAATGGGTATTGATGAGCTGCTCGGCGGACAGGGCAGTCAGGTCGCGCTCAATTTGCCGCTTCAGTGCACGACCGCCCATGCGCGGGTCAAAACCCCGGTGCGCCACCCATTCCAGTGCTTCCTGACTGATATTCAGAATAGTGGCCCGGCGTACAAAACCATCGCGTTTGAGCAGCTCTTTGATCTGTATGCGCGCAATGCCCAGGATATGCTCTGGCTTCAGCGGGTTGAATACAATCGTATGGTCAATGCGGTTGATAAACTCGGGCCGGAACTGCTGCTCCATCGCCCTTCGGTAGGCGTGGGACTGTGTGTCATCAGAGTGGGTATAGCCCAGTTGGGTGCCAGCTTCCCGGGCGCCCACATTGGAGGTCATGATGATGATGGTATTGGTAAAGTCGATCGCGCGGCCCAGGCTGTCGGTCAACCGCCCGTCATCCAGCAATTGCAGCAGCAGGTCGAGCACCAGCGGATGGGCTTTCTCAATCTCGTCCAGGAGTACGATACTGAAGGGCCGGTAGCGCACGGCACCCGTCAGCTGCCCTTCCGGGTTGTAGTAGTCCCCGATAAGCCGTTGCAGGCTGCCGCTGTCGATATACTCATTCATATCGAAGCGCAGGAGCTGCTTTTGGCTGCCCATGAGGTAGTCGCAGAGCACCTTCGCGGCCTGCGTTTTCCCCACACCTGTAGGGCCAATAAAGAGAAAAGAGGATAATGGCCGCCCCGGATGATTGAGCTTAGCTTTGACCAGGTGCACCACATCGGCCAGTGCCCGGACGGCTTCGGGCTGCCCGACCAGCTCCTGCCCCAGCGTTTCCTGTATGGCCTGAGGCTCAATAGGGTGTGCGGCATCAAAGATATGCTCCTGCAGACCGCTGAAGTTGCGGAACTCTTCCCGGACCTCCGGCGCATCCACGACCCCGTAGCGGTGTTTGACTGCCAATTGTTCCAGCAGTTTGATCACACTGCCGGGCAGGGGCTTATTGCGCAGGTAATTACGCTGAATGGCTAGCAACTGCTCAATGGCCTGGATTTTGATCTGATTGTCGTTGTTGCGCTCCAGCTGCCGCCGCTTCTCAATGATGATGCGGACCGCCCGTTCCATGTCCGGTTCTTCCATGCGCACCACACGGAACAGATTGCTGAAACGCCGGCCTTTTTCCTGCAGGGTTTTCCACTCTTCAGGCGTAGCAATAAGGATCAGCTGCAGTTGCCGTTTTTCCAGGTAGGGGCGCAGGACATCGCTGAGGGTCATGTCATTTTGTGCCGACTTGCCGATGCGGAGTAGCGCGATGGGGTTGTCGACCAGCATTTTATCGCTATTGCCCTTTTGTCCGGAGGGCTGCCGGATGAATTCGATAATAGACTCCAGGCGTTTCTGCCACATGCCTACGATGCTCATGCCTGCAATCAGCCGGGTGGGGTCAATGTGCCAGAGCCGTTGGTGGGTGGCCTTGTTTTTTTCGTACTGGCCGGATTCGTACCGCCAGACCACCTCTTGTATTATGGTGTGCTTGCCCACGCCTTCCGGGCCCACTAATGCGACGGGCGTCTGTGCAGGCTGGTACAGCAGCTGATAGAGCTGCTGTACCCGTTCTTCCTGATGATAAGCCCGGTTGAGCTCGGCAGGGTAGAGGGCGTTGAGGTCCTGACCGGTTTTTTCGGCTTCCACTGCTCCGTCGAAGGACGTATCATCCAGCAAGCTGCTCAGGAACCAGTCGTTGGGCGGGGCATCGAAGGAAAAAGCAGTAGGTGCAATATTGACTGTGACCTCGATCTCCGTCAGGAAGTCCCGCTCCCCGCAGAAGTAATCCTGAGGCACAAATGCTTCCTGTTCTTCCCGCTTAATTTGCTTTAGCAGTTTGCGGATAGCCCGGCGGCAGGCCTGTTCAAATTCGGTATGCGAATCCGCATCAGAAATGAACATATAGTTATTCAGGGTGGGCAGAGACACGAAGTTCATCCCCTGCAGTGTAAAGACCGCTACCGGGTATTGCCCGGCGATAAACTGCCGGTCGACGGTGAACTCATACTGGAATTTGTGGTAGCGCACCTCCGGGCGGAACATCATCCACAGCAGCTGCATAGTATTGTCCCGGTTCAGGCTGAAGCCTTTGAACAGGTTTTTAATTTCTTTTTGGTATTGCACCACCGCATGCTCATACCGGCGGTGGGTCGTCAGTGGATAGTCCAGGAATAAAGGGCGCAGGCTGTAGTGGCGCTTCCCGTTGAGTTCGAGATCGCTAACGAGAGTAGGGACTTGCAGCTTGACGTTTGCCATGAAAGATTTGTGTAGTGTTGTCGGGCAAGATAAGTTTTTTGTGGAAATGACAAGCAATATGCAAAAGGTCAAGTTGAAGCCGGATTCGCCATCAGATTCAGGAACATAAATTTTAGGTCTATGTTGGTATGGGTGAATGATGATTAATTGACGATGTGACATGGCACTGGTAAAAGCCGGTCCACCCGTCAAACCTTTAAATTTCCAATCTTAAAAAAGCAATCCATGAAAAAGTTGTACATGGTAAGCCTGGCTATGCTTTTGGCATGCCTGAGCTTTGCCCAAACAGCCAACGTACAGATCATCCACAACTCGCCAACGCCGGGGACCAATGCTGGTCCCGTTGTTGATGTTTATGTCAATGGTGGTCTGCTCCCTGAACTCACCGCCGTGCCTTACCGTGCCGCTACCGGTTTTCTCGAAGTCCCTGCGGGCGCTGATATTGAAGTCGGTGTTGCAGTATCTCCAAGTAACTCGGTGGATGATGTCATCGCTACATTCAATCTTGGTGCACTCGAAGACGGTGTGAACTACACTGTTGTTGCCACTGGTATTGTTGGTGACATGAACACGCCTTTTGATCTTGCCGTGAATGCCAATGCCCGCACTGCAGCCGAAATGATGGACATGGTAGACCTTAATGTTTACCATGGTTCCACCAATGCGCCCGCCGTTGATGTAGATGCACGGACAGTCGGCACTCTCGTGCCTGGTCTGGAATATGGCAATTTCACCGATTACCTTTCCGTAGCACCAGCCACCTACTATCTGGATGTACGTGCCGCAGGCAGCCCCGACATCGTTGCTACTTTCGAAGCGGACCTTTCAGGCTTGGGAGGTGGTGCAGCTACGGTCTTTGCTTCCGGCATACTGGGCGGAGACCCTGCCTTTGGCCTCTTCGCGGCCCTGCCTGATGGTACGGTCGTTGAGCTGCCTGCCACTGCTGTAGCGCGCCTGCAAGTCATTCACAACTCGCCCAGCCCGACAGTCGACATCTATGCGAATGGCGGCTTGTTGCTGGACGATTTTGCTTTCCGTACTGCGTCTGAATTCATCTTTGTAGATGCCGGCGTGGAAATCAATATCGGCGTAGCGCTCGACAACAGTACTTCAGCAGCAGACACGCTGGTGAACTTCCCGGTTACTTTTGAAAACGGAAAGACATATGTTGTTGCTGCCGGCGGTATCGTCAGTGATGGCGACTTCCCCTTTACCCTGCATGTGAACGATATGGGTCAGGAATCGGCCAGCGATGGAGAATCGGTAGCCTTTGCTGCCCTGCACGGTTCGCCCGGCGCGCCAAATGTAGATATAGACATCCGAACTATCGGTAATATCATCGGAGACCTCGCCTACGGTTCTTACACTGAATACCTGGAAGCCGATCCGGGCTTGTACTATCTGGACGTACGTGCCGCAGGCAGCCCCGACATCGTTGCTACTTTCGAAGCGGACCTTTCAGGTTTGGGAGGTGGTGCAGCTACGGTCTTTGCTTCCGGCATACTGGGCGGAGACCCTGCCTTTGGCCTCTTCGCGGCTCTGCCTGATGGTACGGTGGTGCCTTTCCCGGTCAGTGCGGTAGCGCGTGTACAGATCATCCACAACTCGCCCAGCCCGACGGTAGACGTTTATGCGAATGGCAGTTTGCTGCTGGACGATTTTGAATTCCAGACCGCAACGCCCTTCGAAACTTTGCCAGCTGAAGCGATGATCAATATCGGTATTGCACTAAGCGATAGCGAGTCGGTAGCAGACACGTTGGTGAACTTCCCAGTTATGTTTGAAAACGGGGAGACCTATGTGGTTTTTGCCAATGGTATTGTTGGTGACGCAGACAATCCTTTCGGTCTGGCGGTAAGCGCTATGGGCCGCGAAGCCAGCACCGATTCCGAAACCCTGCAGGTAATGGCTTTCCACGGATCACCGGGTGCCCCGGCGGTAGACATCAGTGACACCGGAGAAGCTCCATTCATCACGGATTTGGCTTACGGTGAGTTTACCGATGGTTACCTGGACCTGCCAGGAGCACAGTACTTCCTGGAGGTACGCCCGGCAGGCGCAGAAGATCTGGTCGGCACCTTTATCCAAAATCTTATCGGTACAGAAGGTATTGCCGCAGTGGTCTTTGCCTCTGGTATTGTAGGGGGAGATCCTGGCTTCAACCTGCTCACCGCTCTGCCCAATGGGCAGGTTATCGAATTTACACCCGCCGCCCGTGTACAAATCATCCACAATTCTCCGGCAGCCGCAGCAGCGAATGTCGACCTTTGGGTGAACAACGCAGTTAAAATCGTGGAAGATCTGGAATTCCAGACCGCGACGAGCGCCACAACTTACTACCCGACCCGGAGCCCTCTGACTATCGGTGTAGCGGCAGCAGATAGTGAAATCCCTGCAGATATCTTGTTCAATGTTGCTGATCCGGTGGTCTTTGAAGACGGTAAGTTTAACGTGCTGATTGCGAATGGCATCCCCGGTGATGCAGATAACCCATTTGAATTGGTGCTCAATACAGAAGCTGTACTCTTTTCTGATGACCCTGAGCAGGTGGATGTGACGGTATTCCACGGTTCTCCTGGTGCGCCGGCGGTAGATGTCACTGCCCGTGACCTGGGTGCAGAGCTGGTCTCTGACCTGGCCTACGGAGCCTTCTCTGGTGTATTGCCGATTGATCCGGCGACTTACTATCTGGAAATAACGCCGGCTGACAGCGATGCCCTTGTAGCGACTTTCGAGTCTGAAATCATTGAAGACCTTGCAGGCTTTGGTGCAACGGTTGTTGCTTCCGGACTGCTCGGTGATGAGCCACCTTTTGACCTTCTTGCGTTCTCACCGCTTGGAGACGTGATCCGCTTCACGCCGGTGGCACAGGTACAGGTGATTCACAACTCTGCTGATCCTACCGTAGATGTATATGCCAATGGCGATCTGTTGCTGGATAACTTTGCGTACCGCAGCGCTACGCCATTCGTAGACCTGCCAACGCGTGCCGATATCGATCTGGCTGTAGCCGGCGAGAACAGTACATCGGCGGATGAAGCCCTTGCGGTTTTCGAAGACGTTCGTTTCGAGGACGGAAGTAAGTATATCGTCATGGCGACCGGTCGGGTTGGCAATCCCGATACGCCCTTTGACCTGGCGGTATTTGATATGGCGCAGACCGCAGCTGCTGCTGAAGGCGTAGACCTGCTGCTTTACCACGGTGCCACAGATGCACCGGTGGTGGATGTCACGGTACAAAGCAGCGGAGGCGTGCTGTTTGACGATGTAGCTTACGGCGACTATCAAGGCTATGTGAATGTACCGGCGGCGTCTTATCAGCTCAATGTGACGCCCGGCGATGACAACAGCACAGCAGTGAAAGCTTACGAAGCAGACCTGACCGGACTTGAAGGCGGTGCAGCGACGGTATTTGCTACCGGCTTACTGGGCGATACAGATGGTCCGACTGCCTTTGGCGTATGGGTAGCTCTGCCGGACGGTACCACTTTCCCACTGGGCGAAGTGACGAGCACCCGCGAAGTAGATGCCGCTTTTGACGCTTTCCTGATTGCGCCCAACCCGGCACGCACACAGGCGACCGTACAGTACAGCATCAATGAGCCCCTGCAGGTGACGGAAGAAATCCGCAACTTCAACGGGCAGGTGGTACAAGCGGGCAGCCTGGGCACACAGGTAGCTGGCGAGCACAACCGTACTGTAGACGTTAGTGCACTCCCTGCTGGTATGTACACGTACAACCTCGTTACTCCGCTGGGCACCATTACCCGGCGCCTCGTGGTTGTGAAATAAGAATTGGATTTTGATTTAATAGTTGATTGGATTGCGCCCTGCCGAAGTTTTGGCAGGGCGCATTTTTATATGCAGCAAACTTACTTTTTTGGAAAAAATGCACCCAAATTTGCATTTCAACGTAGATAAACAAATCAAAAATGCTCTATTTGTTTATCTTTAGTCGTTTCACTAATTGACAGCCAAAGTAAACGCAGTAATTTTCGGTTAGTTAAGACCCGGACCAAAAAGAAGTTGAAGACCGGTTTTGTGGCACCTTGACCCGGAAGATGTTCCGCTTACTTTTGTCGAACTACTTAAGTTTAATTGCCGAATGGCCGAGGAAATATCGAATCCCACAACTAAATCTTACAAATTCCGGGAGCTAAAAGTATACGCTTCAACGGAGTGGCTGGCCGATAACAAGAAGAAGTACCGGCAGGTATTCGACCGTTACGAGACCACCTATATCTACGCTGAGCTCTCCTTCCACAACAAGTTGTTTGATGTTAAAGACTGGGAAGTAGATGTGGAGCTGCGCTGCTACGCCATGAAAAAGGCTCCAAAGCTGCTCTGTTCACTGCCTTTCCGCCGCAAAGTCAGCAAGTACGACCACCTTATGTTCATCCGGGAAGGCTGGGGCAATAAGACCGAGGGCGCTTTCTGGAAGAAGGGCACCTATTTTTGGGAAGCCTGGATAGAAGGGGAGAAGGTGGCCACGAAGTACTTCTATGTGGAGGAAGGCGGCCGGGATGCGCTGCCCGGAGAGAACCCCTATCTGGAAGTGCAGTCCCTGAAGTTGTACGAAGGGCCCTACGATGATGTGATTGAGGACGAGCGCCTGTACTATCAGACGTTCAGCAGCGAGGAGACCCGTTACATTTACGTAGAAATTGTGCTGCGCAACCTGTTCCGGGAAAAATCCTGGCACTGCGAGCTGTTCACCAAGTTTTACAACGATGCCCGGGAGCTGAAGGGGCAGGTGGTGCGCCTGCAACGCATTGATAAGCGCGATGACCTCATCCGGATTACGGCAGGCTGGGGCTCCAATGTGAAAGGCTCCTGGCGGCGCGACCGCTATACGGCGGAACTGATCTTCATGGACAAGCTCCTGGCGGTGATCCCGTTTGAAGTGGATGAAGACTTTGAGGAAGGGATTTCTGGCGTATTGTTGCCCAATCAGCAGTCTTCGGCCCTCCTTTCGACAGATGAGTCTTTGAACAAGACATTCGAGGAAGTGATGAGCAACCTCACGGGCCTGATCGGTCTGGAGGCCATCAAGAAGCAGGTTAAAGACCACGCCCGTTACATTCAGTTTTTGCAACTGCGCAAGGACCGCGGGTTTGAAGAACAAGAACGGATTAATGTCCATTCCGTATTCATTGGCAACCCGGGCACCGGCAAGACCACCGTAGCCCAGATGATGGGCCTGCTCTACAAAAAGATGGGCCTGTTGTCGAAGGGGCATGTACATGAGGTAGACCGGGTAGACCTTGTGGGCGAGTACATTGGCCAAACGGCCCCTAAAGTGAAGGAAGCCATTGAGAAAGCACGGGGCGGCGTCCTTTTTATTGATGAAGCCTACGCGCTGGCCCGTTCCAATGACGACAGCAAGGATTTTGGGCGGGAGGTGATTGAAATTCTGGTCAAGGAAATGTCGGGCGAAGCAGGTAAGGACTTTGTCGTTATTGTGGCGGGCTACCCCAAGGAGATGAAGCATTTTCTGGACTCCAACCCTGGGCTGAAGAGCCGGTTCCGGCTTTATTTTGAATTTGCAGACTATCTACCGCAAGAACTGTCGCGAATTGCTGAGGTCGCTTCGGATGCAAAGGGCATAAGATTCAGCCCGGAAGCCAAAGTGAAAATCGACGAGATCATAATTAGTGCTTTTCGTACCCGTGACCGGTCGTTCGGTAATGCCCGGTTTGTGTACGACCTTATCGAGAAATCGAAAATCAATCTGGGGCTGCGGGTCATGTCTTCAGAAGACCCCAAGGCGCTGCCTGCCGATGAGCTGGCGTTTGTGGAGTACGAAGATGTTGCCAAAATCGAAGTTAAGACCCGCATTCAGCTGCCCAACATCCCGGTAGACGAGCCCCTGCTTCGGGACTCTTTGGACGAGCTGCGGCGCCTGGTAGGCATGGAAAACATCAAGGAGCAGATTAATGAACTGGTCCGCCTGGTGCGGTTTTACCGGGAGACGGACCGGAACGTGCTCAATAGCTTTTTTCTGCACACTGTTTTCATTGGCAATCCCGGCACTGGCAAAACTACGGTGGCTCGGATTCTTACCAAGATATACAAATCCCTGGGCGTTCTGGAGCGCGGGCACATGATAGAAACGGACCGGCAGGGTCTGGTGGCTGGCCATGTGGGCCAAACCGCGATTAAGACGGCCGAGCGCATAGGTGAGGCGATGGGCGGGGTGCTGTTTATTGATGAAGCCTATGCGTTGTCTATCAGCCGGGGCGGCAATGACTTTGGGGATGAAGCGATTCAGACTCTCCTCAAGCGAATGGAGGACCACCGTGGGCGTTTCTTCGTCTTTGTGGCCGGTTATCCTGATAATATGGAGGCATTCCTCAAGGCCAACCCGGGGCTGAATTCCCGTTTTGATAAGATCCTGAAGTTTGAAGATTACAAGCCGAAGGAGCTGCACCGTATCGCGTTACAAATGCTGGGCAAAGAAAATGTGGTGCCTTCGCCGGAAGCTGAAAAGCACCTGCGTGATTACCTGACTTTCCTGTACGACTATCGGGATAAGTACTTTGGTAATGCCCGGACGGTGCGCAATGTGGTTAATGATGCCATTAAAAACCATAACCTTCGTCTGGCGGCGCTGTCGCCGGAGGTGCGGGCTAGTACGCCTGCTAATCTGCTGACTTATGAGGATGTTGCTGCGTTTAAGTTGGATAAGACGGGGTTTGTGTTTAATAAGCAGTCTATTGGGTTTAGGCGGGGAGGGTAGGAAATGGGGAAGTGGTGGGATTGTGCTTGGTTTGGTAGAAGTATATAGGGGTTTTCTGTCCAACTTCATGTTAGATTAACAATTATGTACGATATTGGGGCAGCCGATACGGCGCGATAATTTGAGAACCAACAAGAAATTAGCGATAGCCCATGCTGAACCGACAAAATCCTACACAAACGCAAGCCTGGCGGAAACTCGAAGCCCACTACGAGCAGACCTGCGATCTTCAAATGAAGCAGTTATTTGCAGATGACCCCAAACGGTTTGACCGTTTGTCTATACAGTTTGAGGACCTGCTGGTGGACTTTTCGAAAAACCGAATTACGGAAGAAACGCTGGAGCTGCTGCTGGAGCTGGCCCGCGAGTGCAAGCTGGAGGAAGCCATCGGGGAGATGTTTACCGGGGCGCCCATCAATGAAACTGAAGGCCGTGCTGTGCTGCACACTGCTCTGCGCAACCGCACCAACCTGCCTGTGATGGTAGATGGTAAGGACGTGATGCCGGAGGTGAATGCCGTGCTGGACCGCATGGAAGCCTTCGCCAATCAGATGGTGAAGGGGGAGCGCCTGGGCTATACCGGCAAGCCCCTGCGCACGATTGTGAACATTGGTATCGGTGGCTCTGACCTGGGCGCCGTGATGGTCACTGAGGCCCTGAAGCCCTACTGGAAGCCCGGTATGCAGGTACACTTTGTCTCCAATGTAGACGGTACCCATATGGCAGAGACCCTGCAGCAGTGCGACCCGGAGACGACCCTCTTTATGATAGCCTCCAAGACCTTTACCACGCAGGAAACGATGACCAATGCGCGCACTGCCCGCTCCTGGTTTCTGGAAGCGGCTGGCAGTGAGGAAGAGGTCGCGAAGCACTTTGTGGCCATCTCCACGAATGAAGCCGGGGTGAAAGAATTTGGTATTGCCCCGGAGAATATGTTTGGGTTTTGGGACTGGGTAGGGGGGCGTTACAGCCTGACCTCGGCCATCGGGCTGCCTATTGCCTGTACGATTGGCTTTGGGCATTTCCGGCAACTGCTGGAAGGGTTTCATGCGATGGACCTGCACTTCCGGGAGACCGAACTAGAGCATAACCTGCCGGTGCTGTTGGGGCTGATTGGTATTTGGTACAATAACTTCTACGGTGCGGAGTCAGAGGCTATTCTGCCGTATGATCAGTACCTGCACCGTTTCCCGGCTTATTTTCAGCAAGGCAATATGGAGAGCAATGGCAAGTACGTAGGGCGTGATGGCAAGGCGGTCGGTTATCAGACCGGGCCGATTATATGGGGCGAGCCCGGCACGAATGGGCAGCATGCCTTCTATCAGCTGATTCATCAGGGCACGAAGCTGATCCCCTGTGATTTTATTGCGCCCGCGATTTCCCACCACCCCATTGGTGACCACCACGTCAAGCTATTGTCCAACTTTTTCGCACAGACCGAAGCCCTGATGATGGGCAAAACCGAAGCGGAAGTGCGGGCAGAGCTGGAAGCTGCCGGGAAGTCGGAAGCAGAGATCGAGGCGCTTTTGCCCTTCAAGGTCTTTGAAGGCAACCGCCCCACCAACTCCCTATTGCTGAAGCAGGTCACGCCGCGCAGCCTCGGCAGTCTGATCGCCCTCTACGAGCATAAAATCTTTGTACAAGGCGTGATCTGGAACATCTTCAGTTTTGACCAATGGGGCGTGGAGCTGGGCAAGCAGCTGGCTAAAAATATACTGCCTGAGCTCGAAGGCGAAGGGGATGTGTTCAGCCACGATGCCTCTACCAATGGGCTGATCAATGCGTGGAAGGAGATGCGGGGATAAAACGCACAAGAAAAAAAGAGGTGTGGAGGGGGAACTATTATCCGGAAAATTGCGTACATTGCTTATATCCGGCAGTTGTAAACCGTACAGCTGTTCGGTTTCAAGTCTATAGCTTTATGCAGTGGGTGTTTTGAAAAAACCCCTGTTAAAAAGTGTTAAAATTTGTCGTTCTTTGACATTAATGGTTTGATTATCAGTGAATTGCAAAGGTTGCTGTCAGAGTACATATCCAGTCCAGAGTAGGATTAAGAC
>NZ_JAVJSK010000003.1:0-15396 GCF_040219495.1 Phaeodactylibacter sp. | reverse complement strand
GCACTATGCAAGGATCAAAAGCTTTTGCAGTACGGCAAAAAAGCACGGCTTGTCTGCCTATGACGAGCTGCTCAACGCCTGGCGGGGCGAGTCGTTCCTTCGCAGCTACGCTGCTGCAGGAAGCCCTACCTAAATAGTTACGATCGATTAACTTAGATTGCCGCATCTCAAAATCTATATTTTACTGCCACTAATCTAACAAAAACAAGCACTTTAACTTCAAAGACCAGCTGTGAAAATCTATAATTGAAGAATAATGTACTTTTTTCCGGGATAGGGTACCGCTACATTTGTATCGTAATAATTCCAGGAACGCCCGCGGGATACTCCTGCGGAAAAAAGACAAAACTAGTATCTCCATGAAAAAAATGATCTTAGGCATAGCCGCGCTTGTGCTCAGCACCTTTGCCCTCAATGCCCAGCAAAACTGCTTTAACCTGCTCATCGACAGTCAGACCGCCACGCCTGGCGACACGGTCTGTTTGTCCGTGCGCGTGAACAACTTTGAAGACATCCTGGCCGTACAAACGGCTTTTGAATGGGACACCACCCGACTTGACTTTATAGAAATTTCTAATTTTAACCTGCCTGGGCTAATCCCTGAGGACTTTAATCTGGAAGGCGAACTTATTGGGGAAGGCCGAGCTACTTTTGCCTGGTTCAATACGGACTTTACCGGTCTGAATTTGATGGACGGCACCGCAATATTCGATTTTTGCTTCGAAGTCATCGGAGACGATGGCTATGGTGGATTTCAATTCGTTTCGACCAGTGATATCACCAACACAGAAATCGTATTGGGCAATTCTGAAATACTGCCCAGCTTCAGCCTGCTGGGAGGCGGAGTATCCATAGAAGATGGTTTTGCCGAGCCGGTCAGGTTTGTCAGTGCCTGTCAGGATTTGGGCGACTGCACTACAGGCAGTAACCTTTCAGTTGTTGTAGCTGGTGGCACGCCGCCCTACACCTATTCCTGGATGCAGGGGAATGCAATGGTTAACAGTGACGCCAACCTTACAAATGCGCCGGCCGGATTGTACGAACTCATCGTATCCGATACAAACGGCGATCAGGTTTCCGGCTTATTCAACGTAACCCCCGAGGACGGCATCAGCGTCAGCAATGTCATTCTGACCCCACCTACCTGTAGCAACAGTGATGGAGCCATTCAGGTACAAGTGGCAGGCGGCTCCGGAGCTTATGATTTCATTTGGAGTACCGGGCAGACGGACGCTCACAGCATTTCTAATCTGATGGCAGGAGACTACGCCCTCACCGTAACCGATTCTAATACCGGTTGCACCTTTGAAATGGGGATAGTACTTGAAGAGGAAAGCTTGCAAACGAGTTTGACCTACGCATGTACGATCATACCAGATGGGAGCGCCGTTACTGATGTTACCTGTGTGGTTTGGTCGGACGGACAAACACCATACACCTTCGAGTGGAGTACAGGCTTCACAGAAACCACAAGTGATTTAGCAAGTACCCTGGCTGGCGTAAGCCCGGATCAGCCATACAGCGTTACCATTACCGATGCAAATGGGTGTACCACAACCTCTGGCCCCATCACACCTGATTGCCCGGGCACGGGGGGCGACCCCACCATTTACGTTCCCCATGAAATGGTAGCAGAAGGCGGCTCCATCTGCATACCGGTCAAAGCAAGCGATGTGCCACCCATCACCCGGCTGGACCTTGCACTGACCTGGTCGACCGATGTCTTGTCCTTTACAGGTGTCAATGAAGGGGCCCTGACCGCCCTGCTCGACGATGGGCTTGACCTTTCTCAAACCGGCAACGGACAACTGACCGTGCAGTGGGACATCGACATCCCGGAAGGCCTGCCTATACAGGAAGATGCCACTCTCTTTGAAATCTGCTTCGATGCCGTAGGCCCAGAAGGCAGCCAAACCGACATTGCATTTGATGATAGCATCCTTCCCGGTTACCTGGAAAGTGGAACTGAGGTCGCGGCAACTTTTGAGGATGGCAGTTGCACGGTTACGGGTGAATTCCTGACCGGCCATTCCATCAGTTGCACCGGATTCCCGGATGGTTCTTTTTTGGCTTCCATATCCTGTGCCGTATGGAGTGGTGGGGTACAGCCCTACACGTTTGAATGGAGTACGGGATTCGTGGAGCAGGACTCTCTCTTTTCAACTTTAGAAAATGTACCGGATAATCTTGCCTACAGCCTCACGATCACCGATGCAGAAGGTACGGCTTACAGCCCCGAGCCGATAACACCGAATTGCGGCGGTTCAGGAAATTCCGCTACCGTGACGATTGGCGAAGCGATAGTGAATACCAATACCAACTTCTGCGTACCGGTAACCGTCTCAGGTACAGCTGAAGTCACTAGTTTTGAGGCGGGGGTGGCTTGGCTGCCAGGGATACTCAGCTATACCGGGGTTACAGGTGGCGTTCTTGGCGATGCGGTCACCTTCACCATTGATGACAGCGATTCGGATATCGGGCAACTGAGCCTTATCTGGAATGCTACCGCACCTGATGCCATTTTTGTTGAAGACGGAGATGTGCTCTTTGAATTGTGTTTCGATGCAACTGGCGATCCGGGCAGCTCCACCGGAATCAGCTTCAATGCGTCCATTCACCCCTTCCTGTTGGAGAATGTAGAAGGCATTGAATTCACACCGGTCAACGGCGGGGCTTTCATACAGGGCTCCGGAGGGCCGGATGATGTGACGCTACAGATCGGTAGCGCTATGGTGGACACTGGTGAGGTGGTTTGCCTTGACGTGACCGTTGAAAACTTCACGGATGTTGGGACTGTACAGCTATCCATCAACTGGGATGAAGACCGGCTCAGCTTTGACACCCTGATATTAGCCGGTAACCTCCCCGGGCTGAGTCCGGCAACAGACTTCAACCTTAATCTTACAGACGAAGGCATTATTGCCATGTCCTGGTTCGACCTTGGCCTCAACACCGTAACCCTTCCGGATGGTGCACCGCTATTCACCCTTTGCCTTCAGGCCGATACCCTGCAAGGGCCCACTCCGGTGACCTTCTCCCCCACCCCGGTCAATATTGAAGTAACGGACCTTGAAAACATCCTTCCCGTTGTCCTCCAAAACGGCACCGTGGATGTGCTGCAGCCCGAAGTCTGGCCCGGCGATACCGATGTGGATGGCCTGGTGACCCACTTCGACCTGCTCAATATTGGCCTTGGTTTTGGCACAGCCGGGCCAGAGCGGACAGATGCAACAATTGTATGGGAAGCGCAGGTAGCACCGGGCTGGCAAAACGCGACCCCAAACTCCAACGTCAACTACAAGCACCTGGATACCAATGGTGACGGCTTCATTGATGCGGCAGACACCCTGGCGCTGGTGAACAACTGGGGCGAAGAAGTGAACTTCCTGCCGGAAGAGGAAAACCGAAGCATGGCGGGCGTCATCTACATCGAACCGGACACGGTGGTCCTGGGCGTGCCGGCTACCTTCAACATCATGCTCGGAGAACCCGGCACGACCGTACCCGAAGTCTACGGACTGGCATTCACCATCGTGTACGACACTTCCGCGGTAGCGCCGGGCAGCGCTTCCGCTTCCTTCCTGGAATCCTGGCTTGGCAATACCAACGAAGACCTGATCGGGCTGTCCAAAGACCGCTACGACGACAGCCGCATTGATGTAGCCCTGACCCGTACCAATGGCCTCAATGCAGAAGGCAGCGGCGCCATTGGCCAACTGCACATTACCATTCAGGACGTCATTTTCATGCGGGGCAATGACTATCCACTCGACTTTGACATTGAGAATATACGGCTGATCAATGCTGCGGAGATGGACTTCCAGCTGGAAGGGCTGACTACTTCAGGAGTGGTCAAGGATGGGCTGGTGAATGTGCCGGAAACCGCTCAGGCGTTTAATGTACGTGCATTCCCTAATCCAGCCAGTGATCAGATCAGAATCCTGGTGGAGGGTGCACAACTGGAAAGCGCCCGCCTGATGGCAACTGATGGCCGTACCGTACAGCAAATCCAGGGCGGACAGTCTGAGGTCAACCTGCAGTATTTGCCGGAAGGCTTGTACCTGCTTCAGGTGTGGACCAGCGAGGGGGCTACCACCCATCGCATCATGATTGCGCGTTAATATTAATTTCCTTTCGATGAATTAGTGGTGCTGCCTGCTTACGGGCGGGCAGCCCCTTTCAAAACCCAACTATTATGAAAAAGACCATCATAACCCTGGCAGCGCTATGCCTGCTCTCGACTACCTTTTACGCCCAGACAGCAATGCTCAGCGGCCAAATCACCCGACTGAATGAGACCCCGGTAATCGGTATTGTAGTCCATCTCCTTGACTGGAATGAGGAGCTCATCGCTGTGGGTACTACAGATACTCAGGGCGCGTACGCCTTTGACGGCCTTATGACAGGGCAGGAATATACAGTCGTGCCTCAGGACAATCAGGAGGTCAACTACCTGCAGGGCGTTTCCACCTTGGATGTGGTGATTGCCGCACGTATTATCCTTGGGATACAGCTACCTGAATCGCCGTTTGTTTACGTTGCCGGCGATGTCAACAATAGCGGCAGCATCACCACACTGGACCTGGTGCTTATGCGCCGGTTGATTCTGGGCATTGATGCCAGCTTCCAAAACAGTCCATCGGTCCGGTACCTGCGCACAAACACTAGTTTTATCAATCCAGGTAATCCACTTGCTGGTATCAACTTTGGCAGCAACACCTTACTGTTGGAAACAGACCTATCATCGTTTGACTTTTTCCAGGTGAAAACTGGCCACCTTAACCCATAAGGGCCTCTACCCTATTTTAGAGCCTGTTTGGACTTTAGTAATCGGGCTACGAACAACACTTTTTCGCTTATACTTCGTTCCGAAAATCCTTCCCGCTTTTTAGGCTTAAAAAGCGGGACTCAGGCTAAACTCCGGTTTTAGTGCCTTGTATAAACAAAAAACTGTAAGTTCTCGCCTAGAAGACCAAAATCCCAACAGGCTCTTATAATCCCATGTACCCCAAAGGGGCAGGCTAACACTGAAATGTGTGGCTTGCCCTTGTTTTTTTTAGGAATTTACCGGTAATGCTCGACTATTTTTGTTGTAATCCAAGATCGGACAACTATTAAATTGAACGAATTAATGTTAACTCGTTCAACTAACTGAATAAACTAACGTTAATTTATTCAAAACAATCATGGACTTCATTCCAAGATTTACTGAAATACAGATAAAAGAATACCTGCGGCCCAACAAGGTGGTGGTGCTTCTGGGCCCACGCCGGGTGGGGAAAACGGTATTAATCCAAAAGATATTATCAGAATCCACTGAGCCTTATGTATTGCTCAATGGGGAAGACATTGCTGCCAAGGAACTATTTACAAGGAGGAGCGTCAAAGCGCTATCTCAAATCCTGGATGGCAAGAAGTTTCTCGTGATTGATGAAGCTCAAAAGATACCTGATGTCGGTAATGCCCTAAAGCTGATGATAGACGAAATTAAAGGATTGAAAGTGCTCATTACCGGATCATCTGCTTTTGATGTAGAAAATTATACCGGAGAGCCTTTGACCGGCCGGAAGATGACTTTCAAGCTATTCGGCATATCGGAAGGAGAAATTGCAAAAAAAGAAAGTATCAGGGAGCGCAAAGATGGTTTATATCAGCGCTTGATTTATGGCAATTACCCCGAAATACTGCAATTGGATACCGTCAAAGAGAAACATTTATATCTGCGTGAGCTGCTCAACTCCTACCTACTCAAAGACATTCTGACTTTCGAAACCATCAGGAACAGTGATAAAATCATTGACTTGCTCAGGTTAGTTGCCTTTCAGGTTGGTGGGGAGGTAAGTATACCGGAACTATCTAATTCGCTTCAAATCAGCAGAAACACCGTGGAAAAGTACCTTGATTTGCTTACTAAAGTGTTCATTCTCTACAAAACGGGCGGTTTCAGCAGGAATTTGAGAAAGGAAGTCAATAAAAGTCACCGGTATTACTTTCTCGATAATGGCATAAGGAATATCCTGGCCGGCAACCTTAACCCCGTAAATATGCGGAGCGACATGGGCATTTTGTGGGAAAACTATATGATTGCAGAGCGCATAAAGTATCAGCACTACAACGACATACTGGTCTACAACTATTTCTGGAGAACTTACGATCAGCAGGAAATCGACTGGATAGAAGACCGGGGCGGAGCACTCTATGGCTACGAATTCAAGTGGAATCCCCGAAAAAAACCCAAGGCGCCCGGGGGATGGAAGAACGCCTACCCAGATGCAAAATATCAGGTGATCAACCCCGATAATTACCAGAATTGGCTTCTGCTCTGAACTATACAGCCCCGGCCTGTCGCAACAAACCGGGGCTGTAATATCATGATTAGGCAAAGCCCTACAGCCCAAATGCCGCTTTCACCTTATCCACGTAGTCGAGTTTCTCCCAGGTGAAGGTCTCCACCTGCATCTCCTTAACGCGGCCGGCACCATCGACGAACTTCACCATCTTTTGCTCCGGCGTACGGCCCATGTGGCCATAAGCAGCAGACTCGGAGTAGATCGGCGTGCGCAGCTTCAGGCGCTGCTCAATCGCGTAGGGGCGCATGTCGAATACTTCCTCTACTTTCTTCGAGATTTCGCCGTCACTCATTTTCACGTTAGCCGTACCGTAGGTATTGACGTAGATGTTGGTAGGCGCAGCTACACCAATAGCGTAAGAAACCTGTACCAGCACTTCGTCACAAACACCGGCAGCCACGAGGTTCTTCGCGATGTGGCGGGTAGCGTAAGCCGCAGAGCGGTCTACTTTGGAAGGGTCCTTGCCAGAGAATGCACCACCGCCGTGAGCGCCTTTGCCCCCGTAGGTGTCTACGATAATTTTACGGCCCGTCAGGCCCGCATCGCCGTGTGGCCCACCGATGACGAACTTGCCGGTTGGGTTGATGTGGTAGGTGATGTTATCTTCAAACAGTTTTTGCAGCTCCGGCTTAAGCTGTGCCTTTACTTTTGGAATAACGATGTTGATGATATCCTCACGGATTTTATTCAGCATGCGCTCGTCCTCATCGAAGTCATCGTGCTGTGTGGATACCACGATGGTATCGATGCGCTGAGGCGTGTTGTCGTCTGCATACTCGATCGTCACCTGCGACTTGGAGTCCGGGCGGAGGTAGGTCATCTGCTCGCCTCCCTTGCGGATAGCCGCCAGTTCCTGCAAAATTTTGTGGGAAATGGCCAAGGCCAGCGGCATGTAGCTCTCCGTTTCATTGGAGGCATAACCGAACATCATGCCCTGATCGCCGGCGCCCTGTTCTTCCGGGCTCGCGCGCTCCACCCCCTGATTGATGTCAGGTGATTGCTCGTGAATAGCCGAAAGTACGCCACAGGAGTGGGCTTCAAACATGTACTCCGACTTAGTGTAGCCGATACGCTCAATCACGTCGCGGGCAATTTGCTGCACATCCAGGTAAACATCCGACTTGACCTCGCCAGCCAGGACGACCTGCCCGGTCGTGACCAGGGTTTCACAAGCAACCTTAGAGGAAGGGTCAAAGGCAATGAAATGATCAACGAGGGCATCGCTAATCTGATCAGCAATTTTATCAGGGTGCCCTTCGGAAACGGACTCAGAGGTGAATAAGTATGGCATAAATTCGGTTTATTTCGGATTTAAAGACGGGTAACGGCCCGGTAAAATCGCTGCAAAAATAGGAATAAACGGCAAAATCTTGCTGTTTTTCAGAACTTGTTCAGCCCCTACCTGATTTCGCATTGAAACATAGACTTGACTGCGGTCTTGGTGTGCAGGAAGCCTTCCAGCCGATCGCCAACCTGTACCGGGCCTACGCCCGCCGGTGTACCCGTGTAAATCAGGTCGCCCATCTGCAACTTGAAGAACTGAGAGACATACACGATGATATCATCAAACGAGAACAGCAGGTCTTTGGTATTGCCATGCTGTACGGTCTCCCCGTTCTTCTTCAATTCAAATTCGATCGCGCCCCGGTTGCACTCCTCTATAGAGACAAAGTCGCTGATAACAGCGGAGCCATCGAAGCCCTTGGCAATTTCCCAGGGGTGGCCTTTGTCCTTGAGGCGCTGCTGCACATCGCGGGCGGTAAAGTCAATGCCCAGCCCAATTTCCGGGTAGTAGTCTGCAGCAAACTCCGGCTGCACATGCCGGCCATTTTTGCCGATTTTCAGCACAACTTCCACCTCGTGGTGCAAATCTTTCGTGAACTCCGGGTAGTAAAATGGCTTGTTGTTCACCAACAAGGCAGAAGGTGGCTTCATGAACACCACCGGGCTCCCCGGTACAGGGTTATTGAGTTCCCTGGCATGTTCGGCGTAGTTGCGACCGATGCAGATGATCTTCATAGTTGAGGTTTAAAACTTCACATTGGCCAGTCCCGCCAGGTCCTTTACAGCACGGACGGTCTCCTGTGCTTTTTTTCGGATTTCAGCAGAAGACGCCTTAATCTGATTCTTGATCTCCTTTTTATCGGCCTTCAGGGCTTCCTTGCGGGCTTTGAAGTCCGTGCTCAGCCCCACTAAGGCATCGGCTACGGCGTCCTTCAGTTCCACATACTTTAAGGCACCGGCTTCGTAGTCTTTCATGAGGCTTTCGTATGCTTCCAGCGACTCGGCGGCTTTGAGCAGGGTAAAGAGGTTATCCACGCCCGGGCTCATTTCCCCGGAAGGGGTATCACCGGTATCGGTCACAGCTGAGCGGATCTGCTTACGGATGCGGTTTTCGTCCCCAAACACATCAATGTAGTGTTTTTCGCCTGCGCTTTTGCTCATCTTACGGGTGGGGTCTGCGGTAGAGCGCACTTTGGGCACTTCCGTGTAAAGGGGCTCCGGCAGGACGAAGAATTCCTTGCCCATCTGATTGTTGAAGCGCTGCGCGATGTTACGGGTCAGCTCCAGATGCTGCTCCTGATCTTTGCCTACGGGCACGTAGTCGGCCCGGTAGATGAGGATATCGGCTGCCTGTAGCACCGGATAGTCCAACAGGCCCGCCGAGATGAAGCTATCAGTGGCGGTTTCCTGCACCTGTGCGCTTTTGTCCTTGAACTGCGTCATACGGGTCAGCTGACCGTAGGAGGCGAAGCAATTGAAAATCCAGCATAACTCTGTATGCTCCGGCACCAGGGACTGAATAAACAGAGACTCCGGCTTAACGCCAACCGCCATCAGGTTAAAGAGCAATTCCCAGGTATTTTCCCGAAGTTTTTTCGGATGGTAGGGCATCGTCATGGCATGGTAATCGACCACCCCGTAGATGCAATCGTACTTTTCCTGCAGGGCGACCCAGTTCTTCACTGCCCCAAAGTAGTTGCCAAAGTGCATTTGCCCGGTGGGCTGAATAGCAGAAAGGACTTGTTTGCGTTGCTCCATGGTCATTTTTTTGAACAGCGCGAATATACTTGTTCCGTTTGTTTTGAGGCAATAAAAACCAGTAATTCCCGCAGCAGACTGGCATTTGCCGGACAGGACAGCCCGACCTGGCTTTTTTTAAAGTCGCTTTTGTGAGGCCGGTGTCAGAAAATCCAAGTTGGGCAGGCCAGCCATAGTTTGTACTTTTGCCGTGGATTCAAACAATACCTGTACGAATGAGAATGCTGATTGTTGTTTTTGCGCTGCTCACTCTCCTGACCGCCTGCCAATCCGGCTATCAGGCAGAGAATCTCAAAGGCCAATGGCAGGCTATTGCCATAACGGAAGAAGGTACGCCCCTTGCCGTTGACCCCAGTCAGATACAGCTCAGCTTCACCTCTGAAGACCGGTACACCTATGAGAGTACCCTCAACTACCGGGAAGCCGGCAGCTACTCTGTTGATGGGGCCTACCTTTTTACCCGCGATACCCTCAATCAGGCCAGCACCGAAAAGGCGGTCGAGATACTACAGCTTGCCAGTGATACCCTACAGCTCAAAATGATGGACGGCGATAAGGAGCGGCAACTGACGATGGTAAGGCAGTGATCAATTCAGTCCCTGCACCCGCACGTTAACGTTGCCTTTCAGGGCCAGGTCGACCACCATGCCATCTACTGTCAGATAGGCATTGCGCAGATCTATCGCCTCCAGGTTGCCATTTAGCACCAATCCGGTAGCCAGCTCGTACTCCTGCAGCTGCTCCTGAAACTGCTGCTGCATGTCCTTCATATTGTAGTCGAGCAGGAAATTCAGGTTCTCGGCAATTTTATTTTTGATGGTACTTTTCATCAGCCAGCCCGCAGACCGGAAGAGGTAGTTTTTGGTATCCAGCGTATACTCCAGGTCTTCAATATCAATTGTATTTTTCCTGGGATTGTACACCGGGCGGCCAACCAGGTAAATACTACCGTTGTAGGTGCCGCTGAGGGTGGTATTAATCACGATATTACTCCCCTTCCCAAAAAATTCCAGGTCTTCAATCTTCACAGACCGGCGGCCGTAGGAGAAGGTTTCGCCAAGCAGTTGCTGTTTGGCGAGGCGTTCGGCTTCGTTGTAAGCAATCTCCGCATTGATGTGCAGGGTGAAGTCTTCTGCTTTCACCGGGCTGATACGTAAAGGCGGCAAAGGCTGTACATATTTAGGGTCGGGCCGCTCCCCGATCCTTACCGATGGCTTGCCTTCCACATAGATGGTGGTGGCAATGCGCCCGCTCTCCGTATTGATGGGGCTCATACCAATATACTGTGGGTTCACCGTCAGCCAGGTGTTGTAAGCCTCAGAGACCAGAGCGGGCTGAAACATTTCGCGCCAGGCTTCCTCCACCGTTTTGCGCAGGTCAAACTGCTCGCGCACCAGGTTGTCGATGGCTCTTGAAATCTGAGCGGTACTGTTGCGCAAAACGATATCAGCAATAAACCCTACCGGCAAATCCACAAAGCCCATTTTGACCCGGGGCTTTTTATTCCATTCGTGGCCTTCAAGTATGGTCACGGTGTTGATGCTCCAATCGGAATTGACCCCAAACTCGGTTTTGAAATCCACTGCGATCTGCCCGTTGGCCTCCACGGTGCTGATGCCCAGATCGTATTTGATCCAAAGGTCAAGCGGAATACGGTAAGTAATGGCCTGGGAATCCAGCCCCAGCCGTATATCATCCTGCTTGGTCGCCCTTACCATCATTTTATCGCCGTCCCGCAGGTTGTTGTCTTCGTACAGGATACCGCTCAATTGCTTGTTGAGCACAGCTTCCAGGTCCCGCACCGGCACATCGATGGGGATATTGATGATGGAAACTTGCTCCCGGTAAAGTTCTTCGTATTCTTCCATGGGGCGAACGGGCTTCGTTACTTTGCAACTGCTGATCAGCAGCATCAGCAGTGCCAAAAGGGGCAAAAGGTATTTCATGTTGGAGGTTGGTTCTTTTCCCGAAAGTAGCAGAAAGCCACCGTACTAAAAAAGATTACCGCAGTAAATAATTGAGGTAAAAAAAGAGCACCAGGTAAATCCACAGCCCATCCAGAAAATGCCAGTAGATGGTCAGCAGTCGGAGCTTCAGGCGCTTTTCCGGGTCTGAGAAGTACACCAACACGCTGACCGGCTCTTTCATGCGCTTGCGGGCCGTCCATAAGAATAGCCCCAGAAAGGGCAAGCCGGCAATAACGTGGGCAAAGTGCAAGGCGGAAATCACGTACAAATAGCCCGCAGAGTTGTCGCTGTGGATGTAAATCTGATTGCTGAACAGCTGATACCACCCTACCGCCTGCAGGATCATAAAAACCAAGGAGATAGCCATGGTCGCAATGAGCGCACGCTGGTAGTTTTCGGTATCATCAGCTTTATAGCACCGCTTGGCCCAGACCATTGCGCCACTGCTGGCCAGCAGGACGAGCGTATTGAAGATAAAGATATTGGGGAGCCGGATGGGCGGAAGGTTACTTTGTACGCGGGTATAGACAAATGCTGCCGTAAAGGCCAGAAACATGGCCGTGATGCCCAGCAGGGAAAGTACCAGCAGCACATTAAAGGGGTGGAATGCAAAGTTGTTGTACTCGTTGTACCCTTCTTCTGCGGGGTCTCTCTGCTGTCGTTGTGGATTTGTTGACATTTCTTTGGCTTATTGCACACTGCGTTGATAAATCATCTGTTAGAGCTTATTGGGAATCATCGCCAGTTTTCCTGCCCGACGCATCAGGTCTAATTACGGCCCCGTTTCGCTTCCCGGCGGCAACGTTCGCTACAGTACTTCACTTCGTCCCATACTTTTTCCCATTTTTTCCGCCAGGTGAAAGGCCGGCCGCAATGCAAGCAGGCTTTGGTAGGCAGATCGCCCTTTTTACGTTGCTTCGGCATACCAGTTTTTGAAGGAAACGGCAATTAGCGGTTTTTGTTTTCAAGCTGAAACCCCTGTCTTAAAATGTTAAAATCAGGACCGGCACCTTATCCTTTTGCTTTTGTCGTTTTAGCACAAATTAATCTCCCAAAATCATGCGCATTTTTCTTTCGTTAATGTGCACTGTGCTAGCAGTGCAGCTCTCTGCTCAACCCCCTAAAGACACCCTGCCCACGCCCGCGGCTTTTGGCCCTTATTATACACAGCTCGGAGCCGACCTGCTCCCGGCGATCATTGCTGGCGGTGGTGGAAACCTTGGCTACTATCAGATCGAAGCTCTGTACCGGGAACACCGGCCCGGCGGCGACCTGCGGATCAAGGTGGAAGTCAACAACAAAGATTACTTTGAAGGCTTCACCCCTTATCCGGGCCAGTTGCTCCCGGGCAGTACGCCGGAAGACCCAAGGTACCACCAAAACGACTTACTGCCCCGTACCAACCTATTGTTCAGCGCAGGTTTGTCTACCTACCGTTTCAGCAAAAAACTGCCCGTTTACTTTGGTGCGGATGCGCAGGCCGGTGTACTCTTTACAGAACGGATCACCTACATAAACAGTCGCCCGCAAGACCAGATGCCGGGCGGTTATACTCAAATCCTGAGCACTGCCAACCACAGCCATGTATTGGTGGGGTTAACTCCGTTTGTTGGTACCAATATACCCCTCACCAGCCGGTTGTCCTTCAGTATAGAGTTTGGCCTGCCTATCATTTATCATACCGGCACGACCAGCTACGTGACTGAAAATGGAGACCGTTTTGATAGTGACATCAGTGAATTCAACCTCTTTGACAACCGCCCGATCAATGACCTGGCTATTTTTTACCGGCTCTGAAACGCTGCTGCAGCCGTTTAAGAAGCTTTAGCATCTTGATGTTAAAACGGAGGTTGATATTGAAAAACGCCCCGTCAATGAGGAGCCAGTCTTTTTCGCGTTTCACCTCCCTGAGGTGTTCGTAGAGGATATGCTGAGGCGTTTGCAACTGCGCTTTCCAGTAGAGCCCGCGCTCCGTCATTGCGAAGCCTTCCTTACAGGACCCCAGCAGGCTCTGATCGCAAATGAAAAAGATGCGCTCGTCCCGGCGTTCGGGCTGAAGGAAGAACTGCCCGGCGTTTCGGAGTTTCTGAACCGGCATTTTTATAAAATCGGTGTACACCGTTTCATCAGGCTCGCCGGCAAAATCGAGGTAATCAAAAATGAGTGCTTCCAGGGGATGGTCTTCAGCGCCGGGCCCCTGATGCCGGAGCATCTCCTGCGGCAGTGGAATGGGGTTGAGTTCCTGTGCGTAGTGGATGAGAAAGTAATCGGTCAGCTCTTCCAGGTGGTTTTCCACCCTGGCATTTTGCCGGTCTACCGGTGTACCTTGCTCCTGCAGGTAGCGGAGTTCATCAGCCAACTGAGCCTCCCGGCGGTGCAGCAGGTCCCGGAAGCCCGATTCATAGAGCAGTTCCGTATACGCCTGTTCCTCTGCTCCGGGCTGTTCCTCCGCAATTTTACGGTTCAACAGCCGGAAGAATTCCGCTGTGAGCTGTTTGCTCACATTGCCCTGCAAATCAATCAGGGGATGTATTTCCTGTTCAGGTGCTGAGGGTTCTTCCGGCTGTGGTGCGCCACATTGCAGGCAGAAACGGGCATGATCAGGCAGTTCGGTATGGCAGTTTACACACTTCAACAGACCAAAGGTTATTTAGCTCAAAGTTAACAAACTTATCTGACCGTGAGCTGCACCTGCGGTGTCACGGGATAGGCCACACAGGTAAAGATGTGCCCGTTGGTGGCCTCGCTGTCTACCCGGCTGTTGTGGGTGTACATCTCCACCCGGCCCGCAGTAAGCTGAGCCGAGCAGGTGGTGCAACTCCCGCTCCGGCAGCTGTAGGGCAGTTCGATACCCGCCAACAGTGCGCCTTCCAGCAAAGTCTGCCCCGGCTTCACCGGAAACGACAACGTCTGCCCTTTGTACCGGAGTTCTACCGTAGCCAGCGGCAGTTGATCGGCTTTCGGCCGGAAAGGGCTGTGGATAATAAAATCTTCCTGGTGTAATCGTCCGGCTCCAAAACCGAGAAAGCGGAGGGTCATGGCTGCTTTTAGCATCAGTCCCGGAGGGCCACAGATGTAGGCGTGGGCATCTGCCAATGCAGGGCCAAGCGCCTGTGCTGCCCAAAACTCCAGCCAGGCATTGCTCAAACGCCCCTGCTTTATGTCGGTATGCGCAGTTGCAGCTAAAGCGGCCTCGCAGTCTTCGGTTGGCTGGCTCAGCAAATGCAATACCCTGAGGCGGTCCGGGTGCGCGCTTTCCAGCTGCTTCAGTTCTTCGCGGAATAAGACTGAGCGGGCATTGCGGTTGGCGAGCAAGAGTTGGATCGAAGTGGGGGCGGCGCTGTTCAGGGCGGCTTTCAGAAGGGAAAACATGGGCACAAAACCACTGCCCCCGGCAATCAACAGTAAAGGTTTGGGGCCTTCCGGCAATACAAACTGCCCGGCGGGGGGTAGCGCCTGCAGGACATCCCCAACTTGCAGGCGCTTGGTCAGATAGGCAGAAGCCTGCCCATTGACGGTGCGTTTGACGCAAATGGACAATTGGGCATCCACACCGGGCGCTGAGGCCAAAGAATAGGAGCGGCGGACCGGCCCCGGCCCCAGCTCCGGAAAGAGCAGGGTGAGGAACTGCCCCGCCTGATAATCCGGCACCGGCTGCCCTTTGATCTCAAAAATTATATGGGCGCTGTCCATCACCGGACGGTCGATACGGGCAACCTGAAGGGTCAATAATTCCTGATCCATCATTCTTTTAGCGGGTTCTGTTTTACGCGGCCAACTTTGTTGATTTACCACAGCGAACATACAACACTTCGAGTATGTTTGAAGGCACTTCACCGGTAAAATCAGCGATTGGTGCTCCTGGCTCAGGGTTCTGCGGGGCAACAGACATACTCTTAGAGCGTGTTGGGACTTTTGTCTTCTAGTCGAAAACTAACAATTTTTTGGTTAGACGAGGCGCGAAAACCGGAGTTTAGCCTGAGCTAAATGAGGATTTTCGGGACGAAGTATAACCAAAAAAGTGTAGTTTGCAGGCC
>NZ_JAVJSK010000002.1:0-91502 GCF_040219495.1 Phaeodactylibacter sp. | reverse complement strand
GTGTTAACGGGTTTGGCTTTGCTTACTTGAGGCGCACGCTCTGGCTGCCTGGGAGCGGAGGCAGCTCGCATGGTCTTGGAAGTTTAGTGTGTAAAGTTTAGGGTTTAGAGGGGCGAGTGGTGCCGGTCGCTATGGCATGTGTGCAAATCTCACGTGTTCTTTTCCTGGATGAAAAGAACCAAAAATTCCCGGTTATACCGGGACTTATCGTTTTTAACGGGAAAATTGCACAGGGCTGACTCGCGCCTACAAACTCGCCTTGGTGCGATGTGGGAGCGCTTGGTGCGGGTAACAGCAGATCGCTGGGTTTTCTAATTTGGTGGGGAGCATGGGCTCAAACATTGTATCCGCTCCACTTCGTGGGCGCCAGCCCTGCGCAATTTTCCCTAAACGCTGCAATGCCGGGGCGCCAGGCTCTGGCTGCTGGGGGTGTGGCTTGGGGCGAGCGGTGCCGGTCGATAGGGCAGCCATCGCACGGTCAGCCTGGGAGCGAAGGCAGCTCGCTGCCGTTGGGGGTTGTCGTCCCTGCTCGCACTCAACCTGAACCTCAGCCTTAACCTTAACCTTAACCTTTGGGCATTCTATTTAACCTTTATTACAACGAAGCACATTCCGCACCTACGGCGCGGGGCGTCTTTACGTACTGGGAGGTTACCAACATATAGTCCCTAGCGGGACTTCAGGCGCACGCTCTGGCTGCTGGGGGGGATGGCTTGGACCAACCTTAACCTTAAGAGCGTGTTGGGATTTTACACTTCGGGCTACTCTTGCCAAATTTTGTCCTGCTCTTCGTTGTTCTTCGGTCACGTAGCTAAGGCTATGTGATTCAAGAATGGGCCCCTTTAATCCCATTCTTGAATGTATCACGCCTTGATCAGAACAAAATTTGGCTGCGTTCGCTCCAAAAGCAAAGTCCCAACACGCTCTTAATGCCGGTCATTTTTGGTTTCATGCAGACGAAATCATTAAGGGCAGGTATAACTTCCTGCTTTTTTTTAGTCCGCAAAGCCAGAATTTGCAATTCCTGCCTTGTTGGACCATAATCTTGCTATTTTAGGGGAAAAATGATCATCCACGACTTCTACACCGCCTTTCAACGCAAGGACATCGCCGGCATGCAGGCCTGTTATGCCCAGGGTGCCCGCTTTGAAGACCCCGTCTTCCCCGGGCTCAGCTATGAGGAAACCTGCCAGATGTGGGCGATGCTTGTTACTGCCGGGAAAGACCTTGAACTGACCTTTTCTGATGTTGAAGCCCAGGGCGAGCATGCCTCCGCAAAGTGGCAGGCCACCTATACCTTTTCCGCAACGGGCCGGAAGATCGTCAACCCAATCGGCGCAACATTTGAGCTGCGGGATGGAAAAATCTATCGGCACCGGGACCATTTCAACTTCTACCGCTGGGCACAACAAGCCTTTGGGCCTACCGGCTACCTGATTGGATGGGCACCCTTTTTCCAGAAAAAAGTGCAGGCTTCCGCCCGGCGCAGTCTTGAAAAATATATGGCCCGATGAATATACAGCGACTTCCCGCCGGGCACCCCCTGCCCATGTCGCTGCTCCTCGCAGCAGATCCGGACGAAGCCAGGGTCTTAGCCTATTGCCAGACCGGACAGGTGTGGGTGATGGGCGAAGCTCCGATTGCGGGGGTCGTAGTGTTCCAAGCCCTGCCCGAAAAAGAACCCACTGCGGAAATCAAAAATATAGCCATTCAGCCCGGGCTACAGGGGCAAGGGCTAGGGCAGCAGCTTCTATCCTTCATCAAGGAAGAAGCACAGCGGCAAGGCATTTTACGGTTGCTGGTCGCGACGGGCAATTCCAGTATCGGGCAACTGGCTTTCTACCAAAAGGCAGGATTTGAAATGCTGCGTATTGATCGGCATTATTTTACCCGAAACTATCCTTTTCCAATCGTGGAAAACGGTATCCCCTGCCGGCACCGGGTGGTGCTGGAGCATCTTTTGGATTAATCCTCTCTCTTTTATACTCCCCTCGGGCACAATAAAGGATTTTTGACTTTTTCTTTTTGCGCCCTGCGGCGTTAATCCCGGTTAACCGGGACGCCGACTTCAGAAAGGGGCCCCTTTCTTCGTAAGGTAAACTGAATAAGCTGGTGGAACAGCTGTCGGAAGATTAACTAGACTTGGAGAAACGCTAACGAATCACCCCCGCTTCCTTTATAAAACCAGCGAAGTCCCGGGCCCATACCTGATAAGTCAGCTTGGAAGGGTGTACTCCATCGCTAAAAAAATCGGAAGGTGGAGCCGATACATTTAACCGCTCCCTCCAGTCCTCCAACGTAATAGCCCGATTGTAATAATAAACATTAACAAGGGGAGCAACTATCCGTTCCAGCTCACGCCCTAACAGCTCCACGTGGTTGCCAATCACCCATTTCATCAGCGGCGTGAAGGCTGGGAACTTCCTGATGGGTGGCATATTGGTAAACACAACGGGGGTTTGGGGAAACTCATTACGGAGTTCCAAGATCAGCTCCCGGATATCGCGCCGCCACTGCCAGGGCGCATTCAGGGTGAAAGCATCGTTCCCTCCAAGGCCAATCACGATAAGGTCTGCTTCGGTTGCACGCATCGCAGGTACAAGGCTGGTTTTTACCCGGGCGGCGGTATAGCCGCTCTTTGCATACACGTTCCAGGCGACGGGCCGACCTGTTTGTTCAGCAATACAGCTGGCAAGGGTACCGCTAAACCCTTCCTTGTGCGTAGCTACGCCAATGCCCGCAATGGTGCTTTCGCCTAAAGTAGCCAAACGAAAAGGGGTACCCACGGGCTTTCCGACAAGTCCGGATGGCCCCGCTGCCGGTGGCAACCTCGGCACCGATGCCCGTATGCGCCTGCCCTGTACATACATCACCGGAAGAAGTGGCAGGATCACCAAAGCCCCGGCTATATATTTCAAATCGTTCATTTTTTGAAGGAAGGTACAGCATTCTCCTGACTTCAGACGTTACGGTTCTATAGAAAACGCTGGTACTATGAAACTCCTTTTAACGCTCCTTCTGGCATGCGGTGTACTCTGCCCAACCCTCCGGGCCCAGGAAGCACCCCGGGTACTCTGGGGGCTGCATGCCACTCCATCCAGCCTGATCAACTTTTACCCACGGTTCCGGATTGGCGGGCAGGCGGTTGCCGGGCAGTACAGCTATTTGCTGGATGCATCCTATGCCAACTTCCCGACCTTCTGGAATAATACTGGCTTCCGCAAGGGTTACCATTATATCGCCCTCCGGCCTGAGGTGCGCCGGTACATCACTACACGCCCGAAGGACAGCGGGATGCCTTCCAGTGATTATTGGGCCCTCGAATGCGCACTGAGCCAGCTGGCACTGAATGTGGTCAATGATGCCTACGAAGCCAGCGATGGAGAGCAGTATAGTTTTGATGAAGCCACCAGATTGAAACGCCAGGCTAATGTGCACATCAAATACGGGCTTCAGCGTACCCACAAGGGTAAACTCTACCTTGATGTTTTCATCGGTTGCGGCCTGCGGGCTCAACACATCACGTACCAGGACATCTCCAATCGCGTCCTGCGCTTCGATAACCCGGCAGACGAATGGCTTTTCAACATTGAAAGAACCACAGAAGGCTGGAGCCTTCGGCCGTCTGTGACGATGGGGCTCCGGCTTGGGTTTGTGCTTTAAGGCTTTTCCTTTAAAAGATACCGTATTCACATTTGTGAACCTTTTGACTATTTCAGTCAACCGAATCCACAAAAAATCTATTCCATCCTAAAACAACCCTTTACTATGGAATTTTATGATTTTGAAGCTCAGCAACTGAATGGCACTACCGTTAAAATGGACGAATACAAAGGCAAAACCGTCATTGTCGTCAACACGGCCAGCAAATGCGGACTGACGCCTCAATACGAAGGACTGGAAAAGCTTTATCAAAAGTACCGGGAGGAAGGGCTCGTCATTCTGGGCTTCCCCTGCAATCAATTCGCTAATCAGGAACCCGGTGATGCGGAAGATATTCAGGAGTTTTGCGAATTGAACTACGGCGTCAGCTTCCCTATGTTTTCCAAGATTGAAGTCAACGGCGAGGGCGCACACCCTCTTTACAAATACCTGAAGTCCTCACTCAAAGGCTTATTCGGCCAAAAAATCAGGTGGAACTTCACCAAGTTTGTCATCGATAAAAATGGCAAGCCCGTGAAGCGCTTTGCACCGGTCACCAAGCCCGAAAAGATGGAATCAGCAATTAAAAAGCTGTTAGTTCCCTAATAACAGATTGCTGTCTTTACGAGCTTATTGGGGCTCTTAGTGTATGTTTGGAGCAAACGAGAGTTGATAATCAAAGAGTTGTGGTTATGGCTAAATGGAAAAATGCGCGTTTGGCGGAGCCTGCCCCGCAGAATTGCGGGGTCAAATAAGCATTTTCCCATGACGTCCCGGTATGACCGGGATTCACAAGGCTTCGATTATCAGCCGAAGTGCACCTCCAAACATACACTTAGTAATCGGTCTGCAAGCCAAAACTTGTGAACCCTGACTTAAATAACGCTAAAAGCAGTAGCCCGCCTCCGTAACAACATCCTTTTCAGCCTGATAAATTAAAAAAGTCTTAATTTAACCCGGAAAACCGTAACGACAGCCCGGTTCTTTCGTTTTGTTAGCAGAACCACTACCACTACAGCGCAACACATAAGGATTATGCCCATACAACCGATTTTGGAAACCAACGGACGGACGACGAACATCCATATTGCCGTACTATACGCCAAAGCTGATCAGGACGCCTGGGAAGAGTTGGAAAAGCAGTTCACCAGCATCAACGCCCGCTACCCGAACGTCCATATCTGGACGGCAACTGACCTGGACATTGGCGGCTCGGTGGAGCGGAAGTTTAAGGAAGAACTCAAGCGTGCGGATATTACCCTGCTCCTGTTCAGTCCGGAATTTGTTAACGACAATATTGTAGACGAGGAAGTGCGGGACTTGCTATCGACTTACGCTAAGTTCAGCAGCAGCGATGCCTACCGGAAGGAAGAGCGCTTCATTATGCCGATTTTGCTCAACCACCTGTACGGCTGGGACGACATTTACGATCAGCACTTCGATATCGAAAACCTCCGGGTATTTGACAAACTGCCGGATGCGCAGGAGGAAAGAGGCAAAATCTACCAAAACATCGCGCAGTCGCTGGAGGAGTACATCGAGCGCATCAATGCCAAGTCCGTGCAGATTGCTTTGCCGACCTGGATCGGGTTTATCCCGAGCATCATGTACAACAGCGGCTTTGCCCGCAATGAAAACACCCCGCTTTTCCAGAAATACCGCCGCGAGGTACACTTTGAGCTCAACGACCACCTTGATCAGCTGTGCGAAGACTTCAAAGCCGGGCAGATTGATATGATGTGGTGCACCATTGACCGCCTGCCCTACGTAGCAGATAAAACCAAGGAATGGTCGCCAAAAGTATTTTATCAGGCTTCCTGGTCTAACGGCGCGGATGCCATCTTGTCCAGAAGCCGCATCAAGACCGTAGCAGACCTGCGGGGCAAGCGCATTCTTTACCCACAGGACTCCCCTTCTCATACCTTTTTGAAGTACGTCCTGCAAGAACATGATATACAACCGGCAGAGGTGGAGACCATTCCCCAGAAGCATACCGACCTCGACCTGCTCACCAAGCGGTTCATCAACGATGAGACCCTCGACGCACTCGTGCTTTGGAGCCCCTTTGTAGAGGCCTGTATTGCGGAAGGGTGCGGAGACATCAAAGTCCTGACCGATTCTTCCAACTACCCGAACCTGATCGCCGATGTTCTGCTAACCAGCGAGGAATACCTGAACCTAAACCGGGAAGAAATCACCGAACTGCTGAAAGGCTGGTTTCAGGAGGTCGACCGTTTTCTCAATGATAAGTTTTACCCGCAAAAAGCCGTCGGTGTGCTTGTGAATGCCATCATAAAGCCATTACCAAGCATCATCCCGAGTTCGATCCGCGGATCTTTGGAGGAAGCGCTGAATGAATATTTCCAGACATCACTCCAGAAGGTACACCTTTGCGACTTGGCTGATAATTACCGCTTTTTTGGCATAGACGGCCAGGATGCTCTTCAGGATGGGCGAACGCTGTACACCCAATTCCTGGAACGGCAGTACCCCCACCTGACCGATGACCCGGCCCTACAATGGGAGGCACTATACGACACTTCTATACTGGAAGGTCTTAAGCCTTGATACTTCGCGCCGTCAGAGCAGCCAGTACCGCCAGTATTACGACAAAGCCGAGCCCGGAAGCCAGCCCAAAATGGTCGCTGATCAGACCAATCAGGGGTGGTGCCACCAGAAAGCCGATCACACCGGAACTGGCCACTGCGGCAATACCATTGCCCGCACTAACGCCGGGCGTATTGGCAGCTGCACTAAAGAGCAGTGGCACTACGGTAGAGAAA
Organism: Phaeodactylibacter sp.; assembly: GCF_040219495.1. Lineage (GTDB taxonomy): Bacteria > Bacteroidota > Bacteroidia > Chitinophagales > Saprospiraceae > Phaeodactylibacter. The sequence continues at coordinate 85,077 of NZ_JAVJSK010000002.1, read as the reverse complement.
CCAAGCCCTACAATCGTGAAGCCCAAGACAGACACTGCCGGCATTGGCGTCAGGACTGCCAGCAACAAACCTGCTGCACCCAGCAAACTGCCCATCACCACAGAACGCTTCAAACCGAATTGAAGGCGTATGCCGTCCCCCATGAACCGGCCAATCGCCATGGCCATTGAAAAGCCTGCGTATGCCAGACCCGCCACAAAGGCGCCAGCTTGCAATTCTTTACGCAGGAAAATAGCGCTCCAGTCTGCGATCGCCCCCTCGCCGATCATGATACAAAAGCCAATAAAGGCCAGCCCCATTAAGGCACGCGGCGGTATAGACAGGCCGCTGTTCTCGGTCGGTGCATTAGGCAAAGCCGAGATAGCCGGGCGGAGTAAAAGGTGCAAGCCTACCATCAGCAAGGCAACCGTGATCAGGTGGACCTGAAGAGAAACCCCGAGGGAAGCGATAAAACCTGAACTGCCAGCACCGACCATAGCGCCAAGGCTAAACATACCATGGCAGACCGACATGATCGCGATATGGTAGTGCCGCTCAACGGCTGCCGCTGCCGCATTCATAGAGATATTCATAAAACTATTGACGAAGCCAATCAGCAGCAGCCCGGCAAAAAGGCTGTATGCGCCTGGTGCAAATGCCGGCAGCGGGAAAGCGCCACAGAACAACAGCGTGGAAACCGTCATGGCCTGCCCGCTGCTCAAACGGGTAGAAAGCCAGCCCGCCAGTGGCATCATGATGAGTGCACCTACCGGCAGCCCCAGCAACGCCAGGCCGAGCTGCCCCTCTGAGAGCATCAACCGGGCCTGTACTTCGGGCAACCGGGCCAGCCAGCTGCCAAAAAGCATGCTCAGGGTGAAAAACGTCAGCCCTACAGAAAGGCTGGGCAGGTGAAATGCAAGTGTTTTGAGACTTTTGATCATAGATAAATTTACTTCTAAAAATGGTATACTGAAATCTTCATCCAAAAAAAATAGTGGTGACGCTCCCCTAACCTCGGACCGCCACCACTTTTAAAAACAGTGTATGAAACTATAGTCTTCTTTCAAATTCTATACTGCAAAGGTACCGATGTTACAACAACCAATCTCCCGCCATTTTCACCAATATCAATACCATATTAACTTTTTAGGACGGGCTGAACTTTTCCGAAGTTCTTATTGTATTAGCTTTATAATTTTGAGCGATTCCGATCGCCTGTTGAAACCAACCATTTTGAGCCTCAGCTATGTGGCGGCCCTTGCCCATAGCCCTTACCACACGACCAAATTATACTGCGAAGGCCCCAAGCTGATAAACCATGAGCATGAAAGCTGCACTCGAAAAAATAGAACCGGTTTTTGGAAGCTCCTTTACGTTGAGAAGCTTTGATGAGTCTGATGACTGCAACCATCCCAACTGGCACTTTCACCCGGAGTACGAGATCGTCTACGTCTCTAATGGTAAGGGCAAGCGCCACATTGGAGATCATATCTCCTATTTTGAAGCCGGGGATTTGATTTTCCTGGGCCCCAACTTGCCCCACTTCGGGTTTACAGAAGAAGTCTTCGAAGCCCATACGGAGATCGTGGTTCAGATGAAAGAGGACTTCCTGGGTACGGACTTTCTGAAAAAGCCGGAGATGCAAGCCATCAAACAGCTATTCCAGCGCTCCCGGCAGGGGCTTTCCTTTAGTGGGCCGGTGAAAGAACGGGTGGGTGAGCAGTTGAAGGCGATGCCAAAGCAAGACGGCTTCGAACGGCTCCTTACCCTCCTGCACATCCTCCAGGAAATGGCCGAAGCGGAAAACTACGAAATGCTCCATGCCAGTGGGTTTGCTTTGGAAGTAAGCACGCAGGACCAGAACCGCATTGAGGCGATTTACCGATATGTACAGCACAATTTTCAGGATGAGGTCAATCTTGACGAAGCGGCCCGGCTGGCTAATATGACCGTGCCTGCCTTTTGCCGCTACTTTAAAAAGCTGACCCGTAAAACTTTTAGCCAGTTTGTCAATGAGTTCCGCATTGCTCACGCCTGCCGCCTGCTGGGGGACGACAGCCTGACCATCGCTGCCGTCAGCTTCGAGAGTGGATTCAACAACCTCTCGCATTTCAACCGGCAATTCAAAAACATTACCCACCTGAGCCCAAGGGCATACCGGAAAAATCTTAAAAAAGTTGTTTCATAAACGCCTGCCGGGGATGGGCTGATGTGACGAAAAGGCACAAATATTTGGATAGGAATGATGGATGTTTCCATTTCAGGCCCTACTTTTGCGAAGCGAACATTCGTTTGTTTGCAGGTAAGAATAACCGCTGAGCAGGCTGCTGATTTTGCACTGTGATTAGCAAATAGCCGCCCAAAAGCAAGACACCCCATTCAAATGTTTAACTAACAATCACTTATCCCATGAAAAAATTAGCTTTCGTAGCGTTGATCGCGCTCCTTGCTGCTTGTACCAGCAATGAAGAACAAAAAAAGATGCTCCTGGGCAAATGGCAGTACGCCCCGGCCCGCATGAGTGAAGCGTTCCAAAAAACAAAACCTTCGCCTCAGGAGCAGATAGCCCTTGAGCGTTTTGTGATGATGTACCAAAACGATGCTTTCATCTTTGAGGAAGATGGCTCTATGTCAGTGACGACGCCGAATGGCTCCCCACTGACCGGAAGCTGGGACCTTAGCCCGGCAGGCGACATCCTGTACATGAACCTGGGCTCTCAGGAGATCCCTAATCCCATTTCCAAACTAACGAATGAAGAGCTTATACTGGCGGTTGACTCCACCCGCCGGGCCAAGTATACCCGCATCCTGAAAAAAGTGGAAGGCCCTAAGCCGGCTGCCACAGAGTAAAACGATGCCTTGCCTGAACGGGGGCTTCAGTGCTGAAGCCCCCGTTCAGGTAAAAGCTTAAGACATATATAATTCCTGTTTTACACCTACTTTACATTTAAGCCGGAATTTGCACCCAATTCATGAAAGGGCCGGTTTGGAGTACTCGACTTGCCGGCGCGCAGATTCAAAGGCAAATATGAAGCGGGAATTAGATATTGTCATTATTTCAGATGTGCACCTCGGCACTTATGGTTGCCACGCCAAAGAGCTACTCAACTACCTCAAGAGCATAAAAACCGGCACCCTTATCCTCAACGGGGACTTCATTGACATGTGGCAGTTCCGCAAGCGGTACTTCCCTAAAGAGCACATACAGGTCATTCAGCGCATCCTGAAAATGGCTGCCAAAGGCACCAAGGTGTACTACATCACCGGAAATCATGACGATGCCCTGCGGCGTTATTCTGATTTCTCCTCCGGCAACATCCATCTGCGCGACAAGCTCCTGCTCCAACTCAACGGAAAAACCTACTGGATTTTTCACGGGGACATCTTCGACCTCTTCATCAAGTATTCTCCCCTCATCTCCAGGATTGGCGGCAAGGGCTACGACTGGCTCATTGTGCTCAACCGCTTCATCAACAAAATGCGGATGGCCATGGGCAAAACCCGTATGTCTTTTGCCAAACGCGTCAAATCTTCTGTAAAAGAAGCCATCAAGTTCATCTCAGATTTTGAGGATACCGCTATACAGCTGGCCGGCGAGCAGCAATACGACTATGTCATCTGCGGGCATATCCACCGGGCGCAGATGCGCTCACAGAAAGCCCACGGGCATCAGGTCACCTACCTGAACTCGGGCGACTGGGTGGAAAGCCTGACCGCACTGGAGTACAAATGGGGCAGCTGGTCCATCTACGAATACGACGAGCTGGACTACGCCTTCGTCAACCCTAAACTTCGGGTCAGGGAAATGGAAAAAACCACTGAAGAAGATATGGACCTGATCGGCAACATCAGCCCTGAAGAAATCTTCCAGCAGATCATCCGGCAACAACCAGCGGCTCACTAACGTACGGCTACCGGCACAATACGCTCGTAAAAAGGGCCCGGCAATACAAGATTACCGGGCCCTCCCTTGCCTGCACGATTACTGCACAATTAACGGTTTTCCTTGCCAATGGAAATAAGGTTCGCAAACAGGCGGTAAGCACCGGGAACACCGGCAGGCAGCTCCCGGAACCAGCTATAGCCGGAATAAATGTAGTAGCCTTCGCCGTAGGGCGCTACCAGAAGCCCCCCGTCTTTAGGGTCCTCGCCCGGGTCATTACTCGATAAGACCGCGGTGAACTCCTCGCCCCACTCATTGGGAAAATACAGCCCTCTTTCCTGCACCCAGCCTTCGAAATCGGCAGCTGTGATTTTGTTGGGCCAGTTCAGGACCGGATGGTCAGGGGCCAGCATACGGACCGGTGCTTCCTCTACCGTTACCCGGTCGCGGCTAATTTTCAGGTGGTAAGGTGCAATATTCTCCATATCCACCTTCAGGTTGCGGGTGGTATTGTACTGATTGATCAGCGTACCGCCCTGTTTAACGTACTCCAGGAGCACCGGCTGATGAAAGGCCATCCGCTCATTGGTATTGTAAGCCCGGATACCCAGAATGACCGCATCGTACTGCTGCAACTGTTCCAGGGTAATATCCTCATCCGAAAGCAAAGTCACTTCGTAACCGATTTGCGCCAGGCTGTTGGGGACTTCATCGCCGGCCCCCATCAGGTAGCCGATTTGTTTGCCCGCGGTGGCAATATCCACTTTTACCACTTTGGCACTATTCTCCAGCATCACGGTTTGAGCAGGGATATGATCATAAGCGATTACATTGAGGCCATCGGTATAGGAAGTGCCCTCTTTAAGCGTAGCAACGGCCTGAATGCGCCCCTCGCCCGGGTCAGCCGGCGGGAAAAGCATGAACTCCACCAATTGCTCACCGGACTTGACCGCAATTTCGAATGGTGCTTCAGCAGGCTCGGAACGCCAGCCCTCCGGCAAAGCAAGGGAGAGCTTACCCGCTACGGTATCTTTGCCTGCCCGGACCCGTACGGCGACTTCCTGTGGCCCATTCCCGGCAAAAACATAAACCTTCTCGGCAATATTGGCAAATACCGGCGGCGTCACCTCGAAGGGCCGGTAGGTCTCGCCCTGTGAAGGCTTCGTCTCTTTGTAGACCACATCACGGATGACCGTCATAGGTGTACCGTCGACCTCCAGATGAAAGGCAACCTGAAGGGCCCGGGGCGTCTCCGGGAGCCCTCTGAGCAACTGATTGTCCACTTTATACATCCCCAGCGTCCCCTCTTCATTGAGCCAGTACGGATTGGTATGGCTCAGGTCACCGGGCAGCACCAGCTTTTCGTAAAACTCATACTGTTGATTGTTCTCCAAATCCAGTGCCAGCGTGGAATCCGCCTCCATAGGCAGGTAAGTCACAGCCTTTAGCCGGGCATTTACCGGAGACCGGTTGACCACCTCCATCGTCAGCTCAATCTCTTCGCCCGGCGTAGCGGAATAGTCTTCTGCGGTAGCCTCCACATAGAGGCCCATACATGCCAGGATCAGTTCATCCAACTCCTGAGATTTCACCTGCTTCCAATACCCCTCTTCCACTTTTTGCAGGGCTTCCCGGGCATTCAGCAAAGCGCTGACGGCTTGGTAAGGGCGTTCGAAATCGAACTGTTCCTGAGCTTTCGTCAGGATTGCCCCAACGGCCTTACCTCCTTTCACACGGGTCCAGGTCGTATTTATACCCTCGAACAGATTTTCCTTTCCTGCTGGCATATCGCCCTTGAGGAGTTTCAGGTATTCCTGCTGCGTGCCCCGTTGCAGTGTGGCTCCAAAGCCCTGGCACTTGTGCATACTCCTGGCCTCAGCAGCGATCTCGTTATTCGATTTGCCGCGCATGGGGTAATATACGCCTATGTCCACGCTCATCAGGTTGGTTTTATCCGCTTCCGCGAAAGCTTCCTGGCTACCGTAGAACCACCAGGAAGTATTAAAAAACAACCGCTGGGGCTGCCAGGGGTCCAGGTATTCCAGCTGCTCCGAATAAGCTTCAGGATCGCCAGCCAAATCAAAGGCTTCGTAGGACAAAATAGCGGAGGACGTGTGGTGCCCGTGGGTGCGGCCGGCCGATTCGTGGTCAAAACGGTTGATAATCACGTCAGGTTGCCACTTCCGGATGGCCCAGACCACATCGCCCAGTACCGCTTCACGCTGCCAGATGTCGAGCGTTTCATCGGGGTGTTTGGAATAACCAAAGTCGTTGGCACGGGTAAACATTTGCCTGCCTCCATCAATACGGCGGGCCCCCAGCAGCTCCTGTGTGCGGATCACGCCCAGCAGTTCCCGGATTTCCGGGCCGATGAGGTTTTGCCCGCCATCTCCGCGGGTGAGGGACAGGTAGGCCATCTCTGCGTTATATTCATTAGCGAGATAGGCAATCAGGCGCTGATTTTCGTCATCCGGGTGGGCAGCTACATAAAGTGCAGACCCCAGAAAATTCAGCTTCTCAATACCTTGGTAAATCTCCGTTGCTGTCCAGCGCTCCGGGGATTGCCCAAGCATTAGTATCGGCAGCATCAAGATCAGCATCATGCACAACTTACGCTTTATCATCATTCAGGTCAGTTAGTTATAGTTGAATAGGGTGTTCTCTGTGCTACAGGGGGTTCTTAGTGCTGCGGCCAGTTTTGGAGCACGCCGCCCTTAGACTGTACGCCCTGCAAAGGTTTGTTGGTTGGTATCCGCTTAATCAGCCGGCGGGACAATTGCCGCCCTCCAACCATCGCGGAGAAAGTATAATAACCATGAGGAAAGCTAGAAGTTTCCCAGGTCAGGGTGGAATTTGGCTGTACATCAGACTCAAACAAGATCTGGCCTTTCTCATTGGTCAGCACCAGGTGAATAGGTCCCTGTTCGTGGTTGACGATAGTGATCGTGTCCACAAAGGGGTTAGGGGCCACTTCCAGGTCCAGGCGGTAGGGGTCCGCCCGTTCTTCCGCAAGGGGAGCTTCTCCGAAGTCAGCATCCACTGTATCGGGGGGCATCATCGGACCGATAAACCGAGCAGCCGTCTTGCGTTGCTGATCGGTAGGCAACGCCACGATTTTTTCTTCTTTTTGCACCGTTGCCTCCACTACGGGCTGCGGTGCAGGCATTAGGGTAGTGTCTCCGCGCATCACGCGGCTCACCGCCTCCAGGAGGGAATACTCATTGAGGGCATCCCGCCCGAGTTCCCAAAGCATAACGCCCCCGGCATGCTGCAGGGCCAGCTCTGTTTTAGCGGTGATGGTCACCAGCCCGTTAAAATACAACTGCCCGACCTGATCCAGATGGGCAAATGCAGGGTTACGGTCTACAATAACCCCGTAATTTACAGACCGGATACGCTCCCGGTTGGTAAAATCCCAACCATAAAAGGGCAGTCCGAGCACAAGCTTAGAAGATTCAACCCCTTGCTTTTTCCAGTAACTGAGGCAGGATTCTGCGAAAGTATAAGGAGAGTGCGGGCCAGACCTTGTGGGCTCCCAGGGCCCTGTGAGGTCATAAGCCATGATGTTGATGAAGTCCAAAATGCCCAGGGCCTGATCCGTAATGTGCTTGTAGCGCTTTTTGCCGGGCAGGGCAGCCGTAATGAGCTTGCCTTCCGCATGCAGGGCGCGCCCAAGGGCCAGCACGAAAGGGCTATAGTGGTGGTCAACGTGCTTCCATTCCAAATCCACATCTACGCCATCAAGCTGATGGCGACGGACGTAGTTCATCATTTCATTGACAAAATACTGCCGGTTCCAGGGCTGCATGTAGGTTTTCCAGGCTGCTGCCCATTCCGGCTCCAAGGCTCCCCCTGCCACTGAAATGAGGACCTTCACGTTAGCCGCTTTAGCGCGTTTCACAATAGGCCCGATATCAACACCTCCGGTCTGCAGCCGCCCTTTCTCATCGGGGTTCGCAAAAGCGATGCACAAGTGGGTAAGTTTATCAAACTGTAGCTCATCAAGCATGTACCCCCGCCCGTACTGCAGGTAGCCAACTACCTTTTCTGCCTGCCCGGACAGGGCTGGAAAAAACGAGCACAAGAGAAAAAAGGAGAACATCAGCCGGTACTGCATGTTTTAAGGAAAGATTGCTTGATTAAGACCGAAATATAGGAATTTTATAAAGATGAATCCTACTCTAAGTACTAAAGTCCCAACAAGCCCTGATTTCAGATTCACCTGATTTACTTATTTACGCTTTACAAAATGGCAAAGACCAATATTTGCTTACTCGTATTTGCACTACTGCTGCTGCAGTGCCAGCCTGTGGGTACAACTGTTCCGCCTGATAGCGACGATGTTTATGAAGTGCGGGACAGCATCCGGGAAGTCATGCTCCTGCGGCTGGGCGAAGCTTTGCAGGAAATCAACCGCCGCACCGAAAAAATGAGCCGAAAAGCTTACAGTATGCCCCCACAGGAAGCCAGGCAACTGCGCAATCAGGTGAAGGCGCTGGAAGAACAATACCAAAAGCTGAACCAACACACTCAACGGCTGAAGCAAGACAGTATCCTTGGAAATTGGTATCAGGAACTCAACACCCTGGAAGTAGAACTACTCGACCTCAGTCAGGCGCTGGGGGTCCCTTTATAATCACTTTTAAATTAATCCCCACCTCGAAAATGCAAACCGCTACTGATCCTACCACCGGCAAGAAAGTCAAATCCTACAAGATCATCAGCAATAAGGAGCTGAACAAAACGATCTTCGGTGCGCAGTCCGCCTTCAAAGAGTGGAGCCGCACGGATCTGGAAGAACGGGCCCGCTTGCTACGGGAAGCTGCCCGTGTGCTTGGTGAAGAACAAGACGCACTAGCCATGCTCATCACCCGAGAGATGGGCAAACTGCTTAAAGATGCCAAAGCCGAAATCGAAAAGTGTGCCTGGGTGTGCTTGTACTATGCCCAAAACGCCGAGCGCTTCCTGCGCGACGAGTACATTGCCACCGAGGCTTCCAAGAGCTACATTTCCTACCGCCCGCTTGGCCCTATCCTGGCAATCATGCCCTGGAACTTCCCCTTCTGGCAGGTATTCCGCTTTGCAGCGCCCAACCTGATGGCCGGCAACACGATTCTGCTCAAGCATGCCCCTAATGTTCCAGGATGCGCGCTGGCCATTGCGGATGTTATGAAAAAAGCCGGTTTCCCTAAAGGGGTCTTTTCCAGCCTGATAATTGACGAAAAGCGCGTCAAGAAAATCATCAAGAACAGAGTCGTCCAGGGCGTCACCCTGACCGGAAGTGTGGATGCCGGGCGCGCTGTAGCGGGTATGGCAGGCAAGGCGCTGAAGAAAACCGTGCTGGAACTGGGCGGTAGTGACCCTTACCTGGTCCTCGACGATGCTGACGTGATCAAAGCTGCACAGGTTTGTACCAAAGGCCGCTTGCTCAACAACGGGCAAAGCTGTATTGGTGCCAAACGCTTTATCGTCATGCGGCAGGTCTACAATCAGTTCCTGGAGGCTTTTAAAGCCCAAATGGACGAGGCAGTGATGGGCGACCCGCTGGAAGCAGAGACTGCTCTGGGCCCGCTGGCGCGCGAAGATTTGCGCGATCAGCTGCACTGGCAGGTCAAGAAAAGTATGAAGGGCGGTGCTAAACGGCTCATTGGCGGCAAAAAAGCAAAGGGTAAAGGCTTTTTCTACCCTCCAACGATACTGACGGATGTCAAAAAAGGCACCCCCGCCTACCACGAAGAACTCTTTGGCCCTGTAGCTTCCGTCATTCGGGCCCGGGATGAGGAAGAAGCCATTCGTATTGCCAACGACACGAGTTTCGGGCTTGGCAGCGCCGTGTTTACGCAAAACATAGAACGGGGGGAACGCATTGCACGCGAACATCTGCAAGCCGGTGCCTGTTTTTTAAATGAGATGGTCAAGTCCGATCCGCGTTTGCCTTTCGGAGGCATTAAAAATAGCGGGTACGGCAGAGAGCTGTCTTACTACGGATTGCGGGAGTTTACCAACCCCAAAACCGTATACATTGAGTAATTAGAGCCCCCGGGCTCAGGAACCAAAACACATTCAAGTTATTATGGAGATCACGAAACAAGCTTTGAACATTCATCAGGACACCGCACGCGAGCAATTCCGCTTCGATATGAAAGGGGACGAAGATGTGTATATGCAGTATCATATCCACACCAAACCGAACCCAAACGTACTGGAAATCAAGAAGACCTACGTACCGGAAGTACTTAACGGCGTAGATATTGAAGAAAAAATGGCCATGGAAGCGGTACGCTTTGCAGAAAAAATGGGCTTCAAAATAAAAACAACCTGCTCCTTCATGTCAGGCTGGATGAACCGCCACCCTGAGTTTGCAAACATGCGGACGAAGTAGCCGGACCCTGTTACCAAAATCACCTGACAAACCCGGGCGCCTGTATAGGTTAGCCCGGTTTTTTTGTGCCTGACTTTTTTCGGTTCTAATGCAGAATATTTCATAAATTGCAACGGTATGCCGGGGGCTTACCACGCGTAAAAAAAACCGGATTCACCTATTTATTTGAAATAGCATTGGCAAAGACTCCATTCTCGCGAAATCTAAAGTCGCTAAGGAGAGCCCGCGGGCTCAGTCAGCAAAAGCTGGCACAGGAAGTAGGGTTGAAACGAAGCAATATTGCTTCTTACGAAACAGGATCCGTAGAGCCCAGTGTAGTCAATTTCCTGAAAATTGCTTGTTGCTTCGAAGTACCACCATCACGCTTACTGGAAGCTGAAATTGAGGACCACCCTGTGCTCAATTCCAAAAACACCCCACAGCAGGAGCACTTGGTCACCTTGTTGAGCCAGTTCTCCCTTCAAACCACCGATGCACATAAAGTAGCGCAGGGGTTCCGGGAGTACCTGCGCCTTTCTTCAGGCCAGGGCCAAAGCACTGAACTTACTGCTGTCCTAAACATTTTGGAGCACCTCGTCAGCGTCAATCAGCAATTTATGGGCCATTAGCCGGGCGGCAAGTCTGAATTTTACTGTTCCATTTCCTTACCTTTACTGGCTAAAATGAATCCGAGACTATGGTTTTAGACAACGATCGTTACGTCCTTAGCGGAGGCGTAGATCCGCTGCAGCTCATCGAAACGTACGGCTGCCCGCTATATGTGTATGACAGCGCCATTATTCAGCGGCAGTACAACCGCATGAAAAATGCGATGAAAGTGGAACGCTTACAGCTCAACTACGCTTGTAAAGCCCTGTCCAATATCAACATCCTGAAATTGTTCCGTAAAATGGGCTCAGGACTGGACACGGTCTCTGTACAGGAAGTTTCCATTGGTATCCGTGCAGGTTTTGACCCACAGGACATTATCTTCACGCCCAACTGTGTCAGCCTCGAAGAAATAGAGGAAGCTGTAGGCTACGGAGTGAAAATCAACATCGACAATACCTCTATACTGGAACAGTTCGGACAGGCTTTCCCGGATACGCCGGTATGCATCCGTATCAATCCACACATCATGGCTGGCGCCAATGCCAAGACCTCAGTCGGGCACATCGACTCCAAGTTCGGCATCTCCTTCCACCAAATGCCGCTCGTGCACCGCATTGTAGAGGCCACCGGGCTCAAGGTAGAAGGAGTGCACATGCACACTGGCTCTGACATTCTGGACCCGGAAGTATTCCTGAGCGGAGCGGAAATCCTGCTGAATATAGCCCGGGAGTTCCCGGACCTTGACTATATTGACTTTGGCAGTGGTTTTAAGGTCGCTTACAAGCAAGGAGATGTGGAAACAGATATTGAGGAGCTGGGAGGCCGTATCTCAGAGCGCTTCAACCGGTTCTGTAAAGAATACGGCAGAGACCTTCAGCTCATGTTTGAGCCGGGTAAGTTTATGGTCAGCGAAGCCGGGTATTTCCTGGCACAGGTAAATGTCATCAAGCAAACTACCTCCACGGTATTTGCCGGGGTAGACTCCGGGCTCAACCACTTCATCCGGCCTATGTTCTACAATTCCTACCACAAAATCACCAATATTTCCCGCCCGAAGGGCAAAGCGCGCTTCTATACCGTTGTGGGCTACATTTGCGAGACTGATACTTTTGGCATAAACCGGCAAATGACGGAACTTCAGGAGGGCGATTTCATTTGTATGCATAACGCAGGGGCTTATTGCTTTTCGATGGCTTCCAACTACAACTCCCGCTACCGGCCCGCTGAGGTGCTGGTCCATAATGGAGAGGCGCACCTGATCCGTAAGCGGGAAAATATGGAGGACTTGCTCCGTACCCAGATAGAAGCCCCGATATTCGATGAGGAACCTGCGGAAAAATAAAACCGCATTTATGCCACGCTTCGCTTTGTTGTTGTTGTTTGCCCTGTTGTCTGCACAGCCGGCACCGGGTCAGTCTTTTCCGGTACAGGACGCTGCCTGGCAGGGCTTTCGTAGCAATATTGCCGGGCTTGACACCTTTCGGCAAGTCGCCTGTGGGGACACGCTGATCGGCGGGCGCCACTACACGCCTATGCTCAGTATCAGCCCGGATAGTGGTGACACCTCCTACCTCGCTGCAGTCCGGTCGACCGGCGTGCGCAGCTTCTTTGTCCGCCCCGGAGAGACGCAGGAGTACCTCCTGTACGATTTTAGCCTGCAAGCCGGGGATGAGATTATGCTGGAGTTTGTTGAGTTTTCCGGCAGCACCATGCTGAAAGTAGGCAGCGTTGTTACCGTTGGCTCAGGAGCAGATGCCCGCACCGTGATCAACTTTGTGCCCACCAACGGGCTGCAGGAAACCTGGATTAGCGGCGTGGGCAGCCTCGCCGGGCCCCTCTACCGGGGGCTGCTCAACCCAAGTGAATATTCGGAGCTGCAGTGCTTCCGCCTGGCTGACACCCTTGCTTATTCCTCAGTAGACGATGCGCAATGCACCTTCAGCTTTGACTGCCCGGTTATAGTCAGTACGACCATGGTAGAACCGCCAGGTCAGGTACAGGTCTTCCCTACCCTACCCTCCGATGGACGGGTTTGGGTGGTCAATACCGGCAATCAGGTACTGTACGCCACGCTTGTTTCCGCCATGGGCCAGCCGCTCCGGTCCTGGGCCGGGCTGAGCCCCGGCAGACACGAACTGCAACTCCCCGATTTATCTTCGGGATTGTATGTACTGCACCTGCAGGAACCGAATAAAAATATATATTTGCAGCGTTTCAAATTGATCATTCCCAGATAGAAAAATATGGAGCTTTCCAGCCGTTATAACCCACAAGATACGGAAGCCAAATGGTACGACCACTGGCTGTCCAAAGACTACTTCCACTCTGAGCCCGATGAGCGCGAGCCCTACAGCATCGTGATACCGCCGCCCAACGTGACCGGTGTGCTGCACATGGGGCACATGCTCAATAATACCATTCAGGACATCCTCATCCGTAAGGCGCGCCTCGAAGGTAAGAATGCCTGCTGGGTGCCGGGTATGGACCACGCCTCCATCGCTACCGAAGCCAAGGTGGTGAAAATGCTGCGCGAACGCGGCATTAAAAAATCTGACCTGAGCCGCGATGAGTTCATGAAGTACGCCTTCGAGTGGAAAGATAAGTATGGCGGTATTATCCTCGATCAGCTCAAAAAACTGGGCGCCTCCTGTGACTGGGAACGCACCCGCTTCACCATGGAAGACAAGCTGTCTGCCGCGGTGATCAAGGTGTTCATCGACCTTCACAAAAAAGGGAAAGTGTACCGGGGGCTGCGTATGACCAACTGGGACCCCGAAGCTCAGACCGTTCTTTCTAACGAAGAGGTGATCTACAAGGATGAAAACTCGAGGCTCTACTACCTCCGCTACCAAATAGAAGGCACCACGGACGAGTGGATCACCATCGCAACGGTCCGCCCTGAGACCATCCTGGGCGATACTGCTATTGCCGTCAACCCGGATGACGAGCGCTTTGCCCACCTCAAAGGCAAAAAAGCCATCGTCCCGCTGATTGGCCGGGCGATCCCGATTATTGAGGACCGCTATGTGGACATGGAGTTTGGTACCGGTGCCCTGAAGATCACCCCTGCCCACGACATGAATGACAACGAAATTGGCGAACGCCATGGCCTGGAAGTCATTGATGTCCTCAATGCCGATGGCACCATGAGTGAAGCCGCCCAACTGTTTGTGGGTGAAGACCGCTTCAAGGCGCGTAAGCTGATCGTGAAAGCGCTCAGGGCCAGTGAAGACCTCGTTAAAGAGGAAGACTACCGCAATAAAGTCGGCCGTTCGGAGCGTACCGATACCATCGTAGAGCCCCGCCTGACGCTGCAGTGGTTCCTGGAGATGAAGGATTTCGCCAAGACTGCACTTAAGGCTGTTGAAAAAGATGAAGTCACCTTCTATCCGGAGCACTTCTACAATATGTTCAACAGCTGGCTCAAAGAAGACAACATCCGTGACTGGTGCATTTCGCGCCAGCTATGGTGGGGGCAGCGCATTCCGGCCTGGTACTACGAGGACAAAATCTTCGTGGCCGAAACAGCTGCCGAAGCGCTGGACAAAGCCCGGACAGAACTGGGCCAACCAGACCTTCAACTGGATGACCTGCATCAGGACGAAGATGTGCTCGATACCTGGTTCTCCTCCCAACTCTGGCCCATTTCTGTTTTCGACGGATTTGAGGACAGCGAGGAGCTGAATTACTATTACCCGACCAATGTACTGGTGACGGGCTGGGATATTATTTTCTTCTGGGTGGCCCGTATGATCATGATGGGGTACGAGTACGGCCCGGACCTGCTGGATGAGGCTGCTCAGAAAGCCAGGGGGGTGCAGCCGTTCAATGATGTGTACTTCACAGGAATGGTCCGTGATAAGGACCGCCGTAAGATGAGCAAATCCCTCGGCAACTCCCCGGACGCCCTGCAACTCATAGAGCACTACGGCGCAGATGGGGTCCGCTTTGCGATGCTGTCCAGTGCAGCAGCAGGCAACGATATCGTTTTTGATGCCCCCTTCGACCCTGAGAGCAAGGAAGTTTTGAACGAAAGCAAACTCTGCGAGCAAGGCCGTAATTTCTGCAATAAAATGTGGAATGCCCTGCGCCTGATGAAGGGCTGGGAAGTCAGGGAAGGCGAAGGCGATGCCATCAACCGCCTGGCGGTACATTGGATGGAGCAGCGCCTCAACGAAACCATCGAGAAGCTGAGCCAACAGTACGAACAATACCGGCTTTCTGATGCGCTGATGTTGCTCTATAAGCTCATCTGGGACGACTTCTGCAGCTGGTACCTGGAGATGATCAAGCCCGACTACGGTGCTCCAATCGATGCGGAAACCCTGGAGGCGTCCCTCCGTATTTACGAGCGGCTGATGACCCTGCTCCATCCTTTCATGCCATTTATCACCGAAGAAATCTGGCACAACCTGCGCGAGCGTAAGGACGGAGAAGATTGCGTGATCAGTGCTTACCCAACAGCAGACTCCTTTGATCAGGACCTGATTGACCGTATCGAGCAAGCGAAAAATATTGTTGCCAGCATCCGCGAAACCCGCAACAGCAAAGGGGTCAAAATGAAAGATGAGCTGGCCCTCTTCGTCCAGGATGAAGTGAACAGCCGGCAGCTGCTCGACCTTTCCGGGTTGCGCGAGATGATCATCAAAATGGGCAACCTTTCCGGGCTGGACTTCACCAAAGAGGAAATCCCCAACAGCATATCGCTCCTCTCCGGTAAGACCCAGTTCTTCCTGGAGCTTAACCAAGAAATTGACCTGGAAGCGGAATGCCGGAAACTAAAGGAAGACCTGCAGTACCAGCGTGGCTTTGTGGCGCAGGTAGAGAAAAAACTGAGCAACGAACGCTTCGTCAATAACGCACCTGCCCCCGTGGTAGAACGCGAACGCCAGAAGCTGGCTGACGGGCAGGCAAAGGTGAAGAACCTGGAGGAACAGCTGGCCAGTATGGGCTGCGCGTAACCCCCGGGTACCTGCCAATACCTCAAATCGAAGTAGAGAAGGCTTGCCCGGTGATGGGGCTACCTATAATTACACCGGGCAGCCGCTCCAAACGAACAAAACCAGGGGCTCAAGCGGTTTACTAATAAAGCCTATCATGAGCTGGTCCCTTAAAATTTTGCGCCTGTTTGGTATCAATGTCTATATCCACTGGACATTCCTGATTTTGCTGGGGTGGATTTTTCTTTCCAGCCTCGGTGCCGGTCAAAATATACAGCAAGCCTTACTCAGCATCGCCTTCATTCTCACGCTTTTTGCCTGTGTGGTACTGCACGAATATGGCCATGCCCTTACTGCCCGCCGGTTTGGCGTATCCACCCGGCGCATCACCCTGTTGCCCATCGGAGGAGTGGCAAGTTTGGAAAAAATGCCGGAGAAACCACGGGAAGAGCTCCTCGTTGCCATTGCCGGGCCCGCAGTCAACCTCGTGATAGCCGCACTGCTCTTTTCGGTGATGCAGATTGCTGATATTCATTTCCCTACAGAACAACTGGAAGACCCCAGTCAGATTAGCCTCAGCAATGCTTTCATCCCCAATCTGCTGGCCGTCAATATTATTCTGGTGCTATTCAACCTCATCCCTGCCTTCCCCATGGACGGCGGGCGGGTACTCCGTGCCCTGCTGGCCATGAAGTACGACCGGGCAAAGGCGACAGCTATTGCGGCGCAGATCGGGCAGTTCCTGGCTATTGGTTTTGTGTTTTTGGGCTTCATGTATGATTTCTGGCTGATTTTCATTGGCCTGTTCATCTTCCTGGGCGCCAGTGGTGAGTCGCGCTACGAGGCCACCCGCCATTTACTGACCGACCTCAAGGTAGCAGACGTCCTGATGCACCAATTCACGAAGATGGACGCCTGGTCGCCCATCAGCGAAGCCGTAGACACGTTGCTCGATGGTCAGGAAAAAGACTTTATCGTTACGGAACAGGGAGACCTTATCGGGACAATCTCAAGGGATGACATCCTGCGCGGCTTACAGGAAGTCGGGCCCGGCGAGCGTATCAAGCGTATTGTAAATACCAACTGGTCGAAGCTCTCCCCGGAGCTGGAGCTCAACAAAGCCTACGAGTTGATGAACCAGCAAAACCTAAGCATCTGCCCGGTTTACAGTAACGAGGGAGAACTCCTCGGCGTGCTGAATACCGAGAATATCCTTGAGGCGATTATGATTGAGCGGGCTCGTGGTGGGCAGGGGTAGTTGGGCGCCATACGAAGTGGTTTGCGACATCGGAGCAAGCCACTTCTCAGCGTAAATGCTGACATTGAGTAGGTTTGCTGTGGCAAACCACTTAATCGTCAGTATAGTAAATTAGTAAGGAGACGCTAAAAGACTTACGGTGCGCTTAACACTACCTATGTAAAAATCGTTCGAGGTCTCATTTTTCCAAATTCGTAGTGCGTTTCCTGCCGATCAACGGAATCAGGCATAGCCAGAGCTTTAGCTGAAGCTGATGAAATCAAGAAGAGAAATAGAGCGGTTTTTAATTGCTGCATAGTAGTATTTGGCAAGCCCGGCTGAAGCAAAAAAATCAGTACTTGAAATACGCAATAGTAGCATGTTTTACTCGGCAAGCAAGGTTTCACCTCTTATTTAGCACCATATTTCTATATTTTGTACACCGATTACAAAGAAATAAATCTTTAAAAAGATTTGACCTTTTGGTGCTTCTTCTTTAAGTTTGTATTGCTATTATTTTGATTTAAATTAACTGAGTAGCATTAAAACACGCATAAGCTATATACAAAAATGAAGAAACCCCTTCATCAAATCGCTCAAATCACAACCGGCATCTACCAAAAAGAAGGCTCTGGCGGGGAGATTTACTATCTGCAAGCTAAGCACTTTGACGAACACGGTAGATTTAGGCAAGAAGCCCCTTTAACCAAAAGCCTTGAATTAGATAAGCGCCTTGAAAAGCATTTGCTGATTGAAGGGGATATACTACTTGTTGCAAAAGGAATAGCGAATAGAGCTTGTCTTTACAAGGAGCAAATCGGCCAAGCTGTGGCCTCATCCACCTTTTTTGTAATCCGCTTACAAGAGCAGAGCCTAATGCCAGACTATTTGCTATGGCTGTTGAATACTCAACGCTATCAGAAGCTCCTGCAAAGTCTATCTAAGGGGACACAAGTACAGTCTTTATCCAAAAAAGCACTTTCTTCCATTCAAATACCGATACCCTCTATGGAGGAGCAGCAGCAAATTGTTAAGGTAGTAGAGCAATGGCGCATAGAACAATTCTTTATGGACGCGCTTAAAAATTCAAAAGACAGATATTACGAGCACCTATTGCTATTCACAGCCAATGGGAAAAACAGAAAAAATGCATAAAACCACCAAAGAAGATGTATTCAACGTCGTATGGAAAGCCTGCGACACCTTCCGGGGCGTGATTGACCCCTCACAGTACAAAGATTATGTGCTGACCATGTTGTTTATCAAATACGTAGGCGATGTTTGGCTGGACCGATGGCAAGCTCATCTGGAACGCTACAAGGGAGACGAGGCACGGGCTGACTGGGCCATGCAAAAAGAGCGTTTCGTCGTGCCCCCGCATGCCCGCTTCAGCTACCTCTATGAGCATCGCAATGAGCCCAATATTGGCGAGCTGATCAATCAAGCACTGGAGGCACTGGAAGAGGCGAACCCGCAGAAGCTCTCCGGTGAAGATGGCGCTGGCGTATTCCGGAATATCGATTTCAACTCCAGCAATTTGGGGGATGTCAAAGACAAAAACACGCGCCTGAAAAACCTGCTGATCGACTTTAGCGACAAGCGCCTTGACCTCCGCCCTTCTGCATTGGACGGGCAGGATATTATCGGGGATGCCTACGAATACCTCATTGGCTTCTTTGCTTCTGATGCGGGGAAAAAAGCGGGGGAATTCTACACGCCCAGCCAAATCTCTACCCTGATCGCCAAACTGACGAAATCCGCGCCGGGCGCACGCATTTGCGACCCTACCTGCGGCTCGGGTTCGTTGCTCATCAAAGCTGGTAAAGAGGTAGGCTCGGATAACTTCGCGCTGTACGGGCAGGAGGCCAACGGTAGCACCTGGGCACTGGCGGTTATGAATATGTTCCTGCACGGCATGGACAATGCCACGATACGCTGGGGAGACACCATCCGCAACCCTAAGCTCAAGGAAGGGGACGAGCTGATGAAGTTCGATACAGTAGTGGCGAATCCACCTTTTAGCCTCGACAAATGGGGTAAGGAGGTCGCAGACAACGACACCTACAACCGGTTCTGGAGGGGCGCACCTTCCAAGAGTAAAGGGGACTGGGCGTTTATCTCTCACATGATCGAGACGGCTTACGAGGGCAGGGGTAAGGTAGGTGTAGTGGTGCCCCACGGCGTACTCTTCCGGGGGAGCTCGGAAGGGGTGATCCGGCAAAAAACCATTGAAGAAAATCTGCTTGAGGCGGTAATTGGACTGCCTGCGAATTTGTTTTTTGGCACCGGTATTCCTGCCGCTATTCTCATTTTCAACAAAGGCAAGGGTGACAACCGTGATGTACTCTTCATAGACGCAAGCCAGCGCTTCGAACAGGGCAAAAACCAAAATGTGCTGCGCGAAAAAGACATGGAGCACATCGTCAGCCTGCATGCCCAGTTTGAGCAGGGGCAACTACAACCGGGCACGGTGGAAGACAAATTTGCCTACGTAGCTACTTTTGAGGAGATCAAAGAGAACGAGTTCAACCTCAATATCCCGCGCTACGTGGATACCTTCGAGGAAGAGCCGGAAGTAGACCTGGACGCGGTAGCGCAGCGCATCGAGGGGCTGGAAAGGGAGCTGTCGCAGGTGCAGGAGCAGATGGCGGCTTATTTGAAAGAGCTCGGCTTAAAACACTAATGCCATGCAGGAATCAGACATCATTCTTTACCGGACACCGGACGGGGCGGTGAAAGTGGAAATCCGCTTTGAGGACGAAACCTTTTGGCTGACGCAAAAGAAGCTGGCTGAGTTGTTCGGCGTAGAGGTGCAGACCATCAATTACCACCTGAAGGAAATCTTCAAAAGTGGGGAATTGCAGGAAGAAGCAACTATTCGAAAAATTCGAATAGTTCAAACGGAAGGCAACCGAGAGGTCAGCCGGATGGTCAATTTCTACAACCTCGATGCCATTATCGCTGTCGGCTACCGGGTCAACAGCTATCAGGCTACCCAATTCCGGATATGGGCTACCAAGGTGCTGCGGGAGTACCTCATCAAGGGGTTTGTGATGGATGACGAGCGGCTCAAGCAGGGCAAGCGCTTTGACAAAGACTACTTTGACGAGCTGCTGGAGCGCATCCAAAGAATCCGCGCTTCAGAGCGCCGCTTTTACCAGAAAATTACGGACTTGTACGCCGAGGCCAGCATCGACTACGACCCAAAAGCCCCGATTACGCAGCAGTTTTACAAAACGGTGCAAAACAAGCTCCACTGGGCGATCACCGGGCTGACTGCCGCTGAAATCATCGCTAAGCGATTAGATGCTTCCAAGCCCAATATGGGGCTGACGAGCTGGAAGCATGCCCCGGCGGGCAAAATCCTGAAGTCCGATACCCACATTGCTAAAAACTACCTGAACGAAGAAGAGCTACAGGGGCTGGAACGCATCGTCACGATGTACCTGGACTATGCCGAAAACCAGGCCAAGCGGCAAATCCCGATGAAAATGGCCGACTGGGTGAAAAAGCTGGACGCTTTCCTGCAATTCAATGAATACGATGTCCTGCAAAATGCGGGCAAAGTGTCTGCCAAAGTCGCTCGTGAACTGGCGGATAAAGCCTATGAGGCATACCGGCAGCAAGAGGATAAGCGGCTGGAGTCAGATTTTGATGAAGCGGTCAAAGACCTGCAAAAAGGGAAGAATGATGAATGAAAAAATTACCGCTTTAGTAAAATTCTGCTTTGGGGAAGAAACGTTGCGGCTGACGCAAAAACGCCTCTGTGAGACCGTTCGTGCGATTGCGTCTCTTTTAAAAAAATGTCCAAACAAGCTGGACATTATGACCTTTTGTACGTATATTTATAACAACAGTACTCGCCACGCTTCCCGTCAGATCAGCGCACCAGGGCGAGTCTTCTATTTTATTGGACTACTATATTGCCATAGGTTCATTGCAAAAAGAAAAGGCTTCCCAACCGGGAAGCCTAATGGTAACTTAGGCAGGAGGATCTTAGTGCCGCTCTCACGAGTCAATCTCACCAAGTCTACCTGCCTTTTTGTCTTAGGTAAGCATTTTACCTTCCGTAAAGGTAATTTATTTAACAGTAAGATTCAATGAATTTAAAGATTTTAACTATCAACCAATGAAGCCCAGTGAGCAGTATTTTGTTCAGCGCATGTTGGAGTTGCTCCATAGAGAGACCGTAGATACTTACCGGGTTAAGGTTTTGAACCCCAAACTTGCTTTGGAGGAGCTTATTAGCGTATATGACGGTCTGAACGCCGGAAGAATAAAACGCTTTGAGGATCTAGAGTATTGCCGTAATGAAACGCTAAGTTTGTTGAAAAAAGACGATACCATCCGATTTGATACGATTGGGAAAGACTTTTTTAGGGATCAACTACTAAATAAAATCAACAATAATAATTACCCGGAACTTTATCC
Organism: Phaeodactylibacter sp.; assembly: GCF_040219495.1. GTDB lineage: Bacteria > Bacteroidota > Bacteroidia > Chitinophagales > Saprospiraceae > Phaeodactylibacter. The sequence continues at coordinate 63,634 of NZ_JAVJSK010000002.1, read as the reverse complement.
GCAAGTAAGGACAGCAGTAAAGACTATCCTCAGTGAGAACAATAATTATCTGCATAGAATAATAGGACTAGTGAAGGCTTCTTTACAAAAAGAAGAAAAACAAGACCCCTTTCCTGACTTGGAAGATTTGAATAGGCTATGCGGCATATTGGCTACAGAGCTTTTAGAAAAAGGGTATACTAAAAACTTTCTACATTCCTTTTGCTATTCAACTTTTGTAAAAAAAGTTGAAGATTTTGGCAGTAGCTATGAGAAATTAATCGAATTTGCCCACTCACCGGATACCAAATACCGAGTATGGTTTAAAGTGTACTCACCTATGGTTGATTCTTCCAAATGGGCTCTATTTCCTAATTGGACTATCACTGAAGAAGTTGCTGACATAGAGGATTTACCCCCGCGTGTACAACACTTTGTTTCTGCAAAACGCAATTACCATTTCTTGGGGCGTGAATTAGCAGCACCAGACCACTATTCTGCTTTGCAAATAGCCAAACAAGAGTTAGCAGAGTTCTTTGACCTTATCCGGCTGGCTCATCATAACGCCAAAATAGACTTATTACAGAATGCAGTAGTCTTTCCTCTTGATCGCCCACATCTGGCCGGGCTTCCAAAAGTACAACATATCCCTGATGGGAAATTCCCAGATGGAGATGGAGTACTACACCTCTTACAGCAAAAAACGGCTCAAATACTAAGTGAAAACATTGACCCTGAAACAAAGGAAAAGATTAAATCTGCTATTCGTTATTTACGTTTTGGTCATGAGGCTGTTGAACTGGAACATCAGTTAATCAATTATTGGATTGGCCTGGAATACCTCTTCTCGAATGAAAGAGATAGTACATTCACAAGGATTAAGACTATCTTTCCCACGCTTCATACTTTAGTTTACTTGCAGCGCAACCTTAAAGATTTCCATCAGGCGATCATTCAGCGTGATTTAGCTGCGGCCACCCGTGACTTTGATATGGAGCGCATAAATTGTATGTTACTGGAAAGTTGCCTGGAGTCAATCCGGGACGACCATTACCAAGAATTTCCACTCCTGTCCTATCGCGCCTGGCGCTTTAAAAATAAAATCCTGAAAAAAGGTATAAAATCTTATCTGGATCAACATCAGCAACACCTGGTTTGGCATTTGGCCCGTATTTACCGGGCACGCAATCTGATTATTCATGAAGCTAAGCACAGCTTTGTGAATCAAACGCTCACGTCTAACCTGCGCTATTATTTGACTTTTTCACTGAGCTTTCTGATGGATTATTTCTCCGGTAGCAATACGGAAGCCAGGAACCTGCAGGAGTTCTTTGCGCTGCAACAGCTAAGGCTGGACAGCCTGGCACACGCCAAGTATCCCGCAGATAAACTTATCGCATTTAATCACCAATTTGATTTCCTAGCCTAGACCAACTATGACTAACCATTACGATAACATACCCTCTTCCAGTACTCAACACGGCCACCAAAAAACCAAACTCGGATGGCTGCCGGGTGAGTGGGAGGTGGTAAAGCTTGAAAAGCTAGCACACTTTATTTCAGGTGGTACTCCTTCAAAAAACAATCCTGATTTCTGGGATGGAGAAATCCCATGGTATTCAGCGAAAGACCTAAAAAGTTTCTGGTTACAGAGTTCAATTGACAAAGTATCAAAACTCGGTTCTGAAAATGGCACTCGAATTGTTGAAAAAAGCACTATTCTCATTCTCGTTAGGGGAATGATGCTAAACCGAGATTTACCATTGGGAATTACAACTTTGAAATCCACATTTAATCAAGATATTAAAGCTCTGGTGCCCAAACAGAATTGTGATACAGTATACATCGCTCATTCAATTTTAAATAGAAAATCTAAAATTCTTGGGTTAGTAAACAGGTCGAGCCATGGGACAGGCAAACTCGAAACCAGTACCCTGAAATCATTGCTATTCCCACTCCCCCCCCTACCCGAGCAACAAAAAATAGCCACCATCCTCTCCACCTGGGACCGCGCCATCGCCCTCACCCGGCAGCTCCTGCAGGAAAAAGAAGCACAGAAAAAAGGGCTGATGCAGCGGCTGCTGACGGGGAAGGTGCGGGTGAAAGGGTTTGAGGAGGAATGGCAGAATTGTCATCTTGACAAGCTGACCTCGAAAGTATCTAATGGGATGGTCTATGACACAAAAAATATAAATGGAGAAAGAATAACTAGAATTGAGACAATTTCTAATGGTGAGATAAATTTTGGGAAAACGGGCTTTGTCTCTAAAGAAGAAGAAAATCCAAAATACCTAATGAGAGAAGGTGACATCCTTTACAGCCACATAAATAGTCTCACTCATATTGGCAAAGTAGCCTACTACAACGGACAAAAAAAACTTTACCACGGAATGAATTTATCCCTAATCAGATGCAATAGTTTAGCTATACCCAAATTTGTATACTATTGGTTGAAATCATCATTAGGAAAGAAGTGGGCTTGGAAGTTTGCTAAAAAGGCAGTCAGTCAAGCAAGCATAAGTACTTCTGAAATAAAAAACATAGTAATTAAGGTGCCAATTAAAAAAGAACAAACCGCCATAGCCGCCATCCTCACCCAGGCCGACGAGGAAATCCGCCTGCTGCGGGAGAAGGAACGGGCTTTACAGGCGCAAAAGAAGGGGCTGATGCAGCGGCTGCTGACGGGGAAGGTGCGGGTGAAGGTTGATTAAAGAGAACATACAAAAACGCTAACGCCATGAATGTACAGCAAAGAGACAAACTATTCGAAAAAATTGAAACAATCCGAAAGTTTGATCTGGACAAAATAGCAGTAAGAGCTTTTTCAAATAGTGAGGATATCACTAAAGAAAAAATAGGCGGCTATACTGTAGCAGAGTTTAAACAGACTCTGTACCGGGTCATTGATCAACTAGAAGCTGAGCTCAAGACCCAAGAGTTTATTCACCTCCCTCCGAATGTAAATAATGTGCTAGGCCAAAATATTAACTTGGATAATCACCTTGAACATATAGCCAGCAACTTAAGAAGCAACAATCTAGAGGCGATTAAGAGCCATCTAATGGCGTTGATAACTTATCAGAAAGCATACGGCTTCTGGAGCAAGTCTGTTGCCAAACTACACGATGTAGACGCGGTAAAGCTCAAAGAAGCAGAGGCGGAAATCGGTACTTTGAAAGCAAAGCTTGAACAACAAATAGAAGAGACGAATAGAGTCAAGCAGGAACTAGAAAAGCAAAGAAAAGAGCTAGGGTCACTTACCCGAAACAAGCGGCAGGAACTAGATCAAATCACCAATGAACTACAGAATGCACAGACCCAGAGCAAGTCGATCAACCAACTGTTGCAGCAGAGTCAGCAGGAGAAAGGTAAAATAGAAGAGATTGCCAGCACTCAGAATAAGCTGTTAGACGACCTTAGAAAGCGGACAGAGGAAGAGAAAAAGACTTTTAATACGTTCTCTGAAGACTCCACTGAGCTTAAGCAAAAGCTTGAAAAAACAGTACATGCATCGGAAGAGAAGTTCACGCAGTTTGAAGCGCATTACAATTTCATCAACAGCAAAAAGGAGGAAATTGAGAAGCTCACGGGTATGGCTGCCGATGGGGCTTTGGGCAACCGCTTTTTTAAGCGTCAGGAGTCGCTTAAAGGAAATTTAGAATTATGGAAGTGGTTTATTTTAATAGCAGTTATAGCTACTGGTGGATGGGTTTTTATTGTTTTTGACCGGCTCGCAACTACCGACTTTTCCGAATGGATTAACCTGATTATCAACGTAATCAAAACACTTCCTGCATTCGTACTAGCCGGGTTTGTCATCCGCCAATATGTAAAGGAGCGGAACTTGCAGGAGGAATATGCCTACCGGGCGGCGGTAGCAATGACGCTCACCGCTTACTCTGAGATGCTAAAGGAAGGCGATGACACCAAAAACAATTCTCGCCAACAGATGCTCCTTGACTCAATAAGCCGGCTATATACTAGCCCCAGGATTCACAAACCTTCGGAGGATAGAATATTGACACTCAGCACAAAAGACTTGCGAGGAGCTGTAAACGATCTTACGGCTGTTGTGAAGGAGGTAAAGAATGAGATCCTTTTAAAAAAGTAAAAGTTGCCAATTCATCACGCATGAACCATCAAAACAAAACCAACTCAGCATGTCACAAAGAAAAACCCTCAACCGCGCACTATTGATCGTCACACCAAAGCAGCCCTTTTATGATTGGGTTGACGAGGTGTTTGCAGGTCGTGAGGTAGATGTCATGGACGAATGCTGGACCGGCCTCATAGATCAAGACTGGGAAATAAAGGAGGTGGAGCGCTTTTTGAAATCCAACTACGCAATGATCTTTGAAGACTTGCTGGAAGGGATATGCTCTTTTCCTGAGTTTTGGCCGGAGCATCGCTCCTGGATATTGTTCAATCAGTGGTTCGACTGGCACTATAGCTCTATGGTTTGGGATTTTATCCCGGACAAGCGTATCCGGCGGGAGGCTTATTGAGTATCGTGGTTGTGCCAGCACTGAAATAATTCTTTATATTGGAGCAAACGTAAGGGTATGATTCAGGAAATCCACATCAAGGACTTTAAAAGTTACCAATCAGCAAGGCTCAAGTTATCGCCCCTGACGATGCTCATCGGAGCCAACGCGTCCGGTAAAAGCAACGCACTGGAAGCGATCCGTTTCTTGAACTGGCTGGCGCAGGGGCAGAAGCTGTCAGCTTTGCAGTACAAGGTCAATGAAAACGATCAGGTGGTAAGGGGCAAAATAGAGGACCTGCCTCGTGCAGGCCTGCAGCGCTTTACCCTTGGCGGGAGCATATCAGGACGGGAGTATAATCGGCTGGAGGTATCCTTTGAAGTCCGGGAGGGCGGAGAGCTGCATATTGATGGAGAAAAAGTCTTCGCAGGCGAAAGCCACCCCAAATCTTACCCACTGTACCAAATCAAGAAGCCAAGCGCAGGCCGGCAGACGGCTATAGAAATAGAATACAACAACTTTGCCCGTGGCGGCAAAAAGCCGCTGTTAAGCGGTACCGATCAAACAGCCGTTTTCCTGCAATTGATGAACGCTTCCCGATTCGCAGAGGGGCATAAGAAGTCCAGCCAAATTATCCCATCCACAGCCAAAGCTTTTGAAAAGCACCTGCTGAATATTGTTTTTCTTGACCCAGTGCCTTCAAGGATGAGAGGGTACAGCTTTGAAAGCGACTACACCCTGCTTGGCGATGGCAGCAATTTGTCAAGCACGCTTCACTATTTGCTCAAGTCAGAGAATCCTAACCGGGCTGCTAATAAGCAAGCATTACTAGACTTTATAGCAAGTGTGCCGGAGCAAGCCATTACTGATATCGACTTCATTCATACCCCCAGGAAGGAGGTAATGCTGCAATTGACAGAGTCGTTTGGAGGTCTAAACCGTTCTTGTGAAGCAGCACTACTATCTGACGGCACCTTACGGATACTGGCTTTCGGAGCTATCCTGCTTTCTGCGAAGGAAGGCAGTACCGTGATTGTAGAAGAGGTCGATAACGGTGTTCACCCCAGCCGTGCTCACAAATTACTGGCTACGATGCATGAGTTGGCCAAAGAGCGGCAGCTGACGCTGCTATTGAGCAGCCATAATCCCGCACTGCTTGATGCCTTGCCGGACGATGCCGTGCCTAAGGTGGTATTCTGCTATCGAAATCCGGAAACGGGCTATAGCGAACTTGTGGCGATGGAAGACATTCCCTATTACCCTGAGCTAATTGCACAAGGCTCACTCGGCGAGCTATTGACCAGAGGGTTAGTCGACCGCTTCGTCAAGCAACAGGAGAGCAGCAGCGACCGGAAAAAGAAAGCATTGGATTGGCTGGAAAGCATAAAAGGATAAGACTATGCCTACAAAGCCCAACATATGGATTGTAGACACCTCTGTATTCCTGAATGTGCTTGATGTGCCTGGATTTAATCAAAGTAGAACAGCAATACTTGCATTATTTGAGCAACGTATACAAGCAGAAGACTCATTCTTGCTACCCTTTACCACTATTTTGGAATCTGGAAATCACATTGCGCAAATCAATAATGGCAATCAGCGTCGACACTTTGCAATACAATTTTCAACAGTGGTTTTAAAATCACTAGAAGGCAAATTACCTTGGAAGCCACTGGGATTCCCAACGGAAGACCTCCTGAAGCAATGGCTGCCGGACTTCTCAAATGAAGCTGCACGTTCCGTAGGACTTGGTGATTATATGATCATCAAGCAGTGGGAAAGCCAATGCGCGCGTTTTGGTGCCTACACAGTTAGAATATGGAGCTTAGATCAAGATTTACAAGGATACGAATGTAATACTTAAGAGTATGCGCACCCCATCGTTTCAAGAAGACCACATCTCCCAAATCCCCGCCCTGCGCTTTCTGCAAAGTCTGGGTTACACCTACCTAAGTCCAGAGGAAGCCCTCGCAGAGCGCAACGGCAAAACGGGCAATGTACTGCTGGAAAGTATCCTGCGGGCGCAGTTGCAGCGTATCAACCGCATACAATATAAAGGCGAAGCTTATCATTACACGGATGCCAACATCCAAACCGGTGTAAATGCCCTCAAAGAGGTCCCTTTGCAGGAAGGGCTGATCACCGCCAACCAATCGGTTTACGAATTGCTCACCCTGGGCAAGTCGCTGGAACAGACCATAGAGGGCGACAAAAAAAGCCATACGCTGCAATACATTGATTGGAAAGACTGGAGCCGCAATACCTTTCACGTTACCGAAGAGTACAAAGTGCAGCGGGCGGGCAGCCACGAGCACTACGTACCCGACATCGTGCTGTTTGTCAACGGCATTCCGCTGGTGGTCATAGAGTGCAAGCGGCCAGATATGAAGGAGCCGCTGCCGCAGGCCATTTCTCAACACTTGCGCAATCAGCGGGAAGACGGCATCCGTTTGTTGTATGCTTATTCGCAATTACTCTTGTCTTTGGCTACCCATGCTGCTGCCTACGCCACCACAGCCACCCGGGAAAAGTTCTGGTCGAAGTGGAAAGAACAAACCGTGCAGCCGGACCAATTAGAGCAGGAACTGGCTTCCGCCAAAAACGCCCCGCTCGATCCGGAGCAGGAGCAGAAGTTATTACAGAGCCGCAGCAGCTACACCCGGCATATGGTGCAAAATCTGCTGGCTGAGTCACAGTTGCCCACAGAGCAAGATCATTATCTATACTGCCTGTGCCGCCCGGAACGCCTGCTGGACCTGGTCTTCAACTTCATCGTATTTGACGCGGGCATCAAAAAGGTCGCCCGTTATCAGCAGTACTTTGCCATCAAGAAAACCATGCAGCGGATTGCGGTACTGCAACAGGGCAAGCGCACCGGGGGCGTGGTGTGGCACACCCAAGGCAGCGGCAAGTCGCTTACAATGGTCATGCTGGCTCAGGCGATTGCGCTGGACAACAACATCCGCAACCCCAAAATCGTCATCGTCACCGACCGGGTAGACCTTGACGACCAAATCTATGGCACATTCAACAAATGTCAGATTCCGGTTTTGCAGGCCAGAACGGGCAAGCACCTGGTGGAATTGCTGGGTAGCAAAAGCGATGCCGTCATCACGACCATTATCAACAAGTTTGAGACGGCCGTCAATCAGGTAAAAAAGCCTTTTACCTCCCCGGATATTTTTGTGCTGGTGGATGAAGGGCACCGGTCGCAGCACGGCATTTTCAATATCAGTATGGAGAAAGCGCTGCCCAACGCTTGTTTTGTGGCTTTCACGGGTACGCCTTTGCGCAAAAAGGAGAAAAATACGGCGAAAAAATTCGGTGGGCTGATTGATAAATACACCGTAGACCAGGCAGTGGAAGATGAAGCTGTAGTACCGCTGCTTTACGAAGGCCGCCACGCCCTGCAGGAGGTCAATGAGCGCCCCCTCGATGCCTATTTCACGAAAGTGTCTGAACCCCTTACAAAGTACCAGCGGGCAGACCTAAAGAAGAAATTCAGCCGGGCCGATCAGCTCAATGTAGCCGAGCAAAAAATCTATACCATCGCCTGGGACATCAGCGAGCACTACCTTGATATCAGTGACGGCACGGACTGGAAAGGGCAATTGGTTTGCCAGAGTAAGACTGCCGCTATTCAGTACAAAAAGTACCTGGATGAGATTGGTAAAGTCAGCGCCGAAGTACTCATTTCCCCTCCCGATATGCGCGAAGGGGAAGAAAGCGCGTATGAGGAGTCGAATGATATCGTCAAACGGTTTTGGAAAGCCAAAATGGACGAATTTGGCGGCAGCCCTAAGCAATACGAAAAGCAATTGATCAACCGCTACAAATACGACGACGAACCGGAAATCATTATCGTGGTGGATAAATTGCTCACCGGCTTCGACGCGCCTAGAAATGCCATTTTGCACATCACCCGCAGCTTGCGCGAGCACACTTTGCTGCAAGCCATCGCCCGGGTCAACCGCGTGCACCCCGGAAAGGATTACGGCTATATCATCGACTACTACGGAGTGCTCAAAGAACTCGATGAAGCCCTGCGCACCTACTCGAGTTATCAGGATTTTGATGCGGAAGATCTGGCCTTCACTATGATCAATGTTCTGGAGGAAGCACAAAAGCTGCCGCAGGCCCATTCCGAACTTTGGGATTTATTCAAAACGGTAGACAATCGCTACGATGAGCCGGCTTATGAAGAGGTGTTGAGAGATGAGGCCCGGCGCGCGCAGTTTTACGACAAGCTCAGCCAATTTGCCCGCCTCCTGAAAATGGCACTGTCCAGCGTGGAATGGCATACTCAAACCCCGGAAAAAGAGGTCAACCGTTATAAATTCGATCTGGGCTTTTTCTCCAAGCTCCGCGCTTCGGTACGGCAGCGCTTTGCCGATACCATCGACTTCAAATCCTACGAGCAGCAGATTCAAAAGCTGATCGACAAGCACGTCACTTCGCATGAGGTCAAGCCCATCACCGAACTCGTCAATATCTTTGACAAAGATGAGTTTGAAGAAGAGGTAGAAAAGATTGTGGGCAAAGCCGCCAAGGCAGACACCATCGCCCACCGCACCGCTAAGCACATCAACGAGCGCATGGATGAAGACCCGGTATTTTACAAGCGCTTCTCCGAGCTGCTCAAAGAAACCATCAAAGCGTATGAGGAGCGCCGGATTTCAGAGGCAGAATACCTGAAGCGCTCTCAGGAGATCGAAGAGGCCGTCCTTAATCGTACCGGGGATGATATTCCGGCCCCTTTGCAGGGCAGGGAAGTTGCGCAGGCCTTCTACGGCATCGCCTTTGAGTCCATCAAAGAAAAGATGGAAGCCCCTGAATCGGCTCGTTCTGTGGCAGTGGATGCCGGGCTGGGCATTGACAATTTGGTACAATCCATCGTACTCGACAACGGAACGCCCAAAGTAGACTGGAAAAACAAGACCAATCTGATCGGGCAGTTGGAAATAGCCATTGGCGACTTCCTGATGGATCAAATCCGGGACAAACACGGGCTGAAGCTTACCTTTGGAGAAATCGACCATATTGCAGCAAAAAGTATTGAAGTGGCAAAACTCAGATATCAGTAATGGGCAAAGAGCAAGGCGAACACTGCATTGCATTCGGGTCGGAAACCATAGCGTTTTCGTTGACTTATCAGGACCGGAAAACGCTGGGTATTACTGTGCATCCCGACCGTTCGGTCAGCGTTAAAGCGCCAACTGGTGCGGAATGGGAAAAAATCGAAGCCAAAATCCGCAAGCGTGCACCCTGGATTCTAAAACAACAAAGCTATTTTTTGTCCTTTGAGCCACGGACACCGCCGCGTAAGTATATCAGTGGAGAAAGCCATCTATACCTCGGGCGGCAGTACCGGCTGAAGGTTTACGAGCGCCCGGGGGAAGCCTCAGTCAAATTGAAACGCGGCTTTCTGGAAGTGTCCACCCCGGATAAAAACGATACGGAACGCCTGGTAAAGGCTTGGTACAAAAAGCAGGCGGAAATCCAATTTCCTGCAATTGCGGAAAAATGGGTGCAGCGATTCGAGAAATATAAGGTATCGCCGACCTCGACGGTTATCAAATGGATGGACAAGCGCTGGGGCAGTTGTACGCCTGCCGGGAAAATCATCCTCAACGTAGAATTGGTCAAAGCCCCGAAAGGCTGCATTGCGTATGTGGTCCTGCATGAGTTGTGCCATCTGCTGCACCCAAATCACAGCGCTGCTTTCTACGAATTGCAGACCAGGGAAATGCCGGATTGGCGGCGGTGGAAGGAGCGGCTGGAGGGGGTGGGGATATGAGGGGCTACGGTCTCTCATTGTCTTGAGGCGATGTAACAGTTTACATACGTTACCGTATAATTACGATTGAAACATAACGGGAACTATACAATGAGAGGTCAATTACTAACGAAGGCTAATAGAGACATATGAATGCAGCCCGTTCCAGTTCTTCCCTGTTCCTCTCCATAGAAACAATGCAGGAGAATGGTGTCTATGAAGTTTCATGGCGACTGGAAAGTGCTAACCAACAGGTATTAGACAGAAAAGCCTATAGGTTTAAGTCTGCTTCCGTTAGTCATAGCTTCAAATCCGGACTTTACTTTGACCATTTTGTAAGGGAGGAGGTAGCTTTGTTGAAAAACACTTACACTCCGGCTATCGTCCTCTCAGAGGAAAGCCAACTACACCTACTGAATGCTGTACTGATGCCGGAATTCAGTAAAGGTTGTCAAGTCAAAACGCTTGACAAACAAGCACTAGAACGGTTTACAGCATGCTTACGCTCGAAGACTCCTTCAGGGCAGCCTATTGAACCGAGTGTCAATAGAGCAGACTGTTTGGCTTCAGCCTATTTGAAAAAAGACGAAAAAAGTAACATTTTCGGACATACGCGCGTAAAAGAGGCTGTTACAGAGGCTATAAATAGCTTTGGCAGCACCCCCCTTTTCAAAAAGGGGAAAAAACATCATCAAAAAGCAGAATCGAAGAATTCAGCGGAAGAAGAGGGATGCGCATCAACGATCATATGGTTCTTCAAATGGGCTTTCTATCTTTATTTAATGTTCGTTGTTCTTTGGCTTCTTGGTGAGTTATTCCGATGAGAAAACCAATGTATGCACATCAAATAAATGGTAAAATCACACTTTACAGGCATTCAAAGTGCCATCCTGGAGGAACTGAAACAAGCAAGGTTTTCAATAAAGGTAGCCGTTGCCTGGTTTACCAGCGATACCCTTTTTGAAGCTTTATGCAGAAGGGCAGAGGAAGGATTAGACGTGCAGCTCATACTCAGTAATAGTATAAATGAATATGACAAAGGCGATTACTATGCCCGGCGTCTGAAAGCCTCGGGTGGTGAGCTATTCCGGCATGGCGCATCAGATTTCAAGTGTTTCAGCCCCCTAATTGCTCAGACTAGATTACCGATCAAAAACCGTAATTTCGATCATGGCAGGGCAAAAAACTATTGGCTCTATTCTAAATCGTGTGGGTAAAGCAAAAAGCGATTAAATTTGGCAAAAGAAAAGCCAGGCTTTGAAATAGAAATGGAAAGCCATCGTATAACCGTCCTTAAAAAATCATCAGGCCAATGAAAATTGAAATTGCTGAATCCCTTGTTTACAGTTATCTGAAACACGTTGAAGGATGTAGGATTGTTCAGACCAACTGGACCACGAGCGGGAACTGGACCGTGACCGAATATGAGAAAGAAAGGGCGAGAGCGTTGTTTGACAGGGTTGCTTCATCAGATCATTTTAGTGGAATTTTTAAAAAGAATTCATTTGATCAGCTGATTAAGCAGGCGGAAATTGATGTTTTGGGCATCAATACCGCAGAGGAAGCTATTTTCGGAATCGATGTGGCTTTTCATTCTGCGGGATTAAATTATGGGAGCAAAGCTGAAACGGCATTAAGAATCATCAAAAAGATATTTAGGACCATCTTTATCATGCAATCCTATTTTGATGAAAATGAGAAGTTTAATTCCTTTTTTATCACACCAAAGGTTAACCCTGCAACCCAATTGGTTATCAACGATTTGATGGTAAAAGCAAAAGAAGTGATCAACGATGATAATATCTCGATTGATTTTATAGCAAACGAGCAATTCTATTCCGAGATCGCAGATCCGCTTTTGGAAAAGATAGATAAAGAGCACGATACAACTGAGTTATTTTCCAGAGCCATAAAATTAGTGAAGCTGGATAACCGCAAAATGGATTCATCCAGAGTACCAACCAAACCTGTTGAGCATAAAGCTTCTGTTAAAAAACGGGAAGTCAACGGGATGAAAATAGGACAGTTCGTCCAATACAGTTTTAGAAAAGCGTTTGATCAAAATCTTCTCTCTGCCAGTGAAATTGAAGCACTGCAAAAACCTGAATACTCTAAGCAGGTTTTTAACTCCAATTTTGAGATTTTAAGAAGCGTCCATCGTTCAATTGAAGATGAAAAGGGTAGGAATAGGTACTATGTGAAAGAAATATTTGACGGAAAATACCATTTGACCTCCCAATGGTTTGAGCCTCAGTGGGAATTATTACTTGCCTGGCTGGGAAAAATAGGATTCCAATATGATACACCGGGCAGTTAAGCGTACCGGTTGGATATAGGCTTTGAGCTTACCCCAAACCAAGACTGAATGATGGGCAATTGTGTTTGGGATGATTGTCTTGTTTATGGTTGATGAAAATGGATACAGAATCTAAACTCAATCCCGTGTAAAAAATTACTAAAATATAATGCCGTCCTTACAGGACTGATTCCTGCTCTTCTTTCTTTGCAACAATCTTACGATTGTCGGAAGGAACTATCGTCCCTACGGGACTTATTCTAAATCTAAAAATAAGAGCGTGCTGGGACTTTTGTCTTTTAGAGCATATTTGGAGCTCGTTGATATTGCAAATCAACGCTTTATGAACCCCGCAGAAATGCGGGGCAAGCTCTGACTTCCTCGCTAAATTTTCATTTAGCCCGCTAAACTCAAATTTAGTGACTTTGCCAGAACTATAAATCCTTGATTTTCATGACGAAACCGCTCCAAACATGCTTTTATTCTAAAAACAAGTTCCGTAGGAACGGCAGTTCATTCGCATGTTCGTGAGAGCATGTGATCAATCCTCAAAAAAGTCCGGCAAATAATCCGGATCCGGCTCTATTTCATTTCGCTTCAGAATATCAAGATATTCTTTCCGGAAAGACTTCTTCGCATGGTGCGCCTTTTGGTTCTTAATGTAATGGCGCAGCGCATCCACATGCGTCCGGCTCACGGAAAAAGTGCCGCCACCAGTTTGCCAATTGAACCTTTGGGGCAGAAAGCCTTGATCGTTGATCCACTTGGAGGAATTGGCTTTGACCTTTTGGACAAATGTTGCCGGGGCCATGTCTGGGCGCAAGCGGGCGGCGATATGGATATGGTCGGGCATGCCATTGACTTGGAGCGGTGTCTGCCCAAGGTTTTTGATGATGCCTACGATGTATTTGTACAGCTCTTCCTCAAATGAGGGCAATATCAATGCCTGCCGGTACTTCACGGCGCTGACATGGTGGATGTAGAGTTTGGAAAAGGTATTGGGCATAGTACTTTGGGGTTTGGATTGAAATATAATAATGCCGTCCTTACAGGACTGATTCCTGCTCTTCTTTCTTTGCAACAATCTTAAGATTGTCGGAAAGAACTATCGTCCCTACGGGACTTATTCTAAATCTAAAAATAAGAGCGTGTTGGGACTTTTGTAACCTGTAAACAAATGGCTATGATTCTATACAAGCCGCTGAACAACCTTCAACTCGAGCTGCTCAAACGCTTTCATCACATTGCTCAGGCTCCCAATAGAAACATCTGCCCTGAAAGCCCTACTCCGCAAGCTCGGCTACGAGCGCAAAACAGTGCTTACCGCCATCCCAACCGCAGAGTCATCTTTGTTGGCGACTGCATCGACTGCGGGCCAGACAGCCCGGAGGTGGTACATATCGTCCGGGCACTACTGACTAAAGGGCACGCCTCAGCTTTTGACACCCCATACCTGCTGCCTCGACTATAGCGTAGCGAAGGGCGGGGTGCTTACCGCTCACCGGTTTGACGGGGAGCAGGCAAGCTGGTTTGGGTATAAAGGCATAATGCCTGAGCCCCTCATAAGCCCTACAACCGCCGAAACTTAAAAGTATACCAACCATGACGGGTACGGGCGCGGACGTGCAGCTTATTTCTGGTAATCAGGTTCACGCAGGTGAAGTAGGCGAAAGACTCCCGGCCGTAAAGGTCGAAGAAGTACATATCCAGGAAGAACTCGATATCTTCATCATCACCGTCCCACTGACGGTCGAAGAATAATTCCCATTCCCCGGCGTAGACGATGCCTTCGCTGTAGTCATCGTAAATTGCGGTGTAGTCTTCGTAGAATTCGATGATGTCTCCGTTGAACTGATCGATGACGTTGTCGCGGAAGATTTGCCCGTCGCCCCGGTAAAAGGCTTTATCAAATTCCCACGCGCCAATGAGGCGGTCTTCTTTGCGTTCCAGACGGGCATAGTCTGAGCAGGAAAAGGAGGTGGTGATGATGGCCAGGGCGAATATAAACTGAAGGGTTCTCATGGTGGTCGGGTTTGGTTTAATCTTTCCCATAAGATACGCCCTTCAACAACTGACCCCTAGTGACCGGAAAGGCTTTAATCTCAGCTTAACGTGTATTAAAAACCTGTTAATAACTCCGGAAGTACTATGGATTTGTTAAAATCAGAGTGCGGCCTGCGGTGAGAACGGAGACCGGGCCAAACCCCTGGTCTGGTAGTTCAAGCCAGGTGGCAAACCTAAAGCCGCCACCTGACTTGAACTAATACGCCAGCACCTCCCCTATCGCCTCCTGCACCTGCTCCATGGAAAGCACCATAGCCCGCTCCAGTACCTCATTGAGCGGGATAGCCGGCATATTCTCAGAACCGATCGTGCGTACCGGTGCATCGAGGTGCTCAAAGCATTTTTCCTGAATACGGGCGGCAAGGCTCTGCGCGAAGGTATTGTGTACCGGCTCTTCGGTGACCACCAGCACTTTGTTGTGGCGGCGGGCAGCATCATACATGGCCTCCTCATCCACCGGGCTGAGGGTGCGCAGGTCGATGACCTCCACTTGTCCGGGGTAAGCTTTGGCCGCATTCAGCGCCCAGTGCACGCCCATACCGTAGGTGATTACTGCCAGGGAATCGCCTGCCTCTATCTGCTCCGGATTGGCCTGTAAAGCCACCCGCGCTTTCCCAAACGGGATCACGTAGTCCTCATCCGGCATAATGGTCTTGGCAGCTTCGGTGCCTTTCATTTTTGACCAGTATAGCCCTTTGTGCTCGAAAATGACTACCGGGTTTGGGTCGTAGTAGGCGGACTTCAGCAGCCCTTTGAGGTCGGCTCCGGTGCTCGGATAGGCGATTTTTACGCCCCGGATGTTCGTCACCACCGATTCCACACTGGAAGAATGGTAAGGGCCGCCACTACCGTACGCACCAATCGGCACCCGAATAATGCTGCTGACCGGCCATTTGCCATTAGAAAGATAGCAGGACCGGCTGACTTCCGTGAACAGCTGATTCAGGCCGGGCCAGATGTAGTCGGCAAACTGCACCTCTACAATAGGTTTCAGCCCGGTAGCGGACATCCCCACGGTGCTGCCCACGATGAAAGCTTCCTGTATAGGGGTATTGAAAACACGATCGTCGCCAAATTTCTGTGCCAGGGTGGCAGCTTCCCGGAATACGCCGCCGAGCCGCCCGCCCACATCCTGACCGTACAACAGGCACTCTTTATGTTTGCGCATTAATTCCTCAACCGCAAAGAGGGCACTGTCCACCATCACGGTAGGTGTACCGCCGGCCGGCTCCCGTTCGCCCCGCTCTTCGGTAATGGGCGTAGGGGCAAAATCGTGGGTGTACAAATCCTCGGGTTTGGGGTCTTCCGCAGCTTTGGCGCGTTCGAAGTGTTCGGTCACTAACGTACGGGCATCCGCTTCTATCTTTTGCAGGGCTTTTTCCGTAGCTACTTCTTCGTTGACCAGCTTGTCGCGCAATACCGGATAAGGGTCCCGCTCTGCCGCTTCCTCCAGGTCGTCCCGGTACCACTCTTTGCGCACCCCCGAAGTGTGGTGGTTGAGTAAAGGGACTGTAGCGTGCACCAGAAAGGGGCGGCGTTCCTGACGGACCTTTCTAATCACTTTGCGCAAGGTATCATAACTGGCCGCAAAGTCACTGCCGTCGATACTTTCCACTTCGATGCCTTTGAAACCTGCGGCGTACTCTGCTGCATTCTGAGCGCGGGTCTCGGCAGCGTTGGCAGAAATATCCCAGCCGTTATCCTGTACCAGGTAAATGATAGGGAACTGCTTGAGGGCCGCCATCTGTAGCGCCTCAGCTACTTCTCCTTCTGTCACCGAGGCATCCCCTAGTGAACAAATCACTACCGGATCTTTGCCCCCGAAGTCTTCCGCCAGGCCCTGTTGTTCTTTATACTGAATGCCCATAGCCACACCGGTAGTCGGGATCGCCTGCATGCCTGTCGCGGAGGACTGATGCGGGATTTTAGGCTTATCGTCATCCTTCAGGCTGGGGTGAGCATAATACGTCCGGCCACCGGAAAAAGGGTCGTCCCGCTTCGCCATCAGCTGCAGCATCAGGTCATAGGGTTGCATACCAATGCCCAGCAATAGCGCATCATCCCGGTAGTAGGGCGCAACATAATCCTGTGGCAGCAATTGCATCCCCGCCGCGAGCTGTATGGCTTCGTGCCCACGGGAAGTCGCGTGGACGTATTTGGAAACAAATTTGAAGTTCTCCTCATAAACCTCTGTCATGGCCTTAGCTGTTGCCATCAGGCGGAACCCTTCGAGCAGAGATTTCTTGGCAATTTTCATGGCGGTTTTATTCATGGTTTGGTCAGGATATTTCGTATAATTTTAGTCAAAACAGAGCATTAGTGCTTTGTAAAATATGACAAGCGGAATCAAGGTGTCAGCAGGTTTTTGTCCAGATCAAAGCCTGTCCCACTGAATATCAGGAGCGGCGGTTGGCGATTAACTTCGGAAAGGGGGCTCTTTAACCTCCTTCCCTCGTGGAGCTACATGAGCGGTTCGCTAACGCAGAGCTGGGCAAAAAGATGCCACAGATTACCCGTTGTTTCATACTTGACGAAGCTCTAAGAGCTTGTTGGGATTTTACACTTTGGGCTACTCTTGCCAAATTTTGTCCTGCTCTTTGTTGCTCTTCGGTCACGTAGCTATGGCTATGCTCCCTCATCGCGCCTCGATCAGAACGAAATTTGGTTACGTTCGCTCCAAAAGCAAAATCTCAACAAGCTCTAATTTTCCATCATCAGCTGTCCGTGCTTCAGGTAGTTGGCGTAAGCCTCCGGATAATGCGCCTGCATGAGTTCCCGCATACGCTGCAGAGGCACATCCGCAAAAGCTCCGTAGTCTTCAAGGTACTCCATAAAAGTTCCCCCTGAATGGTCAAACTCCTGAAAGAGGGAGTCCTGATGACCATCGAATTCAAGCGGTGCAACACCAAGACGGTCACACAAGCCTTTATTGAAGGCCGGCGTGGCTTTCACCCATTTGCCATTGAGCCAGAGCTCGGCATAACCGTGGGGTACCAGCACATCGGTGCCAAAGGCCGCTGTCATTCGTTCGGCAGCGATATGGTTACGCACTTTTGAAAGGCAAAGGCGGGCAGGAATGCCCACCGCCCGGCAAGCTGCAATAAGCAAGATAGCCTTATCAATGCAGTGCCCATCGGACCTTGGCAGTAAAGCCGATACTTTCAGGGCGTCGGGCTCCAACCGGATATCATAGGGATTGTACCGCCAGCCATCGCGAACGGCGTAGTACAACTTAACGGCTTTCGCAATGGGCGACCGGGCTCCTTTCACCACCCGGTTTACAAAAGTCAGCAGTGCTGGGTCATAGGTTTCGTAGAAAACCGTAGGCTGAAGATTCTCTTCTAATGCCGTTCGTTTTACCATTAGGATTTGGATTCTGGCGGTTCGGGTAAACGATCTAGATTTTGAGCATAGCGGGCCGCATTAAAGGGTTCTCCGCTGATCATGACTGTCCGCATTTCTGCCGCCACACACTGGGCGATCATGAGGCGGACGGTTTCTTTGTTGTGGCCGGCTGCCTGTAGCCGCTCAAAAGTGACCCGGGTATGTACCGGGTCATCGTCCTTAAGCTGCTGATCCACGATTTGCAAAAACTGGTCTTTCAAAATTGCTCTGGGGTCCATATCAGGCTTTTTGCTTGAAAGCATGAATAGCATTAACGGTGAAGTCAGAAAGCACGAGTTCGCCACTCACTGCAGCGCGGGTTTCCAGTAATTCATCCCAGTTTTGGGCTTCCTCCCAGAAGACAGCCTTGAGCTGCCGCATCGCTTCGGGGCTGTAGGTAGACAGCTTTTCAGCCAGGTGGCTCACGTAGGCATCTAATTGCTCGACGGTGTCAAAGACTTCTGCAAAGAGTCCTTTTTCCTTCGCCCACTGTGCGGTGCGCCACTCCGAGGCATTGATCGCCATCTGCGTCATAGCTGATTTACCTACTTTGCGCTCCACGGCTGGCCCAACGACAAAGGGGCCAATGCCAATGGCGAGCTCACTTAGCTTCACAGAAGCCCATTGGCTGGCAATGCAGTAGTCCGTAGCTGAACATAGCCCTACCCCACCGCCAACTGCTTTGCCCTGTATGCGGCCAATGATGAACTTAGGGCACTTGCGCATGGCGTTGATCACATTGGCAAACCCCATAAAAAAGCGTTTGCCAGTATCCAGGTCCTTGATCGCAATCAGCTCGTCAAAGCTCGCACCGCCGCAAAAGGCACGGTCGCCCGCACTCTGCAGGATGATGACTTTTACTGCCGGGTCCTTGCCCGCTGTAGTAATGGTTTCGGCCAATTGTGCCAGCAGGCGGCCGGGCAGTGAATTGCTTGCGGGGTGTTCGAAAGTGATCCGGGCAATGCCCTTCGCACTGATATCCATAGTTACAGCGCCTAGTTTGGTTTTATCAGTCATGGTTTGGTTAATGCGTTAATCAACAGACTTCAGAGTACGAATGAATGTTCGTTAGCAAAGGTAAGAAATTGACGGGGGAATTCTAAGCCAGTGGGCCGCTGCTGATTTAGAGCGTGTTGGGGCCTTAGTAATCGGTCTATAAACTGTACTTTTTGACTGGGAGACCAAAACCCCAACACGCTCTTACTTATCCGAGGTAGCGGACTTTCCAGACCTTTCCCTCTACGGAGTCGGTAATGTAAAGGCTGCCATCGGGCCCGACGGCCAGTCCGGTGGGGCGATGTTTGGCATCTTTGGGTTTTTCGATGGTGGTCTCGGCAGCGATATTGTCCACAAAGATTTCCCAGTCGCCGGTAGCGGCACCGTTGCGCATGGGCACAAAAGCCACGAAGTAGCCTTTTTGAGGCAGGGGTGCCCGGTTCCAGGAGCCATGGAAAGCGATGAATACGCCTTCTTTGTATTGCTCCGGGTACTGATCGCCCTGGTAAAAGACCAGGTCATTGGGTGCCATATGCCCGGGGAAAGCAACAACGGGCGCTTCTATACCTTCACACCGGCCCTGCGTTTTTCCATCACCACCGTATTCAGGGGCCAGTACTTTCTTGCCCTGCTTGTGATCAAAATAGCAGTACGGCCAGCCGAAGTCGTCGCCCTGATCTACTTTAAGGAATTCCTCGGAAGGCAGTTCGGCGTTTTGCTCATAGCTGTACATACCCGGGAAAAGGTAGCTGAGCTGATCCCGCCCGTGCTGCATAGCGTACAGCTGATTGCCTTCATGGTTGAACTGAATGCCTACGCAATTGCGCAGCCCGGTAGCGAAGCGGGTCCCGTTGGCTTGCTGGGATTGCCCGGTTTGGGCTGCATCAAACTGCCAGATGCCGGCCTGCCATTCCAGCTGAGGGCAGGGGTCCTGCCCGGTGGAGCCTTTCGTGCGCGCTTCTTTCATACAGGAATTAGAAGGTGCCCCTACATTGACATACAGGTGCCCGTCGTTGTCGAAGGTCAGGGACTTGGCTTCGTGTGAGCCTTGTTGCGGGAAACCGCTCACCACGAGTTCGCGGCTGTCTTCGTCGGGGACAAGAGCACCGTCTTCCGGTAGTGGATAGCGGAAAACCTCCGTTGTGGAAGAGCAGTACAGGTAGCCCTTGTAAATTTCCATGCCGGTGCCGGTATGCGCACCGAAGTAAGCCAGGGTATCAGCCCGGCCGTCGCCGTCATTATCGCGCAGGGCAGCAATGCCTTTTCCGTCTTTTAGTTGTTGCAATTGTATGTAAATATCGCCATTGTCGCGTACCGCAATGTGCCGGGCTCTGCCTACGGAATCAGCAACCACTACGGCTTCAAAATTATCGGGCAGGATAAGCGTAGGGTCTGACCAGCGGCTGGACTTTGCCTTGGTCGTTGCCGGCAGCTCTTCAGATACGTTGGTGTTGTTGGCGCAGGCCATAAGCCCGAGCAGTAACGTTAAAGTCAGTAAATATCGCATGAGTAGTTGGTTGGTTCTTCTGTTGTAACAGATGTGCAGGCGGGGGGTTCAGGGGGACTGTAACGTCGGTTCAATTGGAGAGATACTATAAATAAAGGCTAGACAAAAAAAGACTTGGCAAAACCCTGATACGGGCACTTGCCAAGTCTGTCAAATAGGCATTTTAAGCCTGTTGTTTACGTTAATGCAGGTTGATAAACCCTGGCTTGCTATGGCATCACCACGGTATCAATGACGTGAATGGTGCCGTTGGACGCCTCAAGGTCAGTCTTAAAGACCTGGGCGCGGTTGCCATTCTCATCAATCAGGTAGACGGCGTTGCCTTCAGCAATTGCTTTGAGTTCTGCGCCATTGACGGTGGTCAGGGTAGCGGTGCCGTCGTTGGCTTTAATGGCTTTCACGACCTGATCGGCAGTGATTTTGCCCGGCACAACGTGGTACGTCAGCAAAGCCTGCAGCTTCTCCTTGTTCTCTTCGAGCAGGAGCGTGGCTACGGTGCCTTCCGGCAGCTTCTCAAAAGCCGCATTGGTTGGTGCAAACACGGTAAAAGGCCCGGGCTGTTGCAGGGTTTCTACCAGACCGGCAGCCTTTACGGCAGCGACAAGGGTGGTATGCATTTTGGAAGAAGCCGCTACATCAACGATGTCCTTTTCGCCCATCATCTTGGTTTTTTCCTTCTTCATCTTTGCTTTTCCATCGTACTGAGCCTGCAAGGGAGAACCTAAGAGCGCGACCATCATAATACTGGTTACTAATGCAATACAATTTTTCATAGCTTACTTTTCAATTAAAAAATGATTTATCGGGTGATTTCAATAGGCTTACGAGCTAAAGGAAAGATCAGATTTCCAGAAGGCCGTTTTTTTTCAAAAAAATCAGAGGCTTTATTGCTCTTCCCGGAAGCGCTCTACATTGTCGACCATGCCACGGAACACAAAGTAGTGAAGGGGCTGTATGGCACCCCAGTAAAGGCGTCCGGCAACGCCAAAGGGCCGGAAGGTTGCTTTTTGCCGCAGGTAGGCTTTCCCGTCTTTGTGCTGAATGCGAAATTCCAGCCAGGCTTCACCGGGCAGCTTCATCTCGGCGTAAAGGAGGAGCCGTTGTTTGTCTTCGTCGGCAATGAGCACCCGCCAGAAGTCGAGGGCATCGCCATCGTGGATGCGGGTGGGGTGGGTACGCCCCCGGCGCAGCCCGATGCCACCGACGAGCTTGTCCAGGTAGCCCCGCAGTTTCCATAGCCAGTTGGCATAGTACCAGCCTCTTTCCCCACCAATGCTAACTATATTTTGCCAGACTGCATCTGGTGTATTATGAGCAATTGGAATGATTTGCTCGTCCTTAAAACAACCATACTCCGGCACCTCTATGTAACGGTTCAGAGAAGCTTTGGCTGAGCTGGACACCAGAGAATCTTTCCAACTACTCACGACCATATTTTGCTGGATTTTATCAAAGGCGAGCGCTACTGCCTTTTTGTAGGGCACTAAGTCAATCCCCAACTCCTGGGCAAGATTATTAGGCCGGCAAATGACGTCAATCTTCATACTATTCACAAGATTGACCGCCAGTTCGTAGGTGGTGGACGTTACGAAGTAAAGCCAATAAGAAGACAAACGCGGGGTCATGACGGGGACGATATACACGTACCGCTTCAAACCACGCGCCATGGCATATCCGAGCAGCATTTCCCTGTAGGTCAGGATATCCTCTGCACCGATATCGAAATTTTTGCCATAGTACTGTTCTTTGAGCATCACACCAGTCAGAAACTTGATGACATCCCGGATCGCAATCGGCTGACAGCGGGTACTCAGCCAGCGCGGGGCAATCATTACCGGCAGTTTTTCCACCAAATCTCTGATGATTTCAAAGGAAGCGCTGCCGGAACCGATGATAATTCCTGCACGTAACGCTGTAAGGGGTACTTTGCCCCCTTCCAGTATTTGCTCCACCCGCAGCCTGGACTCCAGATGGCTTGACAGTTCATCGCTGTTGACGATGCCCGTGAGGTAAATAATCTGCTGACAGGACGTTGCTTCCAGGTAGGCCTTGAAATTCGTAGCGGCCTGTTCTTCCAGAGATTTGAAGTCATCAATAGCAGCGGAGAGCGAGTGGATCAGGTAGAAAGCCACATCAAATTCCAGGGGCGCCACCTCAACCGGTACCGGGTTCAGGAAGTCTACCTGAAAAATATCTACCTGTGCCTCCCACCCTTCCGGCACTTCAAAAGTGGCAGCATTGCGAACACAGCATATTACCTCATATCCTCCCTCCAGGAGCACAGGGAGGAGCCGTCTTCCGATATAACCGGTCGCGCCGGTGAGTAAAATACGCATGTGGCGTTGTTTTGTTGTTGGAACGGTATGCCAGGGCGGAGGTTCACCGTTAAGACAAAAGCCTGTACGGTAGTAATATACAGGAAAGCCCATGAAAGTTGGTTGTAGCGGAGGGCTATTTTTATCCAAAAAAAGGACTTGTTATGATCCGGATGATTTTTTTACTGGCTCTTTCCATAAGCCTGGCCCTCGCTCTTACCGCCCAACCTGCTGCCCAGTACACCGCCTCCGGGCTGCGCCTGCAACTACCCGATGGCTGGCTGCTGGGCGAAGTGGCAGCAGTGGAGAAGAATGCCGAAGGCCACATCTTCGTTCTTAACCGAGGCGACCACAAACTGCTAGAGTTTGATGGAAACGGCACCTTTATTAAAGAGATCGGAGCAGGCCAGAATACCTTCGAGGTACCCCATGGGCTAAAGATTGATGCCGATGGCAACATCTGGACGACTGATGTGGGCAGCCATATCGTCATTCAGTTTTCTCCTGCAGGCGAAGTCCTGAAAGTACTGGGCAGAAAGGGGCAGCAAGGCGAGTATATGAAAAAGTGGAACTACGTCATCTTTGATCAACCTACAGATGTTGACTTTGGCCCAGACGGTAGTATTTATGTCGCCGATGGCTATGGCAACAACCGGGTGGTGAAGTTCAATAAAGCCGGCGAGCACATCAGAACCTGGGGTACGAAAGGTATTAAACCCGGAGAATTTGACCTGCCGCACTGCGTCACCGTGCACGATGGTAAAGTCTATGTAGGCGACCGGGAGAATAAGCGCATACAGATTTTTGATCTTGATGGCCATTATCTGGATCAGTGGGACAATACGGGCTACCCCTATTCCATCAAAATCCACGACGGTTATCTGTACTCCCTGGATGGAGTGGCCACCAAGGTTTTCCTTTTTGATCTTAATGGCCGAAAGGTAGGCGAGTTTGCACCACCCAGAGGTTTCGCCCGAGGCGAGCTGAGCCTTCCCCACTGGATTGCGGTGGATGCTGAGGGGATATGGATTGCAGAGGTGCTCTCCTGGCGGGCCCAGCATTTCCATAAAGAGTGAAGCATAGCCCTTATACTCCCGGGGCCTGTGTTTAAATTCATTTGCCTCCTTTGGCGTCGCAACCATCCCGGAAGTTTGGATCATCAACCTGCCGAAGCAGCAGTTGGAGCAGTACACCGAGCCCGCTGCGGAAGGCTACCGCTGTATACGGATTTACCGGGCGGGGGATACATTGGAGCTGGATTGGATTGAAGGTAGATTGGAGATGGGGCGGTTGTTTGGGGCATCCTGATTTTTGCCTCTTTTTTGTTTCTGAATCTGCTTAAGCATAAGTGTGACACCTACGGCGTCAATTAAAGGGGAAGACCATTTTTTTACTGACTGTCGACCCCTACTGGGGTCGTACATCAGTAATCTTAAGCTTAAATTGTGGCTTCGACTCCAGCGGACCTGTCTGCCGTGCGCAAGCGGGCAGGGTCGCACTTTTTGTCTTTCAATGCTTGTTTAGAGGTGCTGCTTTGGTAGCGAACCTGCCCTGCGTATTGAAGCACTTGGGCAGGCAGAAATGGCAGATTTAGGGTTCTCAAGCAGCCATTTTTCCGCCGCTGGAAAAGCTGCTGCCTCATCCGGATTTACCGGGCGGGGGATACATTGGAGCTGGATTGGATTAAAGGTAGATTGGAGATGGGGCGGTTGTTTGGGGTATCCTGATTTTCACCCCTTTCTTGTTGCTGAATCTGCTTAAGCATAAGTGTGACACCTACGGCGTCAATTAAAGGAGGAAGGCATTTTTACTTACAGTCGACCCCTGCTGGGGTCGTACATCAGTAATCTTAAGCTCAAGTTGTAGCATCGACTCCAGCGGAGTCGCACTTTTTGTCTTTCAATGCTTGTTTAGAGGTGCTGCTTTGGTAGCGAACCTGCCCTGCGTATTGAAACACTTGGGCAGGCAGAAATGGCAGATTTAGGGTTCTCAAGCAGCCATTTTTCCGCCGCTGGAAAAGATACTGCCTCATCCGGATTTACCGGGCGGGGGATACGATGGAACGGGAGTGGATTGGGAAATAGACAGGGGACACTTCATTCTTCAAAATCAGGGGCAACTACGCATGGGTATTGATTTTCCGGGCTACACTGATGGCTTGCTGCATGCGCTCCGCCTCCTCATCGCTCAAAGCACCCGCAAATTCTAATAATCCTGCCCCGGAATACAGAGCAACTGTTTCTTTCGGAGCCACTTCGCTACGTTCTTCTTCCCGGATTTGCTTAAGGATAGCCTCTACCAGGAGAATAAGTGTGACACCTACGGCGTCAATTAAGGGGGGAAGACTTTTTTTACTGACTGTCGACCCCTACTGGGGTCGTACATCAGTAATCTTAAGCTTAAATTGTGGCTTCGACTCCAGAGGAGTCGCACTTTTTAAAAGGTCTGTTCTTCCCATATTTTTAAGGTTCTATATTACAGGTAATTTCTTACGATCCTTTTGTTGGCCCCCACGTAAAGCTGGGGCAGAGCGCTTGGCAATGGCTTGGATTAAGCTCTACGCCAGCAGCCCAAGGCTCCTGTCGGGTCCCGGTTTTTACCGGGATCCGATAGGTTACACCAGGATTTTAAGCTGGGGCAGAGCGCTTGGCAATGGCCTGGCTTAAGCGCTACACCAGCAAGCCCAAGCCTCCTGTCGGAGAGCTTCCCTCCCGGTACTTTACCGGGATCCGATAGGTTATCCAAGATAAAGCGGGGGCAGAGCGCTTGGCAATGGCCTGGATTAAGCGCTACACCAGCAGGCAACGCTCTACGGCAAGTTTAAAAAATCACAAATATCGAATCAGCTCCTGCCCCATCTCCAAATTACACAATGTGCCCTTTCGAAGCCCCGCATACTCCCTTGCGGAAGAATAATCCCAATCTGTATTTTTGCTAACCAATCCTGCTTCGGTTGGGTTGTCGTGGATATAACAGAAGCAGTTGTAGAAATAACCGTTTCCGGGGGCAAAGGGAGCATTCGTAACCCCTCCAACAGTTACAAATTCATCTATCCAACCATCTTTCGCTTTGCACTTAGGGCGAAAAACCACCCCTGTATGCCCCTGCTCTTTATTAATGGCCTGGGCATACGACTGCAAAAGGATCCCTATGGACTGGTTGATACTGATGACCTGTTCATCTTCTTTACTGCCTATGCGCTGCCGGTTAACAGCTTGTGCCGCATCACCATATTGCTGCTTACGCCTCAACCACTCGATATGATCTACATGGGACCATAGTGTATCCCTCGAGATTTCTGCCGCCTTTACATAAAACAACCAATGAAAGTGATTGGGCATTAGGCAATAGCTAAGTAAATCACCAAAAGGCAGCAGGTAAGCACGCATTTTCCAGAGGAAGAACTTGTAATTACGGTCTGAATGGAAGACCTGTTGCTCGTTATTCCCTTGGTTATAAATGTGAAAGGACTGATTGGGGTAAAGCTCCATACCGCCTTTATTTGGTATACAAAATAGCCTAAATTCCGTAAAAAACAGAAGTGTAGAGGTGTTATCCCCGGATAAAGCTGGGGCAGAGCGCTTGGCAGGGGCTTGGGTTAAGCTCTACACCAGCAGCCCAAGGCTCCTGTCGGGTCCCGGTTTTTACCGGGATCCGATAGGTTACACCAGGATGAAGCTGGGGCAGAGCTCCGGGCAATAGCTTGGATTAAGCGCTACACCAGCAACGCAATGCTCCTGCCGGGTCCCGGTTTTTACCGGGATCCGATAGGTTACACCAGGATTTTAAGCTGGGGCAGAGCACACGGCAATGGCCTGGCTTAAGCTTTACACCAACAGCCCAAGGCTCCTGTCGGGTCCCGGTTTTTACCGGGATCCGATAGGTTACACCAGGATGAAGCTGGGGCAGAGCTCCGGGCAATAGCTTGGATTAAGCGCTACACCAGCAAAAACAAGCTTACTCAAAATCCTCCAGGTAGCTCACCGCACCTTCGTAGACGCGCTCGGCAGTGAAGCCGAACTTCTCGTCCAGGACGTCATAGGGGGCGGAGGCTCCGAAGTGGTCCAGGCCAGCGACCTCGCCCAGTGGGCCGACCAGGCCGCGCAGGGTGACCGGCAGGCCAGCGGTAAGGCCGTAAGTAGGCACATCGTAAGGCAGTACATCGAGCTGATAATCAATAGGCTGATTGCGGAATAAGCCTTCAGACGGAGCGGAAACCACCCGTACTTTGAGTTTTTTCTTTTCCTGAAGCAGCTTAGCACCTTCAATCAAGGTGGCTACTTCTGAACCATTGCCCACCAGGATCAGGTCCGGGTTGCCGCCTTTTTCCTTTTGAACGATGTAGGCGCCTTTTGCCGCTTCCAGTGCAGCCTCGTAACGGCTACCATTGGCCGGCAGGCTGGCAATATCCTGACGAGACAGGATTAGCCCGCTTGGCCCATGCGTATTTTCCAAAGCCAGTTTCCAGGCTACTGTCGTTTCGTCCACGTCTGCCGGGCGAAGTGCCAGGAAGCCATTGCGGCCCGAGTGGTTTTGCAACTGCTCCAGCAGGCGGATCTGCGCTTCCTGCTCAACAGGCTGATGCGTAGGCCCGTCTTCCCCTACCCGGAAGGCGTCGTGGGTCCAGATAAAGATCACCGGCTGCTCCATCAGGGCGGCCAGGCGGATGGTAGGTTTCATAAAGTCGGAGAAGACAAAGAAGGTAGCGCAAACGGGGACAACGCCACCGTGCAATGCCATACCGGTGCAGAGGGCTGCCATCGTCAGTTCGGAAACACCCGCCTGCAGGAAAGCCCCGCTGAAGTCGCCTTTGGTGAAAGAACTCGTCTTCTTCAGGAAGGCGTCTGTTTTATCACTATTGGAGAGGTCGGCCGAAGCGACAATCATATTATCGAGGTGGTCGGCCAGGTAGCTCAGCACGGCACCGGAAGCATTCCGGGTAGCCTGCCCCGGTTTTTGCTTAATGCCCGCCCAGTCCAGCTCAGGCAGCTCTCCGGACAGGAATTCCTCCAACTGCCCGGCCTTTTCCGGGTGCGCTGCAGCCCAGGCTTCATGCTCCGTCCGCTTTTGCTCAGCGTAGGCGTGCTTTTCTGTTTTTACCTCTTCGTAAAATTCGGCAACCTCCGGGAAGACCGCAAAGGGGTTTTCCGGATTACCCCCCAGTGCTTCTACTGTTTTATTGAAGGAAGCGCCCGCACCGCTCAAAGGCTTACCGTGCGTAGACACCTGACGCTCGAAGGAGCTGCCGTCTTCTGTCACTGCGCCTTTGCCCATAATCGTTTTACCAATAATCAGGGAGGGGCGCTCTGTTTCTGCTACTGCGGCATCCAGTGCCTTGCGGATAGCATCCTGATCATTGCCCTCAATCGTTTGTACATGCCAGCCCCAGGCTTCGTATTTCTTGCCTGTATCTTCGTCCATGACCTCGCTCACCTCGCTCGAAAGCTGAATGTCATTGGCGTCATAAAACATCACTACATTGCCGAGGCCCAGGTAGCCTGCCGTACGGCCAGCACCCTGAGAAACTTCTTCCTGAATACCGCCGTCAGAAATGTAAATGAAAGTCTTGTGCGCCATCCATTCCCCGAAGCGGTCCACCAGGAAGCGTTCCGCGATTGCGGCACCAATGCCGAAGGTATGCCCCTGACCAAGCGGCCCGGAGGTGTTTTCCACGCCACGCGCCACATCAAGCTCCGGGTGGCCCGGCGTTGGACTGCCCCACTGCCGGAAGTTTTGAAGGTCTTCCGTACTGTATAGCCCCAGCAGGTGGAGTTGGCTGTACAGCATCGCAGACATGTGGCCGGGATCCAGGAAAAAACGGTCGCGGAAGGGCCAGGCCGTGTCTTTGGGGTCATAGTTCATATACTCCGTAAACAGGATGTGCATGAAGTCAGCACCGCCCATTGCACCACCGGGGTGGCCGGAGTTCGCTTTTTCTACCATTGCGGCGGATAGCACGCGAATGTTGTCAGCAGCTTTTTGTGTGATTTTCGGATCTGCCATATTATAACTGATAATTTTTGATCAATAAAAAGCAGCAAGCCGTCAGGAACCATCGAAACAGCGGAGGACAGCCCGATTAACACTGCGCTCCGGCCCGGGCGGGCTTTTCTTCCGCATTCTCCTACCAAACACTTGCTCCAATTTCAAAGGATACCTAATTCCGGATGTTCAACCGGCCCTCTGATTTTCGCCCGAATATAGCTAAACTCTGAAGTAAATTGGGAGCGTAGCCTTGACGGAAAACAATTCTCAACAAAAAATCATGCTTGCGCTTGCATTAAACACAATTTGTTTTTAAAATTGCATCAACAAAACAATCTGTGCTATGGTAAAAATATTGTCTTATGAAGACTTTCAGACCGTCCCGGTTGTGGACATGGGTGAGATGACGCCCTACCTGCAGGTCTCGGAAAGTGATGGAAAAAGCTTTCCACTGCCGGGCGAAGCGTACCATTTTATGCGGCTAGATTTGAGCCTGGCGCTGATTCGCCACCCGGCGCACACTTTTTTCTTACGTGTATCGCAGGAAACACTGGGCAGCGAAGGTTTCCTGACCGGAAATATTACGATTGCAGACCGGCAGGCCACACCGAGGCACCGCGACATCATCGTTGCTTATTTTGAAGGCAGCTTCATCGTCTGCCGCCTGTTGATGAAGGAAGAGCAAATCAGTATACAGACCGATGAGGAAACCCTGATGCTTGAGCCCGATATGGAGTTCGCCATTTGGGGTGTGGTGAAGGATATGCTGATACCGAGGTAACTACTGCTCCTCTGAGCTTGCATCCAACTGGTCCGCAGCTGACTTAGCCGTATCCTGTGCAGCCTGCTCAGCCGGAGGTTCTTCTGCCTTTGGCGCAGCGTAGAGCGAAAACAGTACACCGGCGGTCAAAGAGGAAAAGATAACCAACAGGGACATCCATTCCGGAATATGCACGTGGTGCACCAATAGCATCTTCACGCCCACATAGGCCAGAATAAAGACCAACGCATGCTGCAGGTATTTAAAGCGGTCAAGAATGGAAGCCAGCACAAAATAGAGGGACCGTAGCCCCAGAATAGCAAAAATATTAGAAGTGAAGACCAGGAAAGGGTCGGTGGTAATTGCAAAAATAGCGGGGATGCTGTCAAAGGCAAACATGACATCTGTGGTCTCCACCACCATAAGAGCAACGAACAGGGGCGTTGCTGCCGTGATGTGTTTCCGCTTCACAAAAAAATGCTCCCCATCAAACTCTTTGGTCACGGGTATCAGGCGGCTGACGTACTTGATGACCGGATTTTGGTGGGGGTGTACGGCCCCATTAGAGGACCACATCTTGTAAGCAGAGTACAGCAGGAAAACGCCAAACACATAGGTTAGCCAGGCAAACTTTTGAATCAAAACTACCCCCAGAAAGATCATGATGCCCCGGAAAACCAAGGCACCAAGTATACCCCAGAAGAGTACCCGGTGCTGGTACTTTTGGGGTATGCTGAAGTAAGTGAAGATCATAGCAATCACGAAGATGTTGTCCATACTGAGCGACTGCTCTACGAGGTAGCCGGTCAGGTACTTCAATACCGCATCCCGGGCGGTCAGGGATTCCGGATTACTTATCCAGCCATTGCCGTAAGCGAAGTAAACGAAAACACTAAATAACAAGGAAAGGCTGACCCAGACCGAAGTCCACCCGAGTGCCTCACGCGTTGTGATGGCATGTGGTTTACGGTTGAAAACGCCAAGATCAAGCGCCAGAAGAAAAAATACCAGGGTAATAAACCCTATCCAAATAAACATGTAGTTGCTTTTTGGCAGTAAGCGCGTGTTTGCACTTTACCTCTTTACCTGAAAATGGCTTCTTGAGAACCTTATGCAGCCCATTTCCGGCTTCAAAAGCAAAGTTCTAATATACGCTCTAAGAACCTGCTGCTGTGTTGTGCTGTGATGACAAGTAAGTACTGTTTGGACGCTGCGTAACAGCGAAGTAACAGCTACTATTTGTTAAAGGCATAGGTACAGCCTTTGTTGTTTCCCCAAAGCAGCGCCCGGCCACTAACCGGCCTTTTCGGCCATTCTTGACATTTACCGTACAAAAAATGAGCTGCCGGCACTAAAAGCACGTTTGGAGGACTTTTACGTTGCAAATCACCTCCAAACATACTCAAACACTTGACAGACCACTAATGTGAACTATGGGAAATACTAACCCAAAATGACCACAAGCGTGTAAATCAGGCCAGGCAGGTAGAACAACAGCCACAAGAGCAAAGATATCAGCACACGTGTGGTGAAGTCGCCCTCATACAAAAACATACCCAGTGGTGGCAACAAGATCGTAATGATGATCAAGAGCAGTGTATCATCCGATAAGTCGGCCTTGCGCCAGTCTTTGACAGCGGTACGGATCGCCTTGCGTTTTGCACGGCGTTCCTGCCGTTTCTTTTTACGCAACGCTTTCTTCGTCAGTGTTGGCGCTTCCTCTACAGCAGTAGTGGTGGCAGCGGCTTCTACTGCAATAGCCGCCTGAGTGGGCACGGCAGCAAGTAAGCCAAACATTAAGGTCAGGGACAGTAGTAATCCTTTCATCAGATTTCTGTTTTGGTGAAATAAAGGCCAGGAAAGTACCCTGGCAACATGTCAAAGTACTATTTTCCTTACCTGAAATCCAAATGCATGTTCACTACGCCCTCAAAAATCCTATCACATTGGATCAATCATGGGCAAATCGGTCACTTTGGCTTCATTGGGCCCAATGCTAAGCCAGCCAATGAAACCACCGGAAGCTTTGGCAACGTGGCCCGCGAGGCTGAGTAAGCCTTCGTAAAAGTGCCGGGCTTGCCGCTTATCGATCTTTTTCAGCACGGCATTAACTTTGGAAAGCTGGTTGACCAACTCCGTCTGACGAGTGTCAGTATCCCGCGGCAAATCCACGATCATTGCCAGCAATCGTTCGTGGAGGTCCTGATCCAGTTTTTCGTAGAATTCCATCCACTCCGGGTGGAAATCAAAAGACCTGACGTGAGCTACCTTTTCGCTGGCAGCCAGCTCGGAATCATCAATAATGCCATCAGCACCAGCAACAAGCAAGACTACCTGAGGCACAGCATCGTACAGTACTTTTTTATCCTGAGGGGAAAGGGCATCAATACTTTTGAACATATGTTTATTGTTTTGTCGTCTGTTTACAGGTTATAGCGGCTCAAATCGTGAATCCATAACACCTCAAGAGCTTGTTGAGATTTCAGGCTTTAAGCCGCTGTCACTTTTGCTGCAAAAATAGTTTTTTGCTGTAAAAATAGCAGTGGCATTAATCATCAATTCTGTTTTTTATGCCTCCTACCTTCGGAATGGGTTGATGCTGAGCAGCCGGTTGAGCAGCCCCATCCACCGGGCAGGCTCGGGTATATTGTCTCCCCGACCGGCTTCCTCTGCCTGCTCCGATGCGGGCTCGCCGTAGAGGTCTTCGAACATCTTCCGCACATTTTGTTCTACCATTCCCCGGAAGGGGATACGCGCCATCAAACCATACAGGGCGGCATTTCCTTTGGCTTTCGCCTGTGGGTTCGCTTTCGCGAAATCAACGGCGGTGCCCAGGTCGTCAATGTACTGTTGCAAAACCGGCAGGTTTTGTGGCATAACGGTCACGTGTATGCAGTTGGGGCGCTGCTGACGGTCTACGTACCAGCCTTGCTCTGACAGCGCATCCGCCACGACAAAAATATCGGGGCGGTTATTCCGGGTGGTGAATGCCAGAATATTCATGCATGGCGACCCGATCAACTCCAATTCCGGTAGGCCATTTATTGCCGCCTTCAGCTGATCCACGCCCGACATCACCTTTTTGGCCAATTCCAGGTAGCGGTCCTGCCCCAGGCTGTTCATGGCCGCCCAGGCAGCAGCAATAGGCCCTCCGGAGCGGGAGCCAAGCAGGGTTACGGAGGCATAGATACCGCCCGCCCAGTCCGTCGTGATAAAAAACTGATGCCTGAGGAAGTCCATTTTCCGGTACAGCAATACCGAACTTCCTTTGGCCCCGTAGGCAAATTTGTGGGTATCCGCTGAGATGGAGGTCACTCCAGGGAGCCTGAAATCCCAGGGATGCACCAGGTCCGGGCGCAACTGCTCTACCCATGGCAGCATAAAGCCTCCAATGCAGGCATCCACATGCAAGGGCAACTGATGTTGCAGGGCCAATGCGGAAAGGGACGGTATCGGGTCCAGCAAGCCGTGCGGGTAAGAGGGCGCAGAGGCTGCCAACAGCAAGGTCTTCGGGCCTATTTGCTTTTCCATCGCCTCCACATCGGCTTTCCCGCTGTCCCCAACGGGCACCTTTTTGATGGTAAGCCCCAGTATGTGGGCGGCCTTCTCAAAAGCCGGATGTATAGTTGCCGGCACAACCACTTCATTGCACCCGCGCCTGGCTTTCCGCCCCCACTCCCGGTAGGTGTACAAAGCCAGGAAGATACTCTCGGTCCCGCCCGAAGTCATGGTGCCCGCCGTCTGCTCGTCCCCGTGGAGCATAGCCGCGGTCATAGCCACCACTTCCTTCTCCATCCGTTGCAGGCTCTCAAAGGCAAAGGGGTTGATATAACTTTCAGAAAAAAACAGGTTGGAGGCTTGCTTCAATAAGGCGTTATGTGCCTCATCTACTTGGTAGACCATGCTCCAGGTACGCCCTTCTTTCCAGCGGACATCGCCGGATTTAAAGCTTTCCATTTCCGCCAGCAAAGCTTCCGGGCTGCGGCCGGTTTTAGGTATGCGCTTTTTTTCGGTGTTCATAGGGGCGAATATAATGGATTGGTTTTGCTTTGCCCACCACCTGGCGGGGCTTCCAAAATTTACTGAATAGGGCAAAGATTGTACCTTAGCCGCACAGCACAGGTGAAAATTATGAAAATAGCTATTCTTGCCGACCCTATTGACAATCAGCGGGGCGGCGTGCACGTCTATACCCGGGAGCTGATCACTGCTTTGGTCGAGCAAGACCAGGCCAACGAGTATATTCTGGTGCGCGAGAAAGCCACTCCAGCTATTCCCGGCACACAGTCGCTTGTGGTGCCCAATTATCGCTTCGGGCTGGTTTTTGCGGCCTTCCGGATGCTTTTTATCATCCCGTTCCTGCTCCGCCGGCACAAGGTTGATGTTGTCCTTGAGCCTGCCCACTTTGGCCCCTTCAATTTGCCCCGGCGTGTGCACCGGGTCACGGTGATCCACGATCTGACCCCTTTGTTGTTCCCACAGTACCACCTTTGGCACAGTCAGCTGTTGCAGCGCTTATTCCTGAAGGGGATTCTGAAACGGGCCAGCCTGGTCATCACCAACTCCAGGCATACCCAAAAGGACGTGCTGGCGCATTTCCCCTTTTTAAAAGGCCGGGTTATTGCCGCCCACCTCGGAGCAAACCCCGACCTGGCTCCTGTCGAAGACCGCAGCTGGCTGGACAGACAAGGCATTGAAGCCCCCTATTGGTTGACCGTAGGCACTATAGAGCCACGCAAGAATCTGGTGCGGCTCCTGGACGCCTACCAGCAATACCGGCAGGAAGGTGGAGAAGCCCTGCTTGTAGTAGCTGGTCAACGGGGCTGGAAGTCGGAAGCTTTCTTTGGTGCGCTGTCGCAACATCCATACCGGCAAGACATCCGCCTGACGGGCTTTGTGCCCGATGAAGCCCTGCCTCAGCTGTACAGCCATGCCCTGGCTATGATCTACCCCTCAGAGTACGAAGGGTTTGGGCTGCCCGTGCTGGAAGCGATGTGTTGCAGCTGCCCGGTCATCTGCTCTTCTGTCTCCAGCCTGCCCGAGGTAGGGGGCGAGGTTGCCTATTATGTAGATTACCAGCAGCCGGCCAGTATTGCGCAGCAGATGCATGCCGTAGCCCGGCTCGATGATCAGGGCAGGGCTCAACTCAAACGCCGGGCGGTCAGATGGGCGGCACAGTTCACCTGGAAAGCCCACGCTGACGCCTGCCGGGAAGCCTTTCAAAAACTTGCGGTGAAACAACCACAGTCCGGTAACGTATAATTATCTTGCACATTCATCTGGTGTTCCAATTAAACTCTTAGAGCATGTTTGGAGCAATCTTTAAGTTTTGCACAACCTCTATTCTGAAGCTGAAAACCCCGAAATGACATCACCGGAACAAATATGGGTCATCATTCCCGCTTACAACGAAGGTCCTGTTATTGAGCAGGTCGTTTCAAAAGTAATTGCAACGGGTTTTCCCCATGTACTGGTCATAGATGACGGCAGCAAAGATGATACCGCCCGGCAAGCACGCAATGCCGGGGCGAGAGTCCTCTCCCACCCCATCAACCGGGGTGCCGGTGCAGCAGCCCAAACCGGGCTTGCTTACGCCCGAAGGCGGGGGTGGCCATACGTGGTACAAATCGATGCCGATGGGCAACACCATCCGGAAGATATCCACCGCCTCGTTGCAGCACAGGTGAAAACAGATGCCGATATTGTCCTGGGCAGCCGTTTCCTGTCTCCCTCTCCGGGCATCCCGCCTACCCGTATTTTTTACAACCGTATTTCCAATATCCTGACCAACACCTTCTGCAAGCGCAGTTATTCGGATACACAGACCGGCTTCCGGATGCTCAACCACCGCGCCATCCGCAACCTGCGCCTGCGCCTCGACGGCTTTGGCTATTGTAGTGAGATGATTGTACAGGCCGAGGAAAAAGGGCTGATCATTGCTGAGGCGCCTATACAAGTTACCTATACCGATTACTCCCTGAACAAAGGGCAGGACTTACTGATGGGGATTACCACTGCCATAGATTTGCTCTGGAAATTGCTATTTTACCCTTCAAAAATGAAATGACGTGAAGTTTGAAGTCTATCAGATCATCGTTCCACTGGCATCCCTGGGTTTTGTCTTCAACTTATTCCGGCGTTTCCTGAAATCCAAAGCAAGCTGGCAGGAAGCAGTGCTCGGAGCCACTTTTTGGCTTTCCGTTGGCGTATTTGCCCTCTTTCCCGATACGATCTCGAAAGCCATTGCCGACTTTTTCGGTATTAAGAGTAATATCAATGCCATCATTTTTTTCTGCCTGGGTATTATTTTCTTCTTCCAGTACAAGTTATTTTTCATGCTGAAGAAAAACCAGATGGCCACCACCGAGCTGGCCCGTAAAATCACCCTGCAACAAGCCGAAAAAGAAGACCTCCAATCGTGAAAATCCTTTTTGTCCTTGAGCACTTCTATCCTTACATCGGTGGAGCCGAAAAGTTATTCTATGAGCTGACTACTTCCCTGGCCAAAGCCGGCCACCAAATTGCAGTAGTGACGACCCTGTTCCGGCCCGATCTTCCCGAAGCGGAAGAGTTACAGGGCGTATCCGTCGTGCGGATCAAATGCCGCAACCGCTATTGGTTTAGCATGGCAAGCTTGCCTGCCATACGGCGGATGGCGAAAGACTATGATGTGGTCCATACCACCTCTTACAACGCTGCCCTCCCTGCCTGGCTGGGGGCATCTCTGAGCCGTAAACCGGTGCTCATCACCTTTCATGAAGTGTGGGGGAAATTGTGGTGGCAGCTGCCCTTTGCCAATTTCGTGCAGCGCAGCCTGTTTTACACCTGGGAGCAACTGCTGCTCAAGTTGCCTTTCCGGTACTTTATCGGGGTATCAGACTATACCCGTCAGGCTTTGCTAGATAGTGGGATACCTGCCGGAAAAGCCCTGCGGATTTACAACGGCCTCGACTATTCAGTATTCGAAGCCTACCAACACCAGCCACCGAAAGCCTTTACCTTCACCTACTTTGGGCGCCTCGGCATGTCAAAAGGGCTCGAACTCCTCTTGCCTGCAGCCCGGGACTTGCTGAACCGGCACCCGGAAGCCCGGTTCAAGCTGATCGTACCGACTTACCCCAAGCCGATGTACAACTGGGTGTTGCAGCAATTGGATGACCTGCAGATCCGGCAACAGACCCAGCTGCTGCACGACCTGCCCCGGGCTACCCTTTACCAGGAAATTGCAACATCATCCTGCGTAGTCATTCCGTCCTACAGCGAAGGGTTTTGCTTTGTCGCCGCTGAAGCCGCTGCCATGGGCGTACCCATTGTATCTTCCGGGCGCGGTGCACTCCACGAAGTAGTCAGCGGCCCGTGGATCCCCATGCAAAACATGACCGCGCAAGCCCTGTCGACAGCCCTGCACCGGGCTTTTGAGGGCAATTGGGAGCAGCGCCCCTTCCGGCCTTTCCAGCTACAGGAAGCCGTACAAGCGTACATTGACCTATATGCCGGCTTACCCTCCTGACCGTTTTTGACGCACCCAATCGTACAAAGCCATATCCTCTGCATTGAGCGCCTGAAGTTGATGCCGGGAAGCAAGGTCTCCCTGCAGGAGCTTATTCCGGAACCGGCGGTTGTCATTTAGGCGTGGCAAAGCCGGTATATCCTGCCAATCGAGCAGCTGGCCCAACCGCTGATAGTCGGCTTCAAAATGCTCCAACAGGCCAATAAAGAAGTAATCTCTGGGGTGCAGCCCCTGCATGAATTTCGACATGCGGTTGCGGTTCTCTTCCAGACCGGCGTATTCCAGAAGGGTCTCGTTTTTGCGGTGCGCGTTGGCAGCCGCCACCTCCGGGTTGTGTTCCGGGTGCAGTAAGCGGTGCTTGAAAAAAGAAAAGTTAGAGATCACCCGCTCAACGGGGTCACGCAGCCAGGTAATCACTTTGGCATTGGTTTGGATGTGCAGAGGCTGTACCTCCCCGTAGTATAAGTGGCCATGCAGTACTTTCAGGTGCGCGGGCAACGCCTGAGCAAGCCCACCCTGCTTCAGCGCGGCCTGATAATCGCGCCGACGGAAGGAAGCGGAAACCCGCTCTTCTCCGTAAGCCGTTTGTAATGCCCGGTAGAAGGAAGTGCCCCCGGTCTTCGGAATATGTATGGAAATCAGCTCAATCATGGCCGCCACTGCCCTTTCCCGCGCAATTCCAGCGCCCGTTGGTAAAGCGCAAGGTCCCCGGCATTGCAGGCTTCAATAACAGCCCGTTCTTCAGCAGAGATCTCCCGTTTACGCTTGCCCGTTGTATTGTGTTGGTAGGCTTCTTCAATAACCCACCCCATGCGCTTCGACAAGTGCTGCAGGTCTTCTTCCATATGCTCCAGTATACCAACAAACAGGAAATCGGTCAGGTCAAGCCCTTCCAAAAACTTGGACATCCGGTTCTGATTGATCGGTGCCTGCGCATATTCTGTAAGGCTGCGCTCCATTTTGCTGAGGATATTCACGCCCTGTCCCTCTTCGTCGAGGATCTCACGAAGGCGTTTGGACAGGTAGAAGTAATTGGACACCACCCGCTCCACCGGGTCGCGCAACCAGGTAATTTTGGGGATATCCGGCGGCAGCTCCAAAATGTTATTTACATGCGCCCAGGAGAAATGCCCATGTAGCACCCGGGCACGGTTGGGCAGGGTACGGCCCGTATACGGCTGTTGTTCCACCCTGAATTTACCACCACCACGGAGGGGCGTATCAAAACGTAGTACAGCTGCTTCCCCATACACATCGCGCAGCATATTGCGGAAAGAAGTGCCCGCAGATTTAGGGATATGGAAAGACAGCAACTCCAGTTGGTTGCCAATCTTGGGAGGGGAAGCCGGAAGGATCGTCTGCTCGCTCATTTCCTGTTTTTTACGAACAGCTAAGCTAAAAAAAAATCATTTGACACTTGCCGGCAAGTGCATACAGTCGAAATTTTCTGAAAAGTATACAAATAGTTAACATGCGTGAATTGGGCAAATCGCTGAGAATTGTTTATTTTGTGGCATCATTAGAAAAAATATGCACGCTCCCCCCGCACCGTAATTCTATTTACGACTATTTTAGGCTACTACTTATCATAAGCTCCCCCTTGTCTTCCACCCGGAGACCTCTTGATTTATTGGTAAAAAATTACTGAATCTATAAAACTATTACTACAGCATGAGACAAATTTACTTAATGCTCTTTGCGCTATGTATGTTCGGAACAACACTACAGGCACAAGTGCTCAATGAATTACTAATCAGCACGACCAACGTAGATGGCGCTGATGTGGAATACGTCGAAATTTACGGTGAGCCGGGCACACCACTGCTTGGTCTAAGTGTCATCGGAGTGGAATCTGATGATCAATCGAATAATGGAGCGATTGACTTCCGATTTGACTTTGGAGCCGATGACGTCATTGGTTCCAATGGGTTTTATCTTATTGGAACATCAAATGTCAATACTGAATACAGCGTAACCCCTAACAAAATTATTAGCAACAATTCCCTCGAAAACAGCAGTGCCACTTATGGTTTGGTGGTAACAAGCAGTATTTCCGGATCGGCTATTACCGGTGGAGAATTCTGGCGGGATGTGGTAGCCATTACTGATGGAGAAGGTAGTGAGTTCTTCTACTTTGATGCCCCGGTTATTGGTCCTGATGGCACTTTCTTACCGGCAGGCGTACGCCGGGTAACGGATGGCGTAGACACCGATATGGCCAGCGACTGGGTACTTAGTGACTTCAACCTGGGCAGTGATAATACGCCTACTGCAGGTACGCCAATGATGCCCTCAGCGCCAGTAAGCGACGGCTGTGAAGACCTGTTCATTTCTGAGTATATGGAAGGCGGCAGCAATAATAAATGTATTGAAATTTACAACCCTACCAGCTCATCTGTAAATCTTAATACAGGGAATTATCAAATTCTGATTTATGGTAATGGCGCTACTAGTGCAACTTCAACTATTGACCTCACAGGCGCTATTGCAGCGGGGTCAACCTATACCCTTTGTGACGATGGCACCGACTTTGAGGGGCTAGACTTTGAAGCTGACCAAACGTCCACTGCTTCTTTTTTCAATGGCGATGATGCTGTGGAGCTAAGGGCAGATGGAACCACACTCGATGTGTTCGGACAAATTGGAGTTCGAACCGATTACGGGACAAACAATACCTACCGCCGTAAATCTAATATCACCTCCGGTGATGCAGATGGCAGTGACGCTTTCGACAACACTACAGAATGGGACGAGTTCCCTCAAGATACAGCTGATGGCTTTGGGGCTCATACCTTTGACGGTTGTGGCAGTACTGGCGGAGGTGGCGGTAGCACCTGCGGCTTCACCAACGTATCCTTCTCTAACCTGAGATGCGGTACAGGTTTTAACGAAGGGGATTCTTTTTTTGATGTATCTGCAAATGCATCCGGTTCCTCAGGCTCCTACTTAAGTATTAATCCCGAAACAAGTATCGGATATGGCATCTTCTCTGGTACTGGAAATGGGCCTATATCTG
This sequence comes from Phaeodactylibacter sp., assembly GCF_040219495.1. GTDB lineage: Bacteria > Bacteroidota > Bacteroidia > Chitinophagales > Saprospiraceae > Phaeodactylibacter. The sequence goes on along the minus strand of NZ_JAVJSK010000002.1, from coordinate 23,562 downwards.
GATCCGGTCAGGCAAGCATCACCGGCAACATTCCGGGAGAAGTAGCAAAAATTGACCTGCTCGATCAGATGAATGCTGATTGCAGGACGCCAACTTACTACTTCCGTGTACCCGAGTGTGTTTCCTGCCCAACCACCGATGACATCTTCATCAGCGAATTCCACTACGATAACGTTGGAACAGATGTCAATGAATTTGTGGAAGTAGCCGTATCGGATGCTTTTGAAGGCGACCTGTCCGGTATTGAAGTGGTGCTCTACAACGGCAGCAATAATACCTCCTACGATAGCGAAACCCTTGATAACTTTAGCGAAGGCAGCACGGCCAGCGGTATAACCTACTACTATTTCGAGTTCAGCTCCCTTCAAAATGGCAGTCCTGATGGTATCGCTTTGGAGTGCAACGGTGAGATTTTCCAACTCCTGAGCTACGAAGGCAACATGACCGTGAATGGCTTCGCCAGTACCAACGTAGGTGTGACTGAAGGCAGCGGCACTCCGGAGGAAGGCTCTCTGCAGCTTATTGACGGAGTCTGGACAGAAACCTGCCAGAATACCAAAGGTGGGGCTAATGCAGATGTAGACTGCTGCGAAGACCCAACTTTTGAATGTTTAGACAATGACGTAGTCCTCGACTTTGGTGCTTATAACCTTAACGAGGCGGATGTGGTTAACATCGACAATCAAGACAATCCGGAATCCTGCCCGGCAATCACGCTCGGCATGATCAGCCCTGCTACGCTGACTTGTGACGATTTGGGGCAAACCGTTATGGTGACTGTTATGGTCAACACACCGGAGGGGCCACAGAGCTGCACCGCCAACATTACCGTGACTGAAGAATCGGGTGAACTACCTGCGCCATGGGGCAGCAGTGATGTAGGCCTGGGCGATAATGCATTCAGCTACGGAGCTTGTAATGCCAATAATGGTGAATTCTCCATTACCAGCGGGGGCCGGAACTTCCCGTTGAAAGATGTCTCGGACAACACCGGCTTCATTTCTCAGGAACTTTGTGGCAGCGGTTCTATCACGGTTAAAATAGAAAGTCGTCAGGGCGGCTTCCCAGGTATTGCTATCCGCGAAAGCACAGCAGCCGGTGCCAAGATGGTGACGATGTTCACCAATCTGACCGGCAACGTATACTGGAGCACCCGTTACGAGACTGATGCCAACCGCAGCTTTACCTCTTTCTACCGCCCATTCCCACAGTGGTTGCGCCTGGTGCGCCAAGGCAATTATATCATTGGATACAGCAGCACCACCGGTAACAGCTTCTCCTTTGTGAATGCAGCTTACGTACCAATGGACGCCTGCGTTGAAGTCGGCATGTTGGTATTCTCCGTTAACAACAATCCTGGCTCCGGCGTATTCAGCAACGTGACCGTAACGGGCAACTTCAACCCTACCCTTTCTGAAGAAGTGCAGGATGCCATTGCCGGCATCAGCATGAAGCGTGGTGCGGAAGCGAATACGGGCAATACGGTAACGTTTGACGTACCGGCATCCACAGCGCTTACCACAACCTTATTCCCGAACCCAACCCGCGGAGCACTCAACCTGCGCTTTGAGAATGCAGCAGAAGGCACGACAGTAATCGTAGTGCGTAACCAGTTGGGCCAGGCGCTGAAGCAGCAGCAGGTTCCAATTGGTGCGGTACAAACCCAGCTTGATGTCGCTGATTTGCCAGCCGGCTTGTACTTCCTCGAAGTACAGGGTGAGGCGGGTATTTTGGAGACGCTGCGCTTTACCAAGCAGTAGCATCCCGGAGGCAACTGCCTCTTGAGTTCTACTTTTTGAACCCATAGCGTGCCCCTCTGCAGCATCACCTGCAGAGGGGCATTTTTTTTGCGCTCAACCAAACTGGCGAAACACTTATCAATACAGCAAACGCCCCGCACATATATAAAAATCACTCCTATACAGCGCTGAAAAAAAGAGTTCCAAACTGCAACCTCCTTAAAAAGATACCGTATATCTTTGCAATGCCCAAAAACAAACACAGCTAAAACTACACACTAAGGGCAATAGAAAAAGGAGTATTCCTTGCCTCAAAAGGCAAGTGTTTATAATCAAAATCCAAATCCGGATTTCTTAACCCTTTGTTACTATGAGAATAAAACTACCCGTTCTGAGCGGAATACGAGTTTTCGTATTTGCGCTTTGCCTTACAGCAGCCCCAGTCGGCATGATACTTGCCCAGGAAGCTGCTCCGCCCGCTGAAGCCAGCACCGCTTCCACTTTCCAACCGGCCATGTCCGTAGGTCTGAGTACCGGTACTCATGCTTTCTTCGGAGTCGATGCCACCCTGCGTATTATAGAACCCGTCAACTTTCGAATATCCTACAACAGGATGCGCATGGAAGTAGAGGGTATCAGCTTTGATGCGGCCTCACTTGGGTTTTCCGGGCAGGACCTCATCCTGAGTTCCGACCTTGACCTTAGCACCCTGGGGCTGATTGCAGAATTGCCGCTGGGCGAGCAAAAAGCCTTCCGCCTGATGGGCGGGGTGATGATCAACCTCAATAACTACATCAACGTCAACGGAGAATTTGCCGAAGGAGTAGCCGTAAATGATTATGAACTCACGCCTGAGCGTATTGGCACCATCAACGTAAACTATACCACCGGCTCACCGGTATACCCCTACTTTGGGCTCGGCTTTGGCCGCTCACTGGGGCTCAACCGGCTCAGCTTCGCGCTGGAAGCAGGGGCGATGCTCAGGGGCCGCCCTGATATCAAATTCAACTCCACAGGCTTACTAAGCGATAATGCTCAAAACGGGCCTGTCCTTTCTGAAAACTTCAGTAATGTACGGGTACATCCATCGGTTGGCTTCCGACTCGCTTACAAGTTCAACCTGCCCAATGACCTGTTTGGCTTAAGGCCTGGCATGGAAGGCACTTCCGAATCAGATGGCGATGATACTCCGGTTGTAACCGAAGATGAGGCAGCGCCAAAAGAGCAGCTCACTAATGAGCAACCCGCACTGCCAAAGCCAGCAACGCCTAATGCCTCACCCTATCTGATCGTGGAAGGCACCGCTGTGAATGCAGCCACCAATGAGACACTCCGTCAAGCCTATATCGAGCTTTACAAGGTACTGCCCGATGGTAAGAAGACACTGGAACGTACCGGCCCTTACCCCAGCGGTCAATTCACCCTCGGCCTGAACCCCGGAGATACTTACGAACTCAACATCACGGTGTCAGGTTATCAACCCTTCAAGAAGGTGCTCAAGGCTGACCCGGCAGGAGCGGCTAAAACGATTTCACAAAATTTCCTGCTCGAAGCCGAGCAGTAATCCCGAAAATCCAATCAACACGACATGAAAAAACAATCCACCTCTATGCTGCGCTTCAGCACGATCCTTGGTCTTGTCTTTTTGTTAATGACTTGTACACAGGAAGCGCGGGAAGAACTGATCGACGGCTACGTTGACGGCGTCAACCTGAACCTCAATACTGATATTTTCCAGGTTCCCGTTTCACTTTATTTCGGGGATGCGAACCCTGATACCGGAGGGGAAGCCCCCGAAAACCTGAGCATTACCATCGCAGGGCCTGATAAAGACCTGATCTACTCCACCGATGGGAATCGAGACCTGAAGCCCGTCGCCGGTTTCCTCGAAATCGGGTTGGACAAAGAAGTTATCATTTCCGGAGAAGACCCACTCGAGCTTACGATTATTGCCGAAGCTCCGGGCTATGTAAAAACGGTTCAGAATATCGTACTCTACGATACTGCTTTTCAGTTTATCCCTGTCAATATGGTCAGCCTGAACAATCCACCAGAAGGTGTTAGCCTTCAGGTCGGCACAACGGCTTCAGATGCAGATGGCGTGGTGCAGGATACGGCTTTTACCACCCCTATGGTGACGGGCAAACAAGAGCAGGCCAGCGTGAAACTCAAGCAGGGCACTAAAGTTATGAATGCAGATGGAGAAGAGCTCATCGGTAATATTGAAGTGCAACTTGTGCATTTCGACAACCGCAGCGAGGCGTCTTTGGCTGCCTTCCCTGGCGGCTTTACGGCTACCAACGTGGTAGATGAAAATGGCAACCCTATGGACCCCGTGGAGTTTGTGACGGCGGGTTTCGTTGCCCTCGATATGTTTGTAGGCAATGACGAGGTCACTGACTTCTCCGAGCCCGTTGAGGTAGAGGTCGGCATTAATCCTGAAACCATTGACCCCGAAACCGGGCAGCAGGTCAAAGAAGGCGATATCATCCCCATCTGGTCCCTTGATGACAATACGGGGCAGTGGAAGCATGAGGGTGAAGCTATGGTGGAAAAGGATGCTGATGGCAACCTCACTGCGACCATGCAAATCACCCACCTCTCTTGGTGGAACTTTGACTATTTCTACAATTCCTGCCGGTGGTATGAACCGGTACAGTTGGTCATAGAATCTGATTATGACAACTACTACGAAGCGCCCTACCTCAGAGGGCAACTTTACGATGCCAACACCGGGCGCAGGTTCAGCTACAGCCGCTACTTCCGTGCCTACAACGGGCAAACCATCAACATGTACAACATTCCCAGAAACAGGAATCTGTACCTGCAGGTATCTGAGAGAAACCAAGTGATTTATACCTCACCGCAGTTTACCACCACTTGTAACTCTACGACCATACTGGATATGAAAACCTTCCAGCCGCCCAGCCCGCTGACGCTTGATGTACGCTTTTCCGGTCTCTGCGAAGGTGCTGGCCCTGACATCATCATCCGGCCTGATGCAACTATTTACTTCCGGCAGAATAACCAGCGCTGGGAGCCTTTGGCCCGGATACGGGGCGGTCAGTTTTCTACCAGTCGCCTCTACCGAAATGAAGTGTACGACTTCCGGCTTATTTACGCTGGCCGCACATATGATTTCATGGATATCGCAGTGGCTTCCCAGGTCCTCATAGTGGAGGACTATCGCCTGGAAATTAATCTGGATAATCTGGGTGACCGGGCTACTATTATTGTAGAAGACGTCATCATCCCGGAAGAATACTGCAATATCTTACTTGGAGGATAAAAATACAGACGCATTTGAAGAGAAGCCCCGCCAGTGCTCATTTACTGGTGGGGCTTTTTTTTTAGCATTTGCTTATTGTGCCGGGCGGCGGTTGCGTTGTTTCGGACTAGGCGGCTGAGGCGGCTGTCAGCGCTTCAAACTCAAGCTTATTAATTGATTCTGTATTATCACTTGTATTGCTTACAATATCCAGGTTCAGCGTATAGTACTCAAAGTCAAGTGCGTAAGCATCCAGGGTATAAGAGTTACTAATCACTTGATGCTCAAGCTGACGTAACCCCAAAAAGCCACCTACATCAGTCCGAAACTTGCCCATGAGTCTCTTAACCAACTGCAGGATATTGCCCTGACCAGGCTTCCGGTTCAGTAATCCTACGGTTAATGCAAGCTTTAATTTTCGGTTGTTCATTGTCTTGGTGTCTTATTTCAATGGTATAACTCTAATCCAGGTTTTTTGTTCATGTTTTTCGAATCAAAAGTTAAACAAAAAAAGCGGCTTAACTACTAATGAGTTAAGCCGCCTACGAAAGCAAAAGTATCTAATACGATTTCTTAGTCCACGTTGTCGTGTAGGAAGGAATTTCCTCCACGGACTTCGAGCTCGTCTTCATCGTTGATGCTCCAGGTAGAATGTGACTCTTCCTTAGAGTCCGGCACATTATCCAGGTCTACGCCCCGGCGCAGGTAGGCCGGTTCATTCTCCAGCTCGATAATAGCCTGAGGGTTGCTCAGCTTTACGCGATTGCTGCGCAGCCGTTCGCGGCGCTTGCGTTCGCGGTCCAGGTACATTTCCCGGTCTTCATCAGGCGCTCCTTCCTCTTCTGAGTTCACATAAGGCTCATCGTAAGAATAGCGACCGCGGGTTTGGTACTTGGCGATGGTCTCGCGCACATCATCAAACTCTACGGTATGATCAACAGTGGGAGAAGGCTCATACCCAATATCTGCCAGGCCCTTTTTTTTTGGCTGGTCCTCCCTGATTTTCGGCTGGTCTTCGTCCAAAGCCACCACCACCTTGTCGTCTGCAACTTTATTTACCTTTTTCTGCTTGTTGTGCTCAAAGCCCGTGGCAATAACGGTCACGCTGATCTTCTCGCCCAGGTCTTCGTCGTAGCAGTTACCCCAAATCAGGTCGGTACCATAGCCCGCTTCTTCCTGCACGAATTCAGTGATCTCGAAGATCTCGTCCATCGTCACCTCCTTAGTGCCGGAAGTGATGTTGAGCAGGATATGCTGTGCACCACGGATGTCGTTATCCTCAAGGAGTGGAGAATGCAAGGCGTCATCGACTGCACGCTTAGCCCGGTCTTCGCCTTCAGCAGAAGCGGTGCCCATGATCGCGACACCACTCTCCCTCATGACGGTGTTAACGTCTTCAAAGTCTACGTTGACGTAGCCAGGAACGGTGATAATCTCAGCAATGCCCTTGGCAGCAGTAGTCAGGATATCATCCGCTTCTGCAAAAGCCTCAGAGATGGAGAGGTTGCCATGGATTTGGCGCAGTTTGTCATTAGAAATAATGATCAGCGTATCCACATTCTTTTTCAGTTCCTCCAGGCCTTCCATACCCTGAGAAGTACGCCGCCGTCCTTCAAAGGTAAATGGCAGTGTAACGATAGCCACCGTCAGGATGTCCATCTCTTTAGCCGTTTTGGCAATAATAGGTGCTGCACCGGTACCGGTACCTCCACCCATGCCTGCGGTAATGAAAAGCATGCGGCAATTATTCTCCAGATAATCTTTGACCGCTTCGATGGACTCTTCACAGGCCATCTTACCGATATTAGGTTTGGAGCCTGCGCCCCGCCCCTCGGTGAGGTTGGGGCCTAATTGCATGCGGGTCGTCACCGGGCTGAGTTCCATTGCTTGTGAATCCGTGTTACAAACTGCAAAGTCAACTCCTACGATACCCTGCCGGAACATGTGTGTCACGGCGTTGCTGCCGCCGCCACCCACGCCCAGTACTTTTATAATCGGGCTTTCATCTTTTGGCAAATCAAATACCATAACTGCTTGTTTTTTGTTCTGCTGGGTTTTCCTGCTGCGCTTTGCACCGACCCAACATGGTTAATTGAAGTATCAGCGTTCGTTTGTTGTGCTCTTCTATGTGAAGTGGGGTTCCCTCCCACTAAAACTCATTGTCCGGTTCAGCTTCAAACCACTCCTTCGTACGCTTGAAGAGGTGATCATACCAATTGCCGACAGGCTCTTTCTCCATAACAGTCTCCTCGTCATCCTTAGTCTCCACAGTCTGTGCAGGAATAAGGCCTGCTTCCAGATCGTCGAGCCCCTTAATGAGCAAGCCAACACCGGTAGAGTAAATCGGGCTGCTCAACTGCTCGTGGTATCCGTGCGCCAGGTGCTCAACGGGTGTACCGATCCGGGTGCTCATACCCGTATGGTATTCCGAAAGCTTGTCGATATGGTTGAGCAGTGCCCCGCCACCGGTGAGCACAATCCCGCCAATGAGCTTGCGCTCAAAACCGGAACGGCGTACCTCCCAGATCACATAGTCCAGAATTTCCTCCACCCGCGCCTGAATGATGCGGGCCAGGTTTTTCTCGGAAATCTCTTTGTGGTCCTGCCCCCGCAAACCAGGGATGGAGATGATCCGGTTGTCGTAAACTTCCTCTGCCAGTGCAGAACCAAACCTCACCTTGAGTTTCTCGGCCTGCGGCTTCATCACCGTACAGCCTTCCTTGATATCCTTGGTGATCACATTGCCTCCAAAGGGGATGACAGCCGTATGCCGGATAATCCCTTCCTGGAAAATCGTAATATCCGTGGTACCTCCGCCAATATCAACCAAGGCAACCCCCGCTTCTTTTTCTTCTTCGCTCAAAACGGCAGATGCTGAAGCTATAGGCTCAAGGGTCATATTAGCCACCTTCAGCCCTGTACGCTCTACACAACGATGAATGTTGTTGGAGGCAGAAATCTGACCGGTGATGATATGGAAGTTAGCTTCCAGCCGGATACCGGACATCCCGATTGGATCGGTAATGCCCTGCTCGTTGTCCACGGTATATTCCTGCGGAATCACGTGTAGTATCTTATCGCCCGGAGGCAAAACCAGTTTAAACATATCACTAATCAGCCGGTCAATATCCCGGCGGCTGATTTCGGTATGGTCGGAGTCTCGAGTCAGAATGCCGCGGTGTTGCAGGCTCTTGATATGCTGCCCGGCAATTCCGACGTGCACGACCTTGAACGTCTGCCCGGCCGTACGCTGTGCCATGTTGACGGCTTCGGCAATCGCCTTGACCGTTTTCTCAATATTCGACACGACGCCCCGCAGTACACCTTCGGAGGCGACTTTGCCAAATCCCAGCACCTCGATCTTACCATGCTGATCGCGGCGGCCCGCAATCGCACAGATTTTTGTTGTCCCGATATCGAGCGCAACAATGATTTCTGATTTGTTTACATTGGTCTCACTCATGGGTATCATTTGACTGTAGTTTTCGTTTTCAAATTACTTCCTGCCAACGACTTGGTCCTCGTAAGCTACGCTGATCTCGTCATAAGCGCGCCACCCGGTATAAGGCAGCACTTCTTTATAAAATATTTTAATCCGCCGCAGCTTACTGCGGGCGTCTTCAAAGCTTCCAAACTCGATGCGGCTACTGCCCATCTTCGGCACCAACGTTATTTTCCCCCGGCTGTCGAAGTAAATCTGCTCCGAAAGCGGTGCCAGAAACGGGTCACTGAGGATCAGCTGCGCCAACAGGAATGCTTCTTTCAGCCGGTTGCGCTTCCGTTCCAGAAAATCCTCATCGTAAGTCGGCAGACTCCCGGTTGCCACGAGTACCTTTGCCGTAAAGTGCTCCGAGAGTGGCATCTGCACCCCATCCCGGTCCAGGTAGTAATGATAACCGTTGTTATCAATCACCCGGAGAATAGGTTCCCGTGGGTTGATGTCAATTACAATATGATTGCCCGCCGTCACATAGGCTTCTGCATCCAGAATAAAGGGCTCGGCTTCCAGCACCTGCTCCAGGCGCTCGATATCGATATCCGAGAGTGACTGCCCTTCCAGCGGTTGAGTGAATGCCCGCTCTATAGAACCGAGCACATCCTCATCAGCCAGGAGACTGTTGCCATCCGGTAACGGCTCAATATTGACCATCACGTCTTTAACAGCGCTGCCGCCTTTCTGCTCCACTGCGGAGATATAGATGACCAGCATACCCAAAAACAGGACCGCCCAGCCGATGCGCCGGAGCGTCCGCTGCGTTTTAGGGTCCATATTTTGTAGTAGCGGTATAGCCATTTCGTTATACTTGTTCCCCGAAGAATTCCTTCAGGGGGTTTCTTAATAAATCAATATCGCCGGCTCCAAGGGTGAGCAGCACATTCGGCTGCCGCTCCCGGGACAGGCTAAGCACCTCATCCGCTTGTACCAGGTACTTGCGGGGGTGGTTTATTTTGTCAAAAAGCCAGGCACTGTCCACTCCCGGAATCGGCGCTTCGCGTGCCGGGTAGATGTCCATCAGCCAGATTTCGTCCAGCAGCTCCAGTGCCCGCGCAAACCCATCGGCAAAGTCGCGGGTGCGGGAGAACAGGTGCGGCTGAAAAATGCCCGTAACCTGCTCCTGCGGGAACAGCGCTTTCGCTGCTCCAATAGCGGCACGCAGTTCTTCCGGGTGGTGCGCATAATCATCGATGTAGGCGCGCTCCCCACTGCGGTACAAAAATTCAAACCGCCGGCGAATGCCCCGGAAACTACGCAGCGCCCGCCGGATGTCTGCTTCCTGACCGCCCAACTGCAAGGCCACCGTAATGGCTGCCGTTGCATTTTCGACGTTGTGACGCCCGGGCAAGCTCAATTGCAAGCCTTCCATCCGGTGGTCCGGGCTTTGGTAGTCGAAGGTAAAGTACCCTTCTTCTACCCGGATATTGTCCGCCCGGTAGCGGCCACCTTCCACTCCGAAGAGCGACAAGCCCGGGACCGCGCCCATTTCTTTTTCCCAACGGTGCTGCAAAAACAGCCTGCCCCCCGGCTCCAGCTTCCTGGCAAAAGCCCGGAAGCCGGTCTCGTGCAGGGATTCCTCGTCACCGTAGATATCAAGGTGGTCCGCGTCCATTGAAAGGACGACCGCAATATCGGGGCTCAGGTGCAGAAATGAACGATCGTACTCGTCGGCTTCCACAACCACCCATTCAGACTGCCCTTCCACGAAGTTGGTCTCAAAATCCAGAGCAATCCCACCCAGAAAGGCGGTGCAGTCTATGCCACACTGCCGCAACAGGTAAGCCGTCAGCGTTGTCGTGGTCGTCTTGCCGTGCGTGCCAGCAATCGCAATCGCCTTCATACCGCGGCTGATAATGCCCAGTACTTCGGCCCGCTTTCGGACGGGCGTACCCTGCTGCCGGAAGTATTGCAACTCCGCATGCGAATCAGGCACGGCGGGCGTATAAACCACTAAGTCAACGTTTTCCGGAATTCGGGAAACATCCGCTTCGTAATGTATGTCAATACCTTCTGCTGCCAGCGTTCTGGTCAGCTCGGTTACTGTTTTATCGTAGCCGTATACTTTGGCGCCTCTGCCGTTGAAGTAGCGGGCGATAGCACTCATGCCAATCCCTCCTACCCCGATGAAGTACACAGTCTTAATCCTTTTCAAGTCCATCGGTTATTGCTTTGCCGATTGAGCCAGCCGGAGCACTTCGCGGGCAATCCGCGCTGCGGCATCCGGTTGTGCCAGTTTTTTGATGTTAACGCTCAGTGCCTGTCGCCGTTCCTCATCATCAATCAAAAAAATGGCATCCCGGAGGATTCTGTCCCTGACTTCCGCATCCGGAATCATCAGGGCCGCATCCTTTTGTACGAGGGCTTGCGCATTTTTGCTTTGGTGGTCCTCCGCCACGTTTGGGGAGGGTATAAAAATCGCCGGTTTCCCGGCAAATTGCAATTCTGAAATCGTCAGGGCACCGGAGCGGGCTACGATGACATCTGACATCGCATAAGCCAGGTCCATACCGTCGATGAAAGCCTTTGCTTTCACGTTGGGTAGTTCTGCCGTTTCACAGGTTGTGTATTCCGCTTCGTAGAGCTCACCGACCTGCCAGAGCACCTGCACATCCGCACGTGCTTTCAGGGCTTCCGTATTCGCGGCCATCGCTGCGTTGATCGAGCTTGCGCCCAGGCTGCCGCCAAATACGAACAGGATAGGCCTGGCCGGGTCAAACCCGAAGTGTTTCGCTCCTTCTTCCCGAGTAGCCTGAATCTGCTGTAGTTGCGCGCGTACCGGATTGCCGGTCAGCAACAGCTTTTCAGCCGGGAAGAAACGCTCCATGCCTTCGTAAGCAACACAGATCTTATCTGCCTTACCACCCAACAAACGGTTCGTGATGCCGGGGAAGGAGTTTTGCTCCTGCAACAGCGTGGGAATCCCCATGCTATTAGCTACCTGCAACAGCGGCCCGCTCGCATACCCGCCAACGCCCACTGCTACATGCGGCTTAAAGCGCCGTATGATCTGACGCGAGCGCCACAAACTACTGAGTAGCTTGAACGGGAAGCTCAGGTTCCGAAATGTCAATTTTCGCTGCAATCCGCTGATCCACAGCCCGTCGATGGGGTAACCCGCTTTCGGGACCTTCTCCATCTCCATTTTTCCTTTCGCCCCTACAAACCGGATATCTCCTTCCGGCACCATCGCTTTTATTGCATCAGCAATGGCTATGGCAGGGAAAATGTGGCCGCCGGTGCCGCCTCCCGAGATAATGATTCGGGGGGTGCCGGACCGAGGGTTGTCCCCCCGCCCCTCAACTGTTGAGTCGAGGGTAACGCCCTGCTCCGGATTTTTCAATTTCATTGCCACATTTGATCATTTTATCCTCTATTCATCCGGCTTCATTACCTTCAACCAAGATAAATTCACCCTGCAAGTATCTCCCATTCCTCTCTAAACCACAAACGCTATCCCCCGTCAACCGTCTCAATATACTTGCTCACACTCAGGATGATCCCAAACGAGATACAAGTGAAGAGAATCGAGGTACCGCCCATGCTCACCATAGGCAGCGTCACTCCCGTAACGGGCACAAGGTGCACCGATACAGCGATATTGATAAAGGCCTGCAGCACCAAACTGATGCTCAACCCGATCACAAGCATGGCACCAAAGGCTTTAGGGCTCTTGGTCACCAGCCGGGTAGACCGGAAAAACAGGGCAACATAAAGGCCAATGACCGCAAAACCGCCAAAGATGCCATACTCTTCTACGATAATGGCGTAGATAAAATCGGAATACGGGGAAGGCAGGTAATTCCTTTGAATACTGTTCCCCGGCCCTAGTCCTATCCATTCGCCGTTGGCAATCGCAATCTTAGCTTGTTGGACCTGATAGCCGCCATCGGGGTTGTCCATATAGTCTCTGACCCGGTTGACCCAGGTATCCGACCGTACAATCTCAGGGAAAAACTCCCCCAACAACACCAACATAGCAAAAACGACGATGCCCAGCAGCAACAGTAATGCGACATACTGCAGGGCTACCCGGCCCACAAACATCATCAGGACGCTTGTAAAAAACAGCAGGATCGCCGTCGATAAATCCGCCGGCGCAATCAGCCCGCAAATGATGAGTACCGGTACAATGATCGGTACGAAAGCCGACTGGAAATCTTTGATATAATCTTGCTTGGACCCAATCATACGGGCCAGATAGATGATCAAAGCCAGCTTAGCAAAATCCGATGTCTGGAACGTAATACCCACAAAAGGCACTTCGATCCAGCGGCGGGCATCGTTGATATCCGCCCCGAAGGCAATCGTGTAGATCAGCAGCGGTACCGAAATCAGCAGCAGCACAGGGGCCGAACGAGAGTACTTCATGTAGTGCATCAGGTGTGCCAGATAAGTCAGGAACAACCCGCCCACTACGATGAGCAAATGCTTCACCAGAAAAGACTCCGTATTGCCGCCCATTTCCCGGTAGGCCAGTGTACCCGTTGAGCTGTACACCGCCATGACTGAGAATAGGGCCAACACGGAGATCACCGCCCAAATGGCGCGGTCTCCCTGAAGCTCTGCGTATATTCTCGTTGCTAGCGACATGCTTTTTTGTCTATTTTAAATCCAGGACGGCAGCTTTGAACTGCTCACCCCGTTGTTCGTAATTTTTAAAAAGGTCAAAACTCGCGCAAGCTGGCGAAAGGAGCACTTTTTCTCCCATTCTGGCCAGGCTGCCTGCTTTTTCAACCGCCTCTTCTGCCGACCGGGCCTCCACAAAAGTGTCAACCAGTCCGCCGAAAGTGGCTTTCAGTTTCGTATTGTCAATGCCCAAGGCGACTAACACCCGGACTTTTTCCCGGACGAGTGGCAACAGAGGCCCGTAATCATTGCCCTTGTCTTGCCCGCCGGCAATCCAGACCACGCCCTTTGGCATGGCATCCAACGCGTAGTACACTGCATCCACGTTGGTGGCTTTGCTGTCGTTGATGTACTCAACGCCCTGCCGTGTTGCGACAACCTCCATGCGGTGCGGAACCGGCGTGAAGGTTTCCAAACCTTGCTGTATGGCTGCCGGCTCTGCGCCCCAGTGCAGTGCAGCGGTGACCGCAAACAATGCATTGAAAGCATTATGCTCCCCTCTCAGCCTGCTGGGCCGCAAATCAAAACGATGGGCCCCGGCTTGTATGCCGTTTTTCAAAATCGCCTGTCGCTTCATCGGTATGGCTTCCGCCAAAATCTCATGCTCCGGCAGGAAAGCAGCGATGTGCTCATTTTCTGCCTGGTACAGGAAGATATCCTCTGCCCGCTGATTCATGGTGATCCGGAACTTAGACCGGATATAGTTTTCCATTTTATAATCGTAGCGGTCGAGGTGGTCGGGCGAGATATTCAGGATCATCCCAATATCCGGCCGGAAGTCCACGATACCATCCAGCTGAAAGCTGCTCAACTCCAGGACGTAGTGCGCGCGGTGGCGCTCCGTCAGGCAGCGGGCAAAGCTTTTGCCGACATTTCCGCCCATTTCCACATCAAAGCCTGCGGTTTGCAGGAGGTGGAAAGCCAGGCGGGTGGTCGTCGTTTTTCCGTTGCTGCCCGTAATCCCCATCACTTTTGATTGGTGGTAGCGGGCCGCGTATTCAATTTCAGCAATAACCGGTATGCCTTTGCCTACCAGTTCTTTTATCAGTGGCACGTGATCGGGGATACCCGGGCTTTTGATCACCTCGTCGGCCTGCAGGATACGCTCGGGGCTGTGTTGCCCTTCTTCGTACGCAATGCCGTGGCTATCCAGCTCACGCTTGTATTTTTCTGCAATGCCCCCTCGGTCGGAGACAAAGACATGATGCCTGTTTTGTTGGGCCAGCAGTGCAGCGCCTACGCCGCTTTCGCCAGCTCCGAGTATGACGATGTTTCTCATATTCCAAAATTCCGGTTACTGTACCGAAGTCGTTTACCGGGGGAACCCTTCCCCTTTATTCTTGCTTAGAGCGAAAACCCTTCCCGCAAACTGCGGGACAGGCTATTTAGCTAAGGCTAAACTCCGGTTTTCGTGCCTCGTCTAACCAAAAAACGGCTAGTTTTCGACTAGAAGACAAAAGCCCTAACACGCTCTTACCCAAAAGCCAGAACCGCGATGTCGATTCTGGTGCATATTTGATTCTTCATTCTAGGTGTCGGCGCTTACCTTATTTTCAGGGTGATAATCGTAAGCACAGCCAGCAGAATTCCTATGATCCAAAAGCGGGTGACGATCTTAACTTCCGGCATTCCCTTTTTCTGATAGTGATGATGCAGGGGGGACATCAGGAATATGCGCCGGCCTTCGCCGTATTTTCGTTTAGTATACTTGAAATAGGTCACCTGCATGACTACAGACAGGTTTTCTATCAGGAAGATACCACAAAGGAGTGGGATCAGCAGCTCTTTGCGCAGCACAATAGCCATGGCAGCGATAATACCACCGAGGGTCAAACTTCCCGTATCGCCCATAAAAATTTGGGCAGGGAAGGAATTGTACCACAGGAAGCCCAGCGTAGCGCCTACGAAGCAGGCCGAAAAGATGACCAGCTCACCGGTACCCGGCAGATGCAGGATATTCAGATAGTTGGCAGCGATGGCATTACCGGAGACATAGGCAAAAATACCCAGTGCTGCGCCAATGATACCCGAAACGCCCGTAGCAAGCCCATCCAGCCCATCCGTCAGATTGGCCGCATTGGATACGGCGGTGACGACAAAAATGACCAGAGGCACGAACAACAACCAAACCCAACGAGACGCAGAGGTTTCCGGCATCGGCATCAGCCAGGCGTAATCCAGCCGGTTTCCTTTGAGGAAAGGCACATTGGTCAGGTTGGCTTGATAATCACCTTTTTTGGCCGGGCCAACGAAGGCAAGATCAGCAGGAACGTTAATGGTATCACCTACCATCTTGGTGTAGCCCAGCTCTGCTGCTTCTTCCACTTCCAGGCGGACGACCACATCCTCATTCAGGATCATGGTCAGGGCAATCAAAAGCCCCAGTCCAATCTGCCCCAGCACCTTGAATGCACCACGCAGGCCTTCCTTATTCTTTCGGAACACCTTAATGTAGTCGTCAATAAACCCAATCGTGGCCATCCATACCGTGCTGACAATCATGAGCACGACATAAACGTTGCTTAGGTCAGCCAGCAACAGGCAGGGGATCAAAATCGCCATGATGATGATAACGCCACCCATCGTAGGGGTGCCCTGTTTGCTCAACTGCCCGGCCAGCCCCAGGTCGCGCACCGTCTCCCCTACTTGCAATGCGCGCAGGTAGTTGATGATTCGGCCGCCAAAAACCATGGAGATGATCAGGGATAAAACCGCTGCAGCCCCAGCCCGGAATGTGATGTACCGGAACAAGCCTGCGCCAGAAAAACCTCCTGAAGAATTGTCGAGCCATTCGACGAGTTGAATGAGCATAGTGTAGATCAGTTATTAGAGTTTATGAGCATAAATTTTGTATGCCCCTGAATCATCTTTTCCGCCAGCTCTGCATCACGTCCTCACCTAAGTAGCTACATGAAGAAAGGGAATTAAAGAGCCCCTTTCTGAAGTCTGGGTTCCGGGCGCTCTCCCGCTATTTGGCGGGAGAGGTTTTGATCTGACAAAAATCTTGATTCATAACCTATACAAAACCTCCATTCGTAAACGCTATTGGGTGAACGGAAGCGCCGCTAAAATAAGTATTTAGGGCGCAGCCGCCGCGGATTAGCTCAGGATTTCTCCTGTAGGGCTCCTTCTAATTCTACTTTATCATCAAAGGGTAGCCGTTCCCCGTTTATCTCCTGATACTTTTCGTGCCCTTTTCCTGCAATCAAAACAATATCGGCACCCTGCACCAGTGCAGCAGCTGTCCGGATGGCTTCCCGCCGGTTAACGATCGTCAGCACTTTGCGGGTAGCATCTTTCGGGACGCCCTTCCACATATCTTCCAGAATCGCTTCCGGATTTTCGGTGCGGGGGTTGTCGGAAGTCAGAATGACCTGATCACTCAGTGCGCAGGCTGTTTTGGCCATCACCGGGCGTTTACCCCGGTCACGGTCCCCTCCGCATCCCACAACAGTGATGACGCGGCTGTCCCGCTGCCGGAGCTGACTTATGGTTTCCAGCACTTTCTCCAGGGCATCCGGGGTATGCGCATAATCGACAATGCCGATGTAGCTTTTACCCGGTGTGACGATGGTTTCGAAGCGCCCGTCTACCGCGCCCAGCTTGCTGAGTGCGGTGAGCGCTTCCGTACGGTCCTGATCAAGCAATACTGCTACACTGTAAACCGCGAGCAGGTTGTAGGCATTGAAGCCACCAATCAGGCGGCTGAACACCTCCTGCTCATCGATGAGCATCTGTAGCCCTATCACCGAATTATCCAGGATTTTTGCCCGGAAGTTGGCCATAGACCGCAGGCTGTAGGTATACCGTTTGGCTAAAGTATTTTGTAACATCACCTCTCCCCTGCGGTCGTCTATATTGACCAGGGCAAAGGCGGTGTCAGGCAACATGTCAAAGAACATTTTTTTGGCCTCTATATAGGCCTTAAACGTTTTATGGTAATCGAGGTGATCATGAGTAATATTGGTAAAAACCGCTCCTGCAAAATTCAGCCCGGCAATGCGGTGCTGATGCGCTGCGTGCGAACTGACCTCCATAAAGGCAAAATCGCAGCCGGCATCCACCATTTCCCGAAGCAAGGCATTGATGGCCAATGCATCGGGTGTAGTGTGGGTAGCCGAGAGTGGTGTCCCTCCAATTTTATTGCGCACCGTAGACAACAGCCCTGCTTTGTAACCCAGGCTGAGAAAAAGCTCATGCAGTAAGGTTACCGTCGTGGTTTTGCCATTGGTGCCCGTCACCCCAACCAATTTCAATTGTCTCGATGGCTGGCCATAATAAAGGCTGGCCATCTCGCCGAGCGCCTTTGCGCTGTCGGCTACCTGCACACCGGCTACCTGATCCGGTAGCGATTCGGGCAGGGTTTCAGCTACAATAGCTACGGCGCCCTGCTCTATGGCCGATGAGATATACTGATGCCCATCGGCCTGTGTGCCCCGGATGGCGATGAATACATCACCGTGCTTTACTTTCCGGGAATCAAACTGTAAGCTTTCAATCTTCTGGTCTAGCGGCCCGTTGGCAGCTAATACCTTTACAGGTTCCAGGAGGTCTTCGAGTGTTGTAGACATGCTACATCCAGGTTTTTTTTGCGGGGCCTGTTCTGCCCCGCGGTGTTGGTTTCGTTTTGTTTTGCTGGTGCGACTAATGCGAAATAACGCAGTGTGTTTCACGCTTTAAAGCCTTAGGTTGCTGAACTTTTACGCTCAATACTTCCCGGGCAATTCACTAGCGCAGGTAAAGCTTTATTTTTTGCCCCCGGATTCTCGTGCCGGGTATGATGGATTGCCGAGCCACCTTGCCTACGCCTTCTACCGAGACTTTCAACCCTCGGTTTTCCAGTACGTGCAAGGCATCCCGCAGCCCTAATCCGACAACGTTGGGCACTGTTTCCTCCGCCATTGTTCGGTTTTCCATTTTCAAGCTATCCGAGTAGGGGCGCAACACCGCCATTTGGGTGGTTGGTTCCCCGTAAACATTCATATCAAGGTACGCCAGCAATGAGCGGAAGTCTTCTTGTGCTCCAATGCTCAGGCCTGGCAATGTATTTTCAACAGCAACAGGCGGTGCCTCTGCGTTCATGACCGGGTGCAGTGCAGGCTTTACCCGGTAGATATTGTCGGCAATCTCCCGGAAAACAGGACCAGCCACATCACCACCGTAAAATCCGCCCCGGCGTGGCTTATTGATGACCACAATGCAGGAGTACTGCGGTGCTTCGGCCGGGAAATACCCGACAAAAGAAGCTTGGTGCCCACCAATACTATTACCCCGTGGCCCTTTCTTGTAGTTGACCTGAGCCGTGCCGGTTTTGCCTGCAAAAGCATAATCGGTGGTGTAGAGGTCGTGGGCCGTGCCCTGCTCGTGCTCAACCACTGCCCGCAACAATTCCTGCAGCTGACTGATCGCCTTTTTGGAAGCGATCCGGCGGTTGATAACCGTAGGGTAAAACTGCTCTTCTGTTTTGCCCATACGCTGTATTTCAGAAACCAGGTAAGGCTTCATCATTTTGCCGTCGTTGGCTACTGCGTTGTAAAACGTCAATAGCTGCAGAGGGGTCAGTTCCAGCTCATAACCGATCGACATCCAGGGCAGCGTAGTGCCGCTCCAGTAATCGGCTTCGCTGTAGGCCTCCTTTATGTAAGGATTAGCTTCGCCTTCGATTTCTATGCCAATTGGCTGATGCAGGTTGAACTGCTTGAGCCGGCGAACGAAGCGGGCGGCGCCCTCATCGTCGTTACGGTCATTCTTTTCTCCGTAGAAGCGCTCTATCGTTTTGGCGATACCAACGTTGGAGGAAATCTCGAAGGCTTCCCGCAGAGAAATGGTATCAAGGCGGTAGCTGTAAGGCGAGGCATCCTCCATGGTCTCCTCGTAAAACTCCGCCTTGCCATTGTAGATTCGGATGGAGTCATCGAGTGTCAGGTAGCCATCTTCCAGCAGCGCCAGTACAGAGGCTGCTTTGAAGGTGGAGCCAGGCTCACTGGCCGTACCTACTGCAAAGTTATAAGTCTCCCACCAGCCCTGATCCGTACGGCCAAGGTTGGCGACAGCCCGGACTGCACCGGTTTCAACTTCCAGCACAATAGCGGTGCCCCATTCGGCATCATGAGCATTGACGGCCCGGTTCAGCGCCCGTTCGGCAATGTCCTGAATATCCAAATCGAGGGTAGTGACGATATCATTACCACTTTGAGGCTCAATAGCGCTGAGGTCATCCACGGGCATCCAGAGGTCTTTCCTGCGGTCTACGCAGACCATCAACTGCTGACCAGGCTGACCGCCCAGCACTTCGTCGTAGTAGCCTTCCAAACCCACCGGCTTGGCCCCCTCGCGTACGTACCCTACGGTCCGTTGCGCCAGAATACCAAATGGCCTCTTGCGCTCGCTGCGTTTCACTGCGATGAAGCCACCGCCGTTTCGGCCTAAGCGAAATAATGGAAACGATTCAATGAACTTTTTCTCCGCGTAGGAGACTTGTTTCTTCAAGAGTACGTAGCGGTCTGTGCCCTCCCGCAATTCGAGGAGGTACTCCCTTGCCCCACCTACCGTTACATCTTCCAGTACGTAGTAGGCCAGACAGTGCGCCAGGGTATCGAGGTTTTCTTCAAAAGCCTCATCATCAGCCGCCAAGGGGTCAAACCGGATATTGAAGTACGGTATGGAAGTGGCCAGCAGGTTGCCATCTCCAGCAAAGATGTTGCCCCGGTCGGCTTCCACAGTCCGGTAGTCCAGGTAGTTTTCCTTACCCGCTTCCCGCCATTTATCCCCGTTGAGGATGGCCAGGTCAACCGTACGATAGACCAATACCAAAGCAGCCGGAACGACGATGCCGAACAGGAGAAAGTAGACCCGGTAAAGGACTTCGTTCTTAATATCCATCTCCTAACTGATATGCTTCCTGTCGTACCTGTATGCGGTTCAACTGTTTTGAATGCGGGCGCAGACCGTTGTCGCGTACCCGTTTAGCCACCTCGGAACGCTTAGCGTTGTACATGTTCTCCGATTGGAGGGACATGTAGTACCAGCGCATCTCTTTGAGGTCTTTCTGCAGGGTTTGAATCTCCCGAACATTTCCCTCAGCGAGGTGAGCATTAGCGATGTAGACAAAGGTCAGGAACCCCAGGAACAGGATGTAAAACAGGTGGTCCTGCAGCAGTCTTCTACTCCAGACTCCCATGTCAAACAGGCTCGCTATGGGGCTTTGTCTCTTTGCCATTTGGTTTTATACTTCTGTTTGGCTCTCCCCGATCCGCAGTTTTGCACTACGGGCGCGGGAATTGCGTTCAATTTCTTCTTTAGCGGGCACCACTGCTTTTTTCGTCAGCACCTTAAACGGGCGGTGGATATTGCCGTAAAAATCTTTTTCCTGCACGCCTTCCACATTTCCGGTTTTCAGGAAATGTTTGACCATGCGATCTTCCAGAGAGTGGTAAGCCATCACCACCAGCCGGCCGCCCGGCCTGAGCACTTCCAGGCATTGCTGCAGGAAGTCTTCCAAAGCGCCCATTTCGTCATTCACAGCGATACGCAAAGCCTGAAAAACCTGTGCCAGGTACCTTGCCCGGTTGCCGCGGACGAGTGGGTCTACCACCGTCAAGAATTCACCTATCGTTTCGATCGGCTTCACCCGCTGTTCGGCTACCAGCTGCTCCGCAAGCGTTTTGGCGTTGCGCACCTCCCCAAAGCGCCCCAGGATATCCTGCAGGTCTTCCGCATTGAGGCGCTGCAACAGACTCGCCGCAGTCTCGTCCTGCTGCTGATTCATCCGCATGTCAAGCGGTGCATCAAAGCGGAAGGAGAACCCCCGCTCCGGCACATCCAGCTGATGGGAAGAAACGCCCAGGTCTGCCAGGATACCGTCTACCTGACGGATGCGGTGCAGTTTCAGGAAACGCTTCAGAAAGCGGAAGTTATGCTGCACAAAAATGAACCGGTCATCTTCCGGCACATTGCCCAACGCATCTTCATCCTGATCGAAGCCCACCAGCTTCCCCCCTTCACCAAGGTGATCGAGGATAAGCCGGGAGTGCCCGCCCCCGCCAAAGGTGGCATCCACATAGGTCCCTTCCGGGTCTGTGATCAGCCCGTCTATACAGGCCTGTGCCATCACAGGGAGGTGGTAACTCATAGCTCCGGTGCTTTACCGTTAGCCTTGCCCAGTACGTCTTCTGCCAGGTCGGAGAAATCTTCCGGTTCTTCATCCAGCAGTGCCTCGTACTGATCGGCTGCCCATATTTCAATTCTGTCGTGATAAGCCGACAGGACCACTTCTTTATCGATGCCCGCGTATTCCAGCAGGCGTTTAGAGACCAGGATGCGGTCGGCACTGTCCATTGAGACTTTTTGTGCGCCGCGGTAGAAGTAGCGTACGAAGTTGCGGTTCTTCTTATTGTAGAGATTCAGTTGGTTGATCTCGTTGGTGATCCGCTCCCAAACAGGCTCCGGGTACAGCATGAGGCATTGCTCAAAGCCCCGGTTGATGACGAATGAGAGTGCGTCGCCCTCGCCGAGTTGAGCGATCAGCCCGCTCGGCATGCGCATGCGCCCTTTGGCGTCTATTTTGCACTCGTATTCACCTAATAGCTGTTCGATATTCACTACTTCACCTAGTCATTTGTTCAAATGTATTACTTTCTGACACTTTTTACCACTTTTTACCACGATTTCTACCTAAAAAGTTCCCCACAACCCACATAACAATGCAATTACAGCACCATGTAATCAAAAAAATGGCATTAATTATTGCTTTTTGGTGACAAAAATGGGAAGGCGAGTTGGAACGCCTGGGGGAAGAAGTGGGAATCCCCCACCCGTATTCCCACTTTTTGACCCAGAGTGGGCAAAATGGGCATAAAAAGAAAAATTGGATACAGCGCACAGCATGCTCCAAACCCCAAAAACATTGGATGGAAAATCAAATAAGATCGGGAATTCTGCTCCGCCCGGTCATCAGAAGGCGTGATCGCTGCTGAACGATGCGCGGAGTTCTTACCTGGAACGGGGCAACCCACTACTTACGATGCTCAAGTTGACTGCTTTTCAACCCGCACCGCAGAGCGAATTTCCAGATCAGTTTATTGACAACCAACCGGTTGGGCACAAGAAAGCAGGCACCTGCTTACTTCAACCGAATCCCCCCTTCCACCAGCTCAATCAACTGCTGCTTGTAAAGCCCTCCGATTGCTTTTTTAAAGGTCTTTTTGCTCATTTGCAGCTGCTCGCGGATAAGATCGGGGTCGCTTTTGTCGTGGAGCGGAAGGAAGCCATTGTTGCTGCGGAGCCGGTCTAAAACTTTTTCCGAATTAGGCTCTACTTTTGCATAGCCTTCGGGCTGAAGCGTAAGATCGATTTTGCCGTCCGGGCGGATGGTCTTGATGTAGCCTTTGGTTCGCTCGCCCGCTTGCAGGGGGCGGAAAATATCACTCTGGAAAATCAGGCCCTCGTGCTGTCCGTTGATCGCGGCCTTGGTGCCGAGATCAGAGAAGCCCAAAATGAAGAGATCGACCTCCTGCCCCTCCTGTACGGTAATGTTCTCTTGGGAGAGGAAACGACGGAAACGGTTGGAGCCTACGAGGCGGTCGGTTTCTTCATCCACATAGACGTAGACCGGGTAGTACTTCCCGGCTTCCATGCGCAGGTCCTGCTCGGAAAAAGGCACGAGGAGGTCTTTGTCCAGCCCCATGTCCATCCAGGCCCCGAGCGGAGAGATTTCCTTGACCAGCAAATTGGCATACTGATCGCGCTGCACGAAGGGGCGCTGTGTGGTAGCGATGGGCCAGTCCTCGGAGTCGGTATAGACAAAGACCTCCACTTCCCCACCCTCTTGCAGGCCTTCCGGCACATACTTATTGGGCAGCAGGACATCATCGCCTTCTTCGTTGTGAAGGACCATGCCGTGAGGCGTATCGCGCACGGCTTTGAGGTTTTGGAAGGTACCAATTTCTATCATGCTACAAAGTTAAGTGGTTCTCTGTCAATTTCCGCGCCTTGACGCAAATGCTTTCGCGAAAAGCCCTGCGCTCTCTGGTTGTATTCCTTTTCGCGAAAGCATTTCCCGCAAAAATTGCCAGCGAAAGGAGTTAGGTTATCTTTGACGAAAAAAGAATGGACGGCAGAAAGCGATCAAATATCAAGCCCGGGCAACTGGTGCACATCGTGCAAAAAGAGGATCAGCGCACCGGCGACCTGACGGAAGGCTATGTGGCACGTATTCTTACTAAATCACCTCAGCATCCCCACGGAATAAAGGTCAAACTGGAAACTGGCGAAGTGGGTCGGGTGAAGGAAATTTTAGAGCGTGTTGGGACTTTAGTAATCGGCCTGCAAACTACACTTTTTTGCTTATACTTCGTCCCGAAAATCCTCATTTAGCTAAGGCTAAACTCCGGTTTTCGTGCCTCGTCTAACCAAAAAATTGTTAGTTTTCGACT
>NZ_JAVJSK010000001.1:0-88186 GCF_040219495.1 Phaeodactylibacter sp. | reverse complement strand
ATTGTAGATGCAGGTTTTGCTGCGGTTGGGAAAATATTGGCTAACTTTATCCACCAGTGGCTCAGCTTTCATCTCTAATGTTTTCGTCGACATCAAAGATAAGGCTTGAGCCGCTATTTTACTTTTTGTCTAGTAGTATGGCATTCTCTCATAAATTACTCCTATGTTACCGTAGGAAGTGACTGTCTCTGGGTGTTTAATGCCTAGATATTCTTGTCTCAAGAAGAGGCACTCAAACTGAAGGTTTAGAGCCTTTTCGTAACTCCCCCTAGCTGCATAGGCATTAGCTAGATTACCCATTGTACTTATTTTCGAACGGATCCAGTTATCCTTATCTTCAGTAGCTGCATTTTCAAAAACATATAATATTTCCTTATTCAGTTTAATTGATGATTCAATTTCATTAAGATTAAAATAGGCAGAAGCAAGATTCATTTTAACTTTTGCAACGGATGGATTATTTTTTCCATATTGAACCTCCCGAATTTGAATGGCATTGTTGAATTTTTCGATAGCAGCTTCATTATTCCCCAAACCCATCTGAGCTAATCCGATATCATTATATGAAATGGCTAGTTGTAAGTCATTGCCATTATAATGAAGCTTTTTCCATTCTAATGCTCGTTGAAAATAGGAAAGTGCCTGATGATAGTCTCCTAACGTAAAATAAGACTCTCCAACTTTGTGACATGCTTCAGCAGCGATTAAGGATCGTTCCAAGGAAAAGCTGTCAATTAATAACATAGCCTTAGTACGAAGCTGTTGAGCGTCAGGATATTGGCCCTTAACATGTAACGAATCTGCACTGTTTAGTAAAATCCTGATTTCGGTAGTATCTCCGTAGCCTTGAGCAATACAGGAATATATGGTAAGTACACAAAAATATATCGTTAGATATATCCAAACTATTATTTTCATCAAACTATTATTTTCAAACTTAGATCTTAAATTTAAAAAATACCTAGCAAAAAACATCTCAATTAAGATGTTGAAAAATACGAAACTAAATTGACTGTAAGTTAACTTGCTATCAGCCAAATATGGTAATTGATCAAAACTGAAAACAACTTGAAAAGGCCGCCCAAAGGCGACCTCTCAATTTCCAAAACCAAATACCGTCCTACTGACCAACTGGAATTTCACGCTTTCCAAGCACGCTGCAATTGATCGTCGTACCTGCGGGTACTTCCACACCTTTGCCTTTGATGAATGGCAGAGCCAAGAAACCTACGCCACCGGTCAGCAAACCAGCAGCAACACCACCTACAGCCCAACCTTTGCGGCTCTTGCCCTCGTAGTTAGCAGCCATACCCGTTACAGGCAGGAACTGTCCGTCTACCGTTTGGACGTACTGCGGCATGAGTTGCAACTCCCCGCCTTTGCCAAACATTTTCTGCTTCTCGGCTGAGCTGATGATGGCTTTTGCTGGTGCACCTGCGCTTATCAGGGTGTGCCCGTTTACGATGACATCGTACTTTACGCGAAGGTCGATTGTTTGACCAGCCTGGACATTTTTACTGTTGAGTGGGAATAGGGTCTCCAGCTCGATTGGGGTACCGGAGTGCAGGGTTATCGTTCTTTGGGGCTGGTAGTAACCGTAGACTGGCGCTCCCTGAGGCGCTCCCTGCTGATAAGCATTGGCATGGGGCGGTGCTTGCTGATAATTGCCCTGGGGCTGAGCGGGCTGATAATTTACCGGGTAGTAACCCTGAGCAGGCACAGCATTATTATTCTGAGCAGTAACGCTGATAACAGCAACAAACAAAAGACAAATGGTAATTAGATTCTTCATGACTTTAATGATTAAAAAGGTTAATTGATTGATTTGCCTCTATAGTGGGAGCAACTCCGCCGATGTCCCCCTATGAAGTAACTTTTTTATTTTTTTTTATTTGGGTACATTTACAAAGCAAGCCTCACTAATGATTTAGATATGCCGCCACAACAAAAACAATACTCCGACGCGCAGCTCCTGCAAATGATCAGGGGCAGCGAACAGGAAAGGGCCACCGCCCTCAAAGCCTTCTTTACAGACCAGCAACTGAGAGCGTCGGTCATACGCAAAATCCAGCAAAAGGGAGGGAGTGCAAACGATGCACAGGATGCCTTCCAGGAAGGGTTCAAAGCGTTTTACCGGCATCTTCTGAATGGTAGATTCGAGGGCAGAAGCAGTCTGCGTACTTTTTTTGTGGGCATTTGTATCCGTTGCTGGCTCGATGGCTTGAAAAAAAGCTTCTATCAGCGGACTACCCTTACGGATAAGGAAGAAACCCTGGATGACGAATACCAGCATACGCCGGAAACCCGGATGATGAGCCAGGAACGGAAAAGCCAGTTGCAAAAAGTACTGGAGCTACTTGGCGATCGGTGCAAAAAAGTCATTATGATGGGCTACGAAGGCTATAACAGTGAAGAGATAAAGCAAACACTGGAAATGGGTGCAGACGAAGCGGTCCGTAAAATCAGATACCGTTGCATGACCAAACTCAAAGAAAAACTAGCGAGCCAACCTACCTTAACCGCACTTCTAAAAAGCCTGAATTATGGATAAAGCAACCCTACATGAAAAGCTTGATGCCTATCTAAAAGGCAGCTTGGATGCAGCAGAACAGGCTGAAATCCGGCAGCTCGTTGACTCCGATAAGGACGTAGCTGACCAACTGGAATTGGTGCGCCTGGAACAGGAGCTGGCGGAAGTCATGGTCGATGAGAAACTGGATGAAATGATGAAGGCGTGGAACGAAGAGGACTCTTCCCCATCTGCTAAATCTGACAGCTCTCCTAAACCTAACGCAGGTAACATCCCTGGCAAATGGACTATTTGGGGTTTGGTTATCATTATTTTTGCCGGATTGCTAGTTTGGTCCTGGCCCTCAGATGAGGAAAGTGAAGCCTTAAATGCGGTAACCGAAACGCCATCTTCTGTGCCTCAACTAAACGAGACTGAGACTTCGGGAGATACTCCGAAAAAGGCAGAATCCCTTCAGCCTCCCTCACAGGAAACTGAACCTGTTCCGGGCACGAGCGAAAAAGAGCCGGAAGCAACGCCACCAATCGCTAACGCTCAAGAAGCAGCTTCGCCAGCTGTTGAAATGCAACAGTTAGCACTAGCAGTAGCTACGAATACCTCACCCACAGGTGGATTAAATATAGTCAGAAAAGGGGAGCAAGCTAATGAGTCCCCCCTAGCCAAAGGTTATCGCCTGATGGGAGAAGGGAAACTGGACGAAGCCGAATCGGTCTTGCTTACCGTACCGGAAGCTCAGGAGCGGCGATACCTCAACGCGCAACAGTACCTTGCCTTCATTTACTTTGAAAAGGGTGAATATGAAAAGGCCATCCCCATCCTGGAAGACCTGACCCAACAGCCCTATTCGCAACAAGCTGAAATGGAATGGTACCTTGCACTAGCCTATTTAGTTACTGAAAACCCTAAAGGTTTGGATGCCCTAAAACAGGTTGCCGCACAAAGTGCCTCTACTGAAATACAGGAGAAAGCCCAACAATTATTGGATAAAATCAATGAGCTTGATTAAATACGAATGACAACTGTTTGGGTCATTCAACTACAAAAAAGCCCCCTCCCGGCATAACCAGAAGGGGGCTTACTTTTTATCCTAAGCTTCCGATCTTATCTTAATCTTCAGCTACTTCTTCTAATTGCTTGCGGCGTGCTTCGTGCGCCTCGTGTGCTTCCATGGTGGTCACAAAGAGGTCCTCGTACTCGCGCATGCCCGTACCTGCCGGGATACGCTTGCCAACGATGACGTTCTCCTTCAGACCGTTGAGGAAGTCCATTTTCGCACCGATCGCTGCTGTGCTGAGCACTTTGGTCGTCTCCTGGAAAGAAGCCGCTGAAATCCAGCTTTCTGTACCCAGAGAAGACTTGGTAATACCCTGCAGGAGCGAGCTTGATGTCGCAGGTACTGCATCGCGGTATTGTACCAGCTCGAGGTCATTGCGGCGCAATTGGGAATTTTCTTCCCGCAGCTGACGCAAGGTCACGAGTTGCCCCGGGAGCAGCTTATTAGAGTCGCCAGACTCTGTAACGACCTTCTTGTCAAAGATCCAGTCGTTCTGCTCCAGGAATTGGTACTTCTCAACCGCCTCACCTTCGAGGAAGCTGGTATCACCCGGATCCTCGATTTGAACGCGGCGCATCATCTGACGCACGATCACCTCAATGTGCTTGTTGTTGATGGTGATACCCTGTGCACGATATACTTCCTGTACACCGTTAACCAGATAAGACTGTACGGCGAAAGGCCCTTTAATGTTGAGAATGTCGCGTGGCGCAGTCGCACCATCAGACAGCGGTGTGCCCGCACGGACAAAGTCGCCTTCCTGAACCAGGATGTGCTTGGAAAGACCGATCAGGTACTTGCGCTTCTGACCATCTTTCGCTTCCACCATCACCTCGCGGTTACCCCGCTTGATCTTACCGAAGGAAACCACACCATCGATCTCAGAGACCACAGCCGGGTTGGATGGGTTACGTGCTTCGAAAAGCTCGGTTACCCGTGGCAGACCACCGGTAATATCCGCAATCTTACCCAGCTTACGTGGAATCTTCGCAATCTTCTGACCGGCACGGATCGTATCCCCTTCATCAATAGAGAGGTAAGAGCCCACCGGCAGGTTATAACTCCGCAATTCCTCACCGTCTGCACTTACGATTTTGACGGTTGGAATCTTGCGCTTGTTCTTGCTTTCTACGATCACCTTCTCTGCATAGCCGGTCTGATCATCCCGCTCTACCCGGAAGGTTGCCCCTTCCTCAATAGCGTCGAAACTGGCTACTCCGGAGAATTCGGAGATAATCACGGCGTTGAAAGGATCCCAATCCGCAATCATATCTCCCTTCTTGACCTTCTGCCCTTCCTTTACATTAAGGGTGGCACCGTACGGGACGTAGTGGCTGGCAAACTGCTTACCGGTCTTGGCGTCCACAATCCGGATTTCACCGGTACGAGACAGAACGATGTCTTTTTCCTCGCCTGGTTCTTCTACTTTTTCCGTAGTCCGGACACTATCGAATTCGATCTTGCCTTCAAACTTGGAAACAATTTCAGACTCCGACTTGGATACCGATGCGATACCACCTACGTGGAAGGTACGCAAGGTCAACTGTGTACCCGGCTCACCGATCGACTGTGCGGCAATGATACCGACTGCGTCACCTGATTCTGCAGTACGCCCTGTTGCCAGGTTTTTACCGTAGCACTTCGTACAAACCCCGCGCTTAGTATCGCAGGTCAGTACAGAGCGGAGCGTTACAGACTCTACTTCAGCAGCCTCTATCTTCTCAGCCATCGACTCTGAGATGTATTCACCGGCCTTGAGCATGAGCTCTTCGGTTACAGGGTGATGTACATCATGCAGGGAGACCCGACCGGCGATACGGGACTTGAGGTCCTCGACTACCTTATCGTTGTCCAGCAGTGCGGTCGTTTCAATACCTCTGAGGGTATTGCAATCCTCTTCGAGAATCACTACATCCTGTGCAACATCTACCAGACGACGGGTCAGATAACCTGCGTCTGCAGTTTTCAGGGCGGTATCTGCCAGACCCTTACGGGCACCGTGGGTAGAGATAAAGTACTCCAGTACGGAAAGACCGTCTACAAAGTTGGACAGGATGGGGTTTTCAATAACTGCTCCACCGGTATCGCCCGATTTCCGCGGCTTTGCCATCAGTCCACGCAGACCGCAAAGCTGCTTAATCTGCTGCTTGGAACCCCGCGCTCCGGAGTCCAGCATCATAAACACAGAGTTGAACCCCTGCTTGTGGGAAGCCAACTCTTTCATTAGCACGTCCGTGATACGGTTATCCGCATACGTCCATTTATCGATAATCTGATTGTAGCGTTCGTTGTTGGTAATGAGACCCATGTTGTAGTTGTCCCATACTTCATCTACCTCGGCTTGCGCTTCTTCCAGTGTATTGATCTTGACAGATGGCTCGATCAGGTCACCTAAGTTGAATGACAAACCACCTTTGAAAGCCCAAAGGAAACCGAGTTCTTTGATCGCGTCCAGGAAGCCTGCAGTAACTGCAAAGTCGGTCCGCTCGATCACGTCACCAATAACACGCTTTAGGTTTTTCTTGGTCAACAGTACGTTAACGAAAGGAATGCCCTTCGGAACGCTCTGATTGAAAAGCACCCGACCTGTAGTTGAGTCGATGAGCTTATTGACCATGTTCCCTTCTTCATCTTCTACTTCAACACGCACCTTAAGAGCAGCGTGCAGATCAAGCTGTCCCTCGTTGTAGGCGATCATCACTTCTTCCGGTGAGTAAAAGCGTCGGCCTTCGCCTTTTACTTTGATCTCATCCGTAGAGGTACGCTCTTTAGTGATGTAGTACAGTCCCAATACCATATCCTGAGAAGGTAAGGTAATTGGAGAACCGTTCTGTGGGTTAAGCATGTTGTGAGAAGACAACATCAACACCTGTGCTTCAAGGATTGCCGCGTGGCTGAGTGGTACGTGTACAGCCATTTGGTCACCGTCAAAGTCGGCGTTGAAGGCACCACAAACCAGTGGGTGCAGCTGTATCGCCTTACCTTCGATCAATTTAGGCTGGAAAGCCTGAATTGAAAGCCGGTGCAGCGTTGGTGCCCGGTTGAGCATAACCGGATGCCCTTTAAGGATATTTTCGAGGATTTCCCAGATGATGGGGTCCTTACGGTCTACAAGTTTCTTAGCAGATTTTACCGTCTTTACGATACCACGCTCAATGAGCTTGCGGATCACAAAAGGCTTGAACAGCTCTGCTGCCATGGCCTTTGGAATACCACACTCGTGCAGCTTCAGGGTAGGACCTACCACAATAACTGAACGACCGGAGTAATCCACACGCTTACCGAGCAGGTTCTGACGGAACCGGCCTTGCTTACCTTTAAGAATATCACTCAGTGATTTCAATGCACGTCCTCCTTCTGCTTTTACAGCATTCGACTTCCGTGAGTTGTCAAAGAGCGAATCAACAGCCTCCTGCAGCATTCGCTTCTCATTACGCAGGATTACCTCCGGCGCTTTGATTTCCAGCAGACGCTTAAGACGGTTGTTCCGGATGATTACCCGGCGGTAGAGATCGTTCAGGTCGGAACTTGCGAATCGGCCACCATCCAACGGCACCAACGGGCGCAGTTCAGGTGGTACAACAGGCAGGTACTGTATGATGGTCCACTCCGGGCGGTTCTCAATACGAGTCAGTCCATCGCGGAAAGCTTCTACCACACGCAGGCGCTTCAGTGCTTCAGACTTACGCTGCTGAGAGGTCTCATTAGCGGCCTGATGCCGCAGGGCGAAGGAAAGCTGATCAAGATCGAGGCGCATCAACAGGTCACGGACTGCATCCGCACCCATCTTGGCCATGAACTTGTTCGGGTCCTCGTCATCCAGCATTTGGTTATCCTGTGGCAGGGTATCCAAAATTTCCAGGTACTCCTCTTCTGTGAGCAAGTCCATTTTGGCGACGCCCTCTTCTTCTTTCACACCGGGCTGAATCACTACGTATCGCTCGTAGTAAATGATCGATTCCAATTTCTTGGAAGAAAGCCCCAGCATGTACCCAATTTTGTTGGGCAATGACTTAAAGAACCAGATGTGCACCACAGGGACCACCAATTTGATGTGCCCCATGCGCTCACGGCGGACTTTCTTCTCCGTCACCTCTACTCCACAGCGGTCACAAACGATCCCTTTGTAGCGGATACGCTTGTATTTGCCACAGTAGCACTCATAGTCTTTGACGGGGCCGAAGATGCGTTCGCAGAACAGACCGTCACGCTCCGGCTTATAGGAGCGGTAGTTGATCGTTTCCGGCTTCAGCACTTCACCGTAAGACCGCTCCAGAATCTCATCCGGAGAGGACAGACTGATCGTGATACTGTCGAAGTTTTGGGTCTGAATATTATTCTGTTTCTTAAAGGACATATGGTATTGTTGGTATGGGGCAGCCGCGTGGCTGCCCCAGTGAAACAATCTAATTTATTAGGCTGCGAAAACAGCGTGACCTAGTCGAACTTCACATCCAGTGCCAGGCCGCGAAGCTCGTGCACCAGAACGTTGAAAGACTCCGGAATGCTTGGGTCCGGCAGCGGGTCGCCCTTTACGATAGCCTCGTAAGCTTTGGCCCGCCCGTTGATGTCATCCGACTTGATCGTGAGCAGTTCCTGCAGGATGTTGGACGCTCCAAAGGCTTCCAGTGCCCACACTTCCATCTCACCAAAACGCTGACCACCAAACTGGGCTTTACCACCCAGTGGCTGCTGCGTAATGAGCGAGTAGGGCCCGATAGAACGGGCGTGCATCTTATCGTCTACCATGTGCGACAACTTGAGCATGTAAATCACGCCTACTGTTGCCTGCTGATGGAAACGGTCACCGGTTTCGCCATCGTATAGGAACGTCTGACCAAGGCTAGGCAGTCCTGCCTCCTGAATGTACTCATCGATCTCCTCCTTGCTGGCACCATCGAAGATTGGCGTACCAAACTTCATACCGAGCTTTTCGCCAGCCCATCCCAGTACGGTCTCGAAAATCTGTCCGAGGTTCATACGGGAAGGTACACCCAGCGGGTTCAGTACGATATCCACAGCGGTACCGTCTACCAGGAACGGCATATCTTCAATACGCACGATCCGGGAAACAATACCTTTGTTACCGTGGCGTCCCGCCAGCTTGTCACCTACACGCAGCTTACGCTTCTTCGCCATGTAGACTTTTGCC
The DNA here is from genome assembly GCF_040219495.1 of Phaeodactylibacter sp. Classification (GTDB taxonomy): domain Bacteria; phylum Bacteroidota; class Bacteroidia; order Chitinophagales; family Saprospiraceae; genus Phaeodactylibacter. The sequence continues at coordinate 79,450 of NZ_JAVJSK010000001.1, read as the reverse complement.
AGCTTGAGTACGCCTGCAGGCAGCTCATCACCAATACTGATGTTGAACTTCTCCCGCTTGTACCGGCCTACTTCCTCGTTCACCTTGATGCTGTAATTGTGCAGCAGCTTGGCAATGAGGCTGTTCGTATCGTCATTATCAGTCCAGCCCGTGTAGTCAACACTTGTGTAGTCGACTTCTCGCAGCTGAGACTGCGTAAATTTGGTGCCCTTAGGAACGATTGGCTCGTTGTAGATGCTCTTGACACCCTGAGAAACTTTGCCTTTGATCAAAATCAGCAGCTTGTCAATCAGGATGGTCTTCAGCTCGTTGAGCGCAATCTTATGCTGATCTTCCAGTTTCGTGAGCAGTTCTTTTTCCTGTGCCTTCTGGACTTTGTCCTTTTTGGCACGTGCAAAGAGCTGCTTATCGATGATGACTCCTTTGGTAGATGGAGGTGCCTTCATAGAAGCATCCTTCACATCACCGGCTTTGTCTCCGAAGATCGCACGGAGGAGCTTTTCTTCCGGCGTCGGATCAGACTCGCCTTTAGGCGTAATCTTACCGATCAGGATATCGCCCTCACTCACCCAAGCGCCAACCCGGATGATACCATGCTCATCAAGGTCTTTCGTCGCTTCTTCACTGACGTTTGGAATATCGTTGGTCAGTTCCTCCTCGCCAAGCTTGGTGTCACGGACGTCCATCTCGAAGTGCTCGATGTGGATAGACGTGAAGATATCCTCGCGGACCACGCGCTCAGAAAGCACGATTGCATCCTCGAAGTTATATCCTTTCCAGGGCATGAAGGCCACTTTCAGGTTCTGGCCCAGTGCCAGTTCACCTTTTTCTGTAGCGTAGCCGTCGCAAAGGATTTGACCTTTGGTCACGCGCTGTCCACGTTTCACGATAGGCTTCAGGTTGATGCTCGTCCCCTGGTTCGTCCGGCGGAACTTGATCAGCTTGTAGATTTTCCGGTTGTCTTCGAAAGAAACCAGTTGCTCTTCGTCTGTACGGTCGTAGCGAATGATGATCTCATTGGCATCAACGTACTCAACGACACCATCGCCTTCCGCATTGATGAGCATACGGGAATCACGAGCAACCTTACCTTCGAGGCCTGTACCCACCACCGGTGAGCTTGGGCGCAACAAAGGCACGGCCTGACGCTGCATGTTCGAGCCCATCAGGGCACGGTTGGCGTCATCGTTCTCCAGGAAAGGGATCATAGAAGCCGATACCCCAACAATCTGGTTAGGCGCAACATCCATGTACTCGATTTCATCTGGTGCCAGTACCGGGAATTCACCGTGTTCGCGGCACTTCACACGGTCTGACTCAAACGCGCCTTTTTCCGTAATTAGTGCGTTGGCCTGAGCGATACGCTTAAAGTCTTCTCCTTCTGCTGACAAGTACTCCGGTTCCAGTTTCACTTCCACTGAGCCCGAAGAAACTTTTCGGTAAGGTGTTTCCAAAAAGCCCATCTTGTTCACTTTCGCGTGTACGCAGAGGGTGGAAATCAGACCAATGTTCGGACCTTCCGGCGTCTCAATCGTACAGAGGCGGCCATAGTGAGAGTAGTGTACGTCACGTACCTCAAAACCGGCGCGCTCACGGGAAAGACCACCCGGGCCCAGTGCTGAGATACGCCGCTTGTGCGTAATTTCAGACAGCGGGTTGGTTTGGTCCAGAAACTGAGACAACTGACTGGTACCGAAGAAAGAGTTGATAACGGACGATAGGGTCCGTGCATTGATCAGGTCAATAGGTGTAAAGACCTCGTTATCCCGAACGTTCATACGCTCGCGGATGGTACGGGCCATACGGGCCAGACCAACACCAAACTGAGCGTAAAGTTGCTCACCTACGGTACGTACGCGGCGGTTGCTCAGGTGATCAATATCATCAATCTCTGCTTTCTGGTTGATGAGGCTGACCAGGTACTTCACGATAGAAATGATATCCTCACGTGTCAGTACCAGCGTCTCCCGGTCAATATCCAGTTTAAGCTTACGGTTGATCTTATAGCGCCCTACCTCTCCAAGGTTGTAGCGCTTGTCAGAGAAGAATAATTTATCAATAATACCGCGTGCGGTTTCTTCATCGGGTGGATCAGTACCCCGCAGTTGGCGATAGATGTACTGCACGGCTTCCATTTCAGAACTGGAAGGGTCCTTTTGCAGTGTGTTATATATTATGGAGTAATCTTGGTCGATCTCGTCTTTTTGCAGGATAACCGTTTCGGTTTCTGCATTAAGGATGAGTTCGATATTGTCCTCATCAAGCACAATATCCCGCTCCAGAATAATCTCATTTCGTTCGATCGTTACTACCTCACCGGTATCCTCATCAACGAAGTCCTCAGACCAGCTTCTTAGTACCCGGGCGGCCAGCTTGCGTCCGATCGCCTTTTCGAGGCCTTTACGGGTAGCAGGCACTTCGTCCGCCAGGTCAAAAATATCAAGAATGGCCTTATCTGTATCGTAACCAATAGCCCGCATCAAGGTTGTTACGGGGAACTTCTTCTTACGGTCGATGTAAGCATACATGACCGTATTGATGTCCGTTGCGAATTCCATCCATGCCCCCTTGAACGGGATGACACGAGCGGAATAGATCTTGGTTCCGTTAGGGTGAAAGCTTTGCCCAAAGAACACCCCGGGTGACCGGTGGAGCTGGGATACGATGATCCGTTCAGCACCATTGATCACGAAAGTACCCTTAGGTGTCATGTAAGGGATATTCCCGAGGAAAACGTCCTGCACAATGGTTTGGAAATCCACGTGTTCTTCGTCATTACAAGACAGGCGCAACTTTGCTTTCAGCGGCACACTGTAAGTAAGCCCACGCTGCATACACTCATCGATGGTGTAGCGGGGAGGGTCAACGAAGTAATCGAGAAATTCCAGGACGAAGATATTTCTGGCGTCCGTGATTGGGAAGTTCTCCTGAAAAACCTTGTAGAGCCCTTCGTTCATACGATTTTCGGGAGTAGTTTCCAATTGGAAAAACTCCTGAAAGGACTTTAACTGGATTTCAAGAAGATCGGGGTATGGTGAGGGAAGCTTTATTTTGCCGAAGTTCACTCTTTTCTCTTCGGCGGTCAATACCTTACCGTTTGACGTCATTGGCAATATTGTTTGTGTTCTTGGCAGTCAAGAGCTTTCTCTCAAAAGCAGCCGCTGTAATAATACCCAAAATTATGGAAAAAGTTTAATTTTCCTGAACTTATCTATACGACGATAGGCTTAGCCAGTTGGAGACCAACTCGCTAAGCCTTGTGGGGAGGGAAACAGGCGGTTTTCCGTGAGGTAAGCCGACCTACTCCCCTTCCTGTGTATGCGCTGATTACTTCAGCTCAACTTCAGCACCGGCGCCTTCCAGTGCTTCTTTGATCTTTTCAGCTTCTTCCTTAGGCACAGCTTCTTTGATCGTGCCAGGAGCACCGTCAACCAGTTCCTTCGCCTCTTTCAGGCCAACGCCAAGCAAGCCTTTGACTTCCTTAACGACCTTGAGCTTGCCTGCACCAGCAGACTTCAGGATTACGTCGAATTCGGTTTTTTCTTCAGCAGCTGCACCGCCTTCGGCACCAGCGCCACCAGCAGCAACTGCAACCGCAGCTGCAGCAGGCTCGATACCGTATTCCTCTTTCAGGATGCCAGCCAATTCATTGACCTCTTTTACGGTGAGGTTGACCAGCTGTTCTGCAAATTCTTTCAGATCTGCCATTGTAAAATGATTTTTGAAGTAGTGTACTTTTAAAAATATATTGTGCGTACAGCTTGGAAGCCGTATTTATGGGGCAGCCCGCTTATAGGGCCGCCATAGCGAACTACGCCGCGCGCTCTTCCAGCGTCTTGAGCAGGCCCGAAAGGGTCTGACCACCAGACTTGAGTGAGCTGATAACGTTTTTCGCAGGAGACTGCAGCAGTGCTATAACTTCTGCCAACAGGTCTTCCTTTGACTTGAGGCTAGCAAGCGCCTCGAGCTTATCGTCTCCGATGTAAACATCAGATTCGATGTAAGCAGCCTTAAGTGCAGGCTTCTCGCCATCTGCGCGGAATTCCTTGATCAGTTTAGCAGGTACATTAGCTACTTCCGTAAAGAGAATAGCCGTATGCCCTTTCAGTGCCTGATAAAGCTCTTCGTAATTCTTTTCCTCGGGAGCCGCTTCGAGGGCTTTCTGAATGAGGGTGTTTTTAACCACCTTCATTTCCACGCCTTTCTCGAAGCACATGCCGCGGAATTTATTGATTTGTTCTACCGTAAGCGTAGAAGAATCTGCGAGGTAAAAGTGTTCTACCTCGGATAACTTCTCCTTCAACGCCTCAATGGTAGCTGTCTTTTCTGCTCTAGTCATTGCTCTTCGGTTTTGAAAAGTTTACTTAACCAATGTTTTTGGCGTCTACCCGAATACCGGGGCTCATTGTGCTCGCCATTGTGACGCTACGCATGTAAGTGCCCTTAGCAGAAGCCGGGCGCATGCGGCTCAGTGTACCGAGCAGTTCCTTCGCATTATCGGCTATCTTTTGCGCATCGAAGGAAACGCGGCCAACAGAAGCGTGGATGATACCATACTTATCAACGCGGAAAGAAATCTTACCGCCTTTGACATCTGATACTGCTGAAGCAACATCAGGCGTAACCGTACCTGTTTTAGGGTTTGGCATCAAACCACGTGGGCCCAGAATACGTCCGAGGCGACCAACCTGCGCCATCGTCTGTGGCATCGCCACGACAACGTCAAAGTCTGTCCAGCCACCCTGTACTTTCTGTACCAGCTCGTCAAGGCCTGCATAGTCGGCACCAGCCGCTTTAGCTTCTTCTTCCTTGTCGGGCGTACAGAAAACCAATACACGCTTGGTTTTACCTGTACCGTGCGGCAGTACTACCGTACCACGAATCGCCTGATCTGCTTTCCGTGGGTCTACGCCCAGGCGGATGTGCAGGTCAACGGAAGCATCAAACTTGGTCGTGTTGACTTCTTTTACGAGGGCAGCAGCTTCATCTAAGGTATATTCCTTTTCACGGTCTACCTTAGCTTCAGCAGCAGCTCGTTTCTTACCTACTTTTGCCATTGTGAATATTTTGAGGTGAATAGCGTTCAGGTATTAACTGAACTCCCTGCTAAAAAATAATTTGCTTAGTTTTCTGCAGCCAGTGCCGCTGCCTCTTCAGGTGTCATCCAGGGCGGAGTGCCTTTGACAACAATCCCCATACTACGTGCAGTACCCGCTACCATCTTCATAGCCGACTCAATAGTGAAACAGTTCAAGTCAACCATTTTATTCTCAGCGATCGCTTTGCAATCATCCCAGGTTACGGTACCTACCTTATCACGGTTGGGCTCAGAAGAACCTTTCTTGAGCTTGGCTGCATCAAGCAATTGAACAGCTGCCGGTGGTGTCTTAATTACAAAAGAAAAAGACTTATCCTTAAACACCGTGATAACAACCGGTAGCACTTGCCCCTGCTTGTCCTGTGTTTCCGCGTTGAAACGCTTACAGAACTCCATGATGTTCACCCCCTTAGCACCAAGAGCCGGACCTACCGGAGGAGCGGGGTTAGCAGCGCCACCACGAACCTGCAACTTGATAAAAGTACTTATTTCCTTAGCCATTGTATCTCGCTTTAAAAATATTTGGGGCTACGTTGCTTAGGGGAAGCTCCTGCTTTCTCTATTGCATCACCTTAGAAAACAGGTACAAAAGCTTGTAGCTAAATTACAGTTCAGATTGGATCTATGAGTTCTTCTCAACCTGCATGAAGTTGAGCTCTACCTCTGTCCCACGGCCGAAGATCTTAACGATTACCTTCAGCTTCTTCTTCTCATCGTTTACTTCCTGAATATCACCCACAAACTCACTGAATGGCCCATCGATGATTTTCACCGTTTCTCCAACGATAAATGGCTCGATCATCGCTTCGCCTGCCTCTTGTGACTCATCCACTTTTCCTAACATCCGGTTGGCCTCAGATGGGCGCATTGGGATCGGGTTGTTTTTCCCGAGGAAGTGGATCACATTCGGAATATTAGCGATCGTCTGTATAATTTCACCAGACAGTTTGGTAGGTATAGCCTCAATGAGGATATATCCGGGAAGGATATTGCGCTCAGAAATAACTTTCTTACCTGCGCGAATTTTATATACCTTTTCAGTAGGTACTAACACCTGCGTAATGAAATCAGCCCACTTGGAGCGGTCAATCTCAAGCTCAATGCGTTCTTTAATCTTACGTTCCTTACCACTGATTACCCGAAGCGAATACCACTTCTTGTCAGGACCAGTAGACTCTACAGGTTCGTTAGTTACTTCTTCCTCAATGTGCTTTTCGTTGTCCTCTGACATCATTACGGGTTATCCTGAAAAATTAGAGGCTGTAAATCTGATCTAACACCCCTTTGGAAACGACGTCCATTAGGAAGATGATCAGAGCGAGCAGAATTGAAGCTACCAAAACGACAACTGTACTGCTTTGCAGGTTTGACCAAGATGGCCAGGTTACCTTAGTGACAAGCTCGTTATAGCTCTCTAGAATATACAATTTCAACCTTTCCATCTTACTTCGCTTGTTAAGTTGAAGTACTAATTATACTCTTTCCTTTCTAAAGGGAATTTCCCATGACTCGATCTATGGATTGAATCTATGGGAGATTAATTTTACCCCTTCAATACTTTGCACGGGCAGGAGGACTTGAACCCCCAGCCTACGGTTTTGGAGACCGTCGCTCTACCAGTTGAGCTATGCCCGTGTGTGGAAGAAGACCGAGTTGTAAACAACCCAGTCTTCCTCACTTATTTCAAGACTTGGTGAATCCCGGACTTAAGCGCCCGGGCAAGTATTATTCGAAAGTCGCTTAGTCGATAATCTCAGTTACCTGACCAGCACCTACGGTACGACCGCCTTCGCGAATCGCAAAACGAAGACCTTTCTCCATTGCGATGGTGTTCAACAGCTTCACTTCCAGTGAAACGTTGTCACCAGGCATTACCATTTCTACACCGTCTGGCAAGTTCACATCGCCAGTTACGTCAGTGGTACGGAAGTAGAACTGTGGGCGGTAGCCGTTGAAGAATGGCGTGTGGCGGCCTCCTTCTTCTTTGCTAAGTACGTAAACCTCGCACTTGAAGTGTTTGTGAGGCTTAACAGAACCTGGCTTGCAGATTACCATTCCACGCTTAATGTCTTTCTTGTCGATACCACGCAGCAGCAGGCCTGCGTTGTCACCTGCCTCACCGCGAGTCAGGATCTTACGGAACATTTCCACACCTGTGATGGTAGAGTTCAGTGGCTTGGCATCATCATCCATCATACCGATGATTTCAACCGGGTTACCTGTTTCGATAACACCACGCTCAATACGGCCAGTTGCAACCGTACCACGTCCAGTGATAGAGAATACATCCTCGATAGGCATCAGGAAGTCCTTATCAATTGCACGCTCTGGCTCAGGGATGTCCGCATCTACTGCGGCCATAAGATCAAGGATTTTCTGCTTTGCGTCAGCATCTCCTTCGAGTGCCTTCAGTGCAGAACCCTGAATGATAGAAGCATTATCACCGTCGAATTCATACTGATCGAGCAGTTCACGTACTTCCATTTCAACCAGCTCCAGCATTTCCTCGTCGTCAACAAGGTCAACCTTGTTCATAAACACAACGATGCTAGGTACACCTACCTGACGGGCAAGCAGGATGTGCTCACGTGTCTGAGGCATTGGACCGTCTGTAGCAGCCACAACGAGAATCGCACCGTCCATCTGAGCAGCACCAGTAACCATATTCTTCACATAGTCAGCGTGACCTGGGCAGTCCACGTGCGCATAGTGACGGTTTGCTGTTTGGTACTCAACGTGTGCCGTATTAATGGTGATACCACGCTCTTTTTCCTCTGGAGCAGCATCGATAGAAGCATAATCCTTCTTCTCTGCGAAACCCGATTCGGACAGTACGTTGGTGATTGCCGCAGTAAGGGTCGTCTTACCGTGGTCAACGTGACCGATAGTACCCACGTTCAAGTGGGGTTTATTTCTTTCAAAAGTTTCCTTAGCCATCGGTAATCAAATTTTTGATGCGAAATTTTAGTAATGAATCAGAATAAAGTACCGTTCACTAAAGTGAGCCAATGAGGGGAATTGAACCCCTGACCCCTTCCTTACCATGGAAGTGCTCTACCCCTGAGCTACATTGGCTTAACTTTTACATTCATGAAGCTTGCACCTCTATCCTGCTACTCTTGCCAGAGTAATCTCGGTATTAGGCAGATGCTCCTTGCCGTGACCGGCTTATTTTTAATGCTTGCGCTTAAGCAAGACATGTTTTCAATATTTCAGTCGAAGAAACAGAATACTTTATCCTGATTAAGGGATATCCCCTATTCTTCTTTTTCATCCCAGCGATCTGGGAGAAATTAGAGCGGGCGACGAGACTCGAACCCGCGACCCTCAGCTTGGAAGGCTGATGCTCTACCAACTGAGCTACACCCGCTTCTATTATTTTGTCAACTTGCCGAAGCCTTAACCTTTTGAGAAGACTTGAAACAGCAAACCGCCTTAGCTATTGGTATAGCATTGGCGGATCATTCAGTGGAACCTGAAATTAGTGGGGGTGATAGGATTCGAACCTATTCAGACAAAGTCACCAGATTTACAGTCTGGCCCGGCTCTCCAACTCCGGCGCACCCCCGTATGCTTCCCAAATGCTCCTTACAGAGCCCCCGGAAAGCACTTTGTGTTTTAAAAGCGATTTTTGAAAAACTTGCTTTTGAGCCAGCAGAGGGATTCGAACCCCCGACCCGCTGATTACAAATCAGCTGCTCTGGCCAACTGAGCTATGCTGGCTTTACGCCTTTAAGCAAATTTTCAAAGCATCAACTTTGATCTGGTATTAGCCGCCCCGATAAAGAAGCGATGCCAGAATGCTGTTGTTAAAGCTGGATTTCAAGCTGAAATCAGCTGCTCAAAAAAGTAGTTGGTAGTACCTTCTCAAAATCGCCCCGCAAAGATAGATGAAAGAATTAAATCTACAAGCGGTAAAACACATTTTTTTCAGCCTGTCAAATATCGCTTTTGGATCATTTTCTCAAAGCGATTGCAAAGATACAACTTTGGTCAAGATTCAAAAAGCTTGTTCGCTTTTTTTTTACTTTTTTTCCGTTGTCGGGCAAAGTTAGCAATTCTGTAGCAACCTGCAATACCATTAGTCATTACAAACCGGAAAAGTTCCCTTTAACGTTTGTTGGGATTGTGTACTTCGCGCTGTGTTTGCTCCAAACGCAAAATCACAACAAGTCCTTAAAAATAGTTGCGCCGCCTGGGCTTAAGCTCCAGGCGGCGCAACTATCCGTTCCCATCCTATTTAATATGCCTGAATCAGGCTACGGCTTCTGGGGTTAAGCCGACTTCCGGCGGAGCCGGTCTTTGTAGCGGATCAGCTGCCGCCGCATTGTGGAAGCGGCGCTGTCAATAGAGGACTCAAAGGTTTTGGCAGACTCACTTACAAATAAGGTGTCTCCGGGGACGCTAATGGTGAGCTCCGCGATTTTATCTTTCACCTGACCAGAATTTTCCAACTTGAGCGTCACCTTGGCTTCAATAATCCGGTCAAAATACTTTTCCATCTTCTGTAGCTTCTGCTCAACAAAATCGATGAGCTTTTGGTCGGCTTTGAACGATACTGCTTCGGTTTGAACTTTCATAATCTTTTCTTTTTGATGATAAAGAAGTTAATATATGGTTAGCGCATCTGAGTGAGGGTTCAATCCTTACTCTTTGCACTAGGATGGGCTTGTTGGTATACGGCGCGTAGCCGCTCTACGGAGTTGTGGGTGTACACTTGCGTAGAGGCCAGGCTGGAATGCCCCAATAGTGCCTTAATAGCGTTAAGCTCGGCTCCGTTTTCAGACAAATGGGTGGCAAAGGAGTGCCGGAGCGAGTGCGGCCCAAGACGTTCATCCGGGCTTACCACAGACAAATACTTTCTTACAATATTGTAGACGAGTTTAGGGTACATCGGCTTGCCCTTTGCGGTAAGCAACAAGGTTTGCTCTTCCGCGGCCTCCGGCAGTTCTGAACGCCATTTCAGGAATTGCTCCACTTCATGTATCAGTGAACGCCCCACGGGCACAAGCCTTTCTTTGCCCCCTTTGCCCCGGATCAGGATTTCCTGTTGGGCCCAATTGAAATCTCCTACCCTTAGTGCAATCAGCTCTGAGCGGCGCATTCCGGTGGCGTACAAAATTTCCAGTATCAACCGGTCTCTGCTGCCCTCGTACCCGTCGGGAAACTGCACCTTGCTGAACAACGTATCCAGGGCTTCCTTTCTGACAGCACCCGGCAATCGTTTGGGCAACTTAGGGGCCGAAACCTTTAGTGTGGGATCTTCTTTCATATCCCCCTTACGGAGCAAAAACCGAAAATAAGCCTTAATAGTGGAGAGTTTGCGATTGACCGTCCGCGCCTTCCGGCCTTCGGTAATCAGGGAGACCATAAACGAACGGATATGGCTGTGCCGCACTTCGCCCATATCGTCAATACCCAAAGTATGGCTCAGGTATTGCTGAAACTGCATTAAGTCCTTACGATAAGCAGTAATGGTATGGGCAGAGAAACGCTTTTCAAATTCCAGGTACTGAAAAAAGGGTGTTAATTTCATTTAGTGGGCTTAACTGTAGGAATCAATTTAGGCAGAAAAAGATTATTTGTCAAATTTTCTTATCATTGATCAATGCAATGCCTGCATGAAAAGATCTAAAGCATAACTATGCAACGCGAAAAGAAAGACAAACATTTTATCAAGAAGCCGATATACCCGGGCGGGGCGACAGCAATGCGGCAGTTCATTGCCGAAAACCTGAAGTACCCCAAAACTGCCCTCAGGGAAAAACTGGAAGGGACAGTGGTTTTGAAGTACATGATAGACCACGAAGGTAAAGTCACAGAGGCAAATGTGGTCTCGGGCATAGGTAAAGGTTGCGACGAAGAAGCGGTCAGGGTGACCAAGCTGCTGAAGTTTCAGGTGCCGAAATTGCCGGGGAAGAAAACAAAAGTGGTATTCCATAATAAGCTCAAAGTACATTTTCGGTTGCCCAAAGTCAAAGAGCAGCCACCTGGGGTACAGTATCAATACACTACGTCAGCCAAGACCACCCCTGAAGACCAGGAAGCTGCCCCATCTAAGCGCAAAAGCTATACTTATACTATTGAGTTTTAGCGCACCATGAACCAAAAGGGAGGTTACCTGCACCGTCCTTTGTACTTGTCATATGAATACCTCTTCCGGGAAAGTGCGCACCACTTCTGGGCTTCCTGGAATATACTTTCAAGAACGATCGAAAACTCAGTCTGCTACTTTGCATACCACTGATAGCGAATACTCAGGCGGGCACGAAGAGCGGTCGTTAGCTGTGTTCCCTCAAGCTGCCAGGCGAGCGGCCATTCTGCGAAGCTGCGTATTTCTATTTTGGGGGTAATTGCCCATTGTAATCCCGTCCGTAGGTGCAACCACTGCCCACCGGTATTGGGAGAAGGCAATCCATTCAGCAGATCTTTCTGCGTATGGCGATAGAGTAGCATCAGGGATGGAGCAAAAAGTTGTTCACCAATCAAAAGTTGATCTGAATATCCGGTAAGGAGCCGTAATTCATTACCAAACCGATAAGACTGTAAGCGCTCATAGCGTGCTGCAGAACTGCTAATACGGTACGTCGCTTGGGCAAATACGTTTCCGGAAGGCCTTAGTACTCCATTGTAGGTAAAAAGCGTGCTGCCCAACCAGGCAACGGCCCCTCGTCCTGCCTGCATATCCGGATGAAAAGGGATTCCGGTATCAGGGTTCGCATCAGAAGTTTCGCCGGTCGGCAATTCTATTCCCGCGCCGGCAAGAAGGCTGTAACGATTTTCCTGCAGGACAGCGTACTGTGTTAACAACATCAGATCACCGGGTCCCTGTGCCCGGATGGTAGTTGTACCTCCGGCGATACGGTCAATTTTTTCTTCCTGACGTACCCAAGATAACAACCCTGTCAGGGACCAGCGGTTACTAAAAGCGTAGCTTAGACGTAGCAGGCCTGCATAGGTTAGCCGGTTTCTTGGATTGTCCTCAAGTTTGCCCTTCCCCGACACCAGTGTACTTTGTGTGTTATAGTCCAGCATCGACTCTATTTGCCCCTGTTTAGCGGTGAGCGGTTCCAGCCCCAAACTGCCTGAAAGTGGAGTCCCTCCGGAACAACACCCCTGCCCTGCTAACCCGGCAGGTAACAACAATAAAAGCAATAACCATTTTGTCATTCGCATGATCTAAAAATCGCTAAACTGATACACCCTGGCTTTCCCGTTCACAATGACGCTAAACACCCGCTGCTTTTTGGGCAAACGATCATCATCGTACAAAAGCGGATAAGCCACCAATGCGCTGCTTTTGTAATCTCCGTATGGATAGTCGGTGTAATCCCGGTTATAGCCAGTTTCTTCACTCATAATGAGCGGCGAAGGAGATAAGCCCCGCCAGGTACCCCAGGAGGTTTCCACAAATGGCAGCAGTTCCAGTCGCTCCTCCATCCGGTCACCAAAAACAGCGGTTGCCTCCAGTTGATGCCAAAAACTCTCCGTAGCCCGATCAAATGAAAGAAGGTTACTATTGTATAGTAAGCCAGACACACCAAAGCCGGCATCCATATCGGCAGTTGAACGTTTCCAAACTTTTCCAGTTCCCGTAAGGGGGCAGTAGGTAACCGTTACTAGGGTCCCTCCTACTTCATCATTAATCACCTCGTGCCAGTCAAGAATTTTATGCGGGTATATTTTGGTCTCCCCGTTTTGGGAAACGACGATGACGAGGTCTTCATCTTCCATATAAAAGGGATGGTCCGGATCTATAGAAATGGGACTATAGTTTATGAAAGGGGGTTCATCAAGAGCAGGAATACCATCGAAGCCTGTCCCCTGCCCTACGTAAGCGGTAGGAATTTGCCAATCAGCGGAAGTGTCCGGGCTAATATTCACGCTCCGTTCACCAATGCCCCATAAATCAAGCCCAGGGTAGAACGCACCAAATACAAACCAATATCCAACACCTGAATTAACGTATCCCAATTGAGCCCCTTTATCCGGACCAAAGGTGGCTTTTCCAAAAACATTCCAACGGTTACCCTGCTCGTCCTCCATGATGACCGGAAGTTGCCCCTGTACCGGTGTGAATTCCCTGACCGCACCATCAACCTCCCGACTGAATGCTACGATGAGGTTCCGGTTGCTGCTGCCTGCCACTACAATGGGTATTCCATTGAACTCTTCCTGAATAAGTTTTACAGAAGTTGACCCACTCCCTCCACCTGGACCTGTAGATACAGGCACACTACCTTCTTCTTCTCTGCACCCGGAAGAAAAGAAAAACAATACTGCAATTAGTCCTATTAAATATCTGCTCATGATTGTCAGTTTTGATCTCTTGACGATACTGTTGCTAAAAGGGAAGTCTCCATTCCTTATCTTAAAGAGATTACTTCGACCCATTTTTAAAGATAAGTATTGAGTGGGTATGATACTGTCGGAGCAAGAACACTAAGTGACGAACGATTAATAAGTGTCGTGTTTAGATAGGTCAGCGATTTTTTCTTTAGCCAAGGCGAAGGTTCCCGCCCTTAGTGGCGCTAAGGGCGGCGGTTCTTTAACGCTGGATAAAGGAAAAAGCGCTCCTAGAAAACCGACAGTTATTGATTGCTCGTCGCTAAGCCCTAAAAACTGGTCATCCTGTATACGCTGCACGTCCCATCGATGATCACCCCAAACACCCTTTCTTTGGGCGGCAACCGGTTATCTTCAAACAATAGCGGGTAAGTAATACGGTCATTAGTCGGATAATCACCGTAAGGGAAAGTATTATAAGGATGGCCCTGCTCCTGTATACCAGAGACCACGTTGGGAGTGGGGTCGACCAGTTTCCATGCCCCCCAGGTAGTTTCCAGAAAATGCCGTAATACCAGCTGTTCTCCTTTGCGTCCACCGAATATGCATCGCCCTTCCAGTTGCCACCAGAAGCTCTCTGTGAAGCGGTCAAAAGCCAGCATGTTATTATTATAAATTACACCTGATACGCCGTAGCTAATGTCACCTCTTTCCCAAACCCGGCTAGTCCCTGTAAGAGGGCTATAGGTAACCGAAACCGGTATTCCCCCAATTTCATCATTGATGATCTCGTGCCAGTTTAGGATAGCGTGTGGATAGACTTTGGTGTCCCCATTGATTTCCACAACAACGACAAGGTCGTCATCTTCCAGGTAGAAGGCCTCCACGGGGTCGAAGGAAAGGGGGTGATAGTGTATAAATGCCGGATTATCAAGTGCTTTAATCTCATCGAAGTCAGCCCCTTGTGCCACGCCATCCTCGGGAATATCCCAACCAGAAAGCGTATCCCAATGGAGAGGCGCAGGAATAGCTCCTTCTCCGAAAATCTCTATCCCAGGATAAGAAGCACTAAAAACAAACCAATACCCCATCCCCGCATTCAGTGGATGAAGGTGACCGCCCTGATCCGGACCGCTTACTGCGCGTCCCATAGCATCCCAGTCGTTGCCATATTGATCGGTCATTATTACCGGAAACCGCCTTTCGGTCACCTGAAACTCCAGAATACGCCCCTCAAACGTACGCTCAAAAGCGACGGCGAAATTACGCCCCTTGCTCCCTGCGATAACGATAGGCGTACCTGCAACGTTTTCCTGAATAAGCCGGGTGCTTAATCCTGTGGAAACACCCACTTCAGGAGTTGGAACCACGGTAGATGATTCACATCCCATCCAAAGCAGTACGGAGACTAAACTGAATACAATACACCTCATAAGAACAAAATCATTGGTTTTGAAATGAGTAAGGGCTGTTGCCACATCAGTAACAACAGCCCCCACAACAGATATCGAGTGTAAACCTCTCTATCTTTTAACTTAGTTCACGTCCCACCACAACTTAGAACTCAGATCGTTTGGAGTAGAAGTAACAGCCTGCAGAGAAGAATTGTTACGCGTCTGCTCACTAATAGGGTAAGGCAGACGAACAGGGATAACATCGTTGGTAGCCGCAGCGGGTACTTCCAGCTGAGGGTAGTCTAAACGACGCCACTCTGCCCATGCCTGAGGACCATTCATGTAGAATGCAATCCACTTCTGCCAGCCCAAAGACTCTTTCCAGTTGTTGGCATCATAGGGGTTAGCCGCAACGTAGTTAGCGATCGCTGCTTCGTCCGTAATGCCCCAGTAATTCATGGAAGCTTCAACGCCTTCTGCGTAAGCAGCTGCAGCATCGCCAGTAAGAACACCGCGCTGTACCGCTTCTGCTTCGAGGAACTTCACCTCAGCATAATCCATGATTACAGCAGGTGCTGTTGCTTCACGTACCAATCCACTTGGACGGGAGGTCGTGGACTTCAGTGCGAAGGCTTCGCCGTCAGTCAAACCGTAAGGCATACCTACAATATCACCACTGTTTGTAGGAGCCGCAAATACGCCAAGGCGAGGGTCACCCATATCCGTTAGGTTATTAACCAGTACGTCGGTTACTGCAAAATCGTCACGGTTATTGATGGTTGCATCAATGAATAATGGATTAGCAATATTGGGGTCGTCTGAAAAAGCAAACAAAGCGTTATCCTCGTTGCTTTCCAGCATTCCACCTTCTGCGGCCTTAGCGATGTAAGACTTGGCAGTAGACTCATCCACATCAACAATACGCATAGCCATACGCATCATCAGGGAGTTGCCCAGCTTGCGCCACATATCAACATCACCATTATAGATCAGCTCGCCAGAACTGAATGAGCCAGCAGTCGGGTCTAGTGAATTAACCGCAACTTCCATACGAGCCAACAGATCCATATAGATGCTCTGCTGTGTATCGTAAGCAGGCAGCGGGAATTCAATACTCTTAAGCGCCTCTGTGTAAGGAAGGTCGCCGTAAGCATCCACCATACTGTGGAAAGTGTGCACCATCAGGATTTCAATGATCGCCGTTTGGTTGGCACGCTGACCTTCATTAAGTGTCTCGTCATCATTGATCATCTGCTCAGCAACATCAAGTTCTCTGAGTACATCAGAGTAAAAATCGACCCACTGTACATTGAAGTTATTGCCATCAACAGTGTAGCGAGACTCTTCCGCATACTCATTCTGAGCCCAGTGTTGTACGCAAAGCATTGTCCATTCCGCGTTGTAGCCACGGCTCCAGAGTACGCGATTGACTTGATACTCTGCTTCCGTTACCAGATTGATAGCAGGAACGTCAATCGGATTATTGGGATCAACGTTAAGGTCTGTGATGTCATCACAGGCTGTAGCCCCAACGAACAAGACGCTCAGCAACAGGGCATACTTATATTGAAAGATAAATTTCATCGTTAAAGTTTGTTTTAGTTAAAGGAACGCGAACAAAACGTTTTGCGAGCAACAGCGTTGCCCGCAAAACATTTCAGTTGCGTTAAAATTTAGAGCTTGAAGCTCAGGTTTACACCCATAGAACGGGTAGAAGGCACCTGAGCGTTCTCAAGCCCCTGATCGTTACCAGCACCAGTAATGATCTGTGGATCAAGGTAGGGCAGGTCAGCAGTCAGGATAGCCAGGTTACGGCCAAATATAGATACCGTCACGTCACGGAATGGCGCTTTGCCGAACAGGCGATTCGGAATCTTGTAGCCCAGGCGAACGTCACGCAGCTTGACAAAGCTGGCTTCGTATACGTTTGGTGCTGCACGGTTCCAGTAAGTCTGATGGTAAACCAGTGGGTTAACCGCAATATCGTTAGGTGTGCCGTCTGCTTTTACACCGGGCAAGATCAAACCATTTGCACGTATGTCAGACTCACCGTTGAAAGAAACTGTTTCAGGGTGCATACCGGAGTACTTAGACCACTGTAGAGAGGTAGAGTGGATTGCACCACCTTTCTGGAAGTCAAACAATACACTACCAAATAGCCCCTTGTAACGGAACCCGGTCTGCAAGCCACCAGTCCAGTCTGCAATTGCAGAACCTAAGAATACACGCTCATCAGTGAACTGGTAGAAACCATCTTCGTCCACCAGGCGCTCACCGTCTTCGTTGAAAACGTAGTCCTGGCCAAAGATTGCCATATAAGGCAAGCCCTCAGCGATACGCAGGTCGGCCGCCCATGTATTACCACGTGCGATACTCTCAACACCGTCAGCAAGGCTAACCACCTCATTGTACTGGCGCAGCGCATTCAGGCGGATATTCCACTGGAAGTCTTCTGTTTCCACAGGAATGATGTTAACCTGGAATTCCACACCGTAGTTGCGCATCTCACCAGCGTTACGCACTTGTGCGGTGTAACCCGTTGCAGCAGACGCAGGCACTGTGAATATCTGGTCTTCAGTAGTACGGTCATAGTAAGCGACGTCAACACCGAAACGACCATTGAACATCCGCAGGTCAAGGCCAAATTCTACCTCAGAAGTAAGCTCCGGCTTGAGGTTTGAGTTATTCTGTACGTTAGGCACTGCATAACGAGGGTTACCCATATAATTAGGCACCTGCGGTGAGAAAACATCTCTCAGGCGGTAAGGGTCAGCATCCAAACCTACTTGTGCATAGCTGGCACGCAGCTTCGCAAAAGAGATTGGCCCAATCGCTCCACCGAACATTGGCAGATCTGAAATCACTGCACTCAAAGATACAGATGGATAGAAGTAAGAATTCTCTCCACTAGGTAGTGTGGAAGACCAGTCATTACGAGCAGTAACGTCCAGGTACAGCCAGTTATCCAAGCCGATAGAAGCAAGACCAAAGGCACTGTTAATACCCCACTGCTGCTCATTTGTTGAGACAATAGGAGAAGCCAGCGAGTTGCTGATATTAAAGAAGCCGTCAAGTGCCAAACCACCATTGGTTTCAGCAGAAGTACGGCGCTGTAGCTGACGCATGCGGTTACCACCTGCAACCAGGTTCAACGAGATCCGGTCAAAGTCTTTTGAGTAGTTCAGCTTTACTTCCATATTCGTTTCCTGGAAGCGGCGCTCTGTCTCACCGTAGTAAGAAGTTTCAACGGATTGTACCGGAATGCCTTCACGGAGGCTAAACTGATAGAAATCCGTACCTACGCGACCAGAAAGCGAAAGGCCTTCTGCCAAATCAACAACCACCTGACCGTTACCAAAGAAGCGGTTACGTGTGTCTTCCTGTAAGTAGTTATTACGGACCCAGTATGGGTTATCAAAGAAGTTTGGTCTTTCATCGAAGAACAAGAGATTGCCATCGCCATCTACCTGTGGGCCACGTGGGTTCCAAGTCTGCTGTGTTCCGTCAGTACGCACATCGTTGCTCAGGCGGTCCAAATCCAGCTGTGTTTGCCACCACTGCGTAAAGGCCTGCATAGGGTTACCGTTGTTGTAACCTGTTACGTTACGGTTTTCTGCATCCGTACGGATATAGTTACCAGCAAGCTCAACGCGAACCCGGTCATGAATCTTATAACCAGAGTTGAACGTAATCGAATTCCGCTCAAGCTCACCGTTGGGCATCGTACCGCTTTGGCTGAGGTTGGTATAGCCCAGGCGGAAGTTACCTTGGTCATTGGCACCGCTCAGCGCAACGCTGTTCTGCAAGGTCTGTCCGGTTTCGAAGAAATCTTCGTAACCCGCGTTCGGGGCTACCCAGGGGCGTACTTCTTTGTACATTGAGTTACCTGGATCCCAGCTGTCCCAGTGCCGTACCAGTCTGTTCGGATCATACTTAGGACCCCATGAGCCATCCTTAGAATAAGAAGGGTACAGGTATTCCTCTCCATCCTGTGTAAGCGATGCAAAACCACCGTTTACATTAGGGTCTACAATCGCACCTCCACCATATTCCTGCTGGTGAGGGATAAGGTTGTTCACCTGGTCGAAAGTCATGCTGGAGTTCACCTCAACACCGATACCCTTGCCTTTACGGCCAGAGCCATCTTTAGTAGTGATCAGGATCACACCGTTTGCACCACGCTGACCATAAAGAGCAGAAGCTGCCGCGCCTTTCAGTACGGTCATGCTCTCGATGCTTTCAGGGTCAATATCCTGGATGGTGTTACCATAGTCATATGCAGTGGCACCACCAAAACCAGTCATCTGATCGTTTGAGGCAAAGTTGGAGTTATCCAAAGGAATACCGTCTACAACGAAAAGTGGTTGATTGTTACCCAGGAAAGAGTTGGAACCCCGAATGGTAATCCGGGAGGAGCCGCCCAATGAAGAAGGCGCACCCTGAATCTGAATGCCCGCAACTTTACCATTGAGGGAGTTTACAACATTCACTTCCTTGGTTTCTGCCAGTTCTGCACCTTTTACTTCCTGTACAGAATAGCCAAGCGATTTTTCTGCGCGCTCAATGCCAAGTGCCGCAACAACGACCTCCTGAAGGTTAATCCCTTCTACCATAGTAATAGGCAGCCTGGTTTGCGAGCCCACTTCCACCTCCATGGTTTCGAAGCCGGTGTAACTAACAACAAAAACTGCATCATCACCTTTAACATTAATAGAGTAAGCTCCATCAAAATCGGTAATCGTACCCGTCGTTGTTCCTTTGACTAAAATACTGGCACCCAGGAGAGGGTCGCCGTTTTGGTCACTGATCGTACCAGTAACCGTTCGCTGTGCGAACATGGAACCAATGGCAAAGACCACCAGTCCCAGCACTAGTGAAAGTTTTTTCATACTAATTACTTTTTGTTTTAAAACGTAGAGTCAAACGCTAAAGTAGCGCTTTTCACAAACATAAAAAGTTTAAAGGTTAAGTTTTTGTTAACCTTCTGTCAATTTAACGCAGGGAGTTTCTATTGCGCTGCCTTGAAATATCAAATAAATCCTTTTCTCCCAGTGCCTTTTCTCCCAGTTCACCACACCAACTGCCCAAATTCACAAAATCATATTTTCTCTCCTTACAGCTGCCGCAAATATAACTGTATGGTGTTCGACAGCCCAAAATAGAGTGCATCAGAAATCAACGCATGCCCGATAGAGACTTCCAGCAAGCCTTCGACCTGCTCCTGGTAAAACCGAAGATTATCGAGATTGAGGTCGTGCCCGGCATTAATCCCCAACCCGGCTTCCCGGGCTACTTTTGCAGCCTGAACGTGAGGCGCAACGGCTTTATCCCGGTCTGATTCAAACTGTTTGGCATAATCTCCGGTATAGAATTCAATGCGGTCGGCACCTACCGCCTTCGCCCCTTCCACGTACCGGGCAACCGGATCGACAAAAATGGACACCCGGACACCTGCTTCATGCAACTGCTGGGTAATGTCTGTCAGAAAAGCTTTGTGCTTAATGGTGTCCCACCCCTGATCGGAGGTCAGCACATCGGGGCTGTCCGGGACCAGCGTGGCCTGGGTGGGCTGGTGTTGCTGCACCAGCTTCATGAATTTTTCGGTAGGATTGCCTTCTATATTGAATTCGGTGGTATTTACTGCTTTTAGCTGTGGGATATCGCTGTAGCGGATGTGCCGCTCATCGGGGCGGGGGTGCACGGTAATGCCTTCTGCACCAAAGCGCTCACAATCTTTTGCGACCTGCACCAGATCAGGCAGATTGCCGAGCCGGGCGTTGCGGATCAGAGCGACCTTGTTGATATTTACACTGAGACGAGTGGGCATGAGTTCGTTATTTTTTTTGGATTCGGGTTAAATCGGTAAAACGTTTTTGGAATGGCTTGGTTGCTTAGGGAAGCTCCTGCGTTGGCCGCCTTTTTTTAAAACCCCAGCGGTGGCGGCGTTGCGGGTTGCCACAATTTTTCTAACTTCGACCGGAATTGACCTTTTAACATGGATACAGAAAACTTGTCGCCTTTAGGCATTCTGTTGCTGCTCATCCTTTTCATGATGGTGGGCGCTGGTATTGGCAGCGGGCTAGGCTACTTAGTCGCACAGTTGCAAGCGCAGGATTTGCCAACCGTAATGAGCAATTTTAATGAGAACAGCCCCTTGCAGGACCGCAACCTGATACGAGTGGTGAACCTCTTCTCTCAGCTTTTTGTATTTACCTTTGCTGCAGGGATCACCGCATTTTTGGTCTACCGGCAGCGGTGGTATCAATACTTCAATTTACACCGTGGGGCCTCGGTTAATATCTTCTCAGCTGCTATTGTGCTGATCTTCGGTATCTTCATCCTGTCCCAGTTTATGTATTGGGTCAACCAACAGCTGCCGCTGCCGGATTGGGCCAACAGTATGGAAGGGGAAGCTACCGAAATGATCAAAGGGATACTGGTCATGAATTCGTTCAGTGAATTCCTGCTGACCCTGTTTGTTGTTGCGGTTTTGCCTGCTATTGGAGAAGAGCTCGTCTTTCGGGGCATGGTGCAACAGCAACTGGAAAGAGCAACCCGGAACCCAGTACTCTCTATATGGATGGCCGCTTTTATTTTCAGTGCTTTCCACCTGCAGTTTGCCGGCTTTCTGCCCCGGATGCTACTGGGTGCCGGGCTGGGTTATCTGTTTTTATGGACGCGCAGCCTCTGGGTGCCAATCATCGCACACTTTTTTATCAACGGCATGCAGATTGCCGGGCAGTATATACAAAGGAATGCCCTGGCTGAATCTACAGTAGAAGAGGTCAATTGGTGGGCGACCGCACTGTCGGTATTATTGATTGCCGGATTGAGTTACTATCTTTACCACCATTATCTAACGAAAGTAAAACCAACTGAGGCTGAAGCACCCCTGCAGCCTTAACAGATTTAACTGTAGCATGAGTGGTCTGACACAGCGTGCCATTACCGGGTTTGTTTTTGTGCTAATCGTTACCGGTTGTATTTACGCTGGTCCGATTAGCTTTGTGATCCTGATTGCCATCATCACCGGCGGGGCGCTCTGGGAGTTTTTCGGGTTGGTGCTCACCAAACAGCACCGCCGGGATATGATCAGAAGAATGCTGGCTCTGGGGCTGGGTATAGTGCCCTTCTTCATGAGCACCATCGTGCAGCTCGATTTGGTTCGCAACCGGGAGTCTTTCATCGCCATTTCGGCCTTGTTGTTTTTTCCGCTTACCTTTTCGGTATTCATTTATGAGTTGTACACCAAATCGGAACGGCCTTTCGTGAACGTAGCGTTCGTGATGCTGGGCATGGTATATATAGGTGTGCCCTTTGCCTTACTTTTGTTTGTGGCATTTGATGAGCAGGTGTACTATCCGAATATCATTTTTTCATTGTTAGTGATGAACTGGGTCAATGACTCCGGAGCTTATCTGGTAGGATCAAAGCTCGGTAAAACCCCTCTTTTCCCGCGGATTTCTCCGAAGAAGACCTGGGAGGGATCTGCCGGGGGGATGGCACTGACGCTAATCTTCGGTATGCTGTTGCACTATACGTTCCAGGAGCTGGCACTTCAGGACTGGCTGGTTTTGGCCGCTATAGTGGTCGTCTTCGGCTCTCTGGGCGACTTAGTAGAATCTATGCTGAAGCGAAGCGTACAGATTAAAGACTCCGGAGGGCTACTCCCCGGGCACGGTGGCTTGCTGGACCGCTTTGACGCCTTTATTTTCCTGCTGCCTTACGCTACAGCTTATCTCTTGTGGATCAGATAAAACATTATTCTTCCGGATGTACTTAGGATATGGGATCTTCCTCCTAAATTTACGGCAGATTTAACAGAAAACATCTTATGGCAATCATACACCGCGAGGGCCACCGCATGCTTATCGTTTTGGGCATCATCTTAGCTGCCCTTAATGTAGGAATATACTTTACCTGGCCTGGTTTCTTATGGCTGAGTACCTTGGTATCTGTAATCCTCTTTTTACTGGTCCTTCAGTTTTTCCGTAACCCCACACGGACCATTCCGCACACGGACGACACCCTTGTCTATGCCCCCGCTGATGGGCAGGTGGTCGTGATTGAAGAAGCGGAGGAAACCGAATACTTCAACGGCAAACGCCTGCAGGTTTCCATTTTCATGTCGCCACTAAACGTTCATGTCAACCGCAACCCACTGGGGGGCGAAGTGCGCTACATCAAGCACCACCCAGGCAAATACCTGGTCGCCTGGCACCCCAAGTCTTCCACAGAAAACGAGCGGACGACAGTGGTCATTAAGAATGGTGAATCCGAAGTCTTGCTCCGCCAAATCGCAGGTGCCGTCGCCAAGCGGATCCGCAACTACCTCAATGTGGGGCAGCAGGTGACACAGGGCAGCGAGATGGGCTTTATCAAGTTTGGCTCCCGGGTAGACCTCTTCCTGCCATTAGATGCAGCAGTACAGGTGAATATAGGCGACAAGGTAAAAGGGAATAAAACCGTGATTGCGAAAATTTAGAGCGTAAAAGCTCAGCAAAAACAAGGCTGCGAAGCGTGAAATACGCTGCTTTATTTCGCACTAGCGCTCCGTCCAGATGACCTCGCCCTGCTCATTAATATACTGCCAGCGGTTTTGGTAAACCACTTGTGCCAGCCCGGCCCTGAATGGCAGTGCAGCCTGATAACGAGGTGGAATACGCCAAACACCATCCGGACCGATGTAGCCCCAGTGCCCTTTATTTTTGACTTGTGCCAGACCGCTGGAGAAGACGCCGGCATCCTGGAAGCCCGCCTTGATCACCAGGTTACCCACAGAATCAATGTAGCCGTAGCGGCCATGCAGCTCTACCGGAGCGCGGTCGTCCCCGAAATCACCGGCAAAGGTATACCTCGGTGGCACGAGCAGCGCGCCCTCTGTATCAATGAAACCATAGTAACCATCCTGCACAACAGTGGCCATGCCATTGAAGAACTCTCCTGCCATTCCCCCTTCCGGGGTTTCAAACTGTGGCTCAAGGAGCAATTGCCCGCCCTGATCGATCAACCCCCATTGCTCTTCCTGCCAAACCGGGGCGACGCCACTTCGGAAAGCCCCCGCCCGATCGTACTGAGGCGTAATGGCCAGCATACCGGTTTTATCAATATACCCCCATTTCTCCCCAATCTGCACAGCAGCCAGGCCTTCGCTAAAAGAAGAAGCGGCATCAAATTCGGGCTGAATAGCCCACTGCCCGTCGGGCCCGATAAACCCAAAATAAATGCCCCGGGCTACCGGTGCCAGGCCTTCGGCGAAATCGCCTGCTCCATCAAAATTAAGCGGTATTTCTAAATCCCCTCTCCGGTTGATGTAGCCCCAGCGGCGCACGAGCTGCACCCGGGCCAGCCCTTCCTCAAAAAAGCCAATGAAGCGGAACCAGTGCTTGAGCAGCAAACGCCCCATCTCATCCATGTGCACCAGTTTGTCATTGAACCGGACCCGGGCAAAGCCGTTGTAAAAATCTTCTGCCTCAAGATACTGCGGCTCAACGACTACATCACCGATACGGTCAATGAAGCCGTACCGGCCGCGATCACGGATGATGTAAAGCGGACTGTCCATAGGCAGTTTTGAAAAAAAATTCGGGCGAATATACTCTATCCAATTGGCTTTGCCGCATTGCCATCGCGCAAATCTGCTCACCGGCGGCGCATTAGGAGCGGCTGACGGTTAATTTCAGAACCCGGACGCTGCCTTCGTGCTCCAGGCGGACAAAGTAAAGCCCCGTTGGGCAGGCACTAAGGTCGAGCGTATGTGTACGTCCTGCAAAAGAGGTGCTTTTCAGTACCTGCCCGTCTGACCGGAGAAGTGTCAGTTGCACTATCTGGCCATCATACTTCCCATCCAATTCTATAGTAGCGGCCTCCTGTGCCGGATTGGGGAATACCCGGGCCTCAAGTTGAACGGGTGCAGCAGCCTCATTACTGGCCGGTGTCTCCAGGGACAACCGGAAAATCCAGTTTTCCCAGGCATCAAGGATGGCATTACCAATCACCCAGTTTTCAATACCTCCGGAGGCATTTACCGTAAGGGTCCCCATGTACGTATCCGACTGGATTTCGGTAATGCTGTATTCGCCGGCAGGCAGGGAAGAGACTGGAAGGTTGAAAGTGGTATTGAAAAAACTGTTAAAACCCATATTGGCCACCATCACCAGCGCTTCTTCTTCCAGGATACGGGCATAGCTCAGGATTTCTTCCGAGTCGGACTGCACATCAAGCAGATAGCCCTTTCGTAAGGCTTCCTCCTCGTTACGCAGGTGTACCAACCGGCGGTAGATATTGAGCAAAGAAGACTCATCGTCCTGCATATCCGCCACGTTATTAGCCGGGTAATTTCCGCCCAGGCCAATCCAGGGCGTACCGGTGGTAAAGCCGGCATTGGTCCCGCCGGTCCATTGCATGGGGCGACGGATATTCTCGTGCGCACCGACACCCAGCATGCCGACTTCTTCACCATAATAGATGAAAGGGACTCCGGGTAAAGTCAGGTAGATGAATGCCGCCTGGTGCATCTTGTAATCCAACGCCTGAAACTGATGATAGATACGGTCGATGTCGTGGTTGGTCAGGAAGGTCGCGTATTGCAATTTAGGATAGCCTTCCTGAATGACGGCGAGCTGCTGCCGGATTGGCGTAGCGCTGTTGCCATTGATGCCCCCGATGATGCCGTAGGCGAGGTCAAAGTCAAAGCAGAGGTCCAGGCGGTCTTCCGTTACATAGGGCAAAATGGAAGCGGTATTGGACCACACCTCGCCTACTGTAACAGCATTGGCATCAGTATTCTTATACAACATCCGGAAGTCCTCGAGTAACTCAAAGGTTTCCGGGGTATTTTCCATTATGGAGCCATCTTCATCCAGGTACTTGATCGCATCAAGGCGGAAACCATCCACGCCTTTGTTGAGCCAAAACTCAGCGATGTCAAAGATTTCTTCTTTCACCGGGGGATGGCTGTAGTTGAGGTCCGGCATGCCGCCCCAAAACAGGCCATAGTAGTAATCGTCGTTGCGTGGGTGCCAGACCGTCTGTCCCCACGGGCCAATGAAGCCCGGATTTGAATCCGACCACACGTACCAGTCCCGGTAGCCGCCCAGGCTGTTGGCCGATTGCTGAAACCAGGGGTGCTGATCGGAGGTATGGTTCATGACAAAGTCTATGATGATTTTGATGCCCCGGTCGTGGGCGGCTTCCAGCAGGGCTTCGAAATCCTCCATGGTGCCGTAGTCCGGTTCTGTGGCATAATAATCCGTTACATCGTAGCCATGGTAGGAAGGCGATTCCATCATGGGCATCAGCCAAATGCCGGTAATGCCCAGGTCGGTATCGGTATCCGGGTCGCCATCGTTGAGGTAGTCGAGTTTTTCGATGATGCCCTGAAAGTCGCCGATACCATCGCCATCGCTGTCGTAAAAGCTGCGGACGAAGATTTCGTAGAATACCGCATCGTTCCACCAGTGCGTTTCGAAGTCGAGGGAGAAAGCCGGGTCGCAGAGGGTGCAGCTGTTGAAGCAATACACCAAAGGTCCGGCGTCACCTGCCTCCGCCTGTACCATACGGACCCGCTGCCCATCCGGCCCTTCCACCGAACAGTCCAAAGGCGGTGCCTCCAACGTGCTGCCATTGAGGAATACATACTGATAGTCACCGGGAGGTACGCTTAGGCGGGTTTCGAATACACCGTCCCCATCCTCATCCTGTAAGGGGATGGCAGTGGGGTCCCAGTTCTCCGGCAGCCCGGCTGCTTCCTGGAAGTCGCCCATCACGAAGACGCCCTCGGGAGCGACCGTTTCCATTTCCATATTGACGGCGAGGCGCAGCGTGGCATTACAAGAGTCGAAAGTTAATGCCGGAAGACTTAGCCCGGCCTCTCCTACTATCACCTGACGGTTGAAGTTGCCGCCACCATCGCCAATCGCGCAATCTGCAGAAGGCAGCTCCGGTTTTTCATTCCAGCTGCTGCCATTGACAAATTTGTACAGGTAAGTGCCGGGGGGCACCTCTACGGTCAGTTCATACACCTGGTCTCCGTCCGGGTCCGCCAAAGGGGAAGCACCGGGCATCCAATCCCCGCCGTACCCGGCTACAGCCTGAAAGTTGCCGGCAACGTGCACACCGTTGGGCGACAGGGTTTCCTGGCTCATGTCTACCCGAAAGGTTAGGGGGACAGGTTGGGCAGAGCTGGCAAAGGAAAGGCTAAGCAGCGATAAAAGGCAGGTAAAAAAGCGGAATGAATTCATATCAATGGATGGTTAAAACAATGC
Source organism: Phaeodactylibacter sp. (assembly GCF_040219495.1). GTDB lineage: Bacteria > Bacteroidota > Bacteroidia > Chitinophagales > Saprospiraceae > Phaeodactylibacter. The sequence goes on along the minus strand of NZ_JAVJSK010000001.1, from coordinate 52,406 downwards.
GACTAATACTGGTAAAGGTAAGGAACAACCTCCAGCTATCGGGCTTCATCCGTGATTGATTTGTTGGTTGCCCGACGCTGCTTTATTTTTTGTTGGCGTTTACAGTGTCATTGCACTATATTGAAGGAAAAACCCCAACGTCTATGAAATGGTCTCTCTTTTGCGCTGCTATTTTGTCTGCTACGATTACCACTACCGCTCAGGTCGAATGGGCGCTCGACGAGTCATTCCCGGATAGCATTAAGACTTTTGTAGTGTCTCAGCGGGGGGAGCACTTGCTTAATTTCACTTTCAAATTTAGCCCGGACCCTCAACCAGGCGGGTCTAGAGAGCATAAATTGGTAGTCAGCAGTGAAGAAGAGCCTGAGGTCTTTTTTATAGCCGTACAAGAGACCCACGAGTACGGTGTCACGCTTGATATTTCAGATATTATCGAACTCCCGGACTCCACAATTGTCATCCCCCAAATCGAAGGGTGGGTAGATGAGTGGGGCTTTGGAATCATTGAGAGTCTTTTTAGACGATATAATACCAGCTGGGAACAGGAAGGGCTTGCCTGCGGTCACCACTTTTCTCATGATTTCAACAGTGGTCCCACAGGGAATGCTTTTCCGACCGGTGAAGTAGCATTTTTTAGCCCGGGGGCTGCTCACTTTAACCTCGACAACCCTCATGGCGGTAAGTATTCTATGCAGTCCTGTCAACCATTATGGGAATCCTTCTTTGAATTCCAGGTGCAGGATCAAACGATCACTTCGGATGGGCGCTTGATCTATACCGGTCCTACTGGCTTGTACACGATTTCCGCACAGGGAGCTCCAACGGCTCACTTTCCGGAATGGCACTTCAGCCGCATCGAGCCCAATCCATACAACGGCATCATCGGCTACCGGCACGATTCACTTTTTGCCCTTTCACCTGATTTTGAAATCCTGCAGGCCGCTGATTTCACAGCCGACTCTATTTTGGATTTCTCAACCGGACACGGCAAGGTAGCCGTGCTTACGCAAAGCCAGCAAGCCTATATTTTCAATGACAGCCTTCAATTGCAGGGCAGCTTCCCTTTGAATGAGGATAGTGAATTTTGGCGCGTCGATGTGGGTTCGGAATACCTGGGGCTTGCCGGGCTGGAAACATTTGGCTCCGATATGCCCACCGGAGGTACAGAAGCCTTTTTCTCCACTTCCTACACCTTTGAAGGCGAAGACTTTGGGCTCGACCGGGACCTGGGCGTTGTTGGGTACCAATTAGGAGCGGTGCGTTACACGCAGGGCGATCCGGCTTTTCCAGGGTTTAGCCGGACTTACTTTGACTCGGTTGTAGTCCAGGTACAAAATTTCGGTGACGAAGCTGTCAGCCGGTTCAAAATCCGGTCTGGTAATCGTCCCGCACGCTTTGCCTATGATGTCGAAGGGCAGGACCTTCTCCCCGGCAATACTTTACAGGTGACACTAAGCAATTTCTGGATCCACACCGAGGGCGACGCGGGAGACCTGGAGCCCGTTTGCTTCTGGACCTCACACCCCGACGACAAGACCGATGCCAATTCAGGGAATGATGGCACTTGCGCTGATTTTGTAGTCAGCACGCCAGACGTCCAAAAAGCAATTGAATTTAAGGTCTTTCCTAACCCCGCTCAGGATCAGCTATTCATTGACTGGGGTGGTTCCAGGTCCGCCAACTGCCGTATTGTTCATCCCACGGGGCAAATCATGGAACAATTTGTGCTGCCTGTACAAGGCAACAACCCGCTCCAGGTAAACATCAGTCAGTATCCGGCGGGCGTGTATATCCTGTCCTTCCAGACTTTGGAAGGGGAAAGTGCAGCAAAGCGGTTTATCATCGCCCGGTGAGGCACGCCTTTTTAGAGCTCCACCTCCACCCCAAAAGTTAAGGTACTGGCCGGCAGGTAGATATTGCACCTGTCCATACCCAGAAAATATTTATTTGAATGCAGCGTTAAACCTGTATCCCAGTTCTAAAAGTGAATCAAACACCCTAGATATGAGACCTATAACCTTCCTTCCTGTTGTTTGTATCCTGTTTTTTAGCTTTTCCGGAACTGCCCAAAGCCGTTTCTCCTTCGGCCTGGAGCTATTCCCACATGCATCCTGGGAGCAGGATCCGGTTATTGAAGATTTCGGGCCGCGGTTTTCCAAACACGCTGGCATGCAGATTGGCTATCAGTTGGGTCAGAATTTCCGGCTGCAGTCCGGGCTGGCCTACACGGAAATCGGCAGCCGCTTTAAGTTCGATGGAGATGATCTGCGTTGGGGGACACAGCACAACGGTCAGGGCGGCTTTGACCCTGACATTCCTACCCCGAATATAGGGACCGTTACGAGTCAAACGATCAACCGATTTGTCGAAGTGCCTATACGGTTGACTTATCTTTCGCCCGGGGAGCAAACGCGGTTTTACCTATCCGGTGGTATCGCTCCCCGTTTCCACATACAATCGGTCGGAAAAATCCGGCATGAACTGCCTGATAACGCGGGGGTAGACCGCCGCACCGAGCCTATTTCCAACGTTGACTTCGACCGGTTGCAGCTGAGTATTCTGGGCAGTGCAGGCGTGGAAATGAACCTGGGTGGAACGACCTTCTTCGCAGGCCCCCGCATTCAATTCCAGCAACTCACTGGTGAATCAGAGTCGCTCACAGGGCCCAATGCCTTTGAGTTCGGGTATGTGCAATTGGGGCTGGAATTTGGGGTACGGTTTTATTAACCCTCACCAGAGCGCCTTGGTGTAGAGGCGCTTAACGTCAGAAGCAGCGTGGGCAGTAGGCGTACCCAGTACGAACGCCATGCTGTTGTAAATGGCTATTTCATCGTAAAACAGGATATTAAGGGGCACTGGCTCCGCTATTTGCCCTGTGTTCAGGTCAATTGGCGCAAGCAGATAGCCGGTCTCGTCGCGCAGCAGCGCATAGAATGCTTCCGTTTTTAAATCCTGAATGACCCGGCCGTTCCAATCTTTGTGTTGTACATAATGCGCAGGTATTACCTGTTTTTGCCGGCCTTCGGCATCGAAATATTCAATTCGCTGTTCATCGTGGTTGAACAGGATCAACTCCCCGCCGGTCAGAAAGAGGAAGTTGTCCTGAGGGTTCTTGTAAAATACCCGCTGCAGGAAGTCCGCGTCTGTTTGGCGGGTACGGATGTAATCGTTTTCCGCTCTGGATACATCACCTGTGTTGGAAATCGACTGGCCATCCATAATCAGGCCGAGGTCTGCCATATAGTTGTCTAGCTGCTCCGCGTAAAGGACCTGCCGGAAGTTATCGAGCGCGCCATTGGTCAGGCTGGCCCTCAGGTACCGCTTGAGCAGGCCCTGATAAGCCACATTTTCATAGTACATTGCTTCTTCAGTACTGCACCGGCAGTCGCGGTAAGCACCAATATAATCGGTATACTTCATGGTTTCCAAGGGTACGATTTGCGCACGGGTATAGCCCAGGTTGATGTAGCGGTAATTGGCCAGCAGGTAGAGGCGGTTGCGGCAGTTGACCTCAATATCAGTGACCCGGCGCAGATCGATCTGCTGCTCAAAAAGCAATATTCCGTCCGGGGAGCGGACTTCAATCCAGGCGTTGCTCCCGGTGCGTTTCCGGCTAAGGGTAAAGAGGTAATCATCCCAAATGGCAAAGGCAAAAGGCAGGCGGTCTTCCGGACTGAGCTGCCGGAGTTTTTTCTGAGCAAGGACCTCTACCAGGGGCAAATTAGCGGGTACGGGTTGAAGGGTAATCTGAAGCGCATCTGCCTGTTCCACTACTACCGTATCTGTGAGGTAACCGATTGCAGAAACACGGATTTGGGCGGGCCATTCCCGGACGGAAAGCTCAAACTGCCCGTCTGCATCAGCGGCAGTGCCCGTCTTTTCCGTTAGGAGAAGCAGGTTGGCGAAAGGGATGCCCTGGCCTGTTTGCGAATCCTGAACAATACCTTTGAGAGAGAAAGTCTGCGCGGAAAGGCAAAGCGACATCAGGCAGCACGATGCAACAGTCAGGAGTTTCCATTTCATAGCCCATTCCTTTTATTATTGACAAATGAGCGGCGATGTGGTTCATGTCTGATCTAAACCGCTCTGCGCTTCCGGAGCATACTCCAGGCGATGAAGCCCCCCAGCAGTATTTTCACGATAGCACCCGGCCAGAATGGATAGAAGCCGTATTCCAGTGCCTTGCCCCATCCGTACAGGTAAGTCAGCCACAGCAGCCCACTTCCCACTATAACGGCTGTGCCCAGCCCATTGGCCAGGAGGCTGTAGCCCAAATGCAGCCCCCATCCCCGACGGCGCAGCCATCCCATGCCTAGTGCTGCTATAAAAAATCCGATAAGAAAGCCCCCGCTACCCCCCGAAAAGGACGACCATCCGCTGCCCCCTTCAGCAAAGACCGGCAGCCCCAGCCCACCGAGCAGCAGGTAGAGCAGCACTGCTCCCCCACCCCACGGGAAGGGCAGTAAAAACCCGACCAAAAGCACGGCCAGGCTTTGTCCGGTGATGGGGATGCCGCCCAGGGCTTCCGGTGTCTGAATGCTCAGCTGAGCCATAAGTGCGAGGAAAAGCAAGCTTAGTGCCAGGTTGATCAGGTGGGTGGTCATGGTGGTTTGGTTTTAAATCGTAGCAGTATCAAAAATACAAAACAGAAAATCAATATACTTAGTCTGCTATAAACCAATTTTTTGAATGCTTTTCATACGCTTTCATAAGTTTTCATCTTCCTAACATGTAGCTAACCATCTATCTTGAGTTCAGAAACACAATTATAGTCACAAAGATTGGCAAGTATGTTTGTAGACTGATTTTTCAGGGTTGCTTTTTACGTCACTGTCGATTGAAGTTACTGCAGCTGGCAACGTAAAATTAGTTTAGCAATCACCACTTTCCAATCAATAAAAATGAAAAACATGAAGCATTCGACTCTAATTATGGGTGTGGTACTGATGATGGTCACACTACTGACTCTTAGCGCTTGTAAGGATGAAGAAGGCGAAGCGCCCCCTGATCTCTCTATACAGTTGCAGGAAGGGCTTGTCCTTCACACTCCCTTTGATGGTAATGCTGAAGACATGGTTTCCGGTCAGGCAGGCGCTCTGGAAGGGGGCGTAACTTTTACCGAAGATAGGAATGGGGAAATCAGCAGAGCCGTCTATTTTTCAGGCTCGACTTATGTGGAGTTTCCTTCCAGGTCAGCCTTTAACTTTAGCAATACTCAGGACTTCTCTATTTCCGCTTTTGTGAATCCAGATGAGCAGCCTGATAATGGTAGTGGATCAAACGATATTCTTGCTAAGTGGTGTAAAGATGGGAATTGCAGTCAATATGGCTATCCGTTTAGCGTAAGAATAAATTTTTCAGAGGGAGAGCAGGATTTGCGCTTTGTGGGTGGGAGATTTACCGGCAATGAATGTGACAGAGGGAACTCAATCGGAACCGAAGAGCAAAGAGCTGATCAGTGGTCTCATATCGTTTTTCAAAAAAAGTCAACGCTTATGTACTACTATCTTAATGGAGTTCTCGTAGCCACTAAAGATGATGACGCTAACGATACTTCAGGCGGCTGTTCAACCCAAAATGCCTCTCCGCTCCGCTTTGGAACCAGAAACCCTGAAGCTACTACTGCCGGAGGACGTAGTTACTTCAAGGGGTCCCTTGATGATGTACGCATTTACAATCGTGCGCTGACAGAGGAGGAGATTGAGTTTTTGGCGAATAACTAAAATGGTTAATGCGTCTGCTCGCTTAGGGCACTCCTGTTATGCACCTGTAAAGCGATTTTGCCTGTCGCCCTTTTGAAAAGAACAAATCATGAAAACAACATTCACATTGCTTCTTTATGCTTCCTTGCTGCTCATGCACTTACCGAGCCATGCTCAACGGTTCTACGAATACGACGGGGAATCTTGGTACGGCGGAGGCCTTGTTGCCAATCAATACTCCATCAGTAACATTTATGAGATGCTTGTTGATGAATCCATTTTCCTGCTCACGCCGCATGAAGAGCGGAGCGTAAATGCGACAGGGGGCAGCTTTTGGATTCGATATGGAGCGCCTTATTCTGACTTTTTTATTGAAGGGCAATTCTCTTTGCTATCGGTATACAAGCCACAGGGGCAGTTTGAAACGAAAAAAGAAGAGTTTTACATTGCGCTTACAGTCTAAGCGACGCGCGATTAATAAGTGTCGTGTTTGGCTAGGGTAGTGATTTTTTCTTTAGTCAAAGCCTGCCCCGCAGCATTGCGGGGGCGAAGAGCCTGTCCCGCAAAATTGCGGGATTCCTGCCCTTAGTGGGGCTAAGGGTAGCGGTTCTTCAACGCCGGATAAAGGAAAAAGTACTCCTGGAAAGCCCACAGTTATTTGTTGCGCGTCGCTAAGCAACTGCATGGAAACGTTTCTTGATACTCATCATAGACTTTTATTAAAAATAATATTTATGAACAAGTATATTTCACTATTTGTGTATTTTTTTCCAGCTATTTTATTTACTCAAACGGTAGAGCATATAGAAGATTATGTGTTTAATAACTCTTCCTCCCCTCAGCCATTTGAATATACAAACTTTGTATTACCCACTTCCGATGGGGGGTATTTGCTAGTTGGAGAAACTCAACCTGTTACAGATTCAGGAGATGCTATAATAATAAAGTCTGATGCAAGCGGAAACGAAGAATGGAGAATCGTTGAGGGAAGCAATTTTTTTGATGATGCATTCTATTCTGCGGTAGAAGTCAACGGACATTTTTTTGTAGTAGGTAGTTACGGTGGGCGAAATGGTTCCTTGATATCCGAATACTGGATAATGAAAGTAAATACTGCCGGTAATATTGTCATCAATAATCATGAACTTATACATGGCGAAAATGGCGTAGCACTCACGGTCGAAAAAACCTCCGGCGGGAATATTATTGTTGGCGGTTACCTTACGAATGATCCTGGCAACGATACAAGTACCGATGGCTACTTTAAAGTTTATAGATCAAATGATTTATCTACATACCCCTCTGTTAGCGATCCGATTGAAGGGTACTTCCTTGATGGAAAAATAGGGAAAATTGATGCTCAAATAGGAGGTTCAGGATTTTATTTTTTTGGAGTTCGATATTTTGAGGAACGACCGAATGGTGACCCAGAGTATTATTGCATAGATCCGAACTTTCAGGAACCCGGTCAGAATAGAAGCATTCAGCCGGTGGTTAACCCTAGAGGTGATGTTGTTGTACGGAAATATAATGCGATAGGTAATAGCCTTGTACTTGACTTTGGATTTAGATATGGTGGCGCAACAGCGGACAGTTTTATTGACGGAGTCGCGACTAAAGACGGTGGCTTTGCTATGCTTTGTAAAACAGAGTGTGCTGGCTTCCCCGGCGATATTGGATACAATAATATATGCATCCAGCCCAATGGTGATTTTAATCCATACTGGATACTGAAAAGAGGAAATGATTTTGTCGAATGGTTTAAAAGAGCTCCTTACGATGATGGCGTTGATGGAAATATTGCAACTGAAGTTTATGAGACCCCCTTCGGCATCATCGAAGGCTGTACAGCGGGTGAACTACTAGTGGGAGTAAATCGTGAAGAGTTTGGAGGTTTGTCAACGTACATTTCTAATGAGACTTCAAATACCTCTTCAACATTGGTGACCAAATCTAATGTGGGGACGCTGAATGCTTACCGCTACGTAGATATTGCGGCAGGCCATGGGAATGAATCATTGCTAGCTGGGAGTTTTTCACCTCCTATTTTTCAAGCTTTAATGGCGCTGTCCCGTTTTTCTCCTGAACCAGAATGTACACTGCCCGATCTTACGCATTCAGGAAATTGTAATTATTCTCTAGAGGATGGCCTACTCAAAATGGAAGTAGTGACCATTGAAAATGACGGTTCAACTTCAAGTACTAATACTTCATTAGGAATTTTTTTATCTACTGCTCCAGATGATGATAACCTGTCATACGCTCAGAACTACCTCGGTTTTGTATCAATCCCGGGTTTAAGCCCCGGAGAAAGCTTCACCACTTCAATAGAGGTTGACCTTTGTAGTAATAATATCAGTAGTGGAGACTACAGTGTAGGCCTTACTGTGGATCCTTTTCAAACCATAGAAGAATCCGATGACAGTTTCGACGATAATACAGGATATTGTGTAGACCTTATAAGTTTAGATGAAGAAGATTGCTCTCCTTGCATAAACCCAATATTCTCCAGTGATTGCAGTAACCTTACATATAAATATGATGGCAGTAGCTACGAATTTATTTGTACCGATCCTAACTTCGCAAGCGGAAATGAATGGATAAGGAATGGAACCCCTGTATCTGGCGCAATCAACAGCACACAAGAGTTTTCATTCCCTACTGATGGCAATTATACAATTTGCTATCCTTATTTTGATAGTGATGGTTGTTTACAATATTGCTGCGAAGATTTTTGCATTTCTGCACCAGCTTCCTGTGAGCATAATATTGCTTATACATTTACTACTACCGGATATGAATTTACGCTTGAGGATACTGGACAACAACTTACCTGGTATACAGTATCCTCTGAAGATAATTTTGATGAAAGTTCTTCGGCAAACTACTTCCTACCCACCCAGCCCAACTGTAACCCTTTAACTGTATGTGCACGATATTATGACCCTGTTTCTGATTGTTGGCGCACTTGCTGCCGGGACGTTACACTTTGCGACCCCTATGAATGCGGGCTCATTGACGTAGGCTATACCCAGGAGTCCGGATACATCTTCAGCCTCGATTTCCAAGGCGCTACACAGGCTACGTGGTACGATGACGAAACCGGGCAGGCTATAGGCGCAGGCGCTCAGCACACCATTCTCCCACAGCCCGGAGAATGCGGATACCGCTATATCAGCGTGCGGTTCTGGGACGGCATCGCATGGCGCATCTGCTGTTACGCAGTATATGTATGCGACCCCTATGAATGCGGGCTCATTGACGTAGGCTATACCCAGGAGTCCGGATACACCTTCAGCCTCGATTCCCAAGGCGCTACACAGGCTACATGGTACGATGACGAAACCGGGCAGGCTATAGGCGCAGGCGCTCAGCACACTATTCTCCCACAGCCTGGGGAATGCCGATACCGCAATATCAGCGTCCGGTTTTGGGACGGCAACACATGGCGTATCTGCTGTCGAATTATATATATTTGCAACCCTGAAGCACCTGATTGTTTCGCTATATGTGATGAATGGATCGTCTCCGAATTAACAGAACTAAGCAGCAATTTTGACTGCGATGGTGGTCTTTCGGGCTGTAGTTATAAGTTATCATCAGCAGAATTAAACGGGGAAACAGTAGTATTGATTGATGGAATATGCTTTAATGATGCACCTTTTCAATTCCATAAAATATACGATTGCTCAGGGGGGATAATAGAAAGCTGTAATACCATACAAGATGATACTCAAACTTGCGAATCTGGAGATGGTACTTTATTAGAAAGCCTGACTAATATTGAGACAGTGTGGGGATGTGATGACGGTCTGCCGGACTGTAGCTTTGATAGCGTGTTTGTTTCACCATCCAATCCGAATAGCTGCGATGACATTACACTAACCGTAAATGGAGAATTTCCAAATTCTTGTCAATCAATACTTAGTTCAAGTATAGCTTTTAATGGGAACATAATTGAAGTTGACATTCAGACACAATTCGCTTCAGGGCAGTTTTGTCCGGAAGTGATCACCCCCTGGTCAGAATCATTGCCAATAGGCACCCTGCCTCCGGAGACTTATCAAGTCCTCGTTTTTAGAGATGGAGTAGAAACTACTAGCCTGTCAATAGATATCGAACAATGCTGTGAACCTCCTTCAGCTGGTTTTCAGTACGAAATACAAAATGATACCATTATATTCAATAATGGATCAACAGGTGATGTTGTAAGCTATTTTTGGGATTTTGGCAACGGCAATAACTCACCATTGGAAAACCCCACTTTCAGCTACGCATCGACTGGCAATTACACAGTTTGCCTAACAGCAACAGGAGGGTGCGGAGAAGATATCTATTGCGAAGATATATTATATCAACACCCTGATGACTGGGTTTCTTTCAAAGTCGTTCCTGATCTTTGTGGTGCAGCAGGTGAAACGGTGGAAGTGCCAATTATAGTTGAAAATTTTGAGCAAGTGACTAATTTTCAATTCAGTTTACAGTTTGAAAACCCTGCTATTGCTACTATTGAGGAAATCAATTTCAGTAATGCTATAGGGGGCAACCCAATATCAAATGTATTAAATAATGGTGGAGAGGGAATCGTGATTTGGTACTCTGGAAATGCGGTTTCACTGGCAGATAGTACAGAGGTGATATATATTACGGTCAGACTGGAGAGTGATATTGAAGGCTGCTCGAATCTATTACTGAACGGAGAAGTTGCTCCGGTTTACGCAGAGGCTGTATTCGGTGATATGTCTACCCAAATCAACCTTTATTTAGAGGGTGAAGAAGTCTGTTTGTGCAGCACCTTTTCAGCATGTGGTGTCGTAGAGCGGGAAGACGGATTGCCTGTTGAAAATGTAGAGGTGGTGGCTACTGATGACGAGGGTGTTGAGTTTTTCACTTTAACCGATGCGCTTGGGGAGTATTGTTTCCCAGAACTGGAAGCAGGAAAGGAATACGTGATTGCTCCACAAAAAGACATCAATTACCGAAACGGCGTAAATGCAGGAGACTTGTTCAGAATTCAACGCCATATTCTCCTCTTAGACCAGTTGGAAACTCCGTACCAGATAATTGCTGCCAATGCAAGTTTGCCGAATATGATTAATAGTGGAGATTTGGCAGATATCCAGCGGTTGATCCTCTTTCTTACGGATCATTTCGAGGACGTGGACTCCTGGCGTTTTGTGCAATCAGATCACACCTTCAATAACCCAAACAACCCTTTTGAAACCCAATTCCCGGAGCAACGGGTACTTACGAACTTATCGGATGATATTACAGATGCAGACTTTGTTGGAATTAAGATAGGAGATGTCAACAATAGCGCTGATCCTGCAAGTATTATTACAACTGAGAACCGGAGCTTAGATGCACCTCTCCGCATTTGGTCAGATACTGCTTCAGTTGTACAAGGGGACACTGTAAATGTAGAGCTGAAGGCTAGCGGTTTTGAACAACTTTTTGCTCTTCAGTATTCACTAGCTTGGGATTCAAGCCAATTAGAGCTAGTTGGGGTTGGTGATGATAATGAACTACTTGATTTATCGCCTAACAACTATAGTATTACACCTCACCGTTTTTCAATGGTATGGTTTAATGCCCAACCCGTTACAATTGAAACTGATTCTATCCTACTCAGCCTGAAGCTTGTTGCAAAATCACCTCCTGGTGAAAATCTTTATGTCTATTTAGACAATGAACCAGTCCCGGCTTATGTTGAAGGAGTTCAAGGTGAAATGGATTTGGTTATACCAGATATAATAATTAACGTTGTTCAACCAGTTCGTACTTCCAATGTAGAAAAGGAGAGCGATTATTGGGACATCGCCCCCAATCCCAGTAATGACTTCTTCCAAGTAATTAATAAGGTTGGGAAGCTCCCGTCGAGAGTTGTTCTGCATTCAATAAATGGTTCTGAGGTGAAGGTATGGGAGGATTGCGAAGTAGGGCAATTGTTTGATATCCAGGGTTTGAGTAGCGGTATGTATTTGGTCGGTGTTTATACAGAGCAGAGTGTTGTGCTAAAGCGTTTAGTCATTATTAAATGATTTTCAGCATCGAAGGTCAATATCTTTGAGCTTATGATCTCAGCCTCATGGAACAAACAAAGCCTTGATCTGTAGAAATACGAGAGGTGAAAATTACCGTTTGGTATCATTAATAGATTCAATGTTATTTGAGTCTTTAAGAATCAAGGTTTGAGGAATATGTGGTAGCTACTTTGGGCTCACAAGTGTTGATTTATACCTAAAATGACAGATGCAGGGAACCTAGCCATCCCGATTTATAAATCGGGATGGCTAGGGTGTATATACCGACGACGAAGTAGTTTGGGACCGAACATGACTTCGTGTCGACATATACTCGTGCGTCGGGTTTGTGCCTTACGCCCAAACCTCTCCGTTCCGAGCATAGCTTTAATTTTAACAATGAAGTTTTACAGCAAGTCTAATGAAAGTCAAGTTAGAACTTCCAATTTTTGGGTTAGCTGACTAGACAGAAACAGAATATGGAGTTTCCTATATTTCTGCTTACCCATCCAGCAACAAAACCAACCACCATGCCAAACGCCACCCTACTCCCCATCATAGCCATCTTAATCTTACTCCTACTTTATGGCAACGGGCAAAACTCAGGCTCTATGGCGCGGCAATCTCCCCCCTGCCTATCACCAGACACCGCAGCCCTAACTCTGCATTTTGAGCAAGGGCAGTACCATTGGGAGGCACAACGTACGGATAGCACCGACATACATTTCCAAGCTGCGCTAAACATTCTTGATATATACCTTGATCAAGCTATCCAATCTTCTGATACTGTTTGTTTGTCGCAGGCCTGGAATACTGTATTTGACTTTACTTCTCGTTTGCAGGAGAAAAGCCACCTTCAGTATGCGCTCCAGGCGATTAAAAACTCAGTTCGTTATTTTGAAAGAGCGCCGGTTTCCGAACCACTAGCTCTGGCTTATCAGGAGGCAGGAAAGATGTACGGCCGCTTCCGATTCAATGAGCAGGCACTTGAGTATTCTTTTAAGGCTTTGGAGGTAAGGGAAGCTATTGGCTTTAGCATTGACATAAGTGAGGTGTATAATACCATAGCCGTGACCTATTCAGCTATGGGGGATCAAGGCTCTGCAAGAGTATACGTAGAAAAGGCTTTGCAAGAGTATATTAAATGGGAAGGTCCCGAATCAAAAAGGGTGCTCAATGCAATGAATAATATTGGCTACCTCTACCAAAAAGAGGGCGACACCCTGCAGGCAGGAAAGTACTATTCGGCTGCCCTGGAACTGAGCTTGAAAATATCGGGGCCAAAGAGCAGCGCTACAGCTAATGTTCTTAACAATATGGCATCTTTGCTTTTCGATCAGCAACGGCACGCAGAAGCGATACCTCTGTTAAAAAAGGGGGCCAAGATATCAGAAGAAGAACTGGGTGTCTTGCACCCTTTTACCTGTACTTATTATCTTGAGCTGGGCAGGAATTACACGCAGCTTGGCCAGTACGATCTGGCAGAGCCATATTTGACAAAAGCACGGAACGGCCGGCTCTTTAGCCTGGGCCTGCAGCACTTTATGACAGGGTTTGCCTACCTGGGGCTGGCAGAATACTATGCAGCAAAAGGGGAACTCCCTCTGGCACTAAAGTACATCGACACCACCTATCAGGCTATACTTTTCGATCCAGATGACAAATTAAGCTTAGCTGATGTTTCTTACTTCCCTTTGCTCATTCAAGCATTGGAAACCGAAGTCCGGTTGCTCTCGGAGCGAGAGTTATCGCAGGATCTACTGCAACATTCCTGTAAACCTTGCGGGGCTTTAGCCGCTTCAATTGAATACCTTCATCGTAACACCTACAACGCCAAAGCAGCAAGAGCTATGCGGCTGAAGCTAAAACCAACACTAAATATTTGCGTAAATACAACTGCGTCTCTCTATCGGCAGACCGGTGATTTAGATGCTTATAACATAGCATTGTCCATTAGTGAGTGGAACAAATCTGTTAATCTCTTTAGCGAGTTAAGAGACCTTTCTCAAAAAGAAGTCTATCGCGTGCCCGATAGTCTTAGGGTGCTGGAATGGAAAATCAAACGACAGCTAAATATGCTCGATCGCGAAATTCAGGCTTCAACCGACCCGCAAATAAAGGCAGGCCTTCTCGATCAGCAATACGCACAACAAGAAGCTCTTCGAAGCCTCAAGGCTACCTATGCCAGCCAATTTGCCAAATATTACGAAGACCGGTTTCAGCTGGGGCGGGACATGGCGGTGGAACGGTTCCAGAAGCTACTCTTTATCAGAGAGCAGTCTTCGCAGACCATTCTAGAATACTATATCGGGGATTCCTCAATATTCATCTTTCTTATCCGTAAAGATGAGGTTGACCTTATTTCCATACCTTTAACAAGCGATATAGATAAAGTCATAGCAAATATGCAAGACGGAATCTATGCCTACTTCCTTTCCGCTCAAGGACAGAGCAGCGAACCAGATATTGAAACGCTTACCAGACAGTATATTCATAGTGCCCATGTCCTCTACAATCAGCTTATTCGTCCAATTGAGGACAGGATAACCGAGGAGCCTCTCATCATACCCGATGAAAAGCTACAGTTTATTCCTTTTGGCCTACTGCTGTCAGAAGCTCCAAAAAATATCAAAAACTTTGGCAGTTACCCCTACTGGATAAAAGACAAAAAAATTGGATATGCTTTTAGTCTACGAGTACTTGAAACTCAGATGCTACGTGCAAACGGCCCCTTATCCCCCAAAAGTATGCTTGCTGTAGCCCCTTCCGTACCCTTAAGTAATTTACCTTATTCGAAGTATAGCACTAGCGATGGACTAACTTCTGAATCTTCTTTTTTACTTGATAACGAAGAAGAGGCATATGCAATAGCCAGTTTATGGAAAGGAGATGTAATCACAGGCAAGGAAGCAACAAAAGAAGCATTCTGCTCCCTAATGCCTTCCTACAAATTACTTCACATAGCCACCCATGGACAATCGGATACACTGTGGGGGGAAAAGTCCTACCTTACATTTACAGCTTCACCGAAAAGTAAAACCAACAGGCTATATGTGGAGGATCTATTAGCCCTGCGTATGAATACAGAAATGGTGGTTCTCAGCGCTTGTGAAACAGCAAATGGCCAGTTTCTAAAAGGAGAAGGAATTATCTCAATCACCCGCGCATTCACCCACGCAGGAACGAAGAGTGCGGTAACCAGTATTTGGCCAATGGAGGATCAACTAACCAGCAGACTAATGTTAAACTTCCACAAGGAACTGAAGCAGGGAGTAAATAAAAGCGAAGCACTTAGAAACGCTAAGCTAAATTATCTGGCAGAAACACCCGGCTTCCAATCCCACCCCTTCTTCTGGGGCGGCATCATCGCCATTGGAGACATGAGTCCAATTGACTGACATCTATTCCTCTATCGCTTCCACCTGTTTGCTGAGCTGTACGGCTTTAGCATGAAAGCTATGGGATTCATCCATGAGTAGGACTGACATAGCATCTTGGAAAGCATCAGCTTTGGCTGGCATTTGTGCCAGGTAGCAAAGTGCAAGCCCCCAATCGGCATCCCCACCGTAGATGAAGCTGTTTCGCAGGGCTTTGAAGTCAGATGCAGCCTTCGCGTACTGCCCCAGTTGAAAGTAAGCTTGTGCGCGGGTCAGCAGTAGCCTTGGGTCTTCTGCTACTCGGCTACCTTTCAGCGCTTCAACAACCCGCTCAAGGTAGCTTTGCTGCGCTGTGACATCCGTAGTTGCGCCAGCCTGCGCAAATAAGAGCAACGCGTATTCTGATGAGTCACCAGATCCATTATCAGTGGTTATGCCCCGAAATACAAATGTCGTAGTGGTAAATTCCGACAAAGCCAATTGACGATAGGCGGATGCTTCCGCTTTCCTTCCTCGTGGTTTTTCCTGAGCAGAAGGTGAAGTTTCCTTCTGTAAAGGTGCTGAGGCTTCGCGTGGATCAGATGGAGGCGCTGCGATGTCATCTGCCTTTACAATTGAGGTAGAGGTGCTGTCCACCGAGTTAGCCAGCGAAGATGGCGAAGGTGTATCCGGTTGATCTATGGCTTGAGGTATGGAAGAGCTCCCCGATCTTCTGAATAAAAAAAGTGCGCCCCCCATAATGGCTAATGCAATCAGGAATAAAAGCAAGTTTCGGCCACCTGCCCTGCCAGCTTTAGCACTATCCACTTTCAAGGATTGATGCTGTGCAATCCGATCCGTAACCTTGCGGCGGAAGGCTACTAATGCCTCCTCGTCTCTCAATGCTTGCTGTACGGACTGATACAAAGCCAAATCAGCTGCAAGCGACTTGTCTTTTGCACAATCCTGTTCAAACCGGTGCCGGTCAGCATCAGACATTTCACCGTCCAAATAATCCTGGATTCGGCGGCTGTTTTCTTCAGGTATTGCCATTTTCGCTATTGTCTGTTAACTCCTTATATAACGGATCAAGCTTAATCATCTCAACCAGCTTTTGGTAACACTTGTATTTTTTCTTCTTGGCATACTGATATTGATACCCCATTTCGTCTGCAATGTCCTGATGAGGCCTCTCCTCAACAATGAAAAGCCGAAGTACTTTTTGGCAAGCTGCCCCAAGCTTGTCGAACGTCGCCCAAAACAACTTCGACCGCTCTGCTGCTATCAACTCCTCTTCAATATCCTGCTCGCTAAATAGTACCTCTGACAGGTGATTGGTGACCTCTAACCAGGCTTTTTTATTGCCAGACTTCTTGAACCACGTCCAAACACAAGCCTGAAGAAAGTACGCCGGGAATTTTTCATCTTCAAAAAAAGCCTGCTCTGTTTTCCGAACCCTTCGAAAAATATCCTCTGCCGCTTCCATAAAAACATCCTCTGCATCCGCCTCTCCCGCACCGGAGCGTTTTAATTTACCAATCACTACAGGCCTTATATGATCCACTAAATAATTCGCGGCACGCGGGTCTGAATGCTTGAGCGCAGTATACCAAGTCCAATTAATGGCATTCGCAGACTTTTTCATACCCTAAAATTAAAAAATACATCGAAAAGGGGTCACTCAACAGGCTATCCATGGTACTACATGCCAGAAAACAAAACTCCAATTGTAACCAATGCCTATCGAAAAGCTAAAAAAAGACCTTTGGGAAAAGGTCTTCCGAAACAAAAACATCGAGAAACATAGCCACTATTATAGTGATATTCGCGATGCCATAAAAGAAAAAACAGGGTTTCACCTCAGCAGGGACACTATCCGCAATCTCATGGAAGACCGAAACCGGCCAAGCCCTAAGATGTTAGACATTTACGCTACCTTCCTATTAGATGGCTGTCAGGATCAGCCATTTACCTTTCAGGATTATCTTGAATATTGCCAACAACAGCCAACTTTAGCCGAAACTAAGCAGCAGGTGCCTTCACCGGACGACAGCCCCAAAAGGCATAAATTGGTTTTCATAGCATTGCCAATATGCTCCTTACTATTTGTATTGCTTTTTTCACTGGCTCCCCAAAAAACCAAAAGTTTTCATTGGACCGAAGGTTTTCACAACAACTCACCGGCAGGGCTTCACGACCGTGGCTGGAAGTTCATTTGTTTTGACAGCACTCACTGGAATCAAATCAGAAGTGGGGTGCTCACCCTATTCACTCAATACGGAGAATACTCCAGCAACCTGATTGACTCCACAGTCCATAACCTTGTTTATAAAAAACTGGATTGTACGCACTGCGAGATTACGGTAAAAATTGTGGATTTCAACCCTTCCAATCGTTACCAGCAAGCCGCTGTATTCCTCTTGGATTCCAACTTAACCCGGACCAACAACCTCCGGTTTTCATTTGCTACAATGAACCCCGATACCTTTTTTGAACACCGTACTCAAGCCCATCGGGTAGAGCATAAGCGTGGCGTACAAGTTCTCAATCAGGTGGAGGGAAGAACCGTACACTTTACCAAGCAACTTCATACACAGATCTACGACAAAGAAGAGCAGCCAATAGCGGAAAAAGAAATTTGGCTGAAGATGAAAATCACGCCCGACCATTATCAGACAGCCTATATGATCAATGACAGTATTGGAGGTTTTACTTCTTTTGCAAAGGATCAGTTACACTTTGATCCAAAGTACATTGGGTTGGCTTGCCTGGGGAACGGTGTAAGAGCCAATACCTGTCCAAGTACAGCAGAAGATATTCCTGCCTATTTTGACTACGTTAGGGTTGAAAAGGCCCCCAATGACCTTTAGAGTATGTTTGGAGCTTGCTCCTATTGCAAACCAAGGACTTATGAACCCCGCAGAAATGCGGAACAGGCTCTGGCGTCACCTTTTTTGGCTTATTTGACCCCGCATTCTGCGGGGCAGGCTCTGCCAAACGCGCAAAAAAAAGTCTAGCCAGAACTAACAACTCCTTGATTTTCATAACGAGTCCACTCCAAACATGCTCTAAGACATACTACCGCTGCACCACCACCGAACGCGCAAACTGCGCCCGGCCATCTCTTACCTGCAGCAAGTACGTGCCCGCTGGCAGTTGGCTCATATCCAGCTCGATATTGCCGCTTTGCAGTTGGCCGTAGTTGTTGGACAGCACGACCTGGCCGAGCGTATTCATCAAGCGGAGGTGGAGGGACTCCGCAGCTGATGGCAGATCGACCTGCACATTCAGGATGTCCCGCACCGGATTAGGGAATACCTCGATGCTAGCCTGCAGCGTCTGCTCGTCTATACCCACCACCATATCACAAGTGACGCAGTAGTTGAAGCAGACCAGATCGGTCGTAACATCCGTTTCCTCTACCACTACGAAGCGGTTGCCGAAGTCACCTAAGGTACAGGGGTCGCCGATGCTCTCGTCAATATCTTCCCAGCCGCCGGGTCCGTTTTGAAACTTGTACTCGAACGTATCACTCTCAGGGAACTCCAGCGTGATGCTCCAAACGTTGTCTGCGCCTTCCACCATTGGGGTGCCTGGGTCTGGGAAGCCGTTAAACTCACCGGATATAAAAATCCCCTCTGGCGCAAGCGTGCCGGCTTCCACCAAGCGGGAAGCGTCAACTTGGAAAGTCACCATGGCGGGCACTACTGGCACGGTGAGATTGGTGACTTCAAGGCAGAACTCGCCATCGGCGGCGAAGTCCGGGCCAAAGCCGTCTACCATGATGTAGTAGGTCACACCTGCCTCGGTCTGTAGGGTGTCGCCCGCCGGGAAGGGGCCGCCTGGCATCACATTGGGCCCATCTTCGCTGCAAAGTACCGCTTCCAGACTGTCGCAACTGGGACCTTCGTAAATGACGAACTGCGTATCGCCAAAGTCAATCGGGTCGTCGCCACAGGCCAGGGCTTCGATGAAGTAGTTGTTGCCATCCCCCTCGAAGGTGTACCAAAGCGTTCTTTCCAGGGAAGGAGCGCTGCCGCCGCCGTCCGGCTCGCCGAAGCACTCCCAGCCGAAGTCGGGGTCGGAGTCGTCGGTGGTGGCGTTGGTATTGTCGTAAGGGCCGGAAGATTGTACTTCACCTGGGGTTTGGCCGAACTGAGTGTTGATATCAATGGCGTCCATGCACATATCGCCAGGTAAGAAAACTTCTTGCACTACAATAATATCAGTAGTACTTGCCGCAGTGTTGCATGCAGCTACCTCAAAGGTAAATGTGATCGTATATGATCCTAGTCCGATGGAAGGATCAAAAGAATAGGTGCCATCTCCATTATTGATTACCCCCGGACCACTGTAAGTACCGCCTTCGGGCATCCCTCCTGTAAGTGCCTGAATACCGGCATTTGGCGCAAAAGGCCCCGGAGCAGTGAAGGTGACAGTAGGTACTGCTGACAAATTAAATGCGATAAAGTTGCCAGAAAAATCGTAGCAGTCATTAGAAATAGGCGTGGTAGTCAGGTTATCTCCAAGGTTTAGCGTGAGACTACCAGTATAAAGTACTGTCCTCACTCTATAGTTACCTGCTGGTAAAGTCTCAAAATTGAACGGACTTGATATTGGAAATTGAAGCAATGCATCATTATCATCCGTAAGGGCATAAGAAGAGAAAAATGGGCTACTTCCTTCTGATCCCTGAAATAAAAATGAATAATTATCATTTATACCATCTCCTACACAGACATCATTTTCTGCTCCGGCTCCTATTACTCCTATGGAGCCTGCATTAGCAATCTTTGATCTAACGCTTATAAAATTATCAGAAAGGTCAGAACATTTATCAGAAACAGGATCAGAAACTGGATTATCGCCCACACCCAGCAGTAGATTACCGGAGTAGCTAAGTCCCCAAATGCGGTAGGTACCATCATCAAGGGTCGCAAAATCAAAAATACCTGTATTATCAAAGGCCTCTATATTATTGGACTGATCAGTGATTAAGAAGGTGAAATTGTCTCCGGCATTTCCAGTAGCAGCGAAGCTCAATTCATTGGTTCCATCTATTTCGATACAAAAGGAAATATCTGTTGTGCCATCTGCTAAGGCTACCGTGCCGCCAATATTGGGTGCTCCTAATATTTCATTAGGTGTATAGGCAAGGCACACAGGTGCATCTAGACAACCACCTGCTGCACGAATATAATAAGTAGAGTCTGGGGCAGTAAATCCAGCTCCTGAAAGTGTTGTGCCAGTAACGAAAACATCTAATTCTTCACAAGGTATATTTCCAAAACTAGCTCCTGTCCACTCCCATTGAGCGGCACCATTCAGTTCTCCATCAACTTCAAGGGTAACTCCTGAAAAATCAGTTCCACAATCTACAATATTCACCCCATTGATCACAGGGGCTATACAGCTTTCCACTACGATATCATCGGCAACTGAAGCCGTACAATTGGTACCATCAGGATCGGTATAGGTGTACGTGATGGTGTAAGTGCCCGCACCGACGGAAGGGTCAAAGGAATAGGTGCCGTCTCCATTGCCTACCACACCCGTGCCGCTGTAGATGCCGCCTGCGGGCATACCAGTAGTAAGAGCTTGTATGCCATCCGTCGTATTAAATGGACCTGGAGCCGTGAAGGAAATGGAAAGACCTTGACTGAGAAGGTCATTAATGGTGTATCCAAAACAAATAGGCTCTTCAAGGCAACCGCCAGCTGCACGTACATACAAAGTCAATGATGGTGCATTATTAAATATTTGAAACTGAGCATTAACCTCCAAAATATTTTGTTGATCGCAAGGAAAGTCTTGGAACGAGGGTGGGCCAGTCCATTCCCACCGTGCTGCTCCATTAAGTTCGCCATCGACCTCGAGGGTGTAAAAATTCCCTCCATCACAACTAATCAGATTCACCCCATTGATCACGGGCTGCTCACAGCTTTCCACTACAATATCATCGGCAACTGAAGCCGTACAATTGGTACCATCAGGATCGGTATAGGAGTACGTGATGGTGTAAGTGCCCGCACCGACGGAAGGGTCAAAGGAATAGGTGCCATCTCCATTATCCACTACACCGGTACCACTGTAGGTGCCACCGGCAGGCATGCCCCCGGTAAGGGCTATTGGCAGGTCGCTGGAGTAGATCAATCCGCCAGGGGCGGTGAAGGCAAGACCACCTATGGCATTAGCCACCAAATCGCTGGGTACAAAAGTGAAGCAAACAGGTTCATTCAGACAACCACCTGAAGCACGAACTATTGCCATCGTTCCATTTGGAGCACTTAAGTAATCACTTGTAACTTGCATGCCTGTAGCAAAGGCGAAACCACCTTCACAAATTTCGTTTAACTGAAGCCAGTCCCACTGCGCTGCGCCATTGAGTTCGCCATCCACCTCAAGTTGCAAATTGTTATTGCCAACACAACCTATCAAATTCACCCCATTGATCACGGGCTGCTCACACTGAAAGAAGCCATCTGGCAAGTCGCCAGGGTAGTCGACACCATTGTCATCACAGCAGTCACTGACGCCTGGTTCATTCTCGGTCGTCCAGTTCGCGAGATTCAAAATGTTGGCCAGGCAAGCATTGCGGTCGGCGCAATCGAGAGTGCCGGTGTACATTCCCATATCGGCATCTTGATCGACATTGGAAAAATCGAGGATTAAACCGCTCAATTCCGCTGGTGGGGTATTGGAGTTATCCAGATTATCGGTATACATGGCACAAAGCCAGGTCGTGGGCATCAGCGGGGCGCCGAGGTAGGCATAGATCTCCTGGTTGGAGATGCCGATATTCCAGGGTTGTGTGCCCATATTCGTTTCAAACTGAATGGTGCCAAAATTGGCAGTAGGCCCGGGATTGGTTCCGTTGCAAAAGTCGGCGTTCGTCTGCACATGAGTCGTTAGCGCGACCACGGTGCCTGCTGGGGTGAGCGCTGTATTGGTCCAGCTAATCGTGCCTCCGTCTGTTCCAAATGCAGTACCGTTGTACTCGTCTTCCGTAAAGTAGACGGTGGTATTGGCCGGAATATCCACCAGGGCTGCAAAGGCGAAGCCGTCTTCACAGCCAAGATCGCCGCTTGTTCCGTCAAAGCGAAAACCGACAAACATAATATCGCTCGGGTTGAGCTGGGCATGTAAGCTATGCCCGCCCAAAAGGCAGCACAAGCCAAGCAATAAAAAGGTGTAGAAACGTAACATAGTAAAAAATTAGGTTTAGGAAATAAAAAAGCACACTGCAAAGTAGGAGCAAGGTCGCGCAGAAGCGTTGATAAATGATAGATTAGCTGTAAGGCTTTGGTATCGCCTACGCGCTTATATGCTTTTCGCCCCAAAGATGCGGCAAGCTTGAGCACTTCTGCAAAGACAATTTTGGGGCATTACCACAAAAAAAAAATTACATTTTAGCTCTAAATCCTGCCAAAACACTCAATAAAACCAGCTGGTTGAACCACAACAATGGCAAACGTACAACCAACAAAATCTGCCCCTCTACTCCGTATATTCGACGAAGCAGAGCTGTGGGGGTTCCGCCAATGACTACAGCCGCCCTGGTACAACACGTAAAAAAATCTCCCGCGCCTGTTTGCAGAGCTATCAAATACCACCCCGGGAAAGCGCAGCAACAGCACCGCCAGAGTTTACCCGGTGATGGGGATGCCGCCCAGGGCTTCCGGTACAGGTATAGCGACTCTCGCCAAGATGGCGATGAAGAGGGTGCTGAGGAGGAGGTTTAGGAGGTGGGGGAAGAGGGTACTAGCATTCATAAAAATTGTTTTCACGACAAACTCCACACAATTTGTTAGAAATTTCGTTTTTTTGAGGAAACTTTCAACTACGAGCGGTACTTTTGTTATGACTATATTTCAATCAGAAGCCACGACCATGCCTTTGCGCGATGATTTTCCGCCGTCAGGCAGCGATTACCTGGGCGGTGAAAGTGATGGATACGAGTACCGGACGGTTTTCGGGGGCTCCCGCCTCGAAAGCACCTATGAAATGGTGCGGCAATTTCTGGCAGAAGAAGGGTACGAAGACGTGCCACTGCCTAAAGATGCCGAGGAGCTCAGGCTGTTCCGCCTGCCCACGCGCAACAAGCAAATCCTAATGTTTGAAGACAATGGCTACGTGCATAACCCCATAAAAATCCTCTTCCCGCAGGACCGCCGGAAGAGGAGTACGTTGATACTTTGTATTTACAATGAGGCCGACCCGCAGCACTTGCTAAAATTCCACCGCATTTTGGAGCGGGTGGAGGCCGCGAAGTCCGAATAACACTTCTATTCCAGGCCTTTCAGCTTATCGATGCTTACGGCATCAAGGGCTTCGCGCAGAGCACCTTCTTCAACATTCCGGCCTTCAATGGTAATGATATAGCGATCTTCGGCAATGATACTGATCTGCCCTTCCTTTCGCTTGCTGTCGTATTCTTCAAAGGCTTTGTAGCCGTCAATCGTTGTGGTCCGCTCATAACCGCTGTCGGTCTCTTTGTCAATTTCTACTGACGCCCAGGCCGCAGTACTGGCTAAAATCATGGAAACGCCTGCAAAATCAACTACAGAAACCTCCAGAGATTGATCCCCATCTCCGTATTCTGCCTGTGCTGTTGACATTTTGAAGCCCATAGCACCTACCTTCTCCCCGGTGTGCGAGGTCCGGTCCATGCCCGCAATACGCTCGGGCAAAAGGGCTTTAAGTTTCCGGAAGTCCACCACTTCTTTGGTTTCTCCGTCGCCGCCTAATTGCTTCATGGCATCGCTCATGGCTTTTTCCATGGTAGCTGCCGGGTCGTCAGAAGATGTGCCTTCGGAAGAGGTGGAGGCCTCCGTGGACGCTGTATTTGCGGAAGCATCTTCGCTGCCACCGCAGGAAGTCAGAAGGCCGGCCGCCAGGAAGAGAAGTGGGAAAATCAGTTTTCGGGTTTGCATAGTGATTGAGGTTTTTGATTCGGTACCAAACTTACGAAAATCCATTCCCTGTACCAACTGCTTTCGACGAATGCTCAACCCATTACTATACTCCCCTCGGTCACGAGAGGTGAAATTTTGACGACTTTATTTTTGTGGCCTGCAAGGCAAAACGCGCAGGCATAGCCTAGCTACGGCGAGCATTTTTAACGCCGCAGGGCGCAAAAAGAAAAAGTCAAAAATCACTTATTGTGCCCGAGGGGAGTATATTATTCACAGCCCAACCGGACTACCCGTTTCTGGGTATTCAAAACGTACCATTCTGCCTGATCATCCTGAAACAGCTCGCAGGATGCTCTTGGGCTAGCCCAGGGTAGATAAATTGGATAGTTTTCATAGCTTATTGTTGAATAATGAATGTACCGGTTATGGCCGCTCCCTGCTCCGGAGCGAACTCGTAAATGTAGAGCCCATCTGAAAATTTCTCTCCAGAAAGTTCAAAGGTTTCCCCCGCTATTTCCGAACTAAAACACTGCCGGCCCAGGGCATCAAAAATGCGGAGTTGCCCGGTTATAGCTTCCGACCAGCGGAAAACCACGGGGCCAGATGATGGGTTTGGGCCAACGGTTAAGTCTGCTTCCCCGGGATCTGGCGGTGTTGGTGGCTCTGCTAAGGTAATAAAGTCCCTGCCAAGGGTATGTAAAGTAGTATTCGTCAGAATAGCCTCGTTGAAATCAAAATAGATCGCTGCCTGATTCCGGATTTCGGTACCCAATGGCAGCCCGGGCTTTTGACTGATCTTGAATTTTACAAAACCAACCGACTCTGCCAGGTTGGTGGTGCTATCGGGCAACAAGATATTTTCAAAGCGGAACCTCAGATTCCTGCCCTCCTCTATCGAATAGGTGTAGATATGGCTGCTTGCACCCGGACGGAAACTAGTCAGGTCCAGCGCTTCCGAAATTTGATCCGCAATGACCACGGTGAAGGCCGTGTCCGTACCGGTATTTTGAAAGCGAATATGGTATTCCAACTCCTGCCCCTGCTCTATGAAGTGCTCCTGCCCGTAGCCAGTAGGGAAGCCGCGCTTATCGTTAGGGTCATAAGCGCCAATGTTTTGCTGACAATCAATGGAAACCGAGGCATCGCCATCATTTTCCCAGTACTGCGTGACGAACCCTAAGCTTTCAGGGTCGGGGAAGGGACCACAAAATTCCACGGTGGCCGTAGGATGGTCATTGCCGGGATGGTTGGGTTCCTGTTCGGCTTCGATCCGGTAAGTCCCTCCGTTGGCGGCCAGGGTAATGAGGGTTGCTTCCCCAGGCTCCAGTTCATCATAGTTGCCCTGCAGCAGGATCACCTGATCTTCAATCACGAGGTACTCCAGATTGGGTGTGGAAGGCGCTGTGCCAACGTTTTTCAGCGTAAACTGTACCGAATCACCAAGGCAAGCGCCTGTGGCTTCCATGCTGGCGCCCGACCAGCCTTCCGAAGGCAGGCAGATGGAATCGGGAAAAACCCGGGCGGTGGTACAGTGGCTTTGCCCGAGTACTGTCTCGTCACAATTTACTTCCACATCAATTGTGAACCTGCCGCACTCGCCAACATCCACCCGGCCGATGTCAAACCGGTAGACCTGATCCTCAAGCGGCATACCCGGTTTGCTGGCCCCAAGGTATGCCAGTTGATCATCCAGTTCGACTTCGATGTAAGCCTGCTGTGCCGGTAAAGTACCCCGGTTGCAATACCGTACCGTATACCGGCTTTCAAAACAACGCCGCAGGAAAGGGGCAGAAATGTCTACGTGCATATCCGGGCATTCCACCCGGGCCTGCACCGGAAACTGCACCTCCAGCGTATCTTCTGCATTGACGCCCAAGCCGGGCGATGGCGGGCATACGCTCCAGTACGGCCCCATGGGGTAAACCACCGGATTGTAAGTGCCGGCATTCAATCGCCGGACAAATTGCCCGAGTGAATCTGTCAGGGCATAGCGGTTGGAACCGCCCTCAAAACCAACAATCCAATTTTGTAAAGGCACTTCCACCAATGGGCCGCAATCCTGGTCCAGGTCTTCAAAGACGGTGCCCTGTATCTGGCTTTCAAAGACCCGCCCGCGCTGATCCAACCGCAACAGATAGCCACGATCAATATTGGTGCCGCCCGGAAGATCCACGTACCCAGCCAAAATCAAACCTCCGCCCGGCATTTCGGAAACGGTGCGGGCAGATCTGCGCGGCAGAGCCTCGAATCGCTCTAACTTCTTGTCTTCCCCAGTCGCCGGGTTTATCCATGATAAATGGACACCACCATCTATATGATGCGACAGCACCAGTAACTCCCCATTGCTTAAGGTGAGCAGAGATCGACCATACAGGTCAAATTCCGGTGATAAAGGGCGATCCCAGATTAGCGCTCCTGACGGATCGTACCGGGAAAGGGTGTGCTTCTGCCAGCTACCGTTAGGAAAGGGGTCGTTAAGATGCTCCCGGCGTAGCGCGATAATGTCAGACCCTACCACTTCAGAATGTATTAAAAGCGGTCCAAAATTTGGAAAGTCCAAGGTCACAATATCCAGCACATTGCCAGCTTTATCCAGGCGGAGCAACCGGGCTGAGAGTCCTATCTGCAGCAGGTACCCTAGGCTTCCGTCTTCCATCCAGTAAAATCCGCGCTTTCCAAAAAAGCTGGTAATGTCGGGGTTCGCAATTTCCTGGTGATAACTTTTCACCCAAACCAGTTCCCCGCCAGCATCCAACTTGATCAATAGAGGGCGGGGTTGGGCCCCATCAATCTGGTAAGTAGCGGGCACGTAGTAATTGCCATCGTCATCCAGCAGTATTTCCCCAAACTGGTAGAAAATATCGGGTGCATAATCTGGCAGGGTCTGGAATTTCACCCAATTCAGCGTCCCGTCCTGATTGATATTGCGGAGGAAAACTTTAGGTAAGGCCGCCGCACCTTCTCCCGCGTCAACAACGGACCGGATTGCCCTAAGCTGAGTGATCGTGCCATCAGGTAATTCGATCGCGGCCTCGGCGGAGTTCGCTATATCGTTTAAAACCAATCCTTCTGACCGCATGTACGCAGCAGACTGCACCAGGCCAGCACCACTAGCGACCATAAGGAAATCAAAATGCCAAAAAGCGATATTCCCATTGGACAAAGCGATGGCCTCCAGGGAAAAATCACCATATTCTTTTTCCCACCCTTGCCCAAAGGATGAAGAAACCCCAAATCCTCCAAAAAGTATAATCAGCAGTGTAGATTTCCATGTTTTCATAAGCTTCCATTGATTTACAAGCCCAAGATGAGGCGTTTAACTACGTTCTGCAAAGACAAATAATCTAAAAAATTCAGGCTCCGTTTGACAAAACATAGCAGTACCAATAGTTTTAGGCATAAAAAATTTAGCTTTAACTTTTAAACCATCCTGGTTTTTATGCAAAACAGCAAGCTATATTACCTCTTTCAATCGATCCGGGGCGACGATATCCGCAGATTGCGCCGGTTTTTGCACTCGCCTTACTTCAACAGCCGGGAGGATGTGGTCCGCTTATTTGAATACCTGCACGCCAACGAAGCGGAAGGCGCTCTGCTCACCAAAGAGGCGGCTTTTGCCCACTTGTTCCCGGGTACTACCTACGATGACGGCCGGATGAATGCGGTCATGCACTTTCTCTTTAAGTTGTTGAAGCAGTTTTTGGTGCAGCGTGAATTTGAATTGGAATCATCTCAGCCCTATCTCACCCGTGCTCTGCGCAAACGTAAGCTCCCCCGCTTGTTCGAACCTGCCAGTAAAAAGTGGAAAAAGCAATTGGACAAAGCCCAGGTGCGTAATGCAGGATATCACTTTCAGCAATACCAGTACCAACTGGAAAAATACGAGTACGAACACCGGCAGCGCCGCAGCGGACGGATGAATTTGCAGGAAATCACAGAGGCCCTCACCACGTACTACCTGGCAGATATTCTGCGGCACGGTTGTGCAATGCTGACCGCAAAGAATATTTCTCAGGAAGCCTATGAACTAGACCTGATGCAGGAAGTGCTCCGTTATCTGGACCGAACCGAGCAGGCTCATCAGCCCGCTGTGGCGGTCTATCATCAGGCCTTTCTTTCGTTGTCTGACCTGAAGGAGCCCGGTCATTTCACGGAATTGCTCCGGCTAATCGAATTGCACTGGCAACAGTTCCCTCCTTCAGAAGCCCGCGACCTCTACCTTTTGGCCATTAACTACTGCATTCAGAAGCTCAACCGGGGAGACCGGGCCTACATCCGGCGCGCCTTGGAGTTATATCAGCTAGCACTCGACAGGGCCCTGCTGATCGAGGAAGGGGTGCTTTCCCAATACACCTACAACAACATCCTTATGCTCGCCATCGGACTGCAGGAATGGAGTTGGGGCCGGCAGTTCCTGGAAGACTACCGCAGCGCGCTACCGGCAATGGAACGGGAAAACCTATACCGCTATAACCTGGCAACTCTACATTTCCGTCAGGGGGCTTACGCCGAAGCTATGGAGTTGCTCCGGCGGGTTACGTTCTCCGATGTGCTGTACAACCTCAATGCCCGTACGATGCTGCTCCGCACTTACTATGAACTGGAAGAATACGATGCGCTTTTTGCGCTTCTGGACAGCTTCGAGGTCTACATTCGCCGCCAAAAAGGTATGGGCTACCACCGGTCTCACTATCAGGCTTTATTGCAGTTCACCCGGCGGCTCCTCCATTTGCCGGAAGGCGATAAAGACGGCAGGGCTCAACTCAAAGCGGACATACAGGCGGCACCTGCCACGGCAGAACGTGCCTGGCTACTTAGCAAGCTGGAATAGAAAAGGCAATACCGGTATGGCATTGCCCTTTCTATACTTTTCAGTAAAAGCTGTTTACTCTGCAGCATTCTCCGGTGCCTCTTCCTGCTTTTTCTGCGGGCGCATCTGCGGGAAGAACAATACCTCCTGTATGGAATGCTGATTGGTCATGAGCATCGTCAGGCGGTCGATACCAATGCCCAGGCCTGAGGTAGGCGGCATGCCATATTCCAGCGACCGCAGGAAGGCATCATCCAGCGCCATAGCTTCTTCGTCGCCCCGCTCGGCCAGCTTAAGCTGCTCTTCGAAGCGCCCCCGCTGATCAATCGGGTCGTTCAGCTCAGTGTAAGCGTTGGCAATTTCCTTGCCATTGACAAAAAGCTCGAAGCGCTCCACCAGGCCGGGCTTGCTGCGGTGCTTTTTCGCCAGTGGCGTCATCTCTATCGGGTAATCCGTGATGTAGGTGGGCTGAATCAGATTGGCCTCTACTTTTTCTCCGAAAATCTCATCGATTAGCTTGCCACGGCCCATGCTCTCATCTACCTCAACGTGCAGTTTTTTGCAGGTGGCGCGCAGTTCCGCCTCGTCCATTTCGGAAATATCAACACCTGTGTATTCCTCGATGGACTCGTACATACTCAAACGGCGGTACGGGCCAGCGTAATCAATCAGGTTGCCCTCATATTCCACTTTGGTGTGCCCGGTAACCTCGATGGCGATGTACTCCAGGAGCTTCTCGACCATCTCCATCATCCAGTTGTAGTCCTTGTAGGCAATGTAGATCTCCATGGAGGTAAACTCCGGGTTGTGGGTGCGGTCCATTCCCTCATTTCGGAACATTTTGCCGATCTCGTACACGCCTTCAAACCCGCCTACGATGAGGCGCTTGAGGTAGAGCTCGTTCGCAATTCGCATGTAGAGCGGCATGTCGAGCGTATTGTGGTGTGTTTTGAAGGGCCGGGCTGCTGCCCCACCGTGGATAGGCTGCAGAATAGGCGTTTCCACTTCCAGCCAGCCACGGTCGTCGAAGAAACGGCGCATGGCTGAAACGAGCCGGCTTCGCTTGAGAAAAATTTCCTTCACATGTGGGTTGACCGTCAGGTCAAGGTAGCGTTGGCGGTAGCGCTGCTCAGGGTCGGTGAAGGCATCGTAGACGTTGCCTTCCTCGTCCCGCTTAACCACAGGAAGTGGAGAAAGGGTTTTACCCAGTACTTTCAGCTCCGTGACGTGCACGGTAATTTCGCCCATTCGGGTACGGAACACATGGCCCTTCACGCCGATGTAGTCGCCTATATCCAGCAGCTTTTTGAAGACCTTATTGTACATATCCTTGTCTTCACCCGGGCAAATTTCATCCCGGGCAATATAGACCTGAATACGGCCGGTGCTGTCCTGCAGTTCAGCGAAAGAAGCTTTGCCCATGACACGGCTGCCCATAAGGCGGCCAGCCAGGCTGACGTCCTGGAAATTCGGTTTATCCCCCTCATCATTGAATTCTTCCTGGATTTCTTTGGCGTAAGCGGTCACGTCAAAGGCTTCGGGAGGGAAAGGGTCGATGCCGAGCTCACGGAGTTTCTCCATATTCTCCCGGCGCAAGATTTCCTGTTCGCTGAGTTGCATGTGGTTTTGCGTTGATTTTTATTGATTAGCACATCCTGCTAAATAAAGCTGCAAAAGTAGTGTTAATTAAAAAATTGCAGAAATATATGGTTGTAAACCTTCTGCCACTCTTATGAGTTCATTCTTCTGATTGCTAATTAGAATTATGCTCAAAATCGCTTTTTCCCCCATCTACAAATACGAGCTGCCGGAGAAACACCGGTTCCCGATGATCAAGTACGAGCTCATCCCGGAGCAACTGCTGTACGAAGGGACGGTCTCGGAGGATCAGTTTTTCCACCCTGACCCACTGACAGAGGAGGAAATCCTGTGGACGCACGATGCGGCGTACTGGGAAAAACTCAAAACTCAAACGCTGAGTAAAAAGGAAATCCGCGCTATTGGCTTCCCGATGTCCGAAAACCTCATCCACCGGGGGCGGCATATTGCGAATGGCACGGTACAGTGTGCCCTTTACGCCCGCAAGTACGGCGTAGCGATGAATGTGGCCGGCGGAACGCACCATTCCTTTACCCATAAAGGCGAGGGGTTTTGTGTGTTCAATGACATCGCTATTGCTTCCAATTACCTGCTTCACCATGGCATTGCCAAAAAGATACTGGTGGTCGATCTTGACGTGCATCAGGGCAACGGCACCGCGCAAATCTTTCAGCATGACGACCGGGTCTTCACTTTTAGCATGCACGGCGAGAAAAACTACCCCCACCGCAAAGTCCCATCCAACCTCGACATCGGTCTGCCCGACAAAACCGAGGACGGCCCCTACCTCAAAGCCCTACGCGAAACCCTGCCCCGCCTTATCGACGAAGTGCAGCCCGATCAGGTATTTTATCTGTCCGGTGTAGATGTCATCTACTCCGACAAGCTCGGCCGCCTCAGCCTAAGCCTGCAGGGCTGCCGGGAGCGCGATGAATTCGTCCTCAAAACCTGCAAGGCTAATAATTTGCCGGTTGCCATCAGCATGGGCGGCGGCTATTCGGAGCGGCTGGCGCATATTGTAGAGGCGCATGCGAATACGTTTCGGGTGGCGGAGGAGGTGTTTTTTTAAGGGCAAATATAAAATCAGGTAACAGCCCCATAATGTTACTGCTACCTGATTAGGATATTAATGCTTTGTCAAGTTTGGAAAATACAGGGACTACTCTTTAATCAGCTTCCTGACGACCTGACGACCTTCACCGGTCCGAAGCTGAACCAGATACAGGCCTGAAGGCAAACCATTTAAGCCCACCGTAGCCTGCTGTCCCTGTACATTGAAGGTACGCACAGCCTGGCCGTTGGTGTTGAACAGCTGCCCCTGTACAAAATGGCCTGCTGCATTCCACTGCAAGTGTATTTGATTGACAGCGGGGTTGGGAAAGAGCTTCAAGCCACTATCCTGCGGGGCCAGGTCAGGAGCATCTGTCAGGCCCATGCAAATATCGTCTTCAAAGCAAATTGCCCCATCAGCACCGTACTCCAGTACCGTAATGTGTACGATATAAGCTCCGCTCGCAGCGTAGGTATGGGTAACGCCCAGGTCACTCGCATTTACCTGCTCTGTCTGCCCATCGCCCCAATCGATGAGGACCTCGGCACAGTGGGTCAGCAGCGGATTGTCGAGAGTGGCAACATGCCCGTTTGTAGTATAGGCAAAGCCATTTTGCACAGCGTTTTCGAAAGCCACCTCGTCCCGGCAGCAAAGGCTGTGCAGACATACATCGTCGAGCGCCAGATAGGCCCCGGGCTGTACGCCATCGGTACGGGTAAAAAACAGGGCGTTGGCACCGGAAGCCGGAAATGCCGGGTCGCTGGAATCAATAATATAGGTATAGGTCGTAAAATTGTTGTCGCAACCGGAGAGTATGGGTTCCACAACCACCTCCCAGCTATCGGCGAATAAAGCCGCATTGAGCGGGACCGTGCCACTGGTAACTGCGGCCCCTCCGTTGATGCTGCCATTGGCCAGGAAGATACTCAGTGAGGCAGGGGTGTTGGGCGAGAATAGACAGGCTACTTTGAACTCCAGTTCGTAGACACCTGTGTTGGGCAGTATTGTAGTGCTCAGTTCATTGAGCACTCCTTCCCGATAGATATCCCCTCCTTGTATCCTCGACCAAAAACCGGCGAATTGCCCCTGAGACAGCGGGAGAGGCGCAGTAAGACTTCCAGGCACCCCGGTCAGGTCACTGTAGAAATCTGCCGAACTGGCACCGGCACCGGCATTGCTCCAAATGCCGCCCCAGTTGGCCGCATTCGTAATATCCTCATCACCGGTAGTCGGTGTGCCGGTCTCGAAATCCCCATTTTGCACCAGATTGCCTTCGCAAGAGAACTCCTGTTCACCACTGAAGCAAAGCGTATCCAGGCCGGTACCTTCGGATACGACTGTCATAGGCGGCATCATTTCGGCGGAAGCCGGGCTGTTGTATACAAAGGGATCCCCTGTAACCCCACTGGCTTCCCTCACCGTATCGAGCACCATTGTATCTCTTGCACCACAAAAAAGGTATTCGTCAGGACTTGAGTGGGCAAATTGCCGGACGATCAGGCCGACATCCTGCCCTTGCGCACCGGTGTAGGACACCATTGCGCTATGCTGTGCATTGATATTCACCAGCGACTGCGGGTAATAAAAGGTACGCAGTGCCCCGGAGAAGAAAGGCGCTGCTGTGCTTACGCCATTCAGGGCCTGTGAAACATTAGTCTCGGCATAATGGACTCCAAATGTCTGTGTGGACAAGTCATAGTCTACCAAAAAAGCCGGCTGCCCCCGCCCCTCATCGTCGGCCCACTGCCCGTCGAGCCCCCGCCCCTGTATAAGCAGCTTGTCCGTAAAGGGCGTTTTGATCATAGTGTGCCCGTATTTGTCCAGGTCGAAATTAGTGGAAAAGGACTCAAAAGAAGCGGTATTGTCCAGGGCTCCGGTCGCTGCATCGAACACACTAATCCCCAGATGGTGAGTCACCGAGATATTGGTCAGCACATAAACCTGCTGCGCTGCCTGATCGTAGTAAGCACTTGCACCATTGTCTATAGAATTGCCGGTGTAGTAGCTGGCGTCCCAAAGCTCCGTGCCGTTTGCATCCAGCATAAGCGCCAGGATGCCCTGCCGCTGCAACCCGAACCCTGTCAGGATATTCTTGCCACCGGTGATAAAATATCCCTGATCCGTCAGCGTCACATGGGAAGCGACGTCATAATCCCGGAGGTACATATTCCCAAGCGGCACCTCGAAATACTGCTCCCAGGTGACGCTCAGGCTTTGGTCAAGCTTGACACAAAACCCTTGCTTTTCCGTATTCTGAAGACTAGACAAGCCCAGGTCGTCATGGATCATCCCCACCAAAACGAAGCCCTGCCCGGTGGCATTGGGCGTCGCTTTGATGTGCAGCCCCATGCCGTTGGTGTTAGGGGCGTTTCCCTGTTCCAGTACCCGGCTCAATTGCAGGCTGCCCGTTCCGTCAATAGTAAAAATGACCGTACGCCGCACGCCACCAATCTCTGCGTACCCAGTGACAGCGTACCCGGCTGTCCCGCCAGCAAGAAATGGGGCTATACTCATCGCCCAGGTACCACTCCCCATTTGGTAGGTTTGCTCGAAGATAATGGATGCATCCGCATCATCAATTCGGATGATGTGCGCCTGGTACTCGTCTGTGATTTTATTATGAAGGGTACCCGCCAGCAGCAGGTCCTCAGACCCATCTCCTGCGGTGGTGATGGAATAGTCCTTGAAATCATAGCCCGTTTTGGCAAAAGTGCGTTCCCAGGTGGTCTGGGCATTCAGGCTCGTAAAGATGGTAAAGGCCAGCAGTAAAATAAAGGATTGGAGTTTCATAACTCATAGATTTTTGTGCGTTGTCAAAGAAGTCATTCATCCCTATATCACGGGAATCAGGAAAATCTTACGCTTTGCAGTCGAAAATCTTCAGAGAAATAAGTTGCAAGCCGTGGGGCGGGCCTGATTATTTCGCCCGAGAAGCCTCTCCTACCCTGCTTCATTCTCTTACAGCAGGAAAATGCCCAGCATGCCTGGCAAGTCCTCCCGGTCAACGGAGGGGTGGACTTGTAGTGTCATGTCTTTTTTGTTGTTATTCCGACTATGCTTCTTAGCCTTGAGCAACACCGTATCTTCTTTTTTTACTTCAAAGCGTTGGTGCCAGATACTGTCCGGATACACTCTGCCCAGGTATTTACCTTCGTAGTTGATGTTGTACTTAACGACATAAGTTGGCCTGTTAAAGAACATGGTACCTACCTTTTTATTCTGCCGGTACATTTTTACGCCTCTTAGTTTTTTCCGGTAGATGAGGAGGTCCTCCCCGTTTTCGTTTCTCAGTACCCAGTGTTTTAGGATGTGCTTGTCTGGTCCAAATAAAGGCAGCTCATCACTCAGGAATAAACCAGGAATAATGAGAAACAGTCGAAGCAGGCAGGGCGTCCGTTTCCAAATCTTATGGCTTTGCGACTCTTCGTATACACCGGCGATTTCCCAGCGTTTTTCTCCGGATTCATCCACTACCCAGAGGCAGCGGTTGGGGGCGCTGCGCTCGTGGGTGCGGATGTGGTAGGTGTGGTGGGGGGTGGCGGTTGATTGGCTCATGATAAGATATCAGAGATACATTCTGATTTCGTAAGCTCCATCTCCGCTTTCTCCGTTGGCCCTTTCTACCTTGAAATAGTAAGTGCCCGGTTCAAAAAACTGAATTCCACCTAATGAGTCATCACCAGGCTCATAAATCAACGCATTTCCAGTCACATTCACATCGCCTGCTGTGGCTCCCTCTGAAAAAAGATCTACCTGAAAAGTCAAATCATCAGATAGGTTGATGAAATTAAAAGAACGAATACCACCGTTGGTATCTACTTCATCCTGGCTGACTTCTACAGCATACCAGTCTACGTCTTCGGTGCCTTCAATAGCGCAAACGATACGTGACTCAAGGCGCACAGCCGATGCACAGCCTTTATCATTACAGCCTCCATCGTCACAGTTTAAGAATTCAAAATCGGTAAAAGGCTGGTTCTCTTCATCATTACTACAGGAAAGAAGGATCAAGCCTAATGCAAGGACTGTCAATACATTCAATGTCAGTAGTCTCATGATTATCTTTATTAATTTGTTTTATAATATTTTACAGCTTTGTACGATACTGTTTGGCTTCACAGCTCGATAAAATGGGCTTCGGGCAGCCACAGTGAGCTGCCCGAAGCTTAGCATCTACTGTTTCACGACTTTTCGGGAAACTTGTCTGCCATCAGCGGTGAATAGCTGTATGATGTAGACACCGTTTGGCAAGGTGCTTAAATCCACAGACATCTGGATGCCGGTACTGGGGACAAGCTGCGTCTGCAATCTGGCTCCATTGACATCGCGTATGATTAGCTGATCAAAAGTAGCCTCATGCTTCCAAAGCAACTGCACCTCCTCGCTTGTCGGATTGGGGAACAGTATCAGTCCTTCGTCCGTATCGATTAGGTCAGAACTTGTGAGGGTGCCGCCGTTAAAGACGCCATCGTAGCAAATGTTCCCTTCGCTATTGTACTCTTCAAGCGAAATTTGCACGTTGTAATCTCCAGAAACCGAATAAGTATGATTAGCACTTAATCCGAGGTCTGGCCACAGTACATCGGTCAATCCATCGCCCCAGTCTATAGTCACTTGGAAGCAACCATTCAAAGCGGTGTTGTTCGCGGCAACTGTACTTTCATTTCCATTCTGAACCAGCTCAAAGGCATTCAACGCATCGTCAAAGGCTTGTTGACTGGCACAGCATACACTACGCAGGCATACATCATCGAGTGCCACATAAGCACCCGGCTGTACGCCGTCCGTACGGGTAAAGAAGATACTATTCACGCCGCTGCCTGGGAAGTCGGGGTCGTTGCTATCGATCGTGTAAGTATAGGTCTGAAAACCATTGTTACAGCTGGTTGTGATCGGATGGACCACGGCTTCCCAGCTATCCGCAAACAGATTGTCATTGGTCGGCAAAGTGCCGCTGGTAATCGCTGCACCGCCGTTGATGCTGCCATTTGCCAGGTAAACACTCATAGAGGCCGGGGATGACGGAGTAAAAAGGCAAGCAACTTTAAAAGTGAGCTCGTAAACGCCGCTGTTAGGCGAAATGGTGGTGTTCAGCTCATTAAGCACGCCTTCCCGGAATTCGTCTCCGCCCTGTATCCTTGACCAGAATCCGGCAAATTGCCCCTGTGAGGCAGGCGTCGGTGGCTGAAGCGAGCCCGGTACACCTGTTGTGTTGCTGTAGAGGTCGGCGCTGCTGAAGTTCGTCCCGGCATTACTCCAGATACCACCCCAAAAAGCAGCGTTGGTAATGTCTTCGTCACCAGCAGTTGCCATGCCGGTTTCAAAGTCGCCATTCTGGACGATGTTGTCCTCGCAGATGGTCGGGCAGCTGCCGCACTGCATCAGCGTATACACATCTGATTGGGTGCAGGCAGTCATGCCATCCGTACAAGTGACCTCAAAGGTGAAGGGGCCTATCCACTGCGGGTCTACGGTCAGGCTAGTTCCGGTTTCGCCCGGTATGAGTACGCCATTGTCGTACCACTGGTAAGTGCAGTTAAAGCCGGGGATAGGGTACAATACGATGCCATTCAGTGTAACGGTTTCACAATTGCACCGGTAGCATGGACCAACAGCGTACACTTCCATCGGCGGATCCAGCACGATCACCTCGCTCTTTTCCCTTTGCGGACAGCAGCTGCTCTCGATGATGCAGTAGTAATTGCCGGCCAGACCAACACCTGCCGGAGGTGTATAGGTATACATAGCCGTAGCACTGGTATGGATGGAGGTATGAATACGGTTGATACCCTTGTACCAGTGAATGGTGTAGGTACAGCCTGCTGGGGCAGGTGAAGGATCGAAATCCACCTCCAGGTCTACGGATGCCGGGGCGCAGATCGGACTGTAATCCGCAGTAAAGCTGTTGATCGTGAGCGGGTCGATAATGTCGAGGAAGAACTCGATCTCATCCGCCAGGCATATACCGTTGGTTTTCTCGACTTTCACCCAGGTATCTTCGTACAGGCGGTTGGTATAGTACAGTGGGTTACGATCACCATTGTTGGGCAGCGCGGTATAACCAGGCACCGCATCCGGACGGATAAACCAATCCCAGCGTTCCGGATCGCCGGCACACTCTGGAATGTACTCCAGCACCGCATCTTCACCATAACAAAGCGGATTGACATCCGGTGGCAGCAAGTTGATGGTACCTACCGGCGCATCGTCATTATCCAGGCGGAAGGTGGCGCTACAGCTTTGCTCCCCGCATACACTGGTCACTTTTGCCGTGTAGGTATACGATTGTGAGCATTCTGTATTAGGTAAGTTAAAGTCCAGGGCGGGCGGCTGATAGCTCGTCATGCCCGTAGCTGAAGGAATGAGGTTGCCATTGGGGTCAAACCACTCAATGGTGTAATCACAGTCCGGCATAGCCGGATTCAGCGTAAGCGACAGCGGTGACGGTGTAATTGGGCTTCCGGTATAGCAGTAGGCCTGTCCACCTGACAAGTCGCAGCTGATCGGTGGACACAGGTTGATGGTCGCAATATTGGAAGTCAGCATGGTGCAAGGTCCGGCATCCGGGCCCATATCCACCTCGGCGTACACACAGATGTCTCCGTTGTGGAACTGTGGGGAAAGCGTCAGTGGTGCACAGCCGTTGGTCACCTGCAAAGGCGGCCCCCAGCTCGCGGGCGGACAGGGTGCATCGGCCACGTACCATCGTACTTGTTGCACATCGTACAGATTGCCGCAGCCTACCAACGGAATCTGCACGGATGGCCCGTTTTCGCAAACCTCCTGTGGGTCGACGGAAATATCCTTGCAGCAGGGGGTCTGTAGCGTGATGGGGAAATCGCAATCGTGTACCGTGCCGTCCGGGCACACACAGCTTACACTCACTACGATGGTAATGTTGTTTGGCATAGGCGGGGCAGCCACATCAATTATCCCCGAGATTGTATAGCCCGGCCCGGAGCCCGTCGTCGACAATCCGCTGATGGTAATGCCACTCTGGGGGCTGCTCACGCTTACGGTGCAACCATTCGTGCCGCTGCCGGTCAGGTCGTTCACGCTCACGGAGAAGGCAAACTGGTCCTCCACATCTGTACAGCTTATGGTTTCCCCACCTACTTCAGCGCATTGGCAGTCCACCGTAACGGGGAAGCTGCAGGTACTCTGGTTGCCCGCCATATCAGTCGCTGTAGCAGTGACGATAGTGGTGCCACAGGGAAAAAAGTCTCCGCTCTGATGGCTGTACGCCCAGCTTACCATAGGGCAGTTGTCAGCAACCATAGGATCAGGGAACTGCACGCTGATACCTCCGGCGCAAGCCGCAACGCTGGTAGTGATCGCACTTGGGCAGGTGATCACCGGCGGTTCCTGGTCTTCCACGGTAATATTATAGGTGCAACTGGAGAAGTTGCCTTTGTCATCTTCCGTTGCGCAGGTAACCGTTGTGACACCTTTTGGCAATTCGTTTTCGGGGCCAATGGGCGAGGTGGTCGCTCCAGACAAAGAGCAAATGACCATTAAATCGTCATCGCAATCATCTGTTGCTGTAAGCATGGGAATATTGTAAGTGGCGAAACACTCACCCGGATCGGTCGGTAAAGTGATGTTGCCCGGGCAGTTGATGACCGGCGGGGTGTTATCGCCGACCACAGTTACCGTTTGCTGCACCGTTGCCATGCAGCCCGTAGCGTCCGTGATTTTCAGGCAAAGTGTATTAGGGCCGACGGGCAGGTTGGAAAGCGTGGCGTTTTGACCAGTGGCATCAACCGTACCATCGCACAGGAAGTCCCACTCGAAAGTATAAGGACCGGTGCCGGTAGCGCTGCCCATGAGTTGCAGCTCGCAGCAGTCGGAGGTCCAGGTGAAGTCGGCGGTGCAGTTGGAGCATTCCACCACCTCTGCCTGCTCGCAGATGACATTCCCCGCGGCATCTTTCCACAGGTAATTAAGGGTAGCAGAAGTAGCTCCCGACAAGCAGAAATCAATTGCGTCATTGATAGCACCGGCAGGCATAGCGGCTGTGGTGCTACTCCGTACAATGATCTCCTGACCACTTGAAGCCAAGGTGTAATTTAGGCTGGGGTCGGTATTGACGTTGGTAAACGTACCCGTTCCACTTCCAATGCGAATACACAAGCTATATACTGGTGCCGGAGAGTTATTCTGATAATCTATGCTAAAACAACAGTCGCCCGTGGTATCCGGCAATTGCTGTACCGCCAGCATCAGGCTGTCGCAAATCACATCGCTTCCACTTCCCAATGCACAATTTTCCCGTTCTACAAAGTAATCGGCATCTGCCTCTGTTCCCGCTGTGAAAACGTAGCCGGGCGTAGTGGGCGTAGCAATGAAATCCTGTGGAAACGGCGGGGGTGTCGAGACGGTAGCCAGAAGTGGGTCTGTACAGTCCGTGTTATAGGTTAGCTCGCCAAAGCGGCTTGCCCGTATGGTCATTTCGTCGAAGCGGCGTATATAAAATAGCCCTGGATTGCCAGTCAATTCGTTAACCCAGCAGGAGCCTGTGACATTGATTTCGTCGAACAACTGGGATAGCTTTAGGTCAGTCGGCTCAGAGCCTTCGCTAAACGCTATTTTTTTGCCCCACAGTTGGTTACCAAACTCATCCAGCCCCATGAGGAAAGTTTGCTGGAACTGAGGTCCGCTGCTCAAAACAAGCTCACAGACCCCGGTCAGTATCAGCTCGTCAAACCCGTTTATCTCCATGTCAATGACCTGGGCTCCTCCCCCCGGCAGATTATATGTTGTCGTACTCGCTTGGGGGATGCCTTGTTGCCCTAAAAAGCCGAGTTTGAGGAGAAAAATGTTACCAGGGAAACCAGGAGCAAAAGGTCCTGTAACGGTCTGATGGCCTACGATATATAAATAGTCTCCATTTCTTCGAATCCGAATACCAGCATCTAAGGTCGAAGGGTCACTATCTACATCATATGTCAGTGAGGTTCCGACCTGGTTTAGGCCAGCGTCTAAAAACAGCAGTAATACCTCATTGCCATCATTACCCGTTACGACATACTTTGCGTTGGGTTGCCCGTTGAGCGGTGTGGTTAACTCTATGATGGAACTACCCTCGGCATTTTGTACGCCCGCTGCCGTTTGTATTTCGTACTCCCGGTGGGCAAAAGTAGTGGGTGCGCAGGCATCGAACTTCGAGACCATCACCCGGCGGGTGGAGGGTGGGGTGGTGATTTTAGTCCCCACCCACATGAGTTCGCCACTACTCAACTCGATAAATTCGCTCACCGATTCACGTTCCAATCCGGGCGTACTCGTCACATCCGCGTAGTTGAGCATGGTGCCGTCGTTGGCAAACTCGGTGTAAAAGACATCCGTATTGGATGCATTGCGCACCGTACCCACAGCGGCATATCTGGACTGCGGGTCGCAAAAAGAAGAGCGGTTGAGCACCTGCATGTTATCTACAAAGTGCTGGCCGGCGTCTACATCGATAAAGAAGTTGATTTTAGCACCGGGCTGCAAAGCTCCCGTAGCGTTGTCCCAGGATTTCGAGACCAGCTTGTTGTTTGGGTTAGGTCCGGCAATTAGATCGGTAGCCGTAAAGGTCCGGGTGATATTGCTACCGAAAAAACCACCATCCGTAGTGATGGCCAGCCCCCGTTCATTGTCCGTATTTTGGGGTTGAGGCTGTACGCCACCGTAGGTGCAGTCCAGCCAGACGGTAGGGGTATATGGCAGATTGAGGAAAGTGACGTGCTGGGCGTCGTTGGTCCCCAGGGTGATTTGAAAAGAGGTTGTAAAAGGTAACCAACCCCACTGAGGGCGCTCCAGTACGGTATAGGAACCCGGAGGCAGGTTATTGAATTCAAATTCCCCAAAATTGTCACTCTGTGTGGTAGCGATGATGGTCCCCGTCGAATTGTCGATCAGGTCATACACAAAGCCCGTACCAGTCTGGTCTGTCCCAGGATCATAAACGCCATTGCTGTTTTGATCCAGGATTTTCTGCCCTGTAATGACGGAGGCCGAACAGCAGAAGCTTTGCTCGTCGTTGATGACCGGGCCGCTGGCACTTACCATATTGCCCTCCACAGCAAAACCCGTTGCTACGCCATCGGTATTCAAAAGCTCAAACTCAAAGTAGTAAGTACCTGCTGGCAGGAACAGGGCCTGGCTGAAGGATACCCCCGTATTAAAATTGTTGACGTTAGGTGCCGGTGCCAGGGTGGCAGAAAAAGCGGTGGCCGTCCCGTTGTTGTTGTACAAGGTCAGTTTGCCGGTATCATCGGCTTTGATACGTCCGTCTAAGATCACCTCCGCATCCTGACACAAACAAAAGTATCGCCGGAAACGCCAGGGCTGGTTCTCATTGAGATTGTCCGGGCCAAAATTGCTTTGGTCGGTCATGGACAGTACCCGGGAATCAGGCAGCACGTTCCAACCGGTCTGAAAAGGGGTGATAGCATAAGCATCCGGAGGAGTAGGGTTGGCCGCGCCGGAAGGTATAGCCCCCGAAATGGGTGGCAGATTCATCAACCGCCAGTAAGGATCTGTTTGTCCAATGTTGATCGTACTGTTAGTTGCCGGATCCCAGCCGGTACTGAAAGTCAACTGATTCGTAGGGCCGCAGTTGGGGTCGCACTGTGCAAAACTGTAATGCCCTACCAGAGAAAAGAATAGTAAGAGAATGATATGATTTTTCATAACTGTTTGTTGTGGGGTTGTTTAATTAGCATCACAAGGAATCACCGTCTGTTCCACCATATCCATACAGCCGGTAGCGGGGTCCGTTACTACGACTTTGTAGGTGGTGCCGGTGGTTGCGGGCATATGCGTAAAGTCACACAGGCTACTGGCAGCACCTTGCGATACGCCATCCACAAACCACTCAAACAGCAGCCCGGCGGTGCCCGAGCAGGTATTCTCCGAATCGCAGGCGGTAAGGCTGATTGGTTCTCCCGGTGTCGCACAAGCATTCGGCGGCAGTGGGCAACTCAGGCGGGCGATGGTCTCACAGGCATCCAGGCATAGGGGTGGCCCATCCACGGTCTGGCAGCCATTGCTGGCTTCCAGCCAATAGCAGCCGCCATTTAAAGCGGATATGGAATTGCCGGTGCCGATGACCAAGCCCTCGTACAGCCAGGTATAAGTCAGGCCTGCTACCGGGCTGTTTACCGAAAGAGTAACGGGTAGATTCTCTACACAAACCTGCGTGGGGCCTGTGACAGTGGGCGGTGCCGGCGCCTGTATCAGGGTCACCTCCACGATGTTGCTGAAGCAGGGCTCGCATCCGGAAGGATTAGATAGCGGATTGCACTGTATGCGGTAGTAGATGGACGTTTGCCCGGCGGGCCAGAGGTGGCTGGGTAGGATATTCGTATTTTGGGTGGTATTGCTCAGCCCCATATTGACCCAGTCAGAAGGGGTCGCTATGTTTGGGTCTGTGAAGGTGTACTGCCACTGCGGGATACAATCGTCAAATTGGGCATCCTGACAGATGATCGCATCATTACCCGGGCAAATCTCATAGATGAGGTGAGCCGGGTTGGGGTCAACAAGGGTCAGGTTCATGGGCGCTCCCAGTGGGCAGCCGGCTATCGTGCCGCAGACCGGCTCGGGATCTACCGGGATGCAAGCGGAGAAGGTTCCCATTTTGTTGTTACAGTTCGTGACCTCGACTTCAAAGCAGAAATCTGTCACCCCCGCCACCTGCGGAAAGGTGACCGTATGCGTAACGCTAAGGCTCCCACTGCCAATGAGCGTGCGTGTGCCTGCGATGGGGTCAACGTAGTACCAGTCGATCGTAACATTAAGCCCCGGAGTCTGTACGAAAGGGTCCGGGGAGTTGAGGGTAGCGGTAAAGGTCTCTGTTTCGCCCTCGCAGTAGGGGCCGGAAGGAGAAAGGCTCACGGTAGCAGGGCTGATGGGGCAGCAAATCTGCAGGTCATATTCCGCACTGAGGTATTCGCATTGCTCGCCGGTAGGGCCAGTCACGGTGCTTACCGCCCGGTACTTTCGGTCGACGAAGCCATCAGGGCTGCTGCTGCAGGGCAGGGTGAGTTCGCCCGGCGCTACGGGGAAGCAAAAGTCGATAAAGGAAGGGGACGTAACTGGCTGCCAGCCCGGTCCTCCGACGTCTAAAAATTCCCACTGTACACTGACGTTGCTGTACGGGCCGGGTGTCTGGCCGTTGTCGTCGAGGCAGAAGTGGGCGGGATCGCCGTTGCAGATGCTGGTAAGCAGGTTACTGCGGTAGGGGTAGTCCCGGATTTCCAAGCCTAAATCGTGCAGGGCGGGGTAGACGAGGGGGGCGGTGGAGTTGACCCAGTTGCTGACTGGTCCGGTTTGGATTAAGTTGAATGGCGTACCATGATTGGCATTTGGGGAACAGTCCAAGATTTGTGTGATGCTTGAGTTGCCGCCTCCTGGTACGACCGCTGGGTCATTAAAGTCCCAATAAGCTACCAGCCCCGCCTCATTGCAGGAAAGCGGGCAGTTCTGCCGGGCACAAATATCCGAAGCGGAGAGTGCAGTTTGCCAAAGCCGGAAGTCATCAACCAAGCCGTGCCAGTCTGCATTTGCCGCTGCCCCGCCTGGCCAGCGCCCTAACCGGAGGTAGTCATTACTAAACGTAATACCTGTAGTGGAAGCAGTGCCTACCTGTGCGCAATCGAGGTAGAAATCAAATTGGTCGCCGTTTTTCACCACAGCCAAGTGGTACCAGGTGTTAGGGGAAACGGCTGTTAC
Organism: Phaeodactylibacter sp.; assembly: GCF_040219495.1. Classification (GTDB taxonomy): domain Bacteria; phylum Bacteroidota; class Bacteroidia; order Chitinophagales; family Saprospiraceae; genus Phaeodactylibacter. The sequence goes on along the minus strand of NZ_JAVJSK010000001.1, from coordinate 8,230 downwards.
AATGTTTACGCCGGTGTTGCCGCCAGAGCCCAGGAAAAAGTAAACCAATTGCCCTCCCAGCACCCCCACTTCTATACGAGAGTTGGTACCGCCGAAGCTGTATAGCCGCCGGAACTGATTGATAACTGTATTCTGGTTGTTGAACCAACACTCTACGGTGAAAGTAGTGGCGTTACCCGTCAAAGGGGTGGTACTGACATCCAAAAAGACGAAGTCTTCCTGGTTTTGCGCTAAGCTGAGGGCGTAATTCTGCCCGCTCACCTGCTGCACAAAGAGCATAGCAAGGGCAATGAAAATGGGATTCCATTTCTTGATTAACATAGGGTTTTGGTTTTTTGAGGTTGAAATATTCTATCTAATGATTACTGGTGCTCTGCGGAAGAAATACTCCTGCTTTAGAGCGTGTTGGGATTTCACCCTTTGGGCTGCTCTTGCCAAATTTCGTCCCGCTCTTCGTTACTCTTCAGTCACGTAGCTCAGGCTATGTGATTGAAGAATGGGCTCCTTTAATCCCATTCTTGAATGTATCATGTCTCGATCAGAACAAAATTTGGCTACGTTCGCTTCAAAAGCAGAATCCCAACAAGCTCTAAAACCGAAGAATAAAACCAGCTCCATTCCCTTGTACAGACATACTAAGCTTGTTTAGCTTTGTATCCGCAGGGGAGTTTGGCAGTGGTTGGTTGTTAAAGATGTCGATAGCCTGCACAGCCCGTTTATTTGACCCCCTGCTCAGTGGCAGGGAAACAGCAACCAAGCCCGTCCCGATCAGTGCCAGGTTCCAGTTGGGTTCTCCTCCGCCAATAGCTGTTCCAATCGGCCAGCCGATCAGGAAGCCGCCGGCAGAACTGAGAAGTCCGGCTGCTAAACCCAGGGAACAAGCGTCCTCATATTTTTCATAGGCTTCCGGGTTCGAGGTTAAGACATCGGATACTTGATTTGTGTTAAGCCTTTCTCCATTTTGAGAAAAGGCGTACCCGCTAAACAACTTCTGCATGCTGATCGTATCCACCTGCTCCTGACTGAAGCAGGGGGCAAAACCAAAAGCGACTAAACTCAGTATAAAAAATAGCCGTCGCGTGAAATGAAGCATTTGATTAGGGGTTTCCTGCATCTCGCGAACCTGCATAGTACTTTTCATCGTCAAAGGGTTTAATTAGTAATTTCCCTTCTATCGCATGGTACGGGAGAATCTTACCTTCGAAGGGGTAAAAATTTTAAAGTATAGACCTGACCAGGTAGCATTATCGGTTTAAGTCGCACCGGAACCAAGGCATTAGTACAAACTTAAGGGCGAAGGAACACCATCACAACACCCCTAAGACCATCGGTCAACACCATTGGATCAATGGTAAACTCCCTCGCCGTTCCTTCCCCCAAATCCACCGATGCTCCGAAAACCCTGCAAAAAGCCGATTAAAACCTTATTATTGTAGGTGTGAAACCCCATTGGCTACATATCGGACTCTGCCTGCTCCTGCACCTGCTCTGCCGGGCACAGGACGCCAGCTACATTCAGTATACCACCGAGGATGGCCTGCCGACCAATTATGTCTACGGGGTGGTGGAGGATGATGACGGCTACATCTGGGCGTACACGGAGAACGGGCTGGCTAAATTTGACGGCTACGGCTTTGAGCACTTCACCTTGGAAGATGGGCTGCCGGGCAATGATATCCCCTTTGCGGAAAAAGGGCCGGATGGGAGAATATGGTTGTTTTCCATTTACAATCGACCGGCTTATGTGTATCAGGACAGTATTGTTACCGTCCACGAGGAAGGGTGTGTGTATATGGGAGTTTTTAACGGGGCTGCCTACTATGGCTGCAAATCGGGTTACTACGCTTATAGGGATCGACTCATAAGGGCTAACTATCACGAATATGATCCTTCGTTCGTCAAACAGTACGCTGGATTATTCGAGCAAACAGAACAACCGGAACAACTGACCGAGCAGTTTGTCTATGGTACTGCAACCTACTTCTACACACTCGGCAACAAGGGGCAGCGACAATGGTATCGGAGTAGTGGTATCCGGAGGATACCTGGGCATCCGTATTATTACAACATAGATGCCAGTACCTTTATAGTTAAGCGGCCTTCCGGGCTATGGGGAGCGTTAAAGCTAGAACCCAGAGTGGATAATAGAGCTATCCAGGTATGCCAAATACCAGGCAAGGAACAATTTCTAATCCGGGGACATAAGAGCGGAGTATTCTGGATAGCTCCCCTTGCCTTTACCTACCGCTATATTGACCCAGTGGATTACGGCATCCACCCCAAAGCGCATTTGAGTGTCTCGATGCTACAAGACCGGCTGTGGATCTCAACCGATGACGGTGCCCTCTGCTTTGACTTTGAAGGTCATTTACTGGAAAAAGTACAGAACCGTACGCTTTCAGAGCGCTACTTCCTGCACCGGACCTACAGCGACAGCCGCGGCAATATCTGGATTGGGAGCCGGGACGGAGGGCTTTTCCTGATCCCCCAAGCCAATAAGGGGGTGCACAAACGGCAGTTGCCAAAGGGTGGTGACCAGCACCTGGAAGCATTATTGCGCACCCGGCAAGGCCAAATCATAGGCATAACCGCAAATACCGGCGTTTACCAGATTACTAAAGATACGGTACGATCTCTGACGCCTGCCCAAAAATCCAGACGGTTTCGTTCTGTGGTGCCTACCCCTCAGGGTGTATATATATCCTCCTCTTCCCGCAATTTTTTATTACAGGAACAGGCCGGAAAGCTGCGGACGATTGACGCTGAAGACTACTTTACGTTGATAAACGACAGTAATTATGCCTATTATTTGAAAGCGGGGGACCAGGACCTGGCTTTCCACGCTGAGGAGAATGCGCTCTACGGCTTGAGGTCGGGCTATCTGACCAAAATGCAGCTTATGCCCTCTGGGCGTGACATTCGTGCGGCTATGCTTAATATATCAAGCATAAGCATACAAAAGGTTTACTACAACCCGCACGCCCGGCAGCTGTACGTGAGCAGCGTGAATGGGCTGGAGCGGCTGGTTGCTGGTGTCTTGAAGCCGGTTTTATCCGAAGGAGAAAGTCTGCGTGGCATCTCCGCCCTCTTCGGCACGCCCGGGAAGCTATGGATCGGAACAGAAAGTGAGGGGCTATTTTACTATGATCTCGGCTCAAAAAATTTGGCACGTATCGCCGCTGTCAAGATGGTCCGCCAAATCAAAGCCGATGGAGAGCGCGGCGTGCTGGTCGCCTGCAACGATGGCGTACTGGCTGTCCCTTTTGAGGCTCCGAAGGATTACACTCAGTATACTGTCCGCCACGGCCTGCCCACCAATGAAATCGAAGATGTGCTCGCTAAAGGGGATTCCATGCTCTATATTGCTTCCGCCCAGGGCCTTCATGAGCTTAAGCGCTTCTTTGAAACCTCATCGGAAGTTCCCGATGCCCTGCTGCAGCTTACAGCTGTTAGCGTAAAGGGGCAGCCCGTCCCCGTTAGTGACCTGGACGGTCTGAGCCATCTGCAAAACGACCTTTCCTTTGATTACAGCCTGCGCTCCTACGCCAGTGATGGCAATATCCGCTACTGTACCCGTCTGGAGCCTTTAGAGACCGAATGGGAGGAAAGCAGGGAACGGCAAGTCAACTACCTGGAGCTTTCGCCCGGAGACTACACCTTCTATCTCAAAGCCAAAGACATATACGGTACTGAAGTCCTGCATGAGCCAGTGACCATTCACATTGCCAAAGCCTTCTGGCAGGAATGGTGGTTTCGGATACTATGCCTTCTGACTTTTGCAGGAGTCGTGGGCCTGCTAGCCCTACAGCGCATTCGCAGGGAGCGGCGTAAGCAAGAAGCAAAGCGCACTCTGGAAAAACGCATCGCCAATCTGGAGCTGGACGCGCTCAAAGCGCAAATGAATCCGCACTTCATCTTCAATGCACTGGGGGCTATTCAATACTTTATACAGACCCAGGATGTCGATTCGGCTGATAACTACCTCACTATGTTCGCCCGCCTGATGCGCAAGTACCTGGACAGCGCCCGGGAGAAGATGATACCGCTGGAGCAGGAAATAGCGCTGCTGCGCGACTATACCGCTTTGGAAAAAATGCGCTTTGAGGATTTGTTCGAGGTAGAGATAGAGCTGGAAGAAGGTTTAGACCCCAGCGAGTACCTGATCCCCTCTATGCTGTTGCAGCCCTTTGTGGAAAACGCCATCAACCACGGGCTGAGCGAACGGCGGGACAAACGGGGTCTAATCCGTATCCAATTCAATGCGCAGGGGGATACCCTGATATGCAGGATTGAGGACAACGGCATCGGTCGGGAGCAGGCCAAAAGCAAACGCCGTAAGGGGCACCGTTCCCGAGGCATGAAGATCGTGCAGGAGAAAATGGAGACCTTGCGCACTTCCGGTATTGCAGACATCCGCATTGAAGTAGAGGAGGCATTCCCGCACAATACCGAATATCCCGGCACGCTTGTGACTATACAAACTAAACCCCTGGACCATGAATAAACGGAAAGCGCTGATCATCGATGACGAACCCAAGCTACGGCAGGTACTAAAGGTCAAATTGGAAAAATACTGCCCGTCTATTTCCGCCATAGAAGTAGCTGGCAACATACAGGAAGGTTACCAACAGGCAAGCTGTTTTCAACCAGATATCGTCTTTTTAGACATTGCCATGCCCGGCGGCAGCGGCTTTGAGTTCCTCGACCAGTTCGAGGATATAAACTTTGAAGTGGTCTTTGTCACCGGATATAACGAGTATGTGCTCAATGCGATTAAAGTCAGCGCAGTCGACTACCTGCTCAAACCTGTGAATACAGAGGATCTGATCGCTGCTGTCCACAAAGCAGAAAACCGCATCCAAAACCGCGAAAAGCTCAGGATGTACCATGTGCTCCGCCACAACCTCAACCATATTGGCGAGCAGGAGACTAAAATCGCCATACCGGGTGCCAATACCTATGATTTCATTAAGGTCGGCCAGATCGTACGCTGCGAGGGTTGGCAAAAGTATACCCGCATCCATCTGACAGACGGCAGCTGCATCGTCAGTTCTTACAATATCGGGGTGTTCAAGGACATGCTGGAAGACTTTGACTTCTACCTCACGCATAAGTCCCACCTGATCAATGTCGGTTTGATCGCACGCTATATCAAAGAGGGTACAGTGGTGATGGAAGATGGCTCGGAGGTGCCCATCTCACGGCGGAAGCGCGATGCTTTTCTGGCCAGTGTGGTGGAGCGCGGAAAAGAGGAATAAGACTTTGCCAAGTATCAAATAACAGGTAATCTAGTGAGCCCGGGCAAGGTTGAGGTTGGAGTCAAGGTTGAGCGCCTGTACGATGGCTTCATGGCAGGAATAGCAAGCTATTACTCTCTCTGGCAAACCCAGTATGCGCTCGACCTTAACCTCTCTGAACCTCAATCTTTAATGCTCCCTCCTCTCGTCTCGATCAGAACAAAATTTGGCTGCGTTCGCTCCAAAAGCAAATTCCCAACAAGCTCTAAAACCGGAAAATCAGCCCAGCCCCATTGCCATTGAGCGACACGTTGAGTTTGCCGGGTTTCTTTTCAGGAGATTTATCAGGCAATTGCCCGTTGTTATAAATATCGACCGCTTGCTTTGCCCGTTTTTTGAACCCTTTATTGATGGGGAAGGAAATGGCAATCATACCGGCACCAATACCGGCCAACGTCCAATTAGGCTCGCCTTCACCGAACGCAGTACCTATGGGCCAGCCGACCAAAAAGCCGCCCGCGCAGGAAACCACCACAGCTGCCGCATAGGAGGTTTTGGCAGCTTGAAGTTCCTGATAGGCTTGCGAATTGGATTTCAGCGTATACGACAACTTACTCAGGGTAAGGGCTTTGCCATCTTGGTAAAACTGATACCCGCCAAACGTTTTCTGGATGGCAATGGTATCCGAATTTTGCTGACTGAAGCAGGGGGCAAAACCAAAAGCGACTAAACTCAGTATAAAAAATAGCCGTCGCGTGAAATGAAGCATTTGATTAGGGGTTTCTTGCATCTCGCGAACCTGCATAGTAGTTTTCATCGTCAAAGGGTTTAATTAGTAATTTCCCTTCTATCGCACTGCACAGGCAAATCTTACCCTCAGCCATCAGAAAAATGCCAAAATACTGATCCATAAACCACTACTCTGCCCTACCTGCCGGCCTGTAAAGTATCAGGTAACGGGTCGGTTTTGAATAAAAAAACCCGAAAAAATATTGAGGCTGAGATCAAGGCTGAACGCTTGTGCGATGTATTGTTGACAAATGCCGTCGAACGGGTAAAAACGTAATTCCGATAGCAACACCTGAAGCCCCGCCGCTCCCAAAAAAAAATAATTTTAGTTTTAAAAATTTGAAATTAAAAACAAAATCATTATTATTGTTGGTGTTTAGGGCGTGTTGGAACTTTGGTCTTCTAGTCGAAACCTAGCATTTTTTTGGCTATTCTTCGTCCCGTTCCAGGGAGCGGGACAGACTGGTTACTGAAGGCCCAACACACTATTAAAGATTCTCTGTATCACCAACCCCTGAAAACCATGACAAAATCACACTCCGCCCGCCGTAGTTCTACGAAGGCGGGACACAACCCCGAGCTGGAGCTCGCTCATGAATTCATATGCCATACCCATAAGTGTATTTTCCTTACCGGAAAAGCAGGCACTGGCAAAACAACCTTTCTGCGAGCGCTGAAAGCCAAACCACCGAAGCGCCTGGCCGTTGTCGCTCCTACTGGAGTAGCCGCCATTAATGCAGGCGGACAGACCATTCACTCCTTATTCCAATTGCCCTTCGGCCCGATTGTACCCGGCAATAAGCGCATAGGCGTCAACCGAAATTTTTCATATATGAAAAAGACTGCCTAAGTTTGGGTTTACCACAACTTACACTTAGACAGTCAAGACTTATGAATATAAATCTAAAGCAAGTTATAAAAAACTTATCGGGAATCTGCCTGGACACTCTTGCAAAAGAGACGGGCTTTGTCAAATCAAAGGCCCAAAAAATAACACCTCTATACTTTGTAGCATCATTTTTTGCCTGTGTCGGCAGACAGCAAATTTCATTGTCTAAATGGGCGAACGCATTAATGTGCCTTACTGGCGTGAGCGTAAGCAAGGAAGGGCTCAATAAGCGCCTTTCGGCAGATCGCCACGCCGATTTCTGCAGGGGACTGCTCGCCAAGGCCATGGCTGCCAAGGCAAGCTCGGCAATGTCCCGCATAAGCCGGCTGGGCTTAGAGTTCAACAACATATTCCTGCAAGACAGCAGTAGCCTGTCTTTGCCGAAGGGCTGCGAATTGGATTTTCCCGGGCCCCACTCCAATAACGGGGAAAAGAAGGCTACGGGCAAAATACAGCTGACGATGGACCTGCTCAATGATAAGCCTGTAGACATCCTGCTGGCCAACTTCCGGAAAAACGACCAAGGGGACGCTCTGCGTATCGTCGACAAACTGGAGCAGGGGGACCTGCTGGTCCGCGACCTGGGGTATTTTGTCCTCCGGGCTTTAAAGGCGATCAGCAGCAAAGGTGCCTACTTCCTCTCGCGCCTCAAGCCATCAGCCCATGTTTATCTGCCCGGCCAAGAAGTGCCTTTCGGCCTGCTAGAATACTGCAAGGCAAAGAAAAAGGCAGGGGCTGCCCAGTTCGAGCTGGCTGTCGAGGTCGGCAAAAAAGAGCGAGTGCCCGTCCGCCTGCTTGTGCGGCAGGTGCCTCAGGGCCAGTACCAAAAACGCCGCCGCAAGGCCCTGAAGGACCGCCACAAATCGGCCAATCATAATAGCCACTACCTAGATATGCTGCAGTGGCAATTTTTGGTCACTAACGCGGAGCCAGAGAAAATCAGTATCGCGCAGGCCTTTGTCATCTATCAGCTGCGGTGGCGTATCGAAATCATCTTCAAAGCTTGGAAGTCAGGGCTGAAGCTACAGCATATGTTTGCAGGTTTGGGGCATATCAAACCTGCCCGGGCAAGGGCCATGATCTTTTTGATGCTTACTTACTTGGTCCTTTTTGTCTACCCGGCATTCCAAGCAATACAGCAAAAAGCAAGTAAAGCCCTAAGTTTCATGAAGTGGGTCAACTACTTGGCAGCAAACCCTTTGCAAAACCTGCAGCAATTAACCGAAGATATATGGGTCGCACATATTGAGCGGAACTGCGCCTATGAAGTCAGGCGAAGGAAGAATCATGGCGATTTAATCTCCAAATTAAAAAA